>CAKUKM010000015.1 GCA_934663595.1 uncultured Clostridia bacterium | reverse complement strand
TATTTTCTCTCCGGGAAATGGGATTTCCCTGCGATAAAATAGCCCCGCGCCCACCGTACACGCCGCTGGGCTCGATTGAAAGTTCGAGAGGGCTTCGGCCCTCTCGAGCTCTCCGGGGTTTTTCGACAATCTGGACCTCTTTTTTTCACAATACCCTTTCGCCGAATTCGGCCTCGCACCGATTCAGCGCGGAAAGCAGCGCCTGATCCATATCGTAATACCTGTATTCGCCCAGCCGGCCGCCGAAGATCACGTTTTTCTCCCCGTCGGCCAGCGCGCGGTACTGCGCATAGCGTGCGCCGTTCTTTTCGTCGTTCACCGGATAATACGGCTCGTCGCCGCGCTTCCATTCGCGCGGATATTCGCGGGAAATCACCGTGCGCGGAATCTCGCGCCCGTCCGCATCCAGTCCGAATTCAAACCATTTGTGCTCGATGATGCGCGTCCACGGCGTTTCGCGATCGGTGTAATTCACCACGGCGTTGCCCTGATAATTGGGCGTGTCCAGTATTTCCCGCTCAAACCGCAGCGAGCGATAGGCCAGCGGCCCCAGCGCGTAATCAAAATACGCATCGATCGGCCCGGTATACACGATTTTCTCCGCCATCGCATTCAGCGCCGCGCGATTTTCCAGATAATCCGTGTTCAGCCGAACCTCCGCGCCGGCAATCATCTTTTCGATGATCTGCGTATAGCCGCCGATCGGAATTCCCTGAAAGCGGGCGCTGAAATAATTGTTGTCATACGTCAGCCGCACGGGCAGGCGGCGAATGATAAACGCCGGCAGCTCGCGGCAATCGCGACCCCACTGCTTTTCAGTATAGCCCTGAATCAGCTTTTCATAAACGTCGCGCCCGACCAGCGAAATCGCCTGCTCCTCCAGATTGCGCGGCTCGCCGGCAATCTCGGATCGCTGCGCGTCGATCCGTGCGCGCGCCTCCTCCGGCGTGGAAACGCCCCACATCCGGTTGAACGTGTACATATTAAACGGCAGCGAATACATCTCGCCCCGGTAATTGGCCACCGGGCTGTTCGTAAAGCGATTCATCTCCGCGAACTGCGCGACGTACCGCCAGATGCGCGCGTCGTTCGTGTGGAAGATGTGCGCGCCGTAGCGGTGCACCTGAATGCCTGCGACCGGCTCCGTATAGACATTGCCGCCCACGTGCCCGCGCCGCTCCACCATCATAACGCGCCTGCCGCGCTTCAGGGCCTCGCGCGCAAACGCCGCGCCGTACAGCCCCGTTCCAACGATCAGGTAATCAAATTCCTTCATGGATTTCTCCCCGCAATGCGCCTCTGGTGCACTCGCCAGCACGCGCGATAGACCGGATAGCCGATCGAAAGCAGCCCGATCGCCAGCTTGTCGCGCCGCGGCGCGCGCGCGTCCTTCAGGACGTCCGACCGATGCGCGCGAATGTAATCAATGATTTCGCGCCGCTCGCGATCCCAGCCGCGCACGTTCAGCATCTGATTCAGCGTGCTGAACCGCGCGTACACCTGCCGGCGCTCCGCCGCCCGGGCCAGAGAGGGGAATCGCGCCGTCACGTCCCGCGCCATCCTGTCGGTCATTTCCATCAAATCCAGCTTGCCCAGATGGAACGCGCCGTTGACGATCGAATTGGCGCGCACCACATACGTGTATTTCGGCTCGAACCCGACCGCGATCTTGTCGCACTGCAGCATCAGCGCATAGGTCGTTCCGATATCCTCAAACAGCTTGCCCTTCGGATAGGAAACGCCCGCGTACAGCTCGCGGCGCGCCAGCTTCGCCCATGCGGACGTATCCACGCCGTCGTGATACAGCATCCGCTCCAGACATTCGCGCGCGTCCATCGCGCAGTCCGGCCGGCGCGGAAATTCCTGCGTCCTTCCGTTGGGAAGCAGCACGCGGTGGCTGGCGATCGCCATGGGCGCGTCGTATTTGCGAATCAGATCCACGAGATACTCCATCAGATCCGCGTCCACATAGTCGTCCGGGTCCACGCAGGCGATGTATTGCCCCTCCGCGCGCGCAATTCCATAGTTTCGCGCGTCCGAAAGGCCGCCGTTCGGCTTGTGGAACACGCGCACGCGCGCGTCCTTCTGCAAATACGAATCGCACAAGCGCGCGCACGCCTCGCCGGAGCCGTCGTCGATCAGCAGAAATTCAAGATTGGCATAGGTCTGCGCAAACAGCGAATCCATGCATTTCGGCAGATACCTTTCCACATTATACACCGGAAGAATTACCGAAATCAGCGCGTCCTGCATCTCAAAAGCTCCTTTCGTACTTCCTGCCGAAGATCTTCGCGCGCAGAAACGCGCCGGTCTTGGGGAGATAGCGCTCCTTTTCCATGTGCATATACGGAATCGCGCGAATCTGCGCCCGCGTCAGCTTCCCCGCGCGCAGCTGCTCCTCCAGCCATACGTTCAGCAGAATCTCGCTCACGCGGCCGTAAAAGCGCCCGTCGAACGCCGAAAGCGCCGTTTCGCCCATCCGATTTTGCATTTCAAACAGAATCGCAAACAGCCACTCGCAATAGGCGTTCAGGCAATCGCGATCCATAATCATCATATTGAACATGTATCCGGAGCGCCGGCCATACGCGCGATCGCAGCTGTCCAGATACGCCGGAAAGCGCTCCCGAATGATTTCGCGCGCCAGATCCAGATGCCGCGCGTCGTGCGTGTGCGCGTAATGGCTGTAGAGCGTTTCGATATAATACCTCCGCGCGCGCGGCACGAACACGCGCGTTTTTCCGATTTCAAGCTCCCGCCGCTTCAGCACGCGCGCCCATTTGTCGCCTCTTCCGGCGCCCGGGCTTCTGAAATGCCGGCGATAGTGCGCAAGGCCGATGTAATCGTCCTTCAGATTCCGCCAGGCCCAGTACAGGCCCGTCAGCTCGCAAAAGCCGGCGTTCAGGCGCGAAATATTTTCGCCCTCATCGTCGCGCTGATAGCCGGTGTGCTCCTTTCGCAGCGCAGCGCCCACCTCCAGCGGCAGATACATCTCGTCCTCGGGCATGCGGTACTGCTTGTGCGCCGCGACGATGACGCGCACGCTCGGATTCTCGTTCATCGCCCCAGCTCTCCCTCCGTATTACATCGAACCGGTCTTTTCCAGCACGGCCTTCACGGTATCGGCCAGAATTTTGCAGTCCAGCCCGAAATCCCATTCGTTGATGTATTTCGTGTCCAGCCGCACCACCTCTTCAAAATCGGTGATGTTGCTGCGCCCGCTGGTCTGCCACAGCCCGGTAATTCCGGGCTTAAACGCCAGCCGCGCGCGATGGTGCAGCTGATATTTTTCCCATTCGTCCACCGTCGGCGGCCGCGTGCCCACCAGGCTCATATCGCCCTTCAGGACGTTGAAGAACTGCGGCAGCTCGTCGATGCTCCAATCGCGGATGAAATTGCCGATACCGCGCTTGATTCGCCCGTCCGGCAGCTTCTTCGCGCCGATGATGCGCGGATCGAAGTCCAGCTTGAACATCATGCCGCCCTTCACGCGGTTCTGATCCATCAAGTCCTTCTTCATCGCGTCGGCATTCACGACCATCGACCGGATCTTCAGAAAATTAAACCTGCGCCCGTTGCGGCCGACGCGCACCTGCTTAAACAGAATCGGCCCCGGCGACTGTATGTAAATAATCGGGCCCACGATGATCAGCGCAATCAGCGCCGCGACGCTGCCGACCAGTCCGCCCAGAATGTCGAACACGCGCTTTAAAAACGCCTGCTGAACGGTCACGTAGTTCGTGATCGTGGTCATGACCGTATAGCCGCCCATACTCTCGATCACCTGCTTTTTGCCGACGCGCGATTCGGCCTTGCCGAGAATCACATGCACCGCAATGCCCGATTCCACGATTTCGTCCACGAGGTTCGCGTTCGGCGACGCAAACAGAATTTCGTCCACCCACGCGTGGCAGATGTAATCGATCAATCCGCGCTCCGTCGCCACCACGGGAATGCCGCGATAGCTCGTCCGCACCGGCGGGTCGGTCTCTTTGCGCTCCGGATCGTCCATGATCACGATGCCGGAGAGATTGGCCTCGCGGCTCTCATCGTCCAGCAGATCGCACACGACCTCGTCGGCGCGATTGGCCGTCACCGCCACCAGCATCGCGTCCTCGCCCCGGCGATTGCGCTTTGCGCGGCGCTTTTTGCGAATCTGGCGGCACACGAGCAGCAGCGCCGCATAGATCGTCATCGTCAAATACATCGTAATACGCGAGTATTCGCCGCCCTGCTGCACGGTAAACAGATACAGCGTGGAGACGCCCGTGATCAGCAGCGTCTGCGAAATCACGCGCCCGGCCTCCTTAATCAGGCCGCGGCGCGTTGCGTTTGAATAGGCGTTTCCAAAGAAGATGACCGCGCTGTCAATCAGCAGCAGCACGAACGCCATGTTCCGATACAGCGGCTGCGCATAGGGGTTGGCAAAGCCGTGGCGAATCACATAGGCAATGCAAAACGCAACCTGAAGACAGATCAGGTCGATCGCAATGAAGTCGATATGCTTCATCCAGCCCTTGGCGCTTTCCCTGTACATTCCGGAGCACCTCTTCGATTACTTCTTATTGTTATTTGCCGTAAATGAAATCGTGCAGGAGCTTCGCGTTCTCCTCGAAATCGGGGCGAATCGTCCACAGCTCGTCCTTCATGCCGGCCTTGTAGGTGCCGCTCGCCGGAATGCGGTACTGGTCGATGTCGTCGACCTTGATCGTCATGCCCACGTCGGAAAGCGACATCAGGTCCAGCAGCGTCAGATTCGTCTCCACGCGGCCGAGCGCCTCGTTCAGAAGGCCGAGCATCTCCATCGTGTCGAGCTTCTGCACCTTCTTGGCCAGCGTCTTCAGCACCTTCTGCTGGCGCATGACGCGGCGGTAGTCGTTGTCCGAATAGCGATTGCGGCAATAGGACATCGCGAGCAGGCCGTTCATGTGCACGTCGCCGTAATCGTCCAGCTGCGTTTCGCCCTCATAGGGCTCCACGCCCTGCATGTCCCACAGATAGTCCGACGCATACTGGTTCGTCCACTTCAGCTCGCTGCGGGTGATGTTCAGATCGATGCCGCCCACGCGATCGACGAAATAGACCAGATCATCCATGTTGACCAGCACATAGTGCTGAATGTCCATATCAAAGCACTGATTCACGGTTTCAATCGTCAGCTCCGGGCCGCCGATCGCGCACGCCTGGTTGATCTTGGCCTTTTCCGTCTGGCCGGGGATCTCCACCCACGTATCGCGCATCACGCTGGTCATCTTGGCCTTGCCCTTTTCCCGATTGACCGAAAGGATGATAATGCTGTCCGTGCGCAGATAATGCTCCGCGTCGCGCGAATCGCTGCCCAGCAGCAGAATATTCCACCAGCCGGTCTCCGCGTCCTCCGCCATCGCGGGCATGCAGAACAGGCTCATCAGCAGCGCAAGCACCAGAATCCAACCGAGAATCGCATTCCTCTTCATCTTCCCAAAATCCTCCACCAAAACCATCCGCCGCGTCGGCGGAATTATTTACCGAATCGGATTACCATCTTTTATTATACCACACCCCCTTCAGCCGCGTCTACCCCCAGCCGAGCGCAGTGCGAAGATATTTCAAACTTTTTACTATATTTTTGATTTTTCATTTCCATTCAAAGATCAAGGGGCGACTGTGCAGCCGCCCCCGTTGCTCTAGCTATTCTCCGAATGGTATTTCGCCGCGCTGATGCCGAGCAGCACGCCCAGAAACGTGTCCAGCGCCGTGATCGTGCCGACGATTTCCTCGCCCATCGGCAAATTCCAAATGCCCGCCAGCGCGAAATACAGCGTGCCCAGCGCGGGCAGCAGCACCATCGCAATCCATTTCAGAATGTCGTAAAGCTCGTTGCTCATGCAATCGTCTCCTCCCATTCGCGGAGCGGCAGGCGCTCCACTTCCTTCATGATGCGCTCGGCCGTTCCGTTTCCGCCGAGCCTGCGATACGGCTGATAGAGATATTTGTACAGATTCTCATATTCCGCCTGCGTGACATAGCCGCGCGAAACATAGCTCCTGCCCAGAAACAGAATGCGATCGTGCGCAAGGCCCATCAGCATCTGCGCGCGCACGTCCTTGCGCTCGCCCCTGCGCTGCAGAAACGCCCAGAATCCGGACGAGGCCAGCACCGCCGCCAGCACCGTCAATGCGTTTTCCAGCATCGTCATTTTCCCTCCTTCACGTACTTCCCGTTGATCCAGTACAGCTCGCCGCCGACGGTGACGGGCTTATAGTCGCCTGCGGCGGGGGCGAGCAGGGTGTCGCCCTTATGGACGGTCTTCGCCTTGCTGCCGCCGCAATCGGGCGGGGCCGTCCACAGCCAGACGCTATTGCCGGTGACCGTATAGCCGTCGTCGGGCTGGTCGGCGGGTTCGTCCGGCTCGGGGGACGTATCCAGCAGCTTCAGCAGCTTTTCGACCAGCGCGCGGGTGTTCGCGCCGTAAATGCCGTCCGCAGTCAGGCGGTTGTTGGACTGCAGCTTCTTCACCGCCGCCTCCGTGGCCGCGCCGAAATCGCCGTCCGCGCCGTATTTGCCCAGGTCGTAGCCCAGGCGGAGCAGATTTTCCTGCATCACGGCCACGTCGTTGCCCTTCGTGCCGCACCTGAGGTCGCGCACCGCCGGTTCTACCGCCGCGCCGTAATCGAAATACTGCGTCATCCAGCCCCAATGATCGGGCTTGCGCGCTTCGAGACGCGTTTTCACCACGCCGTACATCACGCCGCGCGCCTCGACGATATACCAGTCGCCGGAGGGCTTCGCCGGGTCGACGGGCTCCACCAGATAGGCGACGTGATGAATGTACGACTTGCTATCCTGCCAGAAAACCGCCGCGCCGGGCACGCGCCGCTCGGCTGGAATCATGCCCTTGCCCTTCGGGCTGCACCAGCTTGCGTAATTCTCGCGCGCCTTGACGTTGACCTTGCCGAACAGGCCGGAATCGGTCACAAAGCCGTCCGCAAGACCCTGACAGTCCCACACGCGCTCGGCGTGCTTCCACCAGTACAGCGCCTGCGCGTGCTGCTTGGCCGTGTAATTTTTGCGATCGGCGTACTGCGCAATGCGCCAGCTTTTCTCCGTCCAGATTTTCGGATTCTCCCCGATCGCGCCCATGATATAGCCGTCCTTCGCCCTGTAGCGCTCCAGAAGAAACGCCGCAAACGCCGTTGTGCTCAGTTTACTCATTGGATTCCTCCTTTACTTCGTGTATTCGATCACGACGCGAACCTGTCTTGTGCCCGTCCAGCCGCTGGCGAAGGCGAGGCAGATCTTTGCGCCGTCGATGTAGATGTTTGCGGCCTTGTTGACGTCGTACTGCGCCCACGGGAGCGGATACCAGATATTGCCCGATTTGAAGAACGCGTCGATGTGGACGATATCCGAGGGCGTGGCGGGAAGCGTGTAGAACGTTACGCTTTGATTGGTCGCGGCGGTATTACCATGGATCGTGAACCGGTAAATTCGCTTGTTGTCGTACCACTTGTTGCCGGTATCGACCTCGGAGGTCTTGTAAATCTTGTAGCCCTCCTTGAAGTTCGCGGCCTGATTGAAATCCGTGACCGCATTGAACTCCGTCCGCTTGTAGAAGCGGTAATAGGCCGTGTCGCTCGAGAGCGGGGCCGCGCCGCCGAAGCCCATGCAGGTGTTCGTCTCGTCCACGTCCCAGAGAATCTCCTTCGTCGGCATCTGCGCGGCGGCGTAGGACGTGCTGAATCGGTCGTAAACGGCCGCGCGGAAATCGTAGCCGGACATGTCGTTGAAGGTGCTGACATACGCGCCATCCTTCACCAGCAGCCCGGTGAACGTGCCCGTCAGGCCCGAGCCGGTCACCTCGTCGCAGTCCGTCCATGTCGATTCGCCGACCTTCTGATACTGGATTTTGAACTTCAGGCTGTTCTGCTCCACGTCGTCAATCGCGACGCTGCTGACGCTCGCCTGAACGGCGGCTCTCGCGTAGGTTCCGTCGATGGCCAGCACGTTTGCGCTCGTCGCGCGATCCACCGTAAACGCCTGAATCTGCGGCGGCGAATAGGG
Source organism: uncultured Clostridia bacterium (assembly GCA_934663595.1). Lineage (GTDB taxonomy): Bacteria > Bacillota > Clostridia > Christensenellales > Aristaeellaceae > Faecivicinus. The sequence continues at coordinate 45,408 of CAKUKM010000015.1, read as the reverse complement.
CAGCACCGCAATCGTTCCATTGGCGCTGGTCATTTTGCCGCGCGAATCGGTGGCCGAAACGGTGTAGGAAACGGTTCCGGAGGTGGTCAATTGCGCGTGCGAAAGCGTGGCCGATGCGCCATTTGCCGAATACGTTTTGCCCTCGATGGTCAATGCGCATTTCGACACGCTTGCGCCGTACTGCGGCGTGGCCGTAATCGCGGCCTGAATGCCGGTGCAGCGCTGCAAATATGCGTCGAGCTGGGCCGATGTGGCAATGCCGCTGACCCACGTTCGCGCTAGCGTATGGCTGATCGTCGGGCCGGAATTCGTCGGAACATTTACCTTTACGGTGGTTGTAAGCGTTCCGTAGGTCGTGCCGCTCAGCGTCGTTACGGCCTCAATCGTCATTGTCGCAGAGTTACTGCTCGCAAACGCGCTTCCTGCGCTGGCAGGAATGGTGTAGCTGTCGCTGCTCGCCGTACCGATGTTGCGCGTCGCGATGGTGGTATTGCCGATCTTGTAGCGCAAGGTCGTCGAGCTGTTCCCGATCACGCGATTGACGTTCACCGTCAGCGTTTCGCCGAGATTGACGGAGGATTTATCCGTGGTCGGGATGTTGCCGAGCAGCTCGTAATCCACGGTCATTGTCCAATTGGAAAGCGTGGTATCCACCGAAATGGATCGCCCGCTGTCCGGCTGAATTACGCCAAAATACAGCGGTTTTCCCTGCTGGAACTGGTCGCGGATGTGGTTGATGAACAGGCCGCTGCCCACGTAAATCCGCTCGATTTGCTGATACGCGTAGCCGCTGCCGGAATGGCCGTCGATTGCGTCGAACGCAACATCCAATACCGGCGAGCTGCCGCGCATCGACCATTCGGACACGCCGCTGGACGCGCTGGGCCGGAAGCCGAAGCGCAGTCGTTTCAGCGCCGATGCCGAATTGCGGACGTAGCCGTGAATGGTCAGCTTGTTGATCTGAACGCCCGCCGCACCGAGCACCGAATTTGCAGGATAGGTAAATATCAACTGGCGCGGGTAATACGAGCTGTTCGTCGTGAGATAGTGATAAACCGTAGTCCAGCCCGCAGGCGATGTGCAGGCGGATGGGGTTAAGGTGACAGTTGGCATTTACGATAACCTCCCATATTTCAGCAGCCGCACGTGCTTGTCCTCGCCGGGCTTCCATGCGAGGCCCCCGATGATGAACGCGTCCGAAACCATCACGCGCGGCGCGGTCAGCTTCGTTTCCGCGCACGTGATGATCGGCGCGCCGTCCTCGGAAATCACCCAGCCGTTGTTCGTGATCGTGTTGCGGAACGGGCTGTCGGACGTGTAAATCCCGATCTCTGAGCCCTCAATGTGCACGCCGGATTCGATCGTTTCGACGCGGCCTTCCAGCCCCGGAATCGTCTCCGTCCGTACAATCGAAAGCCCCTCCTGCGTGAGCGTCAATTGCGTTTCCAAAATGCTCGCGCGCTCGTTTGCCTGATTGGCCGATTCCTGCGCGCCGTTGGCCGTCTCCTGAGCGCCGTTCGCCGCGTCCTGCGCGACCTCGGCGAGCCCCAAAGCCGTCTCGGCGGCGTTCGAAACCGCGTCGATATCGTCCTTCAGGCCGTTCGTGATCTCCCACGTGCTGTCGCAAACCGGCTCGGTGGTTTCAGTTGAGGGCGGGTTTTTATAAACGATCTTCGTCCGCGTCCACATGTATTTGCCGGTCGTCCACGTCGGGGGCGTGTTCAGCCATTCGCCGCCGGTCGGCTCGTCCTTGCTGGTGGACAGGTAGTATTCGGCGGTTACGGAGGCAATGCCCGTGCCGTCCTCGCCCTTCGCGCCGGTCGCGCCCGCGATGCAGGTGGGGTCGGAAACCGTCTTCGTGCCGTCGCGCTTCGTCCATGTCGTGCGCTGCCACATGTATTTGCCGTCCACCCATTCGGGCGCGGTCGCGCTCCATCCGGTTTCAGGCGCTTCAGTTCGGCTGTCCGAGAGGGCGTATTCGACCGTCGCGGTGGCCAGACTGCTGCCGACCGTGAGCCGAATCGACTCGTTTGCCGAAAGATCGAGCGAATTGCCCAGCGCGGTGATCGCCGTGGTGTACAGAAGCGGCGCGGTCATCGACGCAATCAGCGCCTCGTTCGCGGTAATCTTTCCGGCCGTCAGCGATTCGGTAAAGATCGTCCCGATAATCGCCTGAGAGGCTTTCACGGTGGTCGCATTGAGGCTCCCGACATTGGCCGTAGTGGCCACAATCTGCCGCCCGTCGCCAGTCTCGCCCGCCGCAATTTCGCCGTCCGTAACGGTCACTTCCTCCGTCTGGATGGTTCCATCCGCGCCGATGAACACGCGATAATACTTCCCATCCGAACCCTTCAGCACCAGCTTGTCGATGGTAGCATTCAAAAGATTCGCGCTCGTGACAGCCAGATTCGTAATCATCATGCTGTCCGCGATACCCTCCTGAAGGATCAGGGCATTCGAAAGCAAATTCTGAATCGTCGCGAGATCGAATTCGCCGGTTCCCGCATAGAGCGACACAAACCGCCCGAGCGCCGCCGCCAGCGCATCCGTCTGAATCGTATCCGCCGTGATGCTGTTGGCCGCGAGCGCCTGCACCTTCGCCAGCGCCGCATACAGCGCGTCCGCGGTGAGTTCCTCCGCAACGACCTTCTCCAAATGCGCCGTCAGCGCGCGAATTTCCTCGGCCGTCAGCGCGCCTACTGCAATTTTGTCCGCCGTAATCGCGCCGGACGCGATCTTTTCCGCCGTGACCGATCCGGCCGCGAGCGCGCGCGCCACCACCGTTCCCGCGCGCAGCAGCCCGCCGTCCACCGCGCCGACCAGGCGATCGGCATTCACGCCGCCCTCGGGCGTAATCGCGCGCGGTACGCCGCTCGTGTCCGTCTGCGGAATTTCGCATTGTACGCTGGCCGAAAAGCCGCCGTCGAACCGCAGCGTCTGGCGGGTGATCGCGCATTCGCGCGCCGCGCCGTAAGTATCCGTGAGCGTCACGCGCATGCCGACCTCGAGCGCCGGATCGCCGCGCCACACAAACGACGCGCGCGTCCATTCCAGGCCGGTCAACTGCGAAAGCAATCCCTCCGCGAGGGCGCTGAAATGCGCGCCGCCCGCCGTCATGAGCGGATTTCCATTAATCTCAAGCGCGTCGCCGGTTTCGCTGCCGAAGCGCGTCGCTTCTTCCGCGCCCGCCGGAACGATCGAAAGCGCCTGAATCGGGCCGAAGCCGTCAAAGCCTTCCTCGAGGGAAAAATAGTCGTCGCCGGTGAGCGCGCCGACCGAATCGCCCGCGCATTTCACCATTTCCAGACTGCCCGACCGATTCACACGCACGAAGCACCCTGCCGCCTGCGCGATCATCCCCGCCGCGCTGCGGAGCGACGCGCCGTTCCAATCGGGTGCGGAATCGATGATCGCGTCGCCGTTTGGAATCGTGCCCGCAAATTCATAGCGCGTGCGGCTCAGCCAGTGCTCCCAGACCTGCTGAAGCGTCTTCGGATAGGCGAGCGCGTCCTGAAACGCTTCGCCCAGCTCGGACGCAATCGAATCGCTGCCGGAGAAAACCACGCTGCCCGACCGCTCCTGCGCGCGCACGGAATCCACCTGGAACACGCCCAGCGGCAGCTTCTTTTCGCCCGCCGCGATAAAGAGCTGAATCGTGCTGCCGACCAGCGGCCGCGCGCCGCGAATCGAGCCGCCCTCGCGCCACTGGCCGAAATCGTTTGCCACCGAAACTGTATACCGCGCCGAAAGCACCGCGCCCGGCAGCAGCGCGCCGTCCGCGCCTTCCTCGATCAGAACCGAAAGGATATCCGCAAGCTCCGCCCGCGCGCCCGTCGGAAACACAATTGCGCCCGACACGCCGATTGCCCGCATCGGCGCGCGCATTTCATCGTTCATGCGTCTCCCCCCTCATCGCTCCGTCCATTCCATCTGGACGTTCGTCCATACGGCGTTCTGCCCGTTCAGCCGCATTGCGCCCATCGAGCGCGCGGTCGCGCAAAACGTCGCGCTGCGCGCTTCCCCGGTCGCCGGGTCGGGATAGGTCGCGGTAAAAAAGCCGTCCGCCGCCGAAAGCAGCGCCTTCGCCGCGTCCCCCGCGAGCGCCGCCCACTTCAGCTTCAGCCGCCGCTTGACCGCCACGCGATCCGCAACCAGCCGGCCCGACGCGCTTCGCTCCCCGGTCGAGCCGATTTCCTGCATTTCCACGCTCATCTCGCTCGGCGCGGGCATTTCCTTTCCGCCGATGGTGAGTATCGCCATATTCCTCCATCCTTTCATCGCCGCCGGGAACGCGCCCCGGCGGCATTTTTCCTTTTACAGATTCAGCAGAAGCCGCCCTGCGCTGCGCGTAACTGCGTTGATGCCGCGAATGCTCGCCTCGCCCAGCTTCATGCCGTCGACGTGAATCGGTATCGTGAGATTCACGTTCTCCAGCGCCTGCTCCGCCGATTGCGCGCTTCCCATTGCGCTCGCCTGCGGAAGCTCCGGCGCGCGCAGGGCGTCGGTCGCCGCCGCGCTCAGCGATCCGGCCGCGCGCTCCACCTCGAACTGCGCGCCGCGAATGCCGCCCGCAAAGCCCGATGCGAAGTACGCGCCGAGTTCCTCCGTGACCTTCGACGGCGAATGAATCGACAGCAGCGATCGCAGCAAACGCGTGGCCGAATTCGCCATTCGGCGCACCGCGGCGCTGACTGCGCTGCTTCGGCTGCCAATGCCGCGCGCAAATCCGTCCGTCAGCGCGCGCCCCGCGCTTTCCAAATCCGAAACGCCCGCGCGAACGCCCTGCGCATAGCTCGCCGCCGCATTCACGCCCAGCAGCCGAAGCGCCGGATTCGCGCTTCGAAGCGATCGCGCAAGGCCGTCCGACAAGCCCTGGCCCGCCGCGCGCAGACCGAGATCCGCCCGCAGCGAAGCGGCGCTCACTGCATTCAGATTGCCCGACAGCGCGTCCAGTTGCGCGTCCACGCCGTCCAGATTCGCCTGAAAGCAAATCTCCAGCGTATCCAGTACGCTCATTCTCCCCCTCCTTTTTTCGAAAGGCGCTCAAACGCCCGCCGCATTTCCGCATCGGTCATCTCCGCGGAATCCTGAATCAGGCCGTCCGGCGCGGAGGGATATCGGCCCGGCGCGTTCAGCGCCAGCGCGACGTATCGTCCCGCGAGCCACGCCGCCGCGTCGGCCCGCTCCAGCTCCCGCCTCTTTTCCGCCGCGAACGCCTCCAGCGCCCATTCCATCTCGCGCGGCGTGAGGCGCATCAGATTCTGCGGATTGGGAAAGCCCGCCTTCGCCGCGCGAGCCGCGATTTTCTCAAACCGCGCCCGAATCGAATTCATGCGTCCTTCTCCGCCGCGCCGAGCAGGCCGGCCCTGCGCATTCCCTCGGCGCAGAGCTCGACGATTTCCTCCAGCGTGCCGCCCGCCTGAATGTGGCGGTCGATCAGCGCGCCCGCGTATTTCAGCGATACGTCCGGCGCGCCCTCCAGCATGCCGCCCCACAGCAGCAGCCGCGCCGCGGTGAACTGCCTTTCAAACGCGTCCTCCAGCGCGCCGCCCGCGAGATCCTCCATCGCGCACAGGCTGTTGACCGTGTATTTGAGCCGCACCTGCATGCCCGCAATCGTAATCATGAAATCCATTTTCACGCCCCCGCCGTAAACGTCGCCGCGCCGGTTACGCGCAGCTGCGCCGAAAAGCCGACCGCGCCGTCCACCTCGGCCGAACCGACGCTGAAGCGCTTGACAAACGCCGAAAACGCGCTCTTCGAGCCGTCCGCAAACGCGACCTCAAACGCGCCCGCCGCGCCGGAGGCAAACGCCGTTCGCAGCGCCGTCTGTCCTGCGTCGCCGGAATCGAAAAAGCCGCTTATCGCAATCGTGCCCGCATCGCGCCAGCCCTGCATATACTCGCGATACCCGCCGGTCGAATCCAGCGTGGTCACGTCCACTTCCTCCGCCTCGGGCGCAATTTCGCCCACCTTCGTCAGCTTGCCCACCGTAACCTGCGCGCCGCCGGCCGGCGTAAATTTAAGGGTCGTCCCCTTTCCGCGAATCGCCATGAATTTTTCCTCCTTATTTATTGATAGATGTTGCCCGCCGCGTCCGCGACGCAGCGATATCGAATCGCCCTGTGGTGCAGCCGCGTCGCCGATTCAAACAGCTCCGCCGAATACGTCCGGCGCAGGCGCATTGAGGCCATCGCCGCGTCGATCTTCTCCGCCAGCTCCGCGTTCTTCTCCGCCGAGCCCGACCAGACGTCGATCGCGTATTCCAGCTCCGCCAGGTGCTCGCATCCGTCGGCCTGCGCGAGCTCGCGATTGCCGCTCTCGCGCCACGTGACCGCCGGAAGCTGCGTCCAGCTCTGCGGATATTCGCGCCACACCTGCGCGCCGGTCGCATTCAGAATCTGCTTTATCCTCTCCGAAAGGCCGATCAAACCCTCCGCCCCCTTTCTCTCTGCGCCGCCTCCGAAAGAAACGGCTGCGCGCGCCGCCGGCTGGTTCCGAATTCCACCGCCGCGGCATATTCGCAATCGGTCGATACGTAAAACCGCTCGCCCTCCGCGCGCACGCGCAGGCTTCCCTTCAGCCGCCCCGTCTCCACCGGGCACAGCGCCCGCGCCTCCGCGCAGACCGATTCCGCCGCCGCATTCAGTGCCTCCGCCGCCCCTTCCTTTATTTGGAGCCTTACCGCTTCCAGATCCATTTCACCGCGCAGCATGCCTTACCTCCCGGCGATGCGCTCCAGCTTCGCCGTCACGTGCTGCGACCATTCCTGCACCGATACGCACCGCCATTCCGGCTCGTCGGCGTCGACGCACACGCCGTCGCCCGCCCGGATTCCGCAGTCCGCCGGCAGAAGCAGACACAGCCCGTCCGTTTCCAGAAGGCCCGCCGGCCGGCTCTCCAGCCCGCCCGCCACCGGCACCAGCCGCGCGCGCACCGGGCGCGTTTCCTTTGAAAACGCCTCCGCGCCGTCCTCCGCAGCGCGCGGCGCAATGCGCACCGAGCGCAGCTTTCTTTGCAGCAAACGCATTTTTCCTCCTTTCGCGCCCGGAAGCGCATTCCGGGCGCATTTGCAATCAACCCGCCGTGGACGCCAGCCGCCAGCCGTTCAGCCAGCTTCTCAGATCGTCCGGCAGCGCGTCGGCCGTGTGGGTCACGCCGCCCTCCGTCCGCGCGCTTTCGCCCTCCATGCCCATGCGATTGTAGAGAATCGCCGCAATGCGAACCTGCGCATCCTCCAGTTCGTCGGGCACCACCTCGCGCCGCGTGTACGCCCGGATGAACGCTGCCGCCTCATTTAAAAGATCGGCAAGCAGCGCTTCATCCGTCGCGTCGGGCAGGCGGCGCTTCAGCCGCGCCAGCATCAGCCCAGCGCGCGCACGGCCAGCTCCGGATACACGGTCTTGAAGCCGTACAGCACGTCCATGGAATAGGTCGTGCGCTTATAGCGCTGGTCGTAGCCCTTGGTCACGCGCAGGGAAATGCCGTTGAAGCTGGTAACGTAGCTCTGAACGCCCTGGCCGTCCGGGTTCGCAAGCGGACGCGTGACATACGCAAACGCCATCGGGTGGAACGCGAGATTCGCGGTGTGCGCGCCGATCAGCGCAATATCCGTGTTCTCGCTGAGCGCCGGAAGCGCGGGATAGACCTTGACGGACGCAATCGCATTCGACGCGGCCGGCGCGCTGTCCTCGATCACGGTATAGGTTTTGCCGGCAATCTTCATCAGATCGCCGCGAACGAGCTTGCCGGTCAGCGCAGTGCCCTTGATCGAAAGGCTGATCGCGCCCGCGGAAACCGCGCTGCCGACCTTCACCGCCGTCGCCGTCGTGATTCCCGTTTCGTGCTTGACCACGCTCTGGGACATGTAATGATCGACGCCGTACACGCGGCCGAGCGAGCCCTCACGCAGCGCGAGCGTGGAGCCGGACTTTTCGGCGTTCACAATCGCCGGCAGCTGCGTCAGCTTCGCGTCCGCCTCGGTGTCCCACACCGCCACGCGGCCGATCTGCGGCGCGCGATTCTCATTCAGCATCCGGCGCACATCCGAAAGATCGGCGAGCGTGCCCGGCGTGGTTCCGGCCGTGCCGGTCGCATACGGAATATCGGCATACAGCTTCAGGCCGTCGCGATTGATCTTCTCGGCCAGCGCCGCCGCCGCGGGCTCGACGAACGCGCGGTTCAGATCGTCGATGCAGGTCGCGGTCTCAATCGCGGATGCGCGGGCGTCCACCGTCGCCAGGTGATCCAGCGTCACATCCACCACGTCGTCGTTCATGTCCTGGTAATTCACGCCCGTTTCGGCGCTGAATTCCTCGGCGGTAAACGTGGTCGGACGGCGCACGCGCACCGTATCGCCCACATCGTGCAGCTCCTCGGAAAAGTCGCGGTAAACGAGGTTCGGGAACACCAGATTGTCGATCAGGCGCGGCAGAGCCTGGCGCGCAATCGTCTTAAGGGTTACAAAAGAATTCGCCATGATTTCATTCCTCCTGATTTTCAGTCGTTTACATTCCGATCTTCATGCGATAGTAATCGCGATCGTCCATCGATTCGGGATCGACGGCCTTGCCCGCGCCCGGCGCGCTGCCGCGCAGACGCTCGTCCACCGCCCTCTGAAGCGCCGCACGAAACGCGCGCTCCACCGCCGCAAGACCCGCGCGGCAGGTTTCCTCGTCGGTATACGCAATCGCATCCGCGAGCTCCGCCGGCAGATTCTTCTCCGCCAGCGCCTCGATCGTCTCCGCGCGCAGCTCGCGCATGCGCAGGCGGCGTTCGCGCTCGTCCAGCGATTCCTCGCGCGGCGCGTCGTTCTGCGCCAGCAGCTCGCGCACCTTTTCCTCGATCAGGCTGATCAGCTCCGCATTCATTTCCTTTTCCTCCATACAGTTCATCCTTTCCGCCCGAAAATCGGGCAATCGTTCTTTCCCGCCCGCCGGTCAAAGCGCGCCGCCGCGCCGCCGAACCTTCCTCATATCGCGCTTCATCGCGCCCGATCTGTTCCGCGCGGCCGATTCGCCTTTCCCGGTCTCCCGCTCCTTTTTCGCCCGAACGCGCTTCCTTAAAGCCCGCATGTCGCGCTTCATCGCGCCCGATTTGCTTTCATCGCGTTCCGGCGGCAAATCCTTATCGCTCGCTTTCCTCCGAGGGCAGCGCGCGGATGAAGATCATCCTCACCGCATTCACATCCAGCTCCGGCTCGCCGCGCAGCGCCAGAAACGCGCCGAACAGCTCCAGCCGGCTCCTGAGCGCCTCCCTGAACCAGCGCTCCTTAACGCGCGTCAGCTGCTCGAGCCCCAGCATCTTGTACTTCATCGCCACGCCGCTCACATTGCCCGCAAAGTGCTCGTCCGACAGATCCGGCACCATCGACAGCTTGTGAATGTCCGCGTCCAGCGCCTTTTTCAGCACCTCGGCGTCCGATTCATTCAAATCCTTGCACAGCCATTCGGCCTTTGCGTCGCCGTCCGGCAGCACCAGCACCTTGTCCTCGCGCAGCTGCTGGCCGGGCGTGCGGCCGCGCTCGTCGTTTTCCATCGTGCAGCCCGAAAGCAGCAGCAGCGCGTCCACGAACTGCTCCTTGTCGTTCACGCGGTCGGACTGCAGCCGGTCGTACGCGTCGATCAGCGTCATCACGCCCTCGAAATCGCCGCGCTCGTCCTCGCCGTTCCAGACCTCCACCATCGGCACCGCGCCGAAAAAGTGCGCCCGGCGCTCCTGCACGGGGCCGACGGCGCCAAATCCGCGCGGCGCATGCACGATTACCTCCGAATCGGTGTAAACCTCGGTCGTCCAGCCGTCCTCCGCGCCGTCCGCGCGCAGCCGCGGCAGCATCCGAATTCCAAACAGCGGCCGGCATTCCACCGTGTCGTCATACACCACAAACGAGGTTTCCGGATCGATCGCCGCCACGCGCGGCCTGGACTGCGCGTCGGCAAACACCAGCTCCACGCTGCGCCCATACAGACTCGCCATTCGCGCAAGCTCCGCGTCCACGCTGTCGACCGAGCAGCGGCCGTAGCAGTCCAGCACCGCGTCCAGCGCCGCCTGATTGCGCTCGTCCGTCTCATACGCCACCGGATTGCCCGCCAGATATCCCGCCGCCACCGTGCAGATATACCTCGGAAACGCGTGGCTCAGCCGGTTGTTCGGCATGCCCGACGCGCGGCTGCGATTCGAAATCGCGTGCGAGCCGTCGTAATACGCGCGCAGCGTGCGCCGCTTTTCCGCATCCGCGAGGAACTGGCCGATGCACGATTCCAGCATCGACGGCTTCAATCCGTCCTCCAGAACCGATTTGGGTCTTACAATCATCGCTTAATCTCCTTTCAAAATCCAATCTCCGCGCGTTTGACCGTGCCCGCGCTGCGCCGCGCGGAAAGCGGTTCCACCGCATAGCGCAGCGCGTCGATCAAGTGATTGTCGCGGTCGGGCAGCTCGGCGATCGGATTGTCATTGGAATCCAGCCGGTATTCGTATTGCGAAAATTCCCGCGCCGCATTCGGACACCGGCCCGGATCGATCTCGATTCCTCCCAGCTCCTGCAGCCATCGCACGCCGCTTTCCACGCTGCCCGCGCCCTTTTTCACCGCAATCGCATTCACGCCGCGCTCGCGCAGCTCGCGAATGATCCGCGGATCCGCGCTGTCGCATCGCACCACAGCGCCCTCCGCGCGCCTTAAAACCTCCTCCGCCAGCCGCTCCACCGGCGTGCGCACCGAATAGAATTCGTCCACCACCTGCAGCCTCCGCGTCCGCGGCTCCCACACCGCGCGGATGAACGCGTCCGGATCGGCGGCAAAGCCGAAATCCAGCCCGCAATACGCCTGTCCGCCGCCTTCCTGAATCGCACCCAGCGCGAGATTGTCGAACACCTGCCCGCCGGTTCCGGTGATTTCGCCCAGATACATGTGGCGATACGCGCGCTCGTTCGTGCGCCGCAGCTGCTCGGCCTCGCCGAGAAACGTCTCTCCCAGCCATTCCCTCGGCATATCCAGATAGCTGCTCTCGTGCACCAGCCGGTCGGGCCGGGCGACGAGCGCCTCGGCGTTGACCCAGCTCGAGCGGCTCTTCGGCGGATTGTAGGTGTAAATCGTCGTCGCCCGTCCGCCGCGCAGAATCGAGGCCTTGATCGTTCGAATCGCCTCCATGCCGGAAAATTCGGCCAGCTCTTCGAACCACAGGTACCCGAACCACCCGCGCGCCAGCTTGATCGATTTCGATTTGCCCGGATCATCCGCGCCGCGAAACAGCACGCGCTGCCCCGTCGGCAGATACTCCAGCTCCAGCGGCGCGAGCCGGCATTTGAAATACCGCCCCAAACCGAGCCGCTCGATCGCCCAGATCATCTGCCCGTACACCGATTCCCGCAGCGTCGCGCCTACCTTGCGGTATACAATCGCGTTCACCGAGGGGTTTCTGAGCATTCCCAGCAGGATTTCAATCGAAGCAAAGCTGGATTTGCCCGATCCGCGCCCTCCGCTCAGCCAGATTTCCGCGTGCCGCTGCCGCTTCATGTCCGCGTGCACCGCGTAAAACGCCGGCGGAATCAGCGCGGACAGCCGCTTAACCTGCATTCAAGTTCCATCCCTCCTTTCCGAATTCAGCCCCTCCCCGCCGGGCGGCGCGCCGAAATCCACGTCGTCGACAATCACCGGCGTCGGCAGCGCCTCCTCCCCCTCCGAAAACAGCCCCAGCCGCTTGCCGAGCAGCTCCGCCGCCTTCATTGCCGACGCGCCGCCCGGCTCCGTCCCGCGCAATACGTCGGACAGAAACGCGAGCACCTCTTCCGCCGTCGCCATCCCGCCCGCCATCGCCGTCGCCTCCTCTCTGCCGTCCTTCCCTTCGACGCATTCATCATACCGCGGCCAAATCGTCATTTTCGTCAAAATAAAAAAAGGACCGCCCGTTTTCCCGGCGATCCCCAAAAACAAAAAAAGCCCGCATTGCGGGCCTGTGCAGTGCCGAAGGTGGGACTCGAACCCACACGGTATCGCTACCAACGGATTTTGAGTCCGTCACGTCTGCCATTCCATCACTTCGGCATATAATTTATTATATACTCTATCCGGCAAAAATGCAAGCGCTTTACGGAAATTTCCATCCCGAAAAGGCCGGAAATTTCCCCTTTAAAGCGCTTGCCAAATCCGGCTTTATGCGCTAAAATAAGACATATTAACGCGCAAAGGAGTACGCATTCGATGAAGATCGCGCTTTCGCCTGCAGAAATCGCCGCATTCAGGGATTTTTTGAATCGCTTCGAGGACGCGGAGCAGCTCTCCGAAAGAGAATTCGTCGTGGATTTATACGACGCGCAGCCGCCGATTTCGATGGATCTGACGCTTCAGAAGGACGGAGTCGAGATCGAAGGCGCGGCGAAGCTCGAATTTGACGACGAGCTGGACGGCTGGTACGCCGGCGAGCGCATCGAGAATGCTGAATCGGTCGCCCGCGCGCTGAGAGAGGCAGGCGCACTCGGGCTATGATCGAAAGGAGCCGCCGCGAAGAACGCTGTTTGCGCGCGGTTTCCGGCGTGCTGGACAAGGTGCGCCATTCCAGAAACGCATCCGAAACGGCGAATGCGCTGTTTTCCCGCTTCCTTTCCGCGGCGGGAATGCTCGAATCCGGGCCGGAGCTGCTTTCCCGCGAGGGGCTGAACGACAAGGAGGCGCAGCTGCTTTCGCTGATTCCGCCGCTCGCGCGCTATTCCATGCGCACGCAGTACGGCGCGCATCCGCGGCTCGCTTCGCTGAATGCGGCGGCCGGCTATTTGCAGGCCGTGTATATCGGCGTGCCGATTGAGCAGTTCTTCGTGCTGTGTCTCGATGCGAGCGGCTATCTGATCCGCTGTCTGCTCTTGCAGAAGGGCACGGTGGACGAAACGCCGTTCTATCTTCCGCATCTGCTGAAGGTGGCGATTGAAACGCACGCTTCGGCGGTCATTCTCGCCCACAATCATCCGGGCGGAACGCGCCGGCCGTCGCTGGCGGACGTGGAATGCACGAAGGAGGCGCTGAGCGCGCTTCTGGCGCTGCGCATTCCGATGCTGGATCATCTGATCGCGGCCGGCGGCGAGGTCGTCAGCCTGCGCGAGACCGGCTGGATCGATCGCTCCGAATGGATGCGCCAGGACGTCACCGGCGCGCTGAACCGGCTCTGGCTCGCCGCCGAGCGCGAAAAAGCATAAATCATCGATTAAGAGGACAATTATTCATGAATAAAAGTGAACTTGCCGAGATCCGTCGGCGCCTGAATCCCGATAAAAACGCCATCACCTGCATCCGCGGCTGCTATGTCAACGAAAAGCGCGAAATCGTGTCGTCGTTCTGCCGGCCGCTGCTCGCGCTCCCGCAGGAGGAAGCCGAAAAATATCTCTCCATCTTTAAAAGAACGCTGTCCGGCATTCCGGGCCGAAATCTGATTCCGATCGATTTCTCCACCGGCGAGGTGCTCGACGGCGAGGAACACAAGCTGCTCAGCGCGCTGTGCAACACGCAATTGAAGCTCGAGGAAGGCGCGCAGAAGCTCTACAGCCGCATCATCGATTCGCTTCAGCTCGAGGGCCATTATCTGATTCTGCTTCTGCACGACGCCTACGACGTGCCCTATCATCCCAAGGACGGAACCGAGCTGGAGGATTCCTCCGAAACCGTATTCAATTACATTCTCGCCGCCGTCTGCCCCGTCAAGCTCACGCGCCCTGCGCTCAGCTATTACGCCGCGGACAACGATTTCCACGAATGCGAGCAGAACTGGGTGGTCGCCGCGCCGGAGCTGGGCTTTATGTTCCCGGCCTATGAGGAAGGCGGCGCGAACCTCTATCGCGCCATGTATTTCACCCGCGATACCGCCGAAATGCACGATGAATTCATCTCCGCCGTGTTCCACGCGAGCGCGCCGATGCCCGCCGAAACGCAGAAGGAGACCTTCCAGTCGCTCCTGGAGGAAACCCTGGGCGACGATCTGAATTACGACGTCGTGCAGTCCGTTCACGAGCAGCTGCGCGAGAAAATCGAGGCGCAGAAGGCCGACAAAACCGCCGAAGCGCCGGTCGTGAGCAAAAAGGAAATCCAGGGCATGCTCGCCTCCTGCGGCGTGGACGAGGAACGCGTCGCGGCGTTCCAGCAGCGCTACGACGAGGAATTCGGCGAAACGATCGATCTGAGCCCCCAGAACATCGTGGACGAAAAGAAATTCGAGCTGCGCACGCCGAACGTCGTCATTCAGGTCAGCCCCGGCTGCAGCGATCAGATCGAAACCCGCGTTATCGACGGCTTCAAATACATCCTGATCCGTGCGGACGAGGGCGTGGTCGTCAACGGCGTGAACATCAAGGTCTGAGGAATTCACAAAGAGTCGGTACAAACCGGCTCTTTTTACGCGCATTTCGCAAATTGGATATGGACATTTGCGCGACCTTATGGTAAAATATATGTATATTTCCATCAAAGGAGCGTGCCCGATATGAATTCGGAGCGCATTTCGGTCGTTATACCGATCTACAATTGCGCCTCAACCCTGAATCGCTGCATGGATTCGCTGTTTCGGCAAACGTATACCGATTTTGAACTGATTCTGGTCGACGACGGCTCGACCGACGCGTCCGGCGCGCTGGCGGACGGCTATGCCGCGCGCGATTCGCGCGTGAAGGTCATTCACCAGAAAAACAGCGGCCCCTCGCGCGCGCGCAACGTCGGCATGGACGCGGCGACGGGCGAATACTTCTGCTTCGTGGATTCGGACGACGTGGTCGAGCCGGATTATCTGGAATACCTGATTACGAACCTGCGCGAAAACAACGTGGACATCGCCACCTGCGGCGTATGGCACGAGGACGTAGACGGCACCGAGCGCGGCAAAAAGCGCGTGTTTCCCGCGCATATCGCGGAGGCGGCGGAAATTCTGCGCCCGTATCGGCCGACGTTTCAATCCTATCCCTATTGCAAGCTCTTCCGCCGGCGCGCGCTCACGCTCGAGGACGGCAGCCTCCTGCACTATCAGGAGGACATCCGCATCGGCGAGGACCGGCTGTTCTGGTGCGAGGCGATTCTGAAAAACGGCCGCGCGTGGATCAGCAGCGCGCAGAAATATCATTATATTTACTACACCTCGAGCCTGTATCATTCCCGCGACTACGACAAGAGCTACGAGGATTATGTCGGCCGCTGCCGCATGGAAAAAATGCTGGACGCGATTCCGGAATTGCACGACGTGGCCATCGAACACGCGATGGATACGGCCATGTACGCGCTCTCGTACGACCGGTTCGACGAGCGGAGCGACGAAATCTTCGCCTATGCGCGCGAAAACGGCCGCTGGAGGGTCTATTTCCATTCCGACAAGCAGTTCAACCGGCGCATTCAGGCGCTCTTCATCGGCGTCGACCCGCGGCTGTATGTCGCGGTGCGCAAAATAAGGCTTCGCCTGCGCGGCAGGAAAGTAAAGAGAGGATGATTTCCGAATGAACGCGGACTGCATTTCCGTCATCATTCCGGTGTACAATTGCGATCAGCTGGTGGGCAAATGCATTGATTCCGTGCTCGCGCAGACGCATCGCGATCTCGAGCTGATTCTGGTCGACGACGGCTCGACCGACGCGTCCGGCGCGGTGTGCGACGGCTATCCCGCCCGCGATACGCGCGTGAAGGTGATTCACCAGAAAAACAGCGGCGCGTCCTGCGCGCGCAACGCCGGCATGGCCGCGTCCACCGGCGCGTACCTTACGTTTATCGACGCGGACGATACGGTGGAACCGGATTATCTGGAATACCTGTTTCGAAATCTGAATGAAAACGGCGTGGACGTGGCCACCTGCGGCCTGACGCTCGAAAATCAGGACGGCAGCGTTCGCCAGCGCATGCCCTCGTTTGAGGCGCGCGTGATGGAAACGAAGGAGATTCTCGATCCCTACGCCAGGCATTTCCAGAGCTGCAGCGTCTGCAAGCTCTATCGCCGCAGGGCTCTTGAAAACCCAGACGGCACGCTGATTCAGTTCCGCCCCGGCCTGCGCATCGGCGAGGATCGGCTGTTCTGGTGCGACGTGCTGCTCAAAAACGGCCGCGCGTGGATCAGCGGCACGCCGAAATACCATTATCTCTATCTGGATACCAGCGCGTATCATTCCATGAATTATGAAAAGAGCTACGAGGGCTTCGTCAGCCGCCGCCTGATGGCCGAGCGCCTGCGCGTCATCCCCGAGTTGCGCGATATCGCGGTCGTCTATGCGATCGTGACCGGGCTGGAAACGCTGTCCTACAATTCCCGCGGCCCGCACACGGACGAAATCTTCGCCTATATCCGCGAAAATCGCAACTGGATTACGTTTGCGCGCTCGAAGCGGCGCTGGCAGCGGCGCGTTCAAGCCGTGCTGATCGGCATTCACCCGAAATTGTATTACCTCGCCCGCCGCATCTTCCCGGACGCGGCATAAGCAAAAAAAACGGCGCGGGCCCTCCTGAAAAGCGGAAGGCCCGCGCCTCTTTTGGCAATCAGTTCAGCTTGAAATTGTTCCACACATCCTGATACGCGCTCTCGAATTCGCCGAGATCCTCGACGTATTCCTTCGTCGCGAGCAGCTCTTCCGGAATGTGGAAGGGCGACATCGCGGCATAGTCCGCATCAATCAGCGGATCCGCGGCGGCGTTCGGATTGATGTACGCCTGCCACTCGGCCACGAACTTCGCGATCTCCGGGCGGAGATAGAAATTCATGAACAGGTGCGCGTTTTCCGGATGCGGCGCGTTTACGGGAATCACGATCGAATCGATGCCGAAGCCGATGCCCTCCTCCGGGAACGCGGCGACCAGATTCGGATTCTCCATCATCGACAGCACCACGAACGGAGTAAACAGATACGCCGCCTTGACTTCGCCGTTGGCGAGGTAATTGTAGTTCATGTCGTAATCCAGCACGCGCACGTTCGGCTTCAGCTCCGCGAGCTTCGCGGCGGCCTCGTCCAGCTGCGCCTGATCGGTGGTGTTGTAGGAATAGCCCAGCGTCTTCAGCGTCGCGCCGATGGACACGCGCGCATCGTTAATCAGCCACACGGAATCCTTCAGATCCTCGCGCCAGAGATCGGAAAAGCTCGTAAGCTCGCCCTCCACCTGGTCCGGATCGTACACGATCATCGGCGAACCGACGGTATACGGCATGGAATACACGTTGTCCGGATCGAAATACTGGTTCAGATAATCGGGATTCAGATTATCCCAATTGGTGAGCTTCTCCTTATCCAACGGCAGAAGCAGGTTCTGCTTGCGCGCCGCGCTGATCGCATAATCGCTCGCGAGCACGATATCGTATTCGCTGCCGCCGTTCGCCTGGAGCTTCAGGAGCATCTCCTCGTTGCTGGCGAAGGTGGAATAATTGATCTGAATGCCCGTCTCGTCGGAGAACTGGGCGAGCGTCGTATCGTCGAAATAGCCCTCCCACGTAAACACGTTCAGCACCTTTTCCTCCTCGGCCAGAGCCGCGCCCGAAAGCGCCAGCAGCGCCAGCACCAGAAGAACCGCAATTCCCTTCTTCATTGCCTTTTCCTCCTTGAATCTATGGTAAACCGCAATGCGGTTCCCGACTATTTTCTGCGGTCCAGCGCGAAATGCTTCACCGCCATCGCAATCGCCACCGCCGCGAGCGTGAGCGTGCACAGCGCATTCACCTGCAGCGATACGCCCGTCTTGACCGACGAATACACCTTCAGCGGCAGCGTGGTCGTCGTCGCGCCGGTCACGAAAAAGCTGATTACGAAATCGTCCAGACTCATCGCAAACGCCAGCATCACGCCCGAAAGCACGCCCGGCAGGATCAGCGGCAGCGTCACCGTGAAAAACGCCCGCACCGGCGACGCGCCCAGATCGCGCGAAGCCTCGATCAGCGACGGATCCAGTCCCGCCAGTCGGCCTTTAACGATAATAAATACATACGGCGTGCAGAACGTCACATGCGCCAGCACCAGCGTCAGCATGCCGAACCGCAGCCCGGCGAACGTAAACACCGCCAGAAACGCCATGCCCAATATGATTTCCGGCACCATGATCGGCAGAACCGCCATCGTTTCAATCGCGCCCTGGAGCCGGAATTTGTGCGCCGCCATGCCGACCGCGCCGAGCGTTCCGATCACCATCGCGACGCCGCAGCTGATTCCCGCCAGAATCAGGCTGTTCTTCAGCGCCGCCAGAAGCCCCTTCGTGTCCCTTAGAAGCGCCTGATAATATTGGAGCGAAAAGCCGGTAAACGCGCTCGGATAGCGGCTGGCGTTGGCGTTGAACGAATACAGCGCCACCACCGCGATCGGCAGATACATCAGTATCAGCACCAGCGTTAAAAACACCGGCGACCAGCGCGATTTTCTTCCCTGCATGCGTCCTCCCCCCAATCAGAATACCGTCATATCGGTCGCCTTACCGCCGAGCTTGCGGTAAACAAACATAATCAGCCCCGTCAGCGCCAGCAGCACCACCGAAAGCGCCGCCGCAAACGGCCAGTCGCGGCTCTTGAGCAGCTGATCGTTCACCAGATTGCCAATCAGAATATCGCTCGGCCCGCCCATCAGATCGGACATGAAGAACAGCGCGAGACTCGGCACGAACACCAGCACGCTGCCCGTCAAAAGTCCCGGCGCGGTAATCGGCAGCGTCACCGTCCGAAACACCTGAAATCCGCCCGCGCCCAGATCGCGCCCGGCGTCCACCAGCGACCAGTCCAGCTTCTCCACCGACGTGTACACCGGCAGAATCATAAACGGAAGCAGCGCATACACCATTCCCAGCACCACCGCGCCGTGGGTATTCAGGAGCTTCAGCGGCTTTTCCACAATCCCGAGCGCCATCAAAAGCGCGTTCACCGGCCCGTTTCCGGCCAGCAGGATTCGCCAGCCGTAAATGCGAATCAGCGCGTTCGTCCAGAACGGCACGATCACCAGCAGCATCAGGATCGTGCGCCACTTTTTGCTCGCCCGGCCCATCGCATAGCCGAACGGATAGCCGATCAGTATGCACAGCACCGTCGTCTCCACGCCGAGCTTCAGCGTATTCAAAAATACGCGCGCGTAATTCTCATTCAGGAGCTTGGCATAATTCTCCAGCGTAAACACCGGCAGCACGCCGAAGCCGTCCGGGCTGCGCTTTAAAAAGCTCAGCACCACGATATACCCGATCGTCACGCCCACGAACACCAGCGTCCACAATATCAGCGGCGCGGACAGCAGCAGCGACGAGGCGCTTTTTTTGCGTTTTTCGTTCATATTCAGGTCCCCTCAGCGCACGACCGGCGCCTCGTCCCGGTTCCAGAACAGGTTCACGCGCTCGCCGATTTCGCCCTCGGCGCGCTCCGCATTCTGGCACAGCGCCGTGATCTCGCGCCCGTCGTCGAGCTCAATCACCGCGCGCATCGAGCCGCCCGCATAGTGGCGCGAGCGAAGCGTGCCGGGCAAATGGCATTCGCCCACCGGCCTCCTTGCAAAGCCGATTCGCTCCGTGCGCAGGCTCAGCGCCACGGTTTCTCCGATTTTCGCCTCAAAATCCGCGCTCCGCGCCGGGAAACGCACGCCGCCGTATTCCAGAATCAGCCCGCGCCCGTCCTTTTCCGCCACGACCGCCTCCAGCAGGTTCGTCTGTCCGATGAAATCGGCCGCAAATCGCGTCTTCGGGCGCTCGTAAATGTCCTCGGGCGTGCCGATCTGCTCGAACTGTCCCTCGCGCATGATCGCAATGCGGTCGGACATGTTCAGCGCTTCCTCCTGATCGTGCGTGATATAAATAAACGCAATGCCGAGGCGCCGCTGAATGTCCTTCAGCTCCTGCTGCATCTGGCGGCGGAGCTTTAAATCCAGCGCGCCCAGCGGCTCGTCCAGCAGCAACAGCCGCGGATTTAAAACCACAGCGCGCGCAATCGCCACGCGCTGCCGCTGGCCGCCGGAAAGCTGGCCGGGCATACGCTTTTCAAAGCCCTCGAGCTGCACCAGCTGCAGCATCTCGGCCACGCGCTTCTGCCATTCCGTCTTCTTCACGCCCCTGATTCTCAGGCCGTAGGAGATATTTTTTTCCACATTCATGTGCGGAAACAGCGCGTAATTCTGAAAAACGGTGTTCACATCGCGCTTTTCCGGCTCGAGGCGCGTAATGTCCCGGCCATCGAGGAACACGCGCCCCGTGTCCGGCTCCAGAAGCCCGGCGATGATGCGCAGCGTCGTGGTTTTGCCGCAGCCGGACGGCCCGAGGAGAGTAACGAATTCGCCGGGCGTAACGGTCAGCGAAATGCCCTTCAGCACAGGGTCGCGGTCGAAGGACTTTTCCAGCCTCTCCAACCTCAAAAGCGCATTTTCATTCATGAAACGATCCTCTTTATCTCTGTAATGGAAATCGATAATAATATAACACGTTTCCCCGCGTCCTACAACCGGTTTTCATATTAAAATATGTAGCAATTTCTGTGCCCGCCGGCGAATTTAGCATGCCCGCCCTTGAAAATATGCGCGTTACGGTATACAATAAATTATCATCTGTTTTCCCGGAGGCGATTTATTTGTACCGATCGATCAAGCGCGCGCTCGACTTTCTGCTTTCGCTGATTCTGATTCTGCTGCTTTCGCCGGCGCTGCTGATCATCGCGCTCGCCGTGCGGCTGACCTCGCCGGGGCCTGCGCTGTTCCGCCAAAAGCGCGTCGGCATTCACAAGGCCCTGTTTACCATTTACAAATTCCGCACCATGCGCACCGACGCGCCGAAGGACGCGCCCACGCACCTGTTCAACGATCCCGCGCGGTTCATTACGCCCGTGGGCAAATTTCTGCGCGCAACGAGTCTGGACGAGCTGCCGCAGCTGTTGAACATCCTGAAGGGCGATATGGCCTTCGTCGGCCCGCGCCCGGCGCTCTGGAATCAGGATGACCTGATCGCCGAGCGCGACAAATATTCCGCCAACGACGTGCTGCCGGGTCTGACCGGCTGGGCGCAGATCAACGGCCGCGATGAGCTGCCGATTCCCGAAAAGGCGCGTCTGGACGGCGAATACGTCCGGAAAATGAGCTTTCTGTTCGATCTTAAATGCTTTTTCGGAACGCTGCTGCCGGTGCTTCGGCGCGACGGCGTTCGGGAGGGCCGCGCAAAATGATCGAGCTTCTGCTGACCGGCGCGAGCGGCTTCATCGGCTCCAGCCTCCGCCTGCCCGAGGAAATCCGCGTAACCCCCCTGAGCGTGCGCGACGACGCCTGGAAAAGCATGGACTTTTCGCGCTTTGACGCAATCGTCCACGCCGCCGGAATCGCGCACGTCTCCCCCAACCCCGATATGGCCGGGGCGTATCACGCGGTCAATTGCGTCCGCACGCTCGAAATTGCCGAAAAGGCGAAGCGCGAGGGCGTCGGACTGTTCGTATTTTTGTCCAGCATCATCGTATTCGGCGCGCCGACCGTCGCCGGAACGCATGCGCCGATCGCGCCCGACACGCCGCCCCGCCCTGAAAATGCGTATGGACAAAGCAAGCTCGACGCCGAAAACGGCCTGCGCGCCATGGAAACGGACGCGTTTCGCGTTGCGATTCTCCGGCTTCCGATGATTTACGGCCGCGGCTGCAAGGGCAATTACACGCGCCTGGCCGCGCTTTCGCGCAAATGCCCGGTATTTCCGAAATTCGACAATCGCCGCAGCATGCTCTATATCGAAAATCTCTCGGCGCTGATCGGGCAAATCGCGCTCGACCGGCCGTCCGGAACCTATCATCCGCGCGACGGAAAACCGCGCTCCACCAGCGAAATCGCGCGCGCCATCTGCGCCTGCCATGGCAAAAGGTGCGTTCAAACGCGCTTGCTTGCGCCGGCGGTGCGCCTCATGGGCGGGCGCGGCATCGTGCGCCGCGCGTTCGGCGATCAGGAATACGCGCCCGAAATGCCGGATTACCCGTCGAATTATCGCCTGTTCGATTTTGAATCGGCCATCCGCCGAACCGAGGGAGACGAAAAATGGTAAGGGTGCTTCAATTGATCACCGTGCCGCTTACGACAAACGGCCTCGCGCTGTACCCGATTCGCATGGCGGAGCGCATGGATTCGCGCGTTCAGGTGGATTTTCTGGCCTGCCATGCCGATCCGGAGCTCCGGGCGCGGATCAAAAAGATGGGGGCGCGGCTGTATCTCGCGCCCAGCCGCCTGCGCAATCCGATCGCCTATATGCGCTTTGTCGCCCAAACGATTCGGCAAAACGGCTATTCGGTCGTGCACGCGCACGGCAATTCGTGCACGCTCGCGCTCGATCTGATCGCCGCGCGCCGCGGCGGCGCGAAGGTGCGCGTCGCCCACAGCCACAATACGTTCTGCCGGTTCAGAATGCTGCATTCGCTGCTGCGCCCCGCGTTCAACCGCGCGTATACGCATGCGCTCGCATGCGGCGACGAGGCCGGAAAATGGCTGTTCCGCAATCGCCCGTTTGAAATTCTGCCCAACGCGATCGACGCGCGCGCATTCGCCCCGAACGAAGAGACGCGCGCGCGCGTTCGCCGCGAGCTGAACGCCGAAGGCCGGCAAATTCTGCTGCACGTCGGCAATTTTTCGGAGGCGAAAAATCCGCTGTTTTTCATCGATCTGATGCAGCGGCTGAGTCCGAGCTGCGCGCTCTGGATGGTCGGCGACGGCCCGCTGCGCGCGGATACCGAGCGCCTCGCGCGCGAAAAGGGCCTTCCGATTGCCTTCACCGGCGTTCGCAGCGATATTCCGGCGCTGATGCAGGGCGCGGACGCGTTTCTGCTGCCGTCGCTTTATGAGGGACTCCCCACCGTCGCGCTCGAGGCGCAGGCGGCCGGCCTTCCCACATTGCTCTCGGAGAGCATTGCGCGCCGAACCGCATTTTCCAAATCCGCGCAGTTTCTGCCGCTGAACGCAGATCTCTGGGCCGCGCGCATTCAGGCGCTTCCCAAATTCGATCGCAACGCGCTGGCCAAAGAGGCCGAAGCCGCCCTTTCCGCAAACGGCTACGATCTCACCGCCGCCGCACAGGCGCTCGAGGAGCGCTATCTGAACTGGAACGGCGCGCGCTGAGAAAACGCATTCGCGCTCAAAGCGCGCTGCCAGAATGGGTTCATCCCGCGATTAAATCCGAATTCGCGCCGCAAAGCGCCATTCCCAAATCACATTCATCCGATTTTTCATCGCACTGGAGGAGATTTTTTGTCCGGACAGACGGAACGACGGGCGCTTTTGCGCTCGATCGCAGTGCTCGCAGGCCCCGCGATGGTCGAGCAGGCACTGCAGACGGTGGTTCAATATGCCGATTCAGCCATGGTCGGGCGGCTCGGCGTGCAGGCGACGGCCGCGGTCGGGCTGACCACGACGGTCACCTGGCTGACCAATTCGCCGATCTGGGCGCTGGGCGTGGGCGTGCTGGCGTGCATCGCAAAGGCGGTGGGCGAAAAGGACGAGTGCAAAACGCGCAGCGCGGCGATGCAGGCCGTCTGGATGGCGCTGATCAGCGGCGCGATTCTCACGCTGGCCACCGAGCTGATCGCGCCGTTTCTGCCCGGCTGGCTGAACGCGGACGCCGAAATTCGCCGGGAGGGCTATCTGTATTACGCAATCGTGTGCGCGCCGATGCTGTTCCGGTCGCTTTCGGTCATTCTCGGAAGCGCGCTGCGAGCCTCGGGCGACGCGCGCACGCCGATGCTGGTCAATCTCGGCATGAATCTGATCAACATCGTTCTGAATCTGTTTCTGATTTTCCCGACGCGCCGGGTTGCGCTGCTGGGGCTTTCGTTTACGCTGCCGGGCTTCGGCTGGGGCGTGGCGGGCGCGGCGATCGCTACGGCCATTTCCGTGGTATTCAGCGGCTGCATGATGCTCAGGAGCGTTCTGAAAAGCGCGCTGCTCACGCCCCGGAAGCTGGAGATCCGCGCAAAGCGCGAGCTGTGGGACGGCAAAACCATGCTCGAATGCGTGCGCGTCGGCCTTCCGGTGGCGCTTCAGAATCTGGGCGTATTTACCGGCCAGGTCGTGTTCTCCGCGCAGGTCACGGCGCTGGGCAAAACCGCACTGGCCACGCATTCGCTGGCGCTCACGGCCGAGCAGGCGTTTTACATTCCCGGCTACGGCATGCAGGCGGCGGCCTCCACGCTTTCGGGCCTGGCGCTGGGCGAAAGGGACGAAAAAAAGCTCGATCGCGTGTCCCGGATGGTGCTGGCCATCAGCGTGCTGCTGATGACGATTACCGGAAGCGTGCTGTTCCTGTTCCCGGAGGCGATGATGTCGATCTTCACCGCCGACCGCGCGGTCATCGAATCCGGCGGCAGGATTCTGCGCATCGTCGCCTGCTCCGAGCCGCTCTACGGCGCAATGATCATCTTCGAGGGCGTGTATCACGGCGTGGGGCAGACGAAATACCCGTTCGCCGTGGCGCTGGCAACGATGTGGATCGCGCGCATCGGCGGAACGCTGCTCTGCCTGCGCGGATTCCATCTGGGGCTGACCGCCGTATGGCTCTGCATGGTCGCGGACAATGTTTCGCGCGCCATACTGCTCGGCATCCGCTATTATTCCGGCCGCTGGAAGCGCTCGCTTGATTTAAGGAGGGAGACCCCATGTTCGTAACCGCCATCATCGGCGCAGTATTCGTCGACGTCAAGGGCTTTTCTCTGGTGAAATACGTCCCGACCGGGCGCAACGTGGGCCATGTGCGCATCGTGCACGGCGGCGTGTGCCGCAACGTCTGCGAGACGTTCGCCCGGCAGGGTGAAAAGTCGATGTTCATCAGCATGACCGATTCCACGGCGCTCGGTCGCGACGTGCGCGAACATCTCTCCGAGCTGGGCGTGGATCTTACGCACACGCTCTTCAGCGAAAGCGGCATGGGCATATGGATGGCGATTCTGGATTCCAACGGCGATCTGGCCGGATCGATTTCGCATCAGCCGGAGTTCCACGCGCTGGAGGAATACGTCGACGCGCACATCGAATCGATCCTGCAGTCCGTCGACGCGGTGATTCTGGAAATCGACATGTCTGCGCACATCGCCGAAAGCGTGCTCCGCGCCGCGCGAAAGCTGAAAAAGCCGGTGTATGCGATCGTGGCCAACATGGAGGTCATTCTCGCGCACCCGGACTATCTGCGCAGCGTGAGCTGCTTCTTCTGCAATGAAATCGAGGCCGGTCGTCTGTTCCGCATGAATTTCTCCGAAAGCGCGCCGCGCGAGGTACTCTCCCGGATGCCGGAGAACATGTACCGCCTCGGCATTCAGAAAATGGTCGTCACCATGGGCGTTCACGGCGCAGTGTTCTTCGACGCGAGCACCGGCGAAAGCGGCCATTGTCCGGCTATTCCGACCAGCATGGTCGATTCCACCGGCGCGGGCGACGCATTCTTCTCCGGCTCCGTCATGGCGCTGAACCGCGGCTTTACGCTCGGCCAGGCCGTGCGCGTCGGAACCCGGCTCGCCAGCGCGACGATCGGCTGCGAAAACAGCGTTTGCGAGCATGTGGACGGGCTGTTCGACGATGTGGAGGCGCGCGGATGAATTTTGAATTGCTGAAGGATTATCTCGATTCGCTTCCCGGGCTGGGCGTTCCGGGCTGCGATCTGACCGTCTGGCAGAACCATCGCGAAATTTTCCGCCACGTCTCCGGCGAAAGCGCGCCGGGAACGCCCATGCGCGGAAATGAAAACTACTGGTTCTATTCCGCCACGAAGGTATTTACCATGACCTGCGCCATGCAGCTGATCGAGCGCGGCAAAATGCATCTGGACGACCCGGTATACGAATACCTGCCGGCCTATCGGAATCTCACCGTGCGCGACGGCGATTCTGTCCGGCCCGCGCGCACGACGCTCACGATTCGCCATCTGATGGCGATGCAGGGCGGATTGAATTACGATCTCGCCGCGCCGCCGGTCGCCGAATGCCTGCGCAAATACCGAAAAAACGCGACCACGCGGCAGATTGTCGACGCGCTCGCGCAGCAGCCGCTGCAGTTCGATCCCGGCGCGCGCTATCTCTACAGCCTGTGCCACGACGTTGTGGCCGCGGTGATCGAGGTCGCCTCGGGCCGGTCGTACGGCGAATATCTGCGCGAAAGCGTTTTTGAACCGCTCGGTATTCATACGCTCACGCTGCACCCGACCGAAGCCGAAAAGGCCGCACTCGCCGCGCGCTATCGCTGGGACGCGCGCGAAAACCCGATTCAGGAGGACAACCGCAGCAATCCCTATTGCCTGAGCGATCGCTATGAAAGCGGCGGCGCAGGGCTGTTCGGCAATGTGGACGGCTATATTCTCCTCGCGGACGCGCTCGCCTGCGGCGGCGGCGGAAGATCGGGAAATCGCATTCTGCAGCCCGAATCAATCGATCGGCTGCGCGAAAACCAGCAGCACGGTGCCGCGCGAAGGGATTTCGATTCCTTCCGCCGCATCGGCTATGGCTATGGCCTGGGCGTGCGCACGCTGGTGTACAATCGCTATTCCGAAAGCCCGATCGGCGAATTCGGCTGGGACGGCGCGGCGGGCGCATATGTGCTGATCGACCCGCAAAACGGCCTTTCCGCGTTTTTCGCCGCGCACGTGCTGGGCATGGGCCGCGCCTACACCGACTTTCACCCGCGGATCCGCGATCTGATCTATGCGGGACTGAATACCAAAGGAGGCCAATTATGAAACTGCTGGACGCACAAAAACGATTCTACAAGGGAAATCTCCACACGCACACCACGCGGAGCGACGGCCGCAAATCGCCCGAGGACGTCATGGCCCTGTACGCCGCAAACGGCTATGATTTTCTGGCGCTGACCGATCACTGGAAGGTCGGCAGCGAAGCGAAATACGAAAACATGCTCGTGCTTCCCGGCGTGGAATATGATTTTACGTTCGATACGCAGGTGCTGCATCTGGTCAGCCTGTTTCGGCGCGCGGAGGACGCGCAGGGCATCGAGCGCGGCATGCCTCACACCGAGGTCATTCGCCGCGTGAATGCCTGCGGCGGCGTTCCGGTCGCCGCGCATCCCGCTTGGAGCCTGAATACGCCGGATTTCCTGAAGAGCCTGACCGACGTGCATCTGGCCGAGGTTTACAACACCGTTTCGGGCGAGCCGTTCAACGCGCCGCGCGCGGATTCCTCCGGCATTCTGGACGTGACATGCGCAAACGGAAAGCCGTTTTACTTCGTCGCCTCGGACGATTCGCATTTCTATCAGGGCGAGCATTGCGTGTCCTATATCATGCTGCAGGCCGACGAACTGACCGTGCCCGCCATTCTGGATGCGCTGCGCGCCGGCCGGTTTTATGCCAGCCAGGGCCCGCGCATTTACGAGCTCGAGGTCACCGACGACGCGATGATCGTTCGCCATTCGCCCGCCGCGCGCTGCACCTTCCTGTCCAACGCCTATTGGGTGGGCAATCGCTGCCGCATCAACCCCGAGGAAACCGAAACCGTCTATCGCTTCAGCCGCGGCGAAAGCTATTTCTCCGCCGGAAGCGATCGCTTCGTGCGCTGCGTGCTGACCGATGAAAGCGGCCGCCGCGCGTTCTCCTCGCCCTATGTCATTCCCCAATGGTAAATAAAAATGCGCCCGCAGCTTCGCTTTTTAAGGCAGCTGCGGGCGCATTTTTACGCCATTCTCGCCTCCAGCGCGGGCAGAAGCTTTTCCAGAATGCGATCCGCAATCGCGCGCATTCCCGCATCCCCCGGATGATTCGCCACGCCCTCATGCGCAAACAGGCCAAGCGCGCGATTCTCCGCCTTTGCGCCCAGATCCAGCAGCGGAACCAGTATGGCCGCATGCTTCTTCGCATACGCCTCGATCGCCGCGGATTTGTTTTTGTCGCCAAAGAAATCGGTCGCCGCCAGCACGATCGGCCGCTCGCCCGCCCCGGCCGCATAGCCGATCAGCCGCTCCATCCCGGCGACAAACGCCTCGGAATCAAAGCCCTCCGCCGGCGTGTTGGCGCAGAGGGTAAACACAATCGCATCGGCGCGATAATCGCGCGCGCCGGGAAATTCCTGCGCGCAATCGATCTCGAGATTCCGCTCCCAGGTCGCGCCCTGCAATATCATGCCCGACGCCTCGGGCCAGCGCGCGCGCACGGCGCTCAGCACCAGATGCGCGTAATCCTTTTCGGCGCTCGACGCGGCCATGCCCCAATCGCCCGTCCAGCCGATGTCCTCCTTCGGCCCGTGCCACGTGACCGAATTGCCGATAAACAGAAGCCGCGGCGCGCCGGACGAAGCGTCCAGCATGCGCTCGTAGCGCGACGCCTGCTTTGCCGCCGGAACGGTGCGAATGATCTCCTCAAGCGTTTCCAATGTTCTTTACCCCCATGATGGAATAAACCGTAGCCGCAATCAGCACGATCGCCGCGCCCAGAATGCTCAGTGTCCCCGGATTTTCGCCCAGGAACAGATATACCCATACCGGGTTCAGCACCGGCTCGAGGTTGGCGAGAATCGCCGCGGTGATCGGCTCGGTCTTCTGCATGCCGACGGAAATCAAATAATATCCCAGCGCGAGCGAAACGCCCATCGCAAATACCGCCAGCAGCTGCGCGGGCGCAAACGAAAACGCCGGATCCCAGATCGCGCTCAGGCAAAACGGTATGCCGAACAGGCAGCCCAGCAGCGAATACTCCACGGCGTTCGCTCCCGGCATCCTCGAGCAGAAAAACACCAGCGTAAACGTGACCGCCGCCAGAATGCCGAGGAAATCGCCCAGCGGATTGCCGCCGCCGGTCAACCCGTTCCACGAGCACAGCACCACGCCCGCCAGCACGCACAGCACCGTAATTACATTCGCGCGCGACGGCTTCTGCTTGTAAATCAGCCAGCAGAACAGCACCAGGAACACCGGCATCGCATATTGCAATACGATCGCGTTCGCCGCGCTGGTCAGCTTATTCGCCGCCATGTACAAAAGCGACGTGCCCGTTACGCCGATCGCGCCCAGCACATTGCCCTTCGTCATCGGAACGCGCGTCTTTTTCGACAGCGCCATGAACACAATCGCCCCAAACAGCGATCGAAAGCCGTTAACCGTGATCGAATTCCACGCGCTCCATTTGCCCAGCACGCCGCCGAAGCTCCAGCAGATCGCCCCCAGCGCCACCAGCAGCGCACCCTTCGCTCTTCTGTTCATTTACTTTCCCGCTCCCTGCATCTCGCCGCACACGTTTTTCTCAATCAGCTTCATCCGCTTTTCCGGATCGCCCAGCACCCACATCAGCTTCGCGACCGCCGCCTCGCTGGTCATGTCGCGCGCGCTGAATACCCGGTCGGAAAGCACGTTCCGGCCGACCTCATAGATATTGAAGTTCGTCTTTTCATACAGGCACTGCGTCGTCACCAGCGTGCATACGCCGCGCTCGCCGAGCATCTTCAGCTTGTCGACCAGGTTTCTGCGAATGTAATGCAGTCCGCCCAGCCCGAACGCCTCCAGCACCACGCCGCGCATGCCCGATTCGGCGATCCAGTCGAAGATCTCCGGCGCGGTTCCCGGCATCAGCTTCAGCAAAAACACCCGCGGATCCAGCTCGTCCAGCAGCGCCGGCTCGCCGCGCGCCGCCGTTGTGTCGATCCGGTAATGCGCGCCCTCCGCGTCCAGAAAGCCCACCGGCAGCGCGTTTACGCTGTCGAACGCATCGAAGCTCGTGGTCCGGAGCTTGACCGCGCGCGCGCCGTGAATGATCTTGTGATTGAACGCCACATACACGCCCGGCGGCGCCGTTCGCGCAACCTCGACCGCCTCGCGCAGATTGCTGTCCGCATCCGAAAGCGGGTGGTTCAGCGGCAGCTGCGATCCGGTAAACACCACCGGCCCGCGCGGCGCATGCAGCATAAACGAAAGCGCCGCGGCCGAATAGGCCATCGTGTCTGTGCCGTGGGTAATCACCGCGCCGTCGCATTCCGAAAGCGCGTCGAACGCCGCGCGCGCCAAAACGCGCCATTCCTCGGGCTGAATATTGCTGGAATCCAGCGAAAACACATCGCGGGCCGCGATCTCCGCGGCCTCGGAAAGCCCGGGCACCCGATCGATCAGCTCCCGCGCCGAAACGCCCGGAACCAGTCCGGACGGGCTGTGAATGCTGGCGATCGTCCCGCCCGTCGCCAGAAGCGCAATCTTCTTCATAAACGCACCTCGCGTACTCATCTTTGTCTAGTTTACCCGCATGCGCAATCAATGTCAACCGCCCGCGCGAATTTAACGCGCCGAATCTTGACAGCCCGTGCGCGCATGGGGTATAACGAATACGTCTTCAGGGCAGGGTGCAATTCCCGACCGGCGGTGACAGTCCGCGAGCGAAGAAGCTGAACGGGTGAAATTCCCGTACCGACGGTACAGTCCGGATGGAAGAAGATATGGTCGGGGGTATCCCCAAATCCACCCATATCTCCAAAGGGAGAAAAATGCGCAATTCCAAGCTGAATACCCGTAAAATTACCGTCGTGGGCATGCTGTCCGCGGTCGCGACGGTGCTGATGTTCGTCTCGTTCTCGATTCCGCTCGCGCCGAGCTTTTTAAAGCTCGATTTTTCGGAGCTGCCCGCGCTGCTGGCCGCGTATGCGTTCGGCCCGGTGAGCGGCATGCTGGTCTGCCTGGTCAAAAATCTGGTCAACGCGCTGTTTACCACCACCGGCTGCGTCGGCGAGCTGAGCAATTTCCTGCTCGGCGTGTGCTTCGTGCTGCCGGCGGGATTGATTTATCGCAGCAAAAAGACGCGCGCGCGGGCGTTTATCGGCGCGCTCACCGGCGCGGTCTGCATGGCGCTGATGAGTCTTCCGATCAACTATTTTCTGGTTTATCCGGTCTATACGGCGTTTCTGCCGATGGAAACGATCCTCGCCATGTACCGCGCGATCGATCCGGGCGTGGACAGTCTCCTGCGCGCGCTGATTGAATTCAACATTCCGTTCACGCTCGTCAAGGCGCTTCTGTCCACGGCGATGGCGTTCGCAATCTACAAACCGCTCTCCCCCATTCTGAAAGGGCGCAAAAACCGATAATTTATAGTGACAAACGCCTTCTTTTGTGTTAGAATAGGAACAGACACTTTAACATGAAAGGAAGTCGCTACAACATGTCCAAGAAGAGCGCCCGTTCCAAGGGCTACCGCACGTACAAAACCGAGCAAAAGGGTTTTTCCAAGGGGGAACTGAAGACGCTGATCATCGCGGCCGTCGTGCTCGTGCTCGCCATCGCCGCAATTATCATCCTGCCCGACGCCATTGAGGCCCGCCACCTGATCAAGGTCAAGGACGGCGCGCTGCAGGGCGTGGAAGACAACTGGCTGGTTCTGAACGTCGGCACCTCCTCGCATCCGAAGTACCGCAAGATCGCCGAGGTCGACCCGGCCGAGGGCTATTCCTTTGAAAAGAGCGATCACCTCTCCTCGCTGAATCTGTCCACCAACCTGACGTTCAAGGCCGACGACGAGCAGAACGCCGTTGCAGACACGTATGTGGCGCTGTCCAGCGCGAACGAATACAAGGCGCTGGCCGAAAAGGCGTTTTCGAACATCCAGAGC
Source organism: uncultured Clostridia bacterium (assembly GCA_934663595.1). Lineage (GTDB taxonomy): Bacteria > Bacillota > Clostridia > Christensenellales > Aristaeellaceae > Faecivicinus. The sequence goes on along the minus strand of CAKUKM010000015.1, from coordinate 13,927 downwards.
GGCGTGGTTACGTCCCAGCTGAACGTGCTGGCCCAGTCCGACGAGCTGCAGACCTGCGATGTAAACGGCGTTCAGGGCTACTGGTACACGATGAACTACTCCTCCGAGGTTCCCGCGGAGGAAGAGGGCGGCGAGGCCACCACGAAGTATTCCCAGAACGTCTATCTCTACCTGCCGGCCGAGATTAAGGACACCAGCGTGATCCTGTCCGCATCCAACACCTGCGACAGCGAAGAGGAATTCGGCGACGTCGACGCGATGCTCGACATGCTCAAGGAAGCCTCCGCGCACATCACGATGGCGAAGTAATTTTCCAATTCCCGCAAGCCTCTTCCGAAAAGGAAGGGGCTTCAGCTTGCCAAAAAAGTCTTTTTGACAAGCTGGTGGACGGGGGAGCAAGCTCCCCCGCCACTGCCACCCCCACCAAATCCCGCTAGGATTCCTGCGGAATCCCCGGGCGCGGGATTTGCAAAGTAGCTATTTTCTCTCCGGGAAATGGGATTTCCCTGCGATAAAATAGCCCCGCGCCCACCGTACACGCCGCTGGGCTCGATTTTAAGTTCGAGAGGGCTGCGGCCCTCTCGAGCTCTCCGGGGTTTTTTGACAGTCTGAGCCTCTTCCGAAAAGGAAGGGGCTTTTGTTGTTGACATCCGCCGCCTGCGCCACTATAATCATTATTGGAAGCAATTGTATTTTACGGAGGAACACGATCATGGAAAGACCCGTTGCATGGAATACCTACGATGAATCCGCTCTGAACGCGCTGGAGGCGCTCAGCCGCCGCTATCGCGATTATCTGAACGCCGGCAAGACCGAGCGCGAGTGCGTGACCCGCACGATCGAAATCGCGCGCGGCGCGGGCTACGTCTCCCTCGAGGATCGCATTCGCTCCGGCGAAAAGCTGCGCGCGGGCGAGCGGATTTACTCCGCCGTCATGGGCAAGGCGATCATGCTGTTCCATATCGGCGAAAGCCCGCTGGAGAAGGGCGTGAACATCGTCGGCGCGCACATCGATTCCCCGCGCATCGACATTAAGCAGAATCCGTTCTACGAATCCGAGGGCCTCGCCTATGCCGACACGCACTATTACGGCGGCATCAAGAAATACCAGTGGGTCGCCCGCGCGCTCGCGCTGCACGGCGTGGTCGTCAAGAAGGACGGCACGGTCATTCACCTCACCATCGGCGAGGACGAGAACGATCCCGTGGTCGGCGTGTCCGACCTGCTGATTCACCTCGCGCAGGATCAGATGGCGAAGAAGGCCTCCGAGGTCATCGGCGGCGAGGATCTGGACATCATCCTCTGCGGCCGTCCGCTCGCGGGCGAGGAAAAGGAGCCGGTCAAGGCCGCGCTTCTGAAGATCCTGAAGGACAAATACGATATCGACGAGGAAGACATGCTTTCCGCCGAAATCGAAGCCGTGCCCGCCGGCAAATGCCGCGAATTCGGCCTCGACCGCAGCATGATCCTCGGCTACGGCCACGACGACCGCGTGTGCGCCTATGCGTCGATCGAGGCGATTCTCTCGCTGACCGACATTCCGAAGCACACCAGCTGCTGCCTGCTGGTCGACAAGGAGGAAATCGGCAGCGTGGGCGCGACCGGCATGCGCGCGCGCTATTTCGAAAACGCAATGGCGGAGCTGATGGAGCTGGCCGGCGAATCGGGCGATCTGCGCCTGCGCCGCGCGCTCGCCGCGTCGAGAATGCTGTCGTGCGACGTAAGCGCCGGCTACGATCCGCTGTATGCGTCCGCATTTGAAAAGAAAAATGCGGCGATTCTCGGCCATGGCGTGTGCTTCAACAAATTCACCGGCTCGCGCGGCAAATCCGGCTCGAACGACGCGAACGCCGAATACCTCGGCAAGCTCCGCCGCATCATGGACGACAATTCCGTCTCCTGGCAGACCGCGGAGCTCGGCAAGGTCGACGTCGGCGGCGGCGGAACGATCGCGTATATCTGCGCGCTCTACGGCATGGAGGTCATCGACAGCGGCGTTGCGGTGCTTTCGATGCACGCGCCGGAGGAAATCATCAATAAGGCCGACCTCTACGAGGCGGTCAAGGCCTACGCCGCGTTCATGCGCGAGGCGGAATAAATCCCCCCTGACGGGCAGGAATCCATTTAAGGAGGAACAGACAATGGATACGATCAAGGTCAACGCGGGCAAAACGCTGATGGTCGCGCATCGCGGCATGAGCGGCATTGAAAAGGAAAACACGCACGCGGCGTTCGTCGCCGCCGGCAATCGCAGCCACTACGGCATCGAAACCGACGTGCATCGCACGATCGACGGCAAATACGTCTGCTTCCACGACGACACGACCGGCCGCGTTGCGATCGACAACATGGTCATTGAGGAAAGCACGTTCGACACGCTGCGCAATCTCCTTCTGACCGATATCGACGGCAAAAAGGGCCGCACCGATCTGCGAATCCCCACGCTGCAGGAATACATCCAGATCTGCAAAAAATACGATAAGATCGCGGTGCTGGAGCTGAAGAACCATTTCCCGGAGGAAGACATCATCCGCATCAACGAGATCATCAGCAAGGAGGGCTACCTCGGAAACGTGATCTTCATCTCGTTTGATATCGAGAACATGCTCACCCTCCGCCGCCTGCTGCCCAAACAGCGCGCGCAGTTCCTGACCTCGAAATACTCCGAGGAACTGGTCGACAGGCTCGTCTGCGAGCGCCTCGATCTGGACATCCACCACGAAGCGCTCACGAAGGAGAACATCGCCTACATGCACTCCCGCGGCATCGTCGTCAATTGCTGGACGGTCGACGATCCGAAGCGCGCGGAAGACCTGATCTCCTGGGGCGTAGACTTCATCACGTCCAATATTCTCGAAGGCCGCTAATCCATCTCATAAAGAACGATCGCATTGCCGCCATGACAATGCGATCGTTCTATTTATTCCATTTTGCCAGAGAACCGCAGACTATCGTCCCGATCAGCCGCGGCGTCACTCTGCCTCAAGGATGTTGCTGGTAATGTAATCCACGCCCCACGAAATCAGCTCTTCGGCGCGGGCGGGATCGTCGACCGTCCAGCAGTTGACCTCGATTCCGTGCGCGTGCAGCTGCCCGATGTTTTCCTTCGTGAGCGCAACGTGCTTTACGTCCAGGCCCAGATGATTCTGCTCCAGATTCTGAATCAGCGCATCGTCAATTTCCTTCGTCAGGAACTGTGCGGGTTGCTCGGGCAGCAGGCGGCGAATCGTGAGCATGTTTTCATAATCAAACGAGATGAAAATCACGTGGTCGAGATAGCCCTCGCCCTTGATGATGTCGATGATCCGCACCACGTTTTCGGGCGTGAAATGGTTCTTCAGCTCCAGAACGCTGGTCTTTCCGTACTTTTTGCAGATCTGAATGTATTCCTGCAGCGTCGGGATTCGCAGATCGGTGCGGCCCTTTTCGCCGTTCGTGTCGCAAAGCAGCAGATTCCGCAGCGTGTCGAACGTGCTTTCCTCCACCGTCAGGTTGTCGATCGCCACGCGGCCGGTCGTGTCGTCGTGAATGCAGACGAATTTGCCGTCCAGCGTCACGTGCACGTCGGTCTCGATGCCGTAGTGACTGCGATTGCCCGCCGCGACGAACGCCGCATGCGTGTTTTCCTTTTCAATGCCGCTCATGCCGCGATGCGCGACCATCAGCGTCTTTCCCGCGTTGACCTTGATCGTATTCATATTCCTTCCTCGATTCTGCGCCCTTCCGGCGCGAGTTCTCCCTGCCGCGGCGCCGCGCACGAGCCGCGATCAATCAGGTTGCTCAGGTATTCCACGCGCGTGACGTGCGTGCGCGGCGGATCGCCCGCCGAACAGATTCGCTGCCAGAGCAGTTCAAAGCTGCTGACCCCGATTTCCACCGGGTGCCGGTCGATCGACGTCAGCGCCACGCCCGGCAGGCTCGACGGAAACATGTCGTCCAGACCGCATACGCTGTAATCCTCCGGCACGCGCAGCCCGCGCTCCGCCAGCGCGTCCATTACGCCATAGGCGCAATAGTCCGAAATGCAGATAAACGCCGTGAGCTGCGGATCCTTCAGGCATTCCTCGGCCGTCTTCCGCGCCATTTCGCGCGTCTCGATAAACGACCCCGGCCGAAGCGTGTTCGGCGCGACCATCGAATACACCGTCAGCCGCGCTCCCGGAAACTCGCGGAACCGCTCCTGCACGCCCACCAGCCGCTGGCTGATCGGTATGCCCTGCCATTGCCGCCCGATTTCCACAAACGCGACGTTGCGATGCCCCAGCGAAAGCAGATGATCCGCGATCATCACGCCCACGCGATGGTCGTCCGTCGTCACCAGATCCAGCTCCGCATCGTTTTTGCGGTTGGAAATGATCACCAGCGGAAGCCTGCGCGCCGTGGAAATCGTCAGCCGCTCGTTGATCGGCCGCGCGGTAAAGATCGCGCCCGCCACGCCCATGCGCACGAGCGACGAAAGCATTCGCTCTTCGCGCGCGGCGTCGCGATGCGTTTCCAGAACCAGCGTGTCCATTCCCCGCTCGTTGGCCTGCTGGGTAATCGACTGCGCGATGAACGCATAGTACCCGCCGGTGATATACGGCACGATCACGGCGATCGTCGGCCGCTCAAACATGCCCTTCGCCGCCGTTTTGCGATATCCCAGCGTTTCCGCCGCGTCATTGACGCGCTGAACGGTCTCTTCGGAAAAGCGCATTCCCGGCGTTCCGCGCAGGATCATCGATACCGTCGCCGGCGATACGTTCGCCTCGCGCGCGATATCGTTCAACGTGCATTTTCCGCGGCCCGCCATACGCCTCTTTCCTCCTCAACCCGATTGTGTATTTAATATTATACACATTTCCATTCAAAAATCAATATCCGTTCGCTAAATTTTTAGCCCAGTTTGAGATTTTGAATTGCACAACTTCACAAATTGCATCAAAAAGCACCCATAAACAGTTGACAACGGGGCTTTTATCGCCTATAATGTTATCTGATGGGATGATTGAATGCGGTTTTCGCTAAATATTTAATCCCCCGCACAAAGCTCCCAACCGCTCCCCTGCGGAGCGGAAATAATAGGATAAGGAGAGAACACCCAATGAAAAAGCTGCTTGCTCTGGTTCTCGCGGCGCTGATGCTCCTGACGGGCGCGGCGTTTGCCGAGATCGACCCCACCATCCCGACCGACACGACCACCGAAATCACCTTCTGGCATTCGTTCAACGGCGATAACGAAGCGGTTCTGACGAAGCAGATCGAGGCGTTCCAGACCGAGTACCCCTACATCAAGGTCAACGCCCAGTACATCGGCGGCTACAACGACATCCACACGGAACTTGCCAGCGCGAGCGCGGCGGGCGTCGGCGTTCCGGCGCTGTGTGTCATCAACGTTCCGCGTCTGACCAGCTACGCGACCGATCACGTGGTTGAGGATCTGAATGATTACATCGCGGCGTTCCCGGATGCGATCAACTTCGACGACTTCTACCCGGGCATGACCGCCGCCATGAACAACGACGGCATGCAGACCGCGCTGCCCTTCGGCCAGTCCGGCCAGGTCTTCTATTACAACAAGACCCTGCTGAACGATCTGGGCGTGACCTTCCCGACCCAGCTGTCCGAGATGGGCGACTTCCTGAAGACCGTTTACGACGCCACCGGCAAGACCGTTCTGGAAGTGCACGGCACGGATAACGCGTACTTCTACTGCATGTTCTGCAACGTCGGCGCGTACATGATCGACACCGAGACCAACACCACCGGCCTGGACTGCGAAGAGGCGCTGAACCTCGCCAAGCAGCTGCGCGAGTGGGTGGACGCGGGCTACATCAAGTGGATCAACACCGACGTCGGCAACACCATGATGCTCGACTTCACCTCCGGCGAGACCGCCTCCCTGCTGTACACCTCTTCCCTGTACGCCTCCTATAAGGCGAAGGCGGAAGCCGGCGAAAACGGCCTGACGTTCGAAGTTGGTATGGCGAACCAGCCCGCGGACAAGACGAACTATCAGTTCGTTGCCGGCGCGACGCTGATCATCCCCAGCTGCGATTGCAACACCCAGGCGCAGAAGAACGCGGCGTTCCTGCTCGCGTCCTACCTGACCGCTCCGGCCCAGCAGCTCGAGTGGGCGACCGTTTCTTCCTACTATGTCACCCGTCAGTCCGCTTCCACGGATCCGGCCTACGCCGAGGCGTATGCGGCTCTGCTCGAGAAGCTGCCTGAGACGGCCGTGATCGACCTGAACAGCTATGTTGCGAAGACGAAGCACCCCCTGTTCGACAAGTGCGGCGACATCTTCGAGAACTACATGGTTGACATCATGGTCAATGGCGAAGACGTTGAATCCTCCTGGGAAGCCATGTGCGAGGAAATCAACGACACGCTGGCGGACGCGTAATTCAAACCGCAATCTCGATTCAAGGTCTGGAGACGGGCAACCGTCTCCGGACTTTTCGTGAAATGTCGTTTGGAGCTCGTGAATCGGCAAATCGATGCACGAGCTCTGGGCGAATATCGCGCCAAGAATGCTCAAGGAGTTGAAAACCATGTTCAAACACAAGAAAGGGCGCAGCATGACCGTCGGCAATCGCACGATTACGCTGCGTCCGGAACGTTATTACTGGTCGGATTTCCTGATGGCGCTGCCGGCGGTGCTGCTGCTGGTGCTGATCACGTATTATCCGATCGCCGAGCTGATCCGCATCAGCTTCACCGACTGGCGCCTGACCAGCCGCGAATACTCCTACGTCGGCATGAAGAACTGGCAGTGGCTGTTCACGGCGAAGACCTCGGTGAAATACCTCGGCAATTCGATGAAGGTCACGTTCATCTACACGTTCTTCAACATCCTGATCGACCTGGGCCTCGGCCTTGCACTGGCGCACCTGTTCAAGCGCCTGACCAAGCCGTTCGCCGCGATGCGCGCGCTGATCTTCATGCCGCGCTATATCGCGATGTCCACATGCGGCATCATCTTCCTGTGGATGTTCAACACCGATTACGGCGTAATCAACCGCATGCTGGAGTGGGTCGGCGTCACGAACCACATCAACTGGCTCGGCGACGGCAACATGGCACTGGTCACGATTCTGATTCTGACCGGCTGGCACGGCGTCGGCTATTGCATGATGATTTACCTCTCCGCGCTGCTGGGCATCTCGAAGGATTACTACGAGGCCTCCTCGCTCGACGGCGCGACCGGCGTGCAGCAGTTCCGCTATATCACGCTGCCTCTGCTTTCGCCGACGACTTTGTTCCTGTTCATCACCACGTTCATCAGCTCCATGAAGGTCTATCAGTCGGTCGACGTCATGACCGGCGGCGGCCCGCGCCAGAAGACGGAGGTTATGGTTTACTATATCTACCGTCTGGCGTTTGACGACAACCGTCTGGATCGCGCGAGCGTGGTTGCGCTGCTGTTCTTCGTGATCCTGCTGATCATCACGGCGTCCACGATGCGCATCACGAACAAGAACGTCCACTACGAGGCATAAGGAGGCGAGCGAAATGGCAAAGAAAACTTATCCCCGCCAGCTGCGCGCGCCGCTGACGGTCGGCACGGTCATCCGCACGATTCTGGCCGTGATCATTACGGTAATCATGGTCTTCCCGCTGTTCTGGATGGTCTCCACGGCGCTGAAAACCGAGGCGGAAACGATGGGCGCAAAGCTCGTGTTCTGGCCGGCGAAAATGCAGTTCCAGAACTTTAAATACGTCGTCGACAGCGTGCCGTTCTTCCGGTATATGCTCAATACCGCGGTCGTCACCGCGATGCAGATGGCCAGCGAGCTGGTCTTAGGCATCATGGCGGCGTACGCGTTCTCGAAGGGCCGCTTCCATGGCAAGCACCTGCTGTTCATCATCGTGCTGGGCGCAATGATGATTCCGCTGCAGGTCACGTTCATCCCGCTGTACATCGTCATCGCCCGCGTGGGCCTGATGAACAGCTACTGGGGCATCTGGATCGCCGGATGCGTGTCGTCCTACACGATCTTCCTGCTCCGCCAGGCGTTCATGACGATCGACGACAGCTACATCGAAGCCGCGCATGTCGACGGCATGGGCAAATTCGGAACGATCTTCCGCATCATGGTGCCGATGTGCAAGCCCACGGTCATCACCGTCGCGCTGACGGCGTTCATGGGCGGCTGGAACAACTATTTCTGGCCGAAGGTCATCATCAAGGAGCAGAACATGTATCTGCTCACCGTCGGTATCCAGAAGCTGCGCACGTCCTATGGCGGCGAAATCACCAACAACTACCATCAGATTATGGCGGGCGTGCTGCTCTCGGTCATTCCGGTATTCATCGTGTTTGCGCTGTTCCAGAAGCACATGCTCAGCGGATTTACAAAGGCGGCTATGAAATAAATGATTCACCCCAAATTATTTGTCACGGATCTGGACGGCACGCTGCTAGAGGACGATCATTTTACCGTAAGCGAGCGCAATCGCGCGGCGCTGAAGGCGCTGAAGGCGCAGGGAATCAAGCTCTGCGCCTGCACCGGCCGCGTGCTGTGCGTGCTGCCGAAGGCGATTGACGAGCTCGATTTCGATTACGCGATCACCAGCAACGGCGGCTCCTGCATCGATTTGAAGACCGGCGAGCATCTATTCACCGCATATCTGCCCGAGCGTCTCGCGCGAAAGGCGTGGGAGGTCGTCGAGCCCACGGGCTGCCTCACCGAATGGTTCGTCAAAGACGATATCCTGATGGACCGCGAGCGCTGGCTGCAGTGGCCCGCGCGGCTGAAGGCGCCGTGGCACCGCGAATATCTGGGCCAGGGCAAGGGCATCGTCGTGGACGATATTCACGAATTCCTCGACGCCGGCGCGCCGTGTCTGGAAAAGCTCAGCGTGTTCGATTGCCCGAAGGATATGCGTCAGCGCGCGATCGAGCCGCTGCTCGCGACCGGCGATTTCGAAATTTCGACCTCGCTGGGTATCAATTTTGAAATCACGCATATTCTGGCCGACAAGGGTCGGGCGCTAAAAATGCTGTGCGCGCATTTGGGAATCTCGCCCGACGAAGCGATTGCCTTCGGCGACGGCGGAAACGACGTAAAGCTCATGGACGCCGCCGGCACGGCCGTGGCGATGGGCAACGCCGTTCCCGCGCTGAAGGAGCACGCAACCGCCGTGACCGGGCGCAATTCGGAGGACGGCGTGGCCGTCTATCTGGAGGAACATGTATTAAAATAAACAAAGCGGCGCGGCGGAAAACCATTCCGAACCGCGCCCTGATTATAGGAGGAAACGATCATGAAATCCACGCTCCGCGTTCTGGGCTCCGCCGATTGGCATGTCACCGCGCACAACGACAATTCCTGCTACCTGCTCGGCGATTGCGCGCTGATCGACGCGTGCTCCAGCGGCATTCTGCAAATGCTGAATGCCGGAATCGATCCCCTGAACGTCAATACGATCTTCTTTACGCACCTGCACGCCGATCACTGCCTGGGTCTCGCGCCGATTCTGCATTACTGGCAGGTGCGCATGGCGGCCGAGCATCGCTCGGGCGATTTGAGCGGCCTCACCATCGTGGGTCATCGGGCGATGCTGCGCCGCGCGGTCGAGCTCGCGCTGCAAATCGTGTTCGATCAGCCGAAGGATCTGAATCAGGCCGTCGCAAAAATGCCGAAGCTGGTCGAGCTCGAGGGCGAATGCACCTATGAGCACCCGCGCTACCATGTGGACATCATGAATTCCGATCACGCGGTGCCCGGCCTCTGCTATCGCTTCACCGATCGCGAAACCGGATCGACCGTCGGCCTGACCGGCGACACGAAATACCGCAGCGAATTCGGCAAATTCTTCGATCACGTCGATCTGCTCGTGCATGAAGCGTCGTTTGGTGCGGGCCCGGTTCCGCCGATCGCGGATACCACCTGCCGCCATTCCAGTGCGATCGAGGCCTCTCGCGTCGCGACCGAGGCGCAGGTCGGCCATCTGCTGCTCACCCATACCTACGAGCCGAAGCGCGCCGCCGCGCTCGAGGAAGCGCGCAAACGCCTCTCCATCCCCGTCGATTGGGCCATGCCCGGCTCGATCATTGAGTATTGATTCTCCCCCAATACAAACCGCCCGCCGCGAAATGGGATTGCGGCGGGCGGTTTGGTTTTATTCCGGCGCTTCCTCCATCAGGCCGCCGCGCAGCGGAATATTCAGCGGCGTCTGCTCGCCGCGCCGCGCGTGCGCCTTCTGAATCTGCCTCGCGTGGTAATAGGACAGGTCGCTGGTGGCCAGAATGCGGCGCATCAGCAGCGTAACCACCTGCTCGATCTCGCTGCCCTCGCGGTAATCGGCCTCGCAGGAAAAGTCCGCGCGGCCCTGCAGCAGCATGTCGTCCGCCGTTTCGGTCTTTCCCGGCGCGTGCACCACGATCGAATAGCCGCCCTTCTGCTTCGTCATCTTCATGCAGGGCACGTCGGTCAGGCCGTCGCCGATGTAAATCATGTTCGTAAACGGCACACGGCGCATGTATTCGGGCGTGTACGCGTTCAAATCGCGATCGTTCGTCACGTCCAGAATGCCCTTGTTGATTCGAAACAGGTATTGCGTCTTGTTCGTGTAATTCACCGTCATCGACGGCCAGACCGGCTGCCCCGCCGCATCATAGCAAAACGACGCGGCAAAGATCGCCTTGAACTGATCGCCGATCGCCGAGCCGCGAATGATGTCCGTCAGCCCCGACGAAATGATGTAATGCTCGACCTGTACGCCGCTTTCCTCGCCGATTCGGTTGATTCGCTCAAACCAGCTCTCCACGCCCGGGAAAAAGCCCACGTCGCGCCCGAGCTCGTTCAGCTTTTCGCGCGAAAGATCCAGTTCCCCCTGCGCCATTTTCTTCATCAGATACATGTATGTCAGCACGCCGTCCATCTGGTGCTCCTCCGCAAAATCGCGGCAGAGGCCCCAGAACTGATCCGGATCCACGCGAATGCCCGGCAGAAACGAATATTCCTGCATGTCCTTCGGAGAAAGCGTCTTGTCGAAGTCGTAAATCAGCGCAACGATCGGTTTGGGCATGGTCATTCTCCTTTACAGCGCAGAAAGCGATCCCGTTCGCACGCGGAATCGCTTTCTGAATGGTTTATTCGGTTGCCGCCGGCTCGTCCGTCACTTCCGGCGCGGGCGTATCCTGCGCGGCCGGTTCGGGCGTGGCCTGCGCCATCGCGGTGCGCGGCGCGTCGTCCGCATACAGGCGCGCGAGCGTCTCGCCGTCCGCAATGCCGGTGATCGAAAGCCCCGCCGCCTGCTGGAACATCTTCACCGCCGTCTGCGTCTTGCTGCCGAAGTTGCCGTCGCGGTCGTCGAGCAGGAAGCCCAGCTCCCACAGGCGATTCTGCATGTCGAGCACCTCGTTGGACTTATCGCCCTTCGAAAGCGTGTTGTAATTCGGCGCGGGCGTGGGCGTCGCTTCCGGCTCGGCCTGCTTGACGTCGACCTTCTCGCCGTTGATAATCGCAGTCAGCTCGGTCGCGCTCTTCGCGGCCTCCAGCATCGCAATCGAATTGTCCACCACCTGCCAGCGCTGGTTCGATTCGGCCACCGCCGTCTCATCCTTCGTGGACAGCGCCAGCGCGTCGGACGTAATGCAGTTCGCAATATTGCCCTCGATCTTGGTCAGCGCATCGCCGAACAGCTTTTCGTTGTCGGTCGCGTCGTCGGGCAGCAGCGCGGTAAGCGCGGCGGAATCCTTGTCCAGCTCCGCCATCAGCGCGGTCAGGCTGTTGCCGGCGGACGTGTACGCATTCAGCACCTCCGTGCGGTTTTCATCGCTCGCGTGCTGCTTGATCATCTCAACGCCCTGATTATAAATATCCTCGCGCACGTTCTCGATCGGCGCGTTGGACTGGTTCGAACGCATGTAACGCACCCCCGAAACCACGCCGATGAACACCGCCGCCGCCACCGCGAGCACCACCGCAATGCGCAGCACCTGCTTTAGGCCAAAGCCGGAATGGCGCAGTTCGTCCATCTCCTCGTCGTCGATGTCCTCAAAGACCTCCTCCTGATCGCCGGACGCGCTCAGGCCGGTCGGCGCGGTCGGGGTTTCTTCCTCCACCGCGTTCTCGTAATCGTCGTAATCCGCCTTGCGGCGGCGGCTGAACCGGCGCTGCGGCTCCGCCTCCATGCGCGAAATGATCTCGCTCACGTCCGGACTGATGCCCGCCTGCTCGGTCACCTCGATCGGGCGCGGCTTGAACTCGTCCATATCCGTCGCGGGCTCCTGCTCCAGCAGCTCGTCCACGCGCTCCTCGGCGGCCTGCGTCTCCTCGTGAATCGCCTGCTGGGGCGTTTCGCCGGCCTCCTCCGACTCGAACGCGCGATAGCCGGTGCGGGAATACATCTCCTCATCCGGCGCATAGACGGGCGGTGTGTAGCGGCGCGGCGCGGGGCGCGGAGCCTCCTGACCGGGCCGCATGCGCGGCTGCGCGGACGTATAGGGCGACCCGTCAAAATGGCTTTCCCCGACCGGCATATGGCAATACGGGCACGTCTGGGGATTATTCAAAAGGGTTTTTCCACAGTATGAACAAAACATTCGCTCTTCTCCTCCTTCGGGAGCAGCATTATTGGATGGAATGCTTACAAACACATAGAACCATTCTATCTTACATGATAAAATGGTTCTATCGACAGGTCAAGGATTTAATTATGACTTTCCTGGTACATTTTGGACGATCGCAGTCACAATCAGGAATTATCGTCCTTTGCATCGCCGGAAACGAACGTGCTGCTGCCCAGGCCGTATACCGGCGGGTTGCAAACATCGCACGCGCCGAGATGCTCCTGCATCGCCTCTCCCACGGTGAGCTTACGGCCGTTGGACTGATTGCCGCACACGGGCGCGGCATGGTAATAGCGCGCGCCGCTGCCGTTGTAGGCGTACACAATCGTATTGAGAATGGCCTCCTGCTCCTGGCGCTCCAGCTCCAGCTGCTCCGCGTCGGTCAGCAGATCGCGCTCCGAGCCGCCCTGCGCCACCACGTCCTCGAGCTGCTTCTGATAGAGCAGCTGATCGATGTTGGACAGCGCGGTCTTGACCTCGCCCTCCGGCGCGGGCGTCGCGCGCGCGGGCGTGGAGGGCAGCGGCGTTTCGGTCTGAATGCCGCGCACCGGCAGCATCAGCGAAATCACCAGCGCCATCAGCGCCGTGGACAGCGACGTAATCAGCACGCGTCCGCGCACCTTAAACACGCCCAGCCGCCACAGATACAGTATTCCCAGCGGCGGAATCAGAATGCACAGCACGATTCCGAAGCTGCCGCGCGTGAGCCGCACCGGCTTCCTGCGGGACGGCGGCGCGACGTTGGGCGACGTATAGCCGTTTCGATTCGCCATTTTTACCCCTTCTGTTCAGCGCGCATCTTCTCCAGCGCGCGCGAAAGCTGATCCGGGCAGGACGTGCCCGCGCGGCACTGAATGCCCTTCAAACGCGAAATCACTTCATCCACCTTCATGCCCTTCACCAGGCGCGCCACGCCCTGGGTGTTTCCGGTGCAGCCGCCGATGAACTGAACGCTCTCGATCACATCGTCGTCGTTTACATCGATCAGAATCTGCTGCGAGCACGTTCCCTGCGTCTTATATTGATACATTGTCCTTCTCCTTCCATTCAGGCGGCGCGAATTGCGCCGCGACAAGCGGCCCGCCGAATGGCGCAACCGTTTCCTATTTATTATACCCATATCGCGCCGGACTGTCAAGCGCGCCTATTCGCCGAAATCATGCGCGCGCTCGCGCAGATCCTCCCGCGCACGATAGCCCAGGCGCGCGTAGAAGCGCTCGTGCCGCGCGTCGGTCAATGATTCCAGTATCGCCCGCCGCGCGCCAAACGCCCGCGCCTCCGCCTCTGCAGCGCGCCTATTCGCCGAAATCATGCGCGCGCTCGCGCAGATCCTCCCGCGCACGATAGCCCAGGCGCGCGTAGAAG
>CAKUKM010000014.1 GCA_934663595.1 uncultured Clostridia bacterium | reverse complement strand
TCGTGCTGGATTTACGCGCCGGATTCGCCGATCGATTACCCGATCGTGCACGGCGCGGACAACGAATATTGGCTGCACCGGCTGTTCGACGGCTCGCGCAACGCGGCGGGTACACTGTTTATCGATTATCGGAATCTTCCCGATTTTCAGGACCCGAACACGCTGATTTACGGCCACCACATGCGCAACGACAGCATGTTCGGAACCCTCGACCATTACGAACAGCCCGGCTATTACGACGCGCACCCGTGGATGCTGGTGATCGCGCGGGACGAAACGTATCTGGTCGAGGTTTTTGCGGGCTATACGACCTCGAAGAAGGATCATTGCTACGACATCGCCATCAGCGATGAAAGCGACAAGCAGAAATTCATCGACGAGGCGAAATCCAAATCGGATTTCCAATCCCCCGCCGAAATCCAGCCCGGCGACAACCTAATCACCCTCTCCACCTGCGCCTACGCCTTCGAAAACGCCAGGTATATCGTGATCGGAAGGCTCGTGCCCGCGCACGGCCGCACCCTTGGTGCGCAGCAGAGCGATGGATGACGCGAAATACGATCTGACAGGGCGAAAATTCGGAAAGCTGACGGCGGTGAAGCGCGCGGAGGGCGAGAGAAGCAGGGCCGTTTGGGAATGCGAGTGCGAATGCGGCAATGCAAAGCGCGCGAGCTACCATGATCTTACGCAGGGGCGCGTTCAAAGCTGCGGCTGCGGCAGGGCGAGCGCCCGCGATTTGACCGGGCGGCGGTTTGGTCGGCTGACGGCGCTTGAAAACACCGGCGAAAAGAAGAGCCGCTGCTATGTCTGGCGCTGCCGGTGCGACTGCGGAAAGGAGACGCTCGCGACCAGCAACGCGCTGCTTTCGGGAAACACGCAGAGCTGCGGCTGCCTGCAGCAGGCGGCGAAGCGCGCGCAATACCGCGATATTGCGGGGCAAAGATTCGGCCGGCTGACGGCCATTTGCGCGAAAAACGAGCGCAGCGGCGGCTCCGTGATGTGGAAATGTCGGTGCGATTGCGGCCGGGAGAGCGTGCATTCCGCCAAAGCGCTGCTGAGCGGCCGGGCCAGAAGCTGCGGCTGCCTGAAGCGGGAGAACGACGCGCTGCAGCGTTCGCTGCACTACATCAGCAATACGTGCGTGGAGTTCATCGAGGACACGGGCAAGCTGCGCGCGGACAACACCAGCGGGTGCCGGGGGCTGAAGCTGGTGCGCGGAAAGTGGCAGGTGCGGATCGGTTTTCAGAAGAAGAGCTATTATCTGGGCAGTTACGAGGACAAGGAGGAAGCCGTTCGCGTGCGCAGGCGCGCGGAAGAGGCGGTTTACGGCGAATTTCTGGAATGGTACGCGGAGCAATTCCCGGAAATGAAGACCCGAAAGCAAAAGGAACAGGCGCAAAGGGATGACGGCTGAGGCGGTCATCCCTTTTTGCAGGCTATTTTTTGAGAAGATACTTCTTCTGATCCTCATCATAAAGGAAGGCCAGACGCGCGGGGTCGCATACGATCAGCTCCACATGCTGAAAGCATTCATTCAGGAAAAACGTGTCGTGCAGCGAAAATTTCCGGCCGTCGAAATCCGGATCGTGGGAGAAGAAATAGCATTGATCGGGCGCTCCCGCTTTTACCAGATGGCGATACATATCCGTCCGGTCCGCGCAAACGACTTCAAACAGGAACCGCTCGTCCAGCACGCGGGGAAGCGTCCATATATAGTCGCTGCGCTTCCGCGGCGTGCAGGCTTCCCATTGCATGCGCTCCCGTTTGGATTTGAGAACGAAATTGGCGATGAACGTGCGCTCGAGTTCAATGTCCATGGAATTCCTCCTGCCGCAATGAAAATTCAGCGATTCCGGATCAATCGCCAATACCATTTTAAAGGCTTCCTGTCAATAAAGCAACCCTTCCCGCGGCCAATGGCGACGGGAAGGGCGGTGTTATTGGAGAAGCTGCTTCAGATCCTCTTCCGGCGTGGTGATGGGGGCGATACCGAAATTTTCCACCAGATAGTTCAGCACATTCGGGGAAATAAACGCCGGAAGCGTCGGGCCCAGGCGGATGTTCCTGATGCCCAGATGCAGCAGCGTCAGCAGAATGCACACCGCCTTCTGCTCGTACCAGGAGAGCACCATGGACAGCGGCAGATCGTTTACGCCGCATTTAAACGCGTTGGCGAGCGCGACGGCAATCTGAATGGCGCTGTACGCGTCGTTGCACTGGCCCACGTCCATCAGGCGCGGCAGGCCGCCGATCGTGCCGAGGTCGAGATCGTTGAAGCGATATTTGCCGCAGGCGAGGGTCAGCACCACGGTATCGGCAGGAGTCTGCCGGACGAATTCGGTGTAGTAATTGCGGCCGGGACGCGCGCCGTCGCAGCCGGCGACCAGGAAGAAATGCCGGATTGCGCCGGACTTGACCGCTTCGACGACCTGATCCGCCGCGCCGAGCACCGCGCCGCGCGCGAAGCCGGTCATGACCGTGCTGCCGCCGTTGATGCCGGTAAAATGCTTATCCTCGGAATAACCGCCCAGCTCGAGCGCCTTTTTGATTACCGGAGTGAAATCCTTGTCCTCTCCGATGCGCGCCATTTCGGGATAGGAAACCACGGACGTGGTGAATACGCGATCCGAATAGCTCGCCCTCGGCGGCATCAGGCAGTTGGTGGTAAACAGCACCGGCGCGGGAAGGGACGCAAATTCCTTCTGCTGGTTCTGCCATGCCGTGCCGAAATTGCCCTTGAGATGGGCGTACTTTTTCAGCTCGGGATAGCCGTGTGCGGGGAGCATTTCGCCGTGGGTGTAGACGTTCACGCCCTTGCCCTCGGTCTGCTCCAGCAGCAGCTTCAAATCGCGCAGATCATGGCCGGAAATCACGATGAACGGGCCCTTTTCCACGGTCAGCGGAACGGCGACGGGTGCGGGAGTTCCGTAGGTTTCGGTGTTCGCCCTGTCCAGAAGCGCCATGCACTTGAGATTCTTCTCGCCAACCTCCATTACAATGGGCAGCAGGCCGTTCATGTCCCAGTCGTCGCCCACGGCGAGAAGCGCCTTTGCGAAAAAGCGATTGACCTCCTCGTCGGCATAGCCCAGCGGCATGGCGTGGTGCGCATACGCCGCCATGCCGCGCACGCCGAAGAGAATCAGCGATTTGAGACTGCGAATGTCCTCCTGCGCGTTCCAGAGCTGCGCCATGTCGTAATCATCGGTTCGTCCGCAGCTCGCGGTGCAGGCGGCGCAATTGGGAACGAGTCGCGCCTTTTCCGCGCGCACGCGAGCGATCATCTCGCGAATGGACTCTTCATCGAAATTCACGTTGGTGACGGTGGTAAACAATCCCTCGATCATCAGCTTCCATGTGCCTTCGTTGACGTCCGGAGCGTTGTCCGCCGCCCGCGCAAGGCCGATGAGCGCGCCGGTCAGTTCGTCCTGAAGATGGGCGATGCCGGCGGTTTTTCCGCAAACGCCCATTTTTCCCGTGCATCCGCTGCAGCCCGCCGTCTGCTCGCACTGAAAGCAAAACATTTTATTTTCCATTGAAAGACCTCGCTTTCTCATCGTTCAGTCCAGGATTCTTCCATCCGTCGAAATCGTCGCGACCTGCCAGGGAATGAACTTTCCGCTGTTCTGCAGCGCCGTCTTTGCCGCGCGCTCCAGTCCGCCGCAGCAGGGAACCTCCATGCGCACGATGGTCACGCTCTTGACGTCGTTGTTGCGAATGATCTGGGTCAGCTTCTCGGAATAATCCACGCTGTCCAGCTTCGGACAGCCAACCAGCGTGATATGCCCCTTGATGAACCGCTCGTGGAAGGCGGCGTAGGCATAGGCCGTGCAGTCGGCGGCAATCAGCAGCTTCGCTCCGTCAAAGTACGGCGCGTTTACCGGAACCAGCTTGATCTGCACCGGCCACTGGGAAAGCCGGCTGACCGATTTGGCGGGAGCAGTTTCGGCGCATTCCGGGCGCTCCAGCTTTTTCGATTGCGTTCCCGGGCAGCCGCAGGGCAATACCGCCCCTTCCCGCTGCATCTTCTTCTGCTTGTTGGCCAGCACCGCCGCCTCGTCATAGGCGGCCGCCTCGCGCTCCACAAAGGAGATCGCCCCGGTCGGGCACGCGGGCAGACAATCGCCCAGTCCGTCGCAGTAATCGTCGCGCATCAGCTGCGCCTTGCCGTCCACCATCGCGATCGCACCCTCATGGCAGGCCGCCGCACAAGCGCCGCAGCCGTTGCATTTGTCTCGATCGACCTCAATAATCCGTCTTTTCATGCGAACCCCTCCTTGATTTTCTGGCTTAATTATAATAGAATAGAATCAACAAGTCGGTTGAATATTCAACGCAGGGAGGCTTTTATGAAAGATTTTTTGCCCGTTATCCGCTCTTCGCCGCTTTTTTCCGGCATTTCTGAAGACGAGCTTTCCGCGATGCTCGCCTGCCTCCATGTGGAAAGCAGGAATTTTCCGAAGGACGCCTTTTTGCTGCGCGCCGGCGATACGGCGGAATCGATCGGCCTCGTGCTGTCGGGCAGCGTGCTGGTCATTCAGGAGGACATTTGGGGCAATCGCAATATCCTTTCCAAGACGGGGCCGGGGCAGACCTTCGCCGCCGCGTTCGCCTGCGCGCCCGGATCGGTGTTGAATGTGAGCGCGATTGCGGAAACGCCCGCCACAGCAATGTTTCTGAATGTAAAGCGCGTTCTGAACGTCTGCCCGTCCGCCTGCGCGCACCACAGCCGCATCATCCGAAATCTGCTGGGCGAGCTTGCCGAGAAAAATCTGCGCTTCAGCGAAAAGCTCACGCACATGGGCCAGCGCACCACGCGGGCCAAGCTCATGTCCTATCTCTCCGCCGAGGCGCAGCGGCTCGGGAAATATGAATTCGATATTCCCTTTTCGAGGCAGCAGCTCGCGGATTATCTGGCGGTCGAGCGCAGCGGCCTGTCGCTCGAGCTCGGAAAAATGCGCAAGGAGGGATTGCTCGACTTTAATAAAAGCCATTTTGTATTAAAAGTGTAGCGCCGAATCCCGGGGCAAAGAGAACCAGGCGGGCATGGATTCTGCGCTTTAGAGAGAATGCGCAAACGCTTTCCTAAATTTTTCGCGCTTGTCTATTGACAAAACGCTCTATTTGATGTATAATCTTAACAAAGAAAGCGATTACGCAAGGGGGAATTTCAGGTGTGTGCGCCGTGGACACACCGGCCGGAGACGATGGAATAGCGTGAAGATTGTTGATTGCGATTTTCAAGCTTTTTATTCATGTAGCGTGGGATTATAATGCATATTATTATGCTTATATTAATATGACAAATGCGATTAAGGAGGATCATTCGATGGCTTTCAGAATCGAGGAGATTGGCAGCGCTATTTTTTGTGGCACGGAGATGTATTTGAACCTCGAAACCGGGCGCGTTTTCCCGTGCTGGTTCGTGGAGCGGGAAATCGAAACGATGCCGGCGCATTGTGCAAAACTGCCGCATTATAGCGCGACTTTTGCACCGCATTGCTACATTCACGTGCTCTTGAAGTCCGATCCCGCGGCCATCGAGTTTATGAAGAATTCCTGCCCGGCGCTGGTGGAGCTGCAAAACGCCTATCCGCATTGCGACGATCGCGTTTTTGCGAAGTTATCCGGAGAATTCTGCGAGGCGTATTCGAAGATCATCCAGCATGCGCGCGAGCATTCGCCCGAGGAAGCGACTGCGAAGCATCCGACCTATAGCGAATTCTACAACACAATTTGCCGGAAATTCGCCATCGAGTGGTGCGAAAAGCACGATATAAAGGTGAATAAGAAATAATCGAGCGCAACCGCATCCACCAGCAACATCCCCCGGCGAAGCCGGGGGATGTTGCTAGCAAAAACGATGGAGATTTATTGAAACGCTGGCTTTCTGAATGCAAATATGGTATTGTTGTATGGAACAGATTTTGCTGAATAGGAGGACTTCTATGGAACCTGTATTGATCAATCCGGCGGCGAATCTTCCGCGCACGGACTATCCCCGTCCGCAGTGGGAGCGCGGCGAATGGCTCAGCCTGAACGGCGAATGGGATTTCGCATTTGATTTCGGCAACAGCGGCGTGGAGCGCGGCATGGTAAACGGCGGCGAATATCCGCTGAAAATCCTGGTTCCGTTCTGCCCGGAAAGCCCGCTTTCCGGCGTCGGGCACACGGATTTCATCCCCGCGGTCTGGTATCGCCGCGCGCTGCATTTGCAGGAAAAGCCCGCGGGCCACGCGATTCTGCATTTCGGCGCGGTGGATTATGAATGCAGCGTATGGATCAACGGCTCCCTCGCGGGAACGCACAAGGGCGGCTATTCCTCGTTTGAAATGGAGGTGACCGAGCTTTTGCGCGCCGGGGACAACGCAATCGTCGTTTACGCGCAGGACGATCCGCGCTCGGGCAGGCAGCCGCGCGGCAAGCAGAGCGACCGCTATGTTTCCTATGCCTGCTCCTACACCCGCACCACGGGCATCTGGCAGACGGTGTGGATGGAATTCGTGCCCGAGAAATACCTTCTGCGCGCGCAGATGATTCCGCACGCGGTGGACGGCGCGCTGGACGCTGCAATTTTCTCGGCGGGAAGCGGAAGGGGCGATTGCGTGCGCCTGACTGCGCGCTATGACGGCCGCGTGGTCGGCACGGCGCGGGCGCATTTCGCCGGGGATCGCGCGCAGGCGCATCTCGAGGTTTCGGAAAAGCATTTGTGGTTCCCGGGCGAGCCGGCGCTGTATGATCTGACGATCGAGCTGCTGGACGGCGAACGCGTCGTCGATACGGTCGAGAGCTATTTTGGATTGCGCGATGTGGCGCTTACGGATCGGGCGCTTACGATCAACGGCCGACCGATTTTCATGCGCACCGTGCTGGATCAGGGCTTCAATCCCGAGGGCGTTTACACTGGGCCGTCGGACGAATTCCTGCGCCGCGATATCGAATTGATGCAGGAGCTCGGCTTCAACGGTGCGCGGCTGCATCAGCGCGTGTTCGAGGAACGCACGCTCTATTGGGCGGATAAGCTGGGCTATCTGGTGTGGGGCGAATATGCCGATGAATTCAGCCTGGCCACCGCCGAGGCCATTGAGAATTTCCTGCCCGAATGGATGGACACCGTGCAGCGCGATTTCAATCATCCGGCGCTGATCGGCTGGTGCCCGCTGAACGAGACGTATCACAGCATGGTGATGGACGAAGAGACGCACCGGATCTTCTATCGCGTCACGAAGGCGATGGATCCCACGCGCCCGGTGATCGATGCGAGCGGTGGAATGCACTACGATACCGATATGTTCGACGTGCATGACTACGAGCAGGACCCGGAAAAGCTGCGCGGCTATCTCGCGCCGATGGCCGAGGACCCGAAGGTGTTCCATTGCCCGATCGACCGCTATGTCGGTCGCGCGCCGCGCCGGCCGATTGAATACCATGGCCAGCCCTATTGGGTGAGCGAATATGGCGGAATGTTCTGGAACCCGAATCTGAAGCCGGGCGAAGAGGGCTGGGGCTACGGCGATTCCTGCCGGACGGAGGAGGAATTCGCCGCGCGCTATGAGCAGCTGACCGCCGCGCTGCTCGAGCATCCGCGCGTATGCGGCTTCTGCTATACGCAGGTGACGGACGTGGAGCAGGAGCAGAACGGTCTGCTCTTCTACGATCGCACGCGGAAGCATCCCGATTGGGTCTACGATCGCATTCGCAGGGCGAATCAGGCCGTTGCGGCGATTGAAAAGGAATGAGCGCGCCCCGGCGAATGGAACTTCATAGCGGAATAGAAAAAAGCTCGGAGGAAGAATCCTCCGGGCTTTTAGCATCTGGCAGTCTGGCTGTTTTACGGCAGCAGGCCGTTTACCGGCATGCGCGGATAGGCGCGGCAGGCGATGAAGCCTTCGGCATATCCGGCGCCGCACTGATAGCCGCGATACTTCGAGCAGGTGCGCACCATTTCGCAGAAATCGATGTGATCGTGCTCGAGCATCCATTTGGTCTGGCTCTCGTGGCGATCCAGCGCTTCGAGCTTGATTTCGATCTGGTCGGTGATGTCCACATAGTGCTCCGGCTGGAAATCCACGCCGGCGAGCGTGTCCATGTAGAAGATCGGCGGGAAGGAGCGCATGTATTCCGCGGTTCCGGGTTCAAATGGCGGCTCGGAATCGAACTGCGCGTCAAACACGGGCCGGCGCATGGAAAACGGCTTGCCCTGCATGTATTCGCGCGTGGCGAAATGGGGAACGGTGGCGGAAAAGCTGGCGTCGAACGCGAGCCGGCTGACCTCCACGTGATCCTTCATGTAATCGTTGGGCGAATGCGTGATGATCAGGTCGGGCCGGACGTAGCGAATGACCTCCACCATCGCGGTCACGAGGCTTTGATCGTTTGAATCGATCTCCAGATCGTTTACGTCCATGCAGATCACCTGCTTCGCGCCCATGAGCCTGCCGCCCTCGAGGGCCTCGCGAATGCGGATTTTGCGCAGCTCGTCCGGCGGAATCACCACGTGGCCCTGGCTTCCGTTGGCCACATGGCAGACCGTGACCTCGTCGCCGCGGTCGGCATATTTGCGAATGGTGCCGCCGGCGGCGATTTCAATGTCGTCCGGATGGCAGCTGATGGTCAGAATTTTCATGATGCGCTCCTCAATTGCATTCGGCGACCAGCGGGCCGGCGAGCTCCTTGTCGAAGAAGAGCTTTCCGGGAAGCGTGGGAATGAAGCTCGACGGCACCCAGCGATCCGGGCCGTAGCGCAGCGTGGTCCAGAAAGACAGGCCCTGCCACTGCATGCCGCGCGAGAGCGTGCCGTCGCAGCCGCCGATGGCGTAGTCCGCCTGCAGGAACAGGCCGGGGCCGATCGTGTTGGCGCGGCAGGGCACCAGCGTGGTGCGGCTCTTAAACGACGTAATGGCGTTCTGCTCGATGGTCAGCGGGTGCAGCTTCATGCCCAGGCGATAGAGCTGCTTCGACCATTCCTCGTCGCTGGCGAATTCGCCGCCCATCATCGGCTCCCAGAACGCGATATGGCACATGCGGCCGATTCCGTAAACCAGCACCAGCTTCGCGCCCTCGGCCTTCAGCGCGGCGATCTTTTCCGGATACGTGGGCAAATTGGCTTTCGTGGCGAAATTGCGCTGCGCGGCGGGCACGGTCAGCGCGCCCAGGGGATTGAACAGCGCCTGCTCCATCGCATACTGGAATGCGGCGGAATTGTCGCTCGGCAGCGTGTTGCCCTCGCTGTCGGCCCATTCGTCCATGTTGAAGGTGGTGACGTGCGCGCAATCGATGTTCCACGCCTTCAGGAAATAGACCACCCATTTGTACATGCCCATCGGCCCCACGGGAAGGATGAACGCGCACTTGCGGCCCGCTTCCTTCGTTTCGCGAATCTGCATTGCAATTTCATGGCCCATCAGCACGTCGAAATCCGAAAGGCTCTCGCACTGCACGGGCGTGAAATCCGCGTTCCAGAACGGCTGACGCGCGAGCACGTCCTCCGGCGCGCCGATGCACGCGTCCATTTTGGCAAGATCCCAGCCCGCCGGGAAGAAGTTTTCCAGAAGCGAGCCCTGCATCGTATCCATCAGATTCATATGGCTTTCCTCCTTGAATTACAGATCGATGATTCTCTTTTCGTCGTTGGAGCGATATGCGGCCTCGATGATTCTCTGCGCGCGCACGGCCTCTTCGGCGGGCACCTCCAGCGGCCGGTTTTCCAGAATCGACCGGCAGAAGCTCTCCACCTCGCGCGCATAGGCGTTGCCGAATTCTGCGTCCAGCTCCGCGGCGGCGGCGCGGGATTCGTGGTTCTGCTGCGCGTCGTAGCCGCCCACGTCCTCCATAAACAGCGCGTCCACGCTGCCGCCGTCCACCTGGCCGATCACGCCGTTTCCGGCCAGCCGGCCGCGCGTGCCGAAGAATTCCAGCCGCCACAGCGCGGCTTCATCGGGAATATTGAAATTGGATTGCACGGTGCAGAGCGCGCCGTTGTCCAGCCGCAGCAGCACCGTGGACGAATCCTCCACCTCGTAGTGGAAGGTCAGCGTGTCGTGCATGGCGGCCACCTGCTTTACGTCGCTGCCGGTGACATAGCGAATCAGGTCGATGCAGTGCACGCCCATGTCCATCAGCGCGCCGCCGCCCGCGCTGACCTTGCTCTGCCGCCAGATGCCGGGAATGTCGGGATACCAGCAGGTGAAATGGGCGAACGCGCTGACCACGTCGCCGATTTTGCCCTCGGCGATCGCCTGCTTCATCGCCTGCACATACGCGCCGAAGCGCATCATCAGCCCCGCGGCAATCTGAACGCCCTTTTCATGGCAATAGGCGACCAGCGCCGCGCCCTCGTCGGCGGTCATGGCCAGCGGCTTTTCAATCAGGATGTGCTTTCCATGGTCGGCGGCCAGACGCGCCTGCCGCGCGTGGCATGCGATGGGCGAGGCGATGTATACCGCGTCGATCTCCGGATCGGAAAGCAGCGCTTCCTCGTCGGTATAGGCGCGCCTGGCGGAATATTTGGCGCGCAGCCGCTCCGCCACGGCGGGATCGAGCTCCATTACGGCCGTAATGCACGCGTGCTCGGCCAATTGCATGCCGGGCATGGTGCGGCGGTCGGCAATGCCGCCTGCGCCGAGAATGCCGAAGCGAATTTTATTCATCGAAAATCTCCTTTGAAAGCGATCATTCGCCGCGGCGCATTTCTTCAATCGAGGCGATCACGGCGTCGGCCATGTAAACCAGCTGTTCCTCCGTAAGGCCGTAGACCGGCAGATGCGTGAAGCGGTGCGCGAAGACCTCCTCGCAGACCGGGCAGGTCGCGGCGATTTCCTCTTCGCTGTAGCCGAAGGTCTTGAGAATGTCAAAGTGATACAGCGGGCCGAAGTGCGGGATGTTGGTCACGCCCTTTTCCTCCAGCTTGCGGCGCAGCACCTGCACGTCGCCGCCCGCTTTCGCCGGATCAATCTGCAGAAGATACAGATGGAAGCTCGGGCGCGTGCCCTCGTCGCCGATCTGCTGCGGAAGAATCGCATCGCATTCGGAGAAGCGGCGGGTCAGGTATTCCGCGGCCGCGCGGCGCTCGGCGAGAATCTTGTCGTAGCGCTTGATCTGCTGCGAAAGGCCCACGGCCTGCAGCTCCGTGACCGAGCAGTTGCCCGCCACGAACGGGCCGTATTTTCCCGGAATGGCCGTTACGTCGTAGAGCCAGTATTTGATCTTGCGGCTGAAATCCAGGCCCAGGAAGCGCGCGCGCTTCATTTCGCCGCGGAAGGAATCGATGTTCGTGGTCAGTATGCCGCCCTCGCCGAAGGACGTGCAGTTCTTGACCTCGTGCAGGCTGAAGCCCGTGAAATCGCCGATCGTGCCGATTTTGCGGCCCTTGTAGGTCGCGCCGAACGCGTGCGCCGCGTCCTCCAGAACGAGAATGCCGTGCTCGCGCGCCAGCTCCATCAGCGGATCCATGTCCACCGGATAGCCGCCCAGATGCACCGGAACGATCATCTTCGTGCGCGGCGTGATCTTGCGGGCCACGTCGGCCGGATCCATATTCAGCGTCGTCGGGTCCACGTCGGCAAACACCAGCTTTGCGCCCACGGACAGCGGATAGGCCATCGTCGCAATGAACGTAATGGCGGGCACGATCACCTCGTCGCCCGGGCCGAGATTGGCATATTTGAATGCGATTTCAAAGCCCGCGGTGCAGTTCGCGGTAAACAGCGCGCCCTGCGTGCCCAGATACGCGTCCACCTCGGATTCGACCTGCTCTACGCGATCGCCCAGCGAGAGCTTTCCCGGCGGCGTGCTCAGCTTATCCAGCGCCAGCACCTTTTCGCGCACCTCGCCCAGCGCGCGATCGTAATCGTCGCCGCGGCCCTGCATCAGAAACTGAATGACCTCCATCAGGTCGTCCGCGTTGTAGTTCTCGCCCACGGCCGCCCACGGGACGCGGGTTTCGCCGGTGTTGTAGCGGAAATCGCTTGCCTTCTTTGCCATGGATGTTTCCTCCTTAAATATTGCGTTGCGGTTCCGAATCGGCGCTCATGCCGTCGATTCGTTCAAAAATATCGGTTTCAAAGCGCGGCGAGAACAGCGCGTCGCAGAGATCGCCGGCCATCGAGCGCGCCAGATCCGCCGGTTCAAAGCGCGTGACAAACACGGGCGCGTCCCGATTCAGACCGTCCAGCACGTGCTCCTTCATCGCCTCAATCGCGCGCTCGGGAAGCGCGGGGCAGTCGGCGTAGTCCTCGGCGTTCAATACGATGCGCTCGGGATTGAACAGGTTGATCAGATTGCCCAGCGCCATGCCGAGATATGCGGCGCAGTCCTCGAGCGCGCGCGCCGCGGCACCGTCGCCCGATTGCAGCATTTGGGAAAACTCCGCGAGCGATTCGGCATGGCCGCCGCCCTGCGCATACAGCCGCAGCAGCCGCGCGGGCGAGCACATGGCCTCCAGACACCCGCGGCGGCCGCAGGAGCAGATTTCGCCGCCCGGCGCAATCACCGAATGGCCGATTTCGCCCACGAACGTGTCGATCCGCTCGCCGTCGCGCAGCAGCGCCGCGCCCACGCCGTGCGTCATATCCACAAACAGCGTAAGCCCCCGGCTCCATTCCGGGTGCAGCCGGCACAGCCAGCCGGCCTTTGCAAACGAGCTGTTGGAAACGAATACCGGAATGTCGCCCAGGCTTCTCAAACGCGCGCGCAGATCCATGCGGTTCCAGCCCAATCGCGACGAGGTGACGCGCCTGCCGTCCTGCAGCACCAGCGCCGATACGGAAACGCCCACCGCGAGCACGTTTTCGGCCTGCGGCGAGGCGAGCATCTGCTCAATGCCGCCGCACAGCAGCCGCGCGGTCGCCTCCGCGCTCGCGCCCAGCAGCCGGTGCTCCAGATGCGCGTATACCGTTCCCTGCAAATCGGTCAGAAACAGGTGCAGCGCACCGTCGGCCAGACTGGCGGTCACGATGCGATAGCGCGCGCCGTCGAAGCGCAGCAGAATGCCCTTGCGCCCCGTGCGATCCACGTTTTCGCGCCCCGTTTCGCGAATCAGCTCCGTCTGCAGCAAATAGCCCGCGATGTTGCTGACCGACGCGGCGGAAAGCCCCGTTTTTCCCGACAGCGCCGCGCGCGCGACCTCGGGCGCATTGCGGATTTCGCCGAGCACCCTCGAGCGATTGATTCGCTGCACGAGCTTGATGTTGACCGCTTCCTGATTGCGCATGATTGCCTCCGGATTCATTTATTCAGTGATTGATAAAATTAATATACCACATCGCCGCGGCGCTTGTCAATGATTCCCGAAAATCCGACGAATCCGCGGCGAAGGGCCGGAAAATGCGCGCAGCGGCGCGGCGGGTTGACAGGGATGCGAAAGACAGGTATAATATCTTTAATCAATGAACAAACTGCCTCATTCCAGAATCAGCGCGCCGAAGGACTCCGGCCGATGGAAATTCGGCTCGGGCACCCGCGCAGGGTCGATCGGAAAATGGCAGAGGAAATGGGGCTGCGCCGTTTCATCGCCGCATTTGTAGAAATTGCCGTGCAGCACGGCGCCGGATTGCGCGCGGAAGCCGGGAAAGCGCCGCTGAATCAGTGCGAACGGCACGGTTAAATCCAGATTCCAGGAATCGGCGCCCACCTCGGCCCGAAGCGGAATCCGGCCGCGCGGAAAATCGTCGAACACAAATTCCGTGTCCGAAACGCCGAAGCCCAGCAGCAGCGCGCCGAGCGCGTTCATTTCGAAATTGAAATAGCCGTCCTGCGTCCGCGGGCCGGGGGCGAGAAAGAATTCCATGCAGGAATCGCACCAGACGCGGCCGTTCGGCTCGCGCACGCGGCGCAGAGGATCGCTCTCGCGGCATTCCATCCATACGCGAATGCCGGAATCGTTCCATCCGGCGCGAAACCGCACCTCGGGGCGGTAATCGCCGCCCCAGGGACAGTTTTCCACGCGCCCGACGCGCATTTGGGAAAGCGCGTGCGTCCGCGCCAGCACATACGGGCTATTCATGCATAAACCGGGCGCGATTGGCCGCGAGCACGCGGTCGCGCTCCATTTCGCGGATGCGGCGGAATGCGTCGCAGGTTACGCTCCAGGTCTTTTCGGCGTTTTCGGCGGCGTAGTCGTTGGATTCGCTGCCGTAATAGCCCCAGGCGAGGATCGTGCGCGCGCCGGCGTCGTAAGCGGCCTCGGTGGCCTGAACGATTTCCTCCTCGCGGCCGCGGGGATTGGAATAGGTCTGAATCCAGATGTTGTGGTCCTTGCCGAAATGCTCGCTCACGGCCAGACTCTTTTTCGTGTTTTCGTATACGAATTCATAGGGATTCACGCCCGGAATGCCCAGCCAGTAGGGGTCTGAGCCGATGTTATCCAGCGTGTCGACGCCACAAATGCCGTCCAGCGTTTCCAGACTGATGCCGTGCTGCTCGCCGAGCATGACGCAAACGGCGTTTTTAAGGCCCTTCTTCGCGCTGTAGGCCGTGGCCATGGCGAAATAGCCGGCGATGGAATCCAGGCGGAAGCGCTTGACCTCGTCGGTCAGCGTCTCGGGCATATCGTGGCCGAAGCGCTCGCGGAACAGCGCTTTGCAGCGCGGGCAGGCGCAGGAGAACAGCGTGCGGCCGTCCGCCTCCTTCAGCGGCAGGTGCGGCTCGTCCCAGAAGATGGTTTTGCCGCCGATGTATTCCACCGTGTCGATCCATTCGCGGGTGAAGGCATGGAAGGAATCGCTGTTCAGGCAGACGCGAACAGGGTCCATGCTGCCGTCGGAATAGATCTGATGGGCCTCGGGGTGGTAGGACAGGAAATGGGATTTGTCGCCGGGCGGGCCGGCCAGCCCCCAGTTGTCCACCCAGGTTTCCAGGCCGACCTCATGGGAGATTTCCAGAATCTCCTTCATCTTGTTCTTGTGGCGGTCCCAGTCGGTGTGCGAGAACATGTGCACCACGAGATCCATGCCGCTGCGCATCATGTCGCGCATATCCTCGCGGGCGTGATGGGGCATGCGGTTGCCGTGATAGGCCGCGCCGAGCTTCAGGGGTTTCATGTCCATGGGCAATAGCCTCCTTGATTGTATTGGTTGATATTAGAGTATACCGAGAGGGGCCGTGAAGTCAATCGTCAATTTTGCACCTCCGGGAGCGCCTAAACAGAACAAAAAAAGTGGATGCATGCACGACCGACGGAAAACGGGGGAGGAGTTTGAATGTACACGGTGCTGCTGGCCGAGGACGAGCCGCTGGTTCGCATGGGAATCAAGAGCATGGTGGACTGGGAAAAGCTGGATATGCGCGTGTGCGCGGAGTGCTCCGACGGCGCGGAGGCGCTGAACGAGGTTCGCCGATTGAAGCCGGATCTGATCATTACCGATCTGAAAATGCCGGTCATGGACGGCATGTCGCTGATTCGCGCCGTTCGGGCCGAGGACGCGCGCACGCGGATGCTGGTGCTGACCTGCATCGAGGATTTCGACGCGGCGCGCCAGGCCATTGAATTCGACGTCAGCGGCTATGTAATGAAGCTGTCCTGCACCGTCGAAAAGCTCACGGACATCCTGGGCCGCGTGCGCGGGGAGCTGGACGGCCTCGCCGCGCGGGAGCGCCGGCCGGAGCAGGTGGATTTCCAGCCCATTCGCGAAAGCATGTTCTTTGATTATGTGCGCTATCGCAGTCTGGACTGCGCGCACTTTTTAAAGGCGATGCAGGGCGTGGGCATGGCGGTTAAGCAGGGCCGGCTTTCGCTCACGGTGATGCGGCTGATGGAATACGAGCGCTTTCTGGAAAAGGAGCCGGGCGGACGCACGCTGCGCACGATGGTGATGGAGCTGGTGCGCCTGGCGCTGCGCGATTCCGATCGCTGGGAATGCTATTGCGATCATCCGGGCGAATACGTATTGCTGTTCGCCGGCGGGGGCGAATCCGCGTCCCGGCGCGACGAGAGCCTGATGCGCGTGAACGAACTGCTGGACGATCACCTGAACGTCGAAAGCCGGTTTTCGCCGGAAAACGTGGGCGAGGGCTATGAGGATCTGCCGCATCTCTACGATTGCGCGCGCCGCTGGCTGGACGAGCTGCCCGCGCGGGCCTGTCCGAAGAAGATCGCCGGCGCGCTGAGCATCATTCGGCGCAATTACGCCCAGCCGATCAGTCTGCAGTCGGTCGCGGACGAGCTCTCGGTCAGCACCGGATATCTGAGCCGGCTGTTTCTGTCCACGATGGGCTGCACGTTTACCGACATGCTCAATCAGACGCGCGTGCAGCGGGCCAAGCAGCTGCTCAGCAGCGGCGATCAGCCGGTCTATCGCGTGGGCGAGCTGGTGGGCATTGCAAACGCGACCTATTTCATCCGGGTGTTCCGGAAGTACACGGGGGTGACGCCCAATGAGTATCGGGGCGCCTCTTCTTAACGCGCTGAAGCGCTTCTTCAGCGGCATTCAGGTTCGGTTCATGTGCTTTTTCGGCATTGCGCTCACGCTTTCGCTGGCGGCTTCGGGCGTGATGGTCAACGGCATGGCCACGGGCGTAATGGATCGCATGAGCGAGCGGACGACGCTGGCGGAGCTGAATCAGATTTGCGATAATTTAAGCGGCGAATTCGACACCATGCGCCGCCAGACGACGCTTCTGGAGCTGGACAGAGACGTTGCGGCGCTGATCGAGCGGCAGCTGTTTTCGGTTCTGGAGCGCACAAGCATTCAAATCAGCCTTCGCAGCACGATTTGGAACATGTTCGCGAGCCTGCCCTCGCTGCGCGCGGTTTATGTCTATGCGCAGGACGGCACGCTGATGATGTTCGCGCCGCGCACGGTGCGCAATTTTCCCGCATGGCCGCAATGGGAGCTGCCCGGAAACGTCGCGCGCCAGTCCACCAGCACGGTGCGCTTTTACGGCGCGGCGGAGCAGCAGGGCATGCCGCAGCCGTATTACAATCAGGAGGAAAGCCAGCCGCTGATCATGGCGGGCGTGCGCGTGAAGGGCGGCGCGCTGCTGCTGGGCTTTTCGGCCGCGATGCTGGAGGAACACTATGCGGCGCTTGCGCAAACGGCGCACAGCGGCGTGTTTCTGCTGGACGGCCAATCGCGCGTGCTCTCTTCGAGCGACGAAGCCACGCTGGGAACGGTCTACAGCGAAAAGAGCGAAAGCGGCGTGCGCAGCTATCGCAAGGCGCTGGGCGTGGACGATATGCAGGTTGTCTATCGCGTGTATTCGGGCGGCTATACGCAGGAGCTGCGCCGGCTGAGCCGGATGACGCTGCTTTCTCTCACGGCGGCGCTGGTGATTACCGCGGGCGTGTTCATGCTCTGGCTGCGGAGAATGCTGCGGCCGGTCACGGGCATTGCGCGCAGCATGGAGCGCGTGGAGCAGGGCGATTATTCGCTGCATGTGGATGCGCCGGGCATGGACGAGCTGTCCAAGCTGGCGCGGCGGCACAACGGCATGCTGGAAAGCCTGCAGCGCCTCACCGACATGAACGCCCGGGCCGAGCGCGAAAAGCGCGAATACGAGCTGCAGGCGCTGCGCAGCCAGATCAATCCGCATTTTCTGTATAACACGCTGAATACGCTGAAATGGATGGCGATGATGGAGGGCTCGCGGCGCATTGCGGATTGCCTGGCCGATCTGGGCGGCCTGCTCGCGCCGCTGATCCGCGCGAAGAACCCGCTCTGTCCGCTTTCGGAGGAAATCGAGCTGTCGCGGCGGTATCTCGCGCTGATGAACACCCGATACATGACCGAGATTCCGCTCGAGACGGAAATTCCTGAAGAACTGATGGGCGCGGCCGTGCCCCGGCTTTGCCTTCAGCCGCTGATTGAAAACGCCATATTGCACGGCTTTGCGCCGGAAAAGCGCTGGGGAACGATTCTCGTGCGCGGCGGCAGCGAGGAGGGCGGCCGGTTCTGGCTGGAGGTAATCGACAACGGCGCGGGCATGCCGGGGGAAAAGATCGCGGAGCTGAATCGCCGCCTGGACGCGGGCGAGAGGTGCGAGCATATCGGCGTGGTCAATACGGGCATGCGCGTGCGGCTCCATTTCGGCGCGGATTGCGGCGCGCAGGTCTTTGCCAATCCCGGCGGCGGCGTTTGCGTTCGCCTGCGGCTCAGGCAAATCAGCGCGCCGGAGGAAGAATAATCGATTTCGCAGGGCTGTCCGTACAGCTTGTCAAAAAAGTTTTTTGACAAGCTGGTGGACGGGGGAGCAAGCTCCCCCGCCACTGCCACCCCCACGGTGCCGCGTCAAAATCTTCGATTTTGCCGTCGGCAGTTTCGCCTTCGGCGAAACCTGAAAACCCTTTGGGTTTTCAGCCTTTACCAGATTTTGCTTGAGTCTTTCAGACTCCGGCCGCAAAATCTGCAAGGTAGCTATTTTCTCTCCGGGAAATGGGATTTCCCTGCGATAAAATAGCCCCGCGCCCACCGTACACGCCGCTGGGCTCGATTTTAAGTTCGAGAGGGCTGCGGCCCTCTCGAGCTCTCCGGGGTTTTCGACAGTCTGCGTATACTCGGCGGCCCTGAATGCATATTCAATATTTGATGTGCGGGGTCAATATTGGTGGATTTTGCGGCGCGGCCAGGTCAAAATATCGCGATGCGCGAGCGCGAATTGAAGATTTACAATTCCGCCGCCGTCGGCCTATAATAAAAGCGGATACGAGCGGCCGCGCGCCGCCGATTTCACGCGGATGGGAGCTTGAGGGTATGCTGACTGCGATTCGATCGTCCTTTCAGAAGAAAAACAGGCGGCGCTGGCTGCTTACGCTGCTGGCCGTGCCGTTTGTGATTCACATTATCGCCATTCGGTATGTGCCGCTGGCGGGCTGGGCGCTTGCGTTTTTCAATTACAAGCCCGGCCGCGCGCTGGCGAAAATGCCGTTTGTGGGGCTGAAGTATTTCAAGCTCATCGGCTTTTATCGCGAGGACGTGCTCAACGCGCTGACGAACACCGTGGCGCTGAGCGCGCTGGCGCTGCTGTTTTCGTGGTTTCCGATGCTGCTGGCGATTCTCATCAACGAAATCCGCAGCCAGCGCAGGCGCATGGTGATTCAGACGGCGATCACGATTCCGAACTTCGTCAGCTGGGTGATCGTGTATTCGCTGTGCTTCTGCATTTTCTCGTCCGAGGGTCTGTTCAATCAGGTGTTCCACGCGAACAACAACGTGCTGGGCAATAAGGACACCATCTGGCTGTTCATGGAAGGATTGAGCATCTGGAAATCGGCCGGCTGGAGCTCGATTATCTATCTGGCGGCGATTACCGGCATCGATGAAACGCTGTATGAGGCGGCGGTGGTGGACGGCGCGAACCGCTGGCAGTGCACGCTGCACGTGACGCTGCCGGGCATTATGTCCACGTTCATCGTGCTGCTGCTTCTGCAGATCGGCAGCTTCCTGTCCGTGGGCATGGAGCAGTATTTCGCGTTCTCGAACGTCATGGTGGCCTCCAAGCTGGAGGTGCTGGAGCTGTACACGTACCGCATCGGCCTGAAGACGATGGACTATTCCTTCGCGACGGCGATCAGCATCATTCAGTCGCTGGTGTCGATTGCGCTGCTGCTGGGCGTAAACGGCCTGTCCAAGCTGACCCGAGGGGAGGGAATCATATGACGACGCGCATGCGGCGCAGCGCCGGTTCCCGAATGATTTACGGCCTGATCTGGCTGTTCCTGGCGGCGTTTACGTTTCTGTGCTTTTACCCGTTTTACTATTTGATCATTTACACCTTCTCCGATGCGGCCGAGGCCGCGAAGGGTCTGTCGCTCCTGCCGAGGGGGCTGACGCTCAACAACATCAAAACGGTGCTGACGATGGACGAGATCCCGCACGCGATGCTGATGAGCGTGGTGCGCACGGTCTGCGCGTCCGGGCTTACGATCATCTGCTCCAGCTTCTTCGCGTTTCTGATGACGAAGCGGGAAATGTATCTGCGCACGTTCTTCTATCGGCTGTGCGTGGTGAGCATGTATGTCGGCGGCGGCCTGATTCCGACGTATCTGGTGTATCGGGCCTATGGACTGACCAACACCTTCTGGGTTTACATCATTCCCGGCGCGGTCACGCCCTATTATGTGATTCTGATCAAGACCTATATGGAATCGATCCCGAAGGACATGGAGGAGGCCGCTACGATCGACGGCGCGAACATCGGAACGATCTTCTTCAAGATCATTCTGCCGCTGTCCAAGCCGATTCTGGCCACGATCGCCGTGTTTTCGATGGTGGCGGAATGGAACTACTGGTTCGATACGCACATCTATATCCTGAACGAGCGGCTGTATACGCTGCAGTACGTGCTGTATGAATACATGCTGCAGGCGCAGAAGATCACCGAGCAGCTGGCCAAGCGCCCGGGCACGGCGCAGATCACGACGCTGTCCGTGCGCATGACGATCACGTTCGTGGCGACGGTGCCGATTCTGCTGGTCTATCCGTATATGCAGCGGTATTTCACCAAGGGCTTGATGGTGGGCGCCATCAAGGGCTGATTCCGGAATTTTGCGGCGCGTGCCGCGAGAGATAAAAAAAGGAGAGTTGATTTCATGAAGAGAACGCTAATCGTCCTGCTGCTTGCGCTGACGCTGGTGCTGTCGGCGATCCCCGTCCTCGCGGAGGAAGCCCCCAAGGAGCTCACGTTCGTCTACATTGACGGCTGGTCGTCGATGGAGGACGGCGAAACCTCCAGCGCGATTACCCAGAAGATCGCCGAGGAAACCGGCGTGCTCATCAGCCCCGTCAGCGCCGGCGGCGATCGCGGAACGATCCTCATCACCGGCGGCCAGGTGGGCGACTGCCTGATGGTTTACGACGCCACGATGCTCAAGACCTGCGTGGAAAACGAAATGATGCTCGACCTGAGCAAGCTGGTCAGCGAGGAAAAGACGCCCGCGATCCTGTCCAACCCCGATCGCATTCAGATGGCGCAGGTGCTCTCCGACACCGACGACGGCAGCTATTACTTCCTGCCCGTGCAGTGCGGCAGCGAGGGTGCGCCGATGACGCCTTATCATTCCATCTTCAACATCCGCTGGGATCTGTATAAGCAGATGGGCTATCCGGAGGTCACGGATCTGGACAGCATGCTCGAGGTGCTCATCGAGATGCAGAAGCTGAATCCCACCACCGAGGATGGCAAGACCGTTTACGCCTACAGCCTGCCGTTCGAGAACATCCGCCATGCCTATTGGCCGTGGCACTACACCTTCGGCTATTACACCTCCAACGACTTCATCAGCACCAACATCAATACCGGTGAAATGGTCTATGAGCCGCTGGATGAAAACAGCCCGATGTGGAGCTTCCTGGAGTATCTGAACAAGGTCTACAAGGCCGGCCTGCTCGATCCCGACAGCTTCACTCAGACTGGCGACGACATGAAGGCCAAGATCGCGGCCGGCCAGATCCTTTCGCCCATCTGGGCCTCCGACGGCGTGCAGTATGAAGCGGCCAATCCGAATACGGCCGACGGCTTCAAGGGCTTCCAGACCCTGCCCGTGGAAGGCACGACCTACTGGTGCAATTCCTATTACAACGGCGGCTGGGACGCCTGCTTCGTGGGCATTCCCGCCACCAGCAGCGATCCCGAGGGCGCGCTGCGCGTGCTGGAGTATCTCTCGACCGCGGACGGCGCGCGTCTGGTCGACAGCGGCATTCAGGGCGTGCACTGGGACTACGATGAAAACGGCGTGCCGAAGCTGACCGACGAGATCATCGAGGCCTACAACAATTACAACGACGATTTCATCAATTCCCGCATTCAGGACTGCGTGTTCGGCACCATCACCGCCATGGGCAATGGCGAGCTGCATCCGGACGGCTATCCGGTCAATCTGTTCATGACCGAGCAGGTCTACACCCGCGAGTTGAGCGCGTGCGACAAGGACTACTGCGATTACTACGGCGTGAGCTATCCGATGAAGCTGTTCCTGAACAAGATGGAGGAAGGCACCATTCACGACCACATCAACGATATCTTTGACATGCGCGTCGTGACCGGCATGGGTTCCGCGCCCGAAGACATCGCCCGCATCGACGAGACGATCGTCAGCAAGGCCCGGACGATGCTGCCCAGCATCATCATGGCGGAGGACTTCGAGGCCACAAAGGCGGAATGCCTGAAGACGCTCTGGTCCTACAATGCGCAGGAAGCGCGCGATTGGTGGCAGGCTCGCCACGATTACCTGACCGAGCTGTTCACCGGCCGCACGAAGTAAGAGGGCATACGAATTTCGGGAAGGGAGAAGGCCGCGCGGCTTTCTCCCTTCCGGCATATCGAAGGAGTATATAATATGAAGGAAATGCTCATTACCCGCAAGCGCATCGACGGCCTTGCGCCGCTCGCGGCCGGAGAAGCGCCGCTGGGCGAAGCGGTGCTGGACGAGGTGCTTTTGCGAATTCCGCGCGGCGAGCGGGGAATCAAAACCGTAGAATGGACGCGCGTCGATCGCGAGGACGACGGCTTTTGCATCGTTTCGGACGGCGAAACGCTCGCGATTCACGCCGGACGGCTGCGCGCGGCGCTGTATGCCTGCCATTTGCTGAATCAGTATGCCGGCGAATGCGGCGGCCTTCTGCCCGTGGGCGAGATCGAATGCGTTCCGAGGTGCGGCTTTCGGAGTCTCAAGCTCTATCTTCCGGACGAGCAGCGGCTGGACGAATTCCGCGCGATCATCGATCTGGCCTGCCGCTATCGCGTGAATACCATTCTGCTGGAGCTGGGCGGCGGCATGGAATACAAGCGTCATCCCGAGATCAACGAGGCGTGGAAGGCCTATTGCAGGGACATGACGACCTATCCCCAGCGCGCCAACGACGTGCAGAACAGCTGCGCGTGGGACAAGAATTCCATTCACTTTGAAAACGCGGGCGGCGGTGTGCTCTCGCAGGAGACGGTGCGCGGACTGGTGGACTATTGCCGCGCGCGCGATCTGGAGGTCATCCCCGAGCAGCCCACGCTGAGCCATTCGGATTACATTCTCTGCGCGCATCCCGAGCTGGCCGAGCGGAGCGACGATCCCTATCCGGACGCGTATTGCCCGTCGAATCCGGAGACCTACAAGCTGGTGTTCGAGCTTCTGGACGAGGTGCTGGAGGTGTTCGAGCCGAAGATCGTGCATATCGGCCATGATGAATACTATTCCATGTGCGTCTGCCCGCGCTGCAGGGGCAAAAACGCCGCCGAGGTCTATGCCGGGGACGTCGCGCGCATTCACGATTACCTCGCCGCAAAGGGCATTCAAACGATGCTCTGGGCGGAAAAGCTGCTCGACGCGGTGGACGTAAACGGCGCGCGCTACGGCGGCTCGGAGATGTATCGAAACGACGAGCGCGGCGAATTCCATCGCCCCGCGACCTGGCCGGCCGCCGATCTGATTCCGAAGGACGTAATCTGCATGCACTGGTACTGGGGCATCGACCGGCGGCTGGACGACGCGCTGCTCGGCCGAGGCTTCCCGATGGTGTATGGCAATTACAATGCGCTGGGCATGGTGGACTGGGCGAACCGGAGCCGCGCGGGCGTGCTGGGCGGCGGCCCGTCGCACTGGTCGAGCCTGGAATGGACGACGTTCCAGCGCAATTCCGTGGCGGCGTGCCTGCTGTGCGCGTCGATGATGTTCTGGACGGACGAATACCGCGAGGACAACTTCCCGGAGCTGCTGGAGGCGATCTTCGGCGAGCTGTTCGCGCTGCGCAATGAAGAAACGCTGCGCGCGCCGCATTTGCTGATTACCCACACGACCGACGTAAAGCGCCCCTACGTCTACATCAGCAGCCAGCCGATGGAGCTGGAGCGCGACCTGCTGGGCTATTACATCGTGGAATGGGCAAACGGCGAGCGCATGGAGATTCCCGCGCTCTACGGCGTAAACGTCACCAACGCCGATCGCGATTGGACGCGCGCTCTCGATCCCGAGCATCCGGGCATGGACGGCGCGGACAGTTATCGGTTCGATACGCTGCTGGTGGAAACGGCGGGCACTGCGCTGCCGATTCGCCGGCCGAACGAAACGGTCTTCCAGTTCGCAGTGCGCAATCCGCATCCGGGCGTTCCGATTACCGCCGTGCGCGTCAAAAAGACGGCGGCGGACGCGGGCGAGCTGCGCCTGATCGCGCTGAAGGCCTGCCCGGGGGAAAAATAAAACAGGCCCGCGGCGTTTGCTGCGGGTTTTCCTACTTAAATACAAAAATAGCGCGGCGGGCTATCGGCCGGCAAAGCGATAGCCAACGCCGCGCACGGTTTCGATTTGCGCGCTGCACGCGCCCAGCTTGGCGCGCAGGGTTTGAATGTGAACGTCCACGGTGCGGGTGCCGCCGTCGTAGCTCATGTCCCACACGCGGTCGAGCAGCTGCTCGCGGCTGAATGCAACGCCCGGATTCTCCATCAGCAGGCTGAGAAGCGAATATTCCTTGATCGTCAGATTCAGCGGCCGTTCCTCCAGGGAAATGCAGTGCGCGCGCCGGTTCAGCGCGAGCGCGCCGACGGTCAGCGTGTCGGCGGAGGATTGCGCGGGCAACCTGCGCAGCCGCGCGCGAATGCGGGCAATCAGCTCGGCCATGCCGAACGGCTTTGCCAGATAATCGTCCGCGCCGAGCTCCAGCGCCTGCACCTTGTCGGATTCCGCGCTCCGGGCCGTGAGCATAATGACCGGAATTTCGGCGGTGAGCGCGTCGGCGCGCAGCTTTTTCAGTATTTCCAGCCCGTTCATGCCGGGCAGCGTGATATCCAGAAGAATCAGCCGGGGCGTTTCGTTTTCCATCGCGTGCCAGAACGCCTCGGCGGAGGCGAAGCCCGTTGCGGTCATGCCCGTTTGCGAAAGCGCGTAGAGCACCAGCTCGCGGATCACGTCGTCGTCTTCGACATAATAGATCATGTCAGATATACTCCTTTGTGGCTGCCGGTGAGCGCGTATTCCACCCATTCGGCAATGTTCTGCGCGTGGTCGCCGATGCGTTCATAGTATTTGGCGATCATCAGAAGGTCGATAGCCTGCGTGCCGGAGGAGGAATTCATTCGCAAATGCTCGATCAGCTCGTTTTTGATAATGTCAAACAGCTCGTCCACCCGGTCGTCCATCGCCATGACGGCGCGGGCGAGTGAGAGATCCCTCTTCACAAACGCATCCAGGCTTCCGCGCACCATTTGAATGGCCTGCCGACTCATTTCGGGCAGATGCGTCAGCTCCTTGATGTACGGCTCGTTGGCCAGATAGATGACCAGCTCCGAAATGTCCGCTGCCTGGTCGCCGATGCGCTCCATGTCCGTGATCATCTTCAGCGCCGCGGAAATCAGGCGCAGATCCTTCGCGACCGGCTGCTGCTGCAGAAGGAGCTTTACGCACAGGCTTTCGATCTCGCGCTCCTTCTGGTCGATTTCCGAATCGGCGGCGACGGCGCTGCGGGCGGCGGCGACGTTCTGGTCAATCAGCGCCTGCGTGGCGCTTTCAATCGATCGCTCAATCAGCAGGCCCATTTCCAGCAGATGATGGTTCAGCATTTCCAGCTGTTCGTCAAAGCGCGTTCTCATATCAGCCAAACCTCCCGGTAATGTAGTCCTCGGTGCGCCTGTCCTCCGGCATGGAGAACAGCTTTTGCGTTTCCGCGTATTCGATCACCTCGCCCAGCAGGAAAAAGGCCGTTCGATCGGAAATGCGCGTCGCCTGCTGCATATTGTGCGTCACGATCACGATGGTGTAATCCTGCCGGAGCGCAAGGGCGAGCTCCTCGATCTTGCCGGTGGAGATGGGGTCGAGCGCGGAGGTCGGCTCGTCCATCAGCAATACCTCGGGCTCCACCGCCAGCGCGCGCGCAATGCACAGGCGCTGCTGCTGGCCGCCGGACAGTCCCAGCGCGTCCTTCTTCAATCGATCCTTGACTTCGTTCCAAATGGCCGCGCTGCGCAGGCTTTTTTCCACGATTTCGTCCAGCCGCGCCCTGCCGCGAACGCCGTGGGTGCGCGGGCCGAAGGCGATGTTGTCGTAAATGCTCATCGGAAACGGATTCGGCTTCTGAAAGACCATGCCCACCCGCTTGCGCAGCAGCGCAGGCTCGATATCGTGATAGGCGTCTATGCCGTCCAGCAGCACGCAGCCCTCGATGCGGCAGCCGTCCACCAGATCGTTCATGCGATTCAGCGTCTTTAAAAGCGTGGATTTTCCGCAGCCGCTGGGGCCGATAAACGCCGTGATTTCCTTTTCGAGGATCGAAAGGTCGACGTTTTTAAGCGCGTGAAAGCTGGAATAATACAGATTCAGATTCTGAACCTCGATTTTCATTTTCGCGTTCCTCCAATTTTGCCTGCGACGAATGTGGAAAGAGCGTTGATCAGCAGCACCATGACCAGCAGTACCACCGCGGTGGCATAGCTCTGGCGGAGATACAGGCCCTCGCTGGAGATGACGTACATGTGAACCGCCAGCGTGCGCGCAGAATTGAGCGCGCTTTCCGCGATCTCCGGAACGGTGCCGGCCGTGTAAATCAGCGCGGCCGTTTCGCCTGCGATTCGGCCGATTGCGAGAATTACGCCCGAGAGAATGCCCGGCGCAGCGCTGGGCAGCACGACGCGGAAAATGGTGCGCAGCCGGCCCGCGCCCAGACCGAAGCTGCCCTCGCGATAGCTGTCCGGAACGGCCAGAAGCGCTTCCTCCGTGGTGCGCATGATCGTGGGCAGCACCATGATCGAAAGCGCCAGCGCGCCGGAGAGCAGCGACAGGCCCAGCTTCAGCGCCGTGACGAAGCAGAGCGCGCCGAACAGGCCGTATATAATAGAAGGAATGCCGGAAAGGGTTTCCGCCGTCATGCGAACGAGCCGCACCGCGCGGCTGCCGCGGCGGGCGTATTCCGTAAGGTAAATCGCCGCGCCGACGCCGAGCGGCACGCAGAGCGCGAGCGAGAGCGCGGTCATCATCAGCGTGTTCAGTATCGCCGGCGTCATGGACACGTTTTCGGAATTGTATTTCCACGAAAACAACTCCGGCGACAGCTGCGGCAGGCCCTTTACGAGAATATATCCCACGATCAGCGCGAGCGCGAGCATCGAAAAGAATGCGCTTGCATATACGGCGATGCGGACGAGCTTTGCCCTTGCGTTCATGTTCTCGGCCTCCTTTTCAGGCAGGATGAAAGCGCGTTGATCAGCAATATCAGCGCGAACAGCACCACCGCCGTGGCGATCAGCGCCTCGCGATGCAGGTCGGTCGCATAGCCCATTTCGATCACGATATTGCTCGTCAGCGTTCGCACGCCCTTCAAAAGCCCCTTGGGCATGCCGGTGCGATTGCCGGTGACCATCATGACCGCCGTGGCCTCGCCGATCGCGCGGCCGATTCCCAGCACGATCGCCGCCATTACGCCGCTCTTCGCCGCCGGCAGCACAACGCGAAACACGCTTCTTTCATGCGTTGCGCCCAGCGCGAGCGCGCCCTCGTAATAGGAATCGGGCACGGCGTTCAGCGCGGATTCCGAAATGGTGATGATCGTGGGCAGAATCATGATTCCCAGCAGCAGGCAGCCGGTCAGCAGCGACGAACCCGTGCCGCCCAGCAGCTCGCGGACGGCCGGAACGATCACGACCAGCGCGAAAAAACCGTATACCACCGATGGAATTCCCGCCAGCAGCGAAATGGCCGGCTGCATCAGCTTTACCGCGCGCCGCGAGGCGAAGCGCGAAAGATAGATCGCGGTCAGCAGTCCGGCGGGCACGCCGACGATCAGCGCGCCGGTCGTGACGTAAATCGAGCCCAGGATGAAGGGCAGAATGCCGAATATTTCCTGCCCGGGCTTCCATTTTGCGCCCGAGAGGAAATTCCACGCGCCGATTTTCAGCATGCCGGGAATGCCGTTTGCAAACAGAAACGCGCAAATCAGCGCCACGGCCAGAATGGATACAAGGGCCGCAAAGGTGAACGCGGCTCGCGCCGCGCCCTCCTTCACAGCCCGAAGGCTGCGCCCGTTCATTCAATTTCGCTCCAGTCGGTGATTTCGCCGGTGTAAATGGCGCGCACCTGTTCGCTGGTCAGATTCTCGGCGGGGTTATCGGCGCTTACGATGACCGCAATGCCGTCCATCGCAATGGTCGTGGGCGTCAGGCCCGCTTCCAGCTCGCTGTCCTTCAGCGCGCGGGACGCCATGCCGATATCGCATACGCCGCTGATCGCATTCGCCATGCCGGAGGAAGAGTCGCTCTGCTGCAGCTCGATGGTCACGTTCGCATTGACCGCCTCGTAGGCCTCCTTCAGCTTCTCCATGACCGGCGTTACCGACGAGGAACCGGACACGACGATCTTTCCGGATACGCTGCTTCCGGCAAACGCGGGCGCGTTCTCCACCGCGGCGATATAGCCGTTTGCCTCGATCACGGCCTGACCCTCCGCGCTCAGGATGAAGGCGATGAAATCGTTCGCCGCATCCGATACGTCCGCAAGCGTCGCGATGTTGAACGGACGGGCGGCCTTGTAGGAGCCGTTCTTGATGTTTTCGACATTCGCTTTTGCGCCGTCGATCTTAAGCGCCTTTACGCTGTCGTTCAGCGCGCCCAGGGAAATATAGCCGATCGCCGAATCGTTGCCGGCCACGCTCGTCATCATGACGGAGGTGGAATTTGTGATATCGCAGTCCTCCGTGGTGTAGTCAATCTTCGCGCCCGTTTCGTCCTTCCGCTCAATGCCGAACAGCTCGATGAACGCGCCGCGCGTGCCGGAGCCGTCCTCGCGGGAAACGACGTTGATTTCGCTGCTCGCAAACGCGCAGCCCATTGCCAGCGCGCAAAGCGCCAGAACCAGACAAATTACCTTCTTCATGATCGTATTTCTTCCTTTCTCGTATTGCCCCCTTCGAGGCACCCTAAGAATAACACCCAAAAGTATGGAAACGATATTGAAATTGCAAAGAACAGATCAAATTATAAAGAATATTTTGATCGTCATTAATTGGCGTTATCGTCAATTGCAAAAACTGCTGCTTTGCAATATGGCCGCCGATTTTTCGCTCCGGCGCTTGCAATGGGGCGAAATTTGGTGTACACTATCCTTGAACTTCTATGTAAAGGAGGCGCTGAACTTGGTCAACAAGAAGATGAGCATTATCCAGATCCTGGAAATGGATCGCAACGCGGCCGCAATCATGATGAACTTCGGCATGCATTGCCTGGGCTGCCCGCACGCTGTGATGGAGAGCCTGGAGGATGCGTGCGCCGCGCACGGAACCGACGCGGACGAGCTGGTTCGCCAGCTGAACGAGTACTTCCAGAAGAAGGAAGGAAAGTAATTCTTAAGCCGAGGAAGGGAGGACGTTTTCCGATGCAACCGGTATTCAACGATTTGGAGGGCCTTCGCATCGCGGTGGAAATGGAAAGGCGCGGCGAGGACTTTTACCGGCGCGCGGCCAAGGTGAGCCGTTCGGAGGAGACGGTCTCCCTTCTGAACCGGCTGGCCGCGGATGAAATCGTGCACGCGCGGGAGTTTGAGCGCCTGCGCGAAGCGGCGCTGGCCGTGCGCGAGGACGCCGCGGAGGAAGCCTACGACGAGGAAACGAGCGCGTATTTAAACGCGGTGGCCGCGGACATTGTGTTTCCGGACGGCCTGATGGCGCTGCGCCGGGTGGGGTTTGAAAGCCCGCAGGCGGTGCTGGAATACGCGATCGGTTCGGAGAAGGATTCGATATTGTTTTATACGGAGCTCGCCGGCTGCGCGAAGACCGCGCGGTATCGCGAGACGTTTCTGGAAATTGCCCGGCAGGAGCGCGGACATCTCGCCCGGCTGATCGGGCGGCTGAATCAGATTCAGAATACGGAAAGGGGATAACGCCCATGGATGCGATGGCGCTCTATCAAAAATGGCTGACCGACTTTGCCGCGGAT
Organism: uncultured Clostridia bacterium; assembly: GCA_934663595.1. Lineage (GTDB taxonomy): Bacteria > Bacillota > Clostridia > Christensenellales > Aristaeellaceae > Faecivicinus. The sequence goes on along the minus strand of CAKUKM010000014.1, from coordinate 23,764 downwards.
GCGGAGACGGTGGCGGATCTGAATGCGATCAAGGACGATCCCGCCGAGATCGAGGATCGCTTTTATCGCGAGCTGGAATTTGGCACGGCGGGCATGCGCGGCGTGCTCGGCGCGGGCACGAACCGGCTGAATGTATACAATGTGCGCCGGGTGACGCGCGCGCTGGCGAAATACATTTTAACCGTGCCCGGCGGCGCGGAAAAGGGCGTCGCCATCGCCTATGATTCGCGCAACAAGTCCGACGTATTTGCCAAGGAGGCGGCGCTCGTGCTGTGCGCGTCGGGCGTAAAGGCGTTTCTGTTTGAATCGCTGCGCCCGGTGCCGGTGCTTTCGTTCACGGTGCGGCATTTGAAGTGCATCGCGGGCATCGTGATCACCGCGAGCCACAACCCGAAGCAGTACAACGGCTACAAGGTCTACTGGTCGGACGGCGCGCAGATGCCGCCGGAGTCGGTCAAGGGTCTGACCGATCGCCTGCCGGACACGACGTATGCCGAATCCGTCCCGATGGACGAGAAGGAAGCGCTTGCAAAGGGACTGCTGACTTACATCGGCAAGGACGTGGACGACGCGTACATCGCGGCGGTAAAGAAGCTGTCGGTCAATCCGGAGCTCGCGCGCGAGGTGGGCAGGACGCTGAAGATCGTTTACACGCCGCTGCACGGCTCGGGCAATCTTCCGGTGCGGCGCATTTTCCGCGAAATCGGCATGGAGAACGTGTATGTCGTTCCGGAGCAGGAGCTGCCGAACGGCGATTTCCCGACGGTGCGCGTGCCGAATCCGGAGGACCCCGCGGCGTTTGAGCTGGCGCTGAAGATGCAGAAGGAGCTGGGCGCGGATCTCTGCGTGGGCACGGACCCGGACTGCGACCGCGTGGGCATTGCGTGCATGACGGAAAACGGCCCGCGGCTTTTGAACGGCAATCAGATCGGCTGCGTGCTTTTGCACTACATTCTTTCGCAGAAGAAGGAGCGCGGCGAGCTTCCGGCGAACGCCGCGGCGGTCACGACGATCGTATCGACCGACATGGCGCGCGCGATTGCGGAGTCGTTCGGCTGCGAGATGATCGAGGTGCTGACCGGGTTCAAATACATCGCGGAGCAGATTCGCCTGTTTGAAGAGACGGGCGCGCACACGTTCATGTTCGGCTTTGAGGAATCGTTCGGCTATCTTTCGGGCACGGATGTGCGCGACAAGGACGGCGTAAACGCGTGCATGCTGATTGCGGAGGCGGCGTGCTGGTACAAGAAGAATTACGGCTGCACGCTGGTGGACGCGATCGATCGCCTGTACGAGCAATACGGCTATTACGGCGACAAAGTGACGTCGTTTGTGCTGCCGGGCAAGGACGGTCTGGAAAAGATGCAGTCGGTAATGGCGGCGCTGCGCGATTGCCCGCCGGCGGAATTCGGCGGCGTAAAGGTAGCGGCGCTGCGGGATTATTTGAAGTCCGAGCGCGTTTGCGGCGGCGAAAGGACGGCTTTGACGCTGCCGAAGTCGAATGTGCTGTATTTCGAGCTCGAGGGCGGCGCGTGGCTGTGCGTGCGGCCGAGCGGCACGGAGCCGAAGATCAAGCTGTATGTGAATGCGGTTACGAAATCGGATGCGGACACGAAGGCGCTGCTGGAGAAGGTTTCCGATGCGGCGGTGAAGCTGCTGGAGAGTCTGTAGGGGAGGACGTTTTCAATGAAATTGGCGGAAGCATTGGCGGAGCGATCGGACATTCGCACGCGAATCAGCGCGCTTCAGAGCCGGCTGGCGGCGAATGCGCGGGTTCAGGAGGGCGAGCGCCCCGCGGAGGACCCGAAGGCGCTGATGGCGGAGGCGGAGGCGCTGATTGCCCGCGAGGAGGAACTGATTGCGCGGATCAATTTGACGAATGCGCGGACGGTTTCGGACGGAAAGACGATCACGGAGCTTTTGGCGGCGCGCGAATGCCTGATGCTGAAGGTAAGCGTGCTGCGCGATTTCCTGGATGAGGCGAGCGCGCTGACGTCCCGCGGAATGCGGACGGAGATTCGCGTGCTGAGCAGCGTGGACGTCGCTGCGGAGCGCAAGCGGGCGGACGGTTTGTCGGCGGAATTGCGCGCTTTGGACATGCGGATTCAGGCGCTGAACTGGGCGACGGAACTGATTTAAATGAAGTGGGTAGCAGCTGAAAGCGGACGCGATCTCTGGCGGCTGAGAATGAATGAGCCGTCGCGTATCGGACGTGCCGGGGCGCGCGTGGGGTTCGATTCCTCGTTGATTGTTACGCCCGTTCTGATTACAGCGGCATGGTGACTGAGAACTGTTTTCACCGATGCGTCGGTTCGGCTGCGAGGGCGGTGTTTGGGGATTTTTGCGAGATGGGGCGGCCAATTCGGTTTTCTATCGAATTGGCCGCAGGCTGGCGGCGCCCGACGCGGATGGGGCGGGCCTGCTTTTTGACGGGAACGGTTCGTGGATCATTGTTTGGGCGCGCCGGGCGTTGGCAGGGGCTTTGCCCCTGCGCCCTCTGCCAGAGCGCTGCGCTGAACCCGCCAAAGGGATTTGCCCTTTTGCCGCCGCGCCGTTGCGGGATTTAGTTTATTTTAGGAAGGACGTTTTCACAGATGAAATTGGGCGTTGTTGGATTGCCGAATGTGGGCAAGAGCACTCTGTTTAATGCCATTACCTGCGCGGGCGCGCAGGCGGCGAATTATCCGTTCTGCACGATCGAGCCGAACACGGGCGTGGTTGCGGTGCCGGATGCGCGCCTGGACGTACTGGCCGAGATGTATCATCCCGAGAAATACACGCCTGCGACGCTCGAATTCGTGGACATCGCGGGTCTGGTCAAGGGCGCGAGCCGCGGCGAGGGCCTCGGCAACAAGTTCCTTTCGCACATTCGCGAGGTGGACGCGATCGTTCATGTGGTGCGCTGCTTCGAGGATGAAAACGTGATTCACGTAGACGGCAATGTCGATCCCGCGCGCGATATCGACGTCATCAACACGGAGCTGATTCTGGCCGACATCGAAACCGTTTCCAAGCGCGCGGAGCGTGCGGCGGCGATGCTGAAGAAGGGCGAGAAGAAATACGCGCTCGAGGCCGAGGCCGGGAAGCTCCTTCTGGATCATTTGAACGCCGGAAAGCCCGCGCGCACCGCGCCTCTGGATGCGGATCAGCTCGCCGCGGTGCACGACTGGTTCCTGCTTACGATGAAAAAGGTGATTTACGCGGCGAACATCGGCGAAGAGGACATCGGCAAATCGCCGGCGGAGCTGCCGCTGGTAGCGCCGGTGGAGAAGATCGCGGCAGACGAGGGCGCGGAGGTGCTGGTGATCTGCGCGCAGGCGGAGGAAGAGATCTCCCAGATGGAGCCGGACGAGAAGAAGATGTTTCTGGAGGATCTCGGCATCGGCGTATCGGGTCTGGATCGTCTGGTGACGCTGGGCTATGATCTGCTGGGCCTGATCAGCTTCCTGACGGCGGGCCCGAAGGAGGTTCGCGCGTGGACGATTGAAAAGGGCACGAAGGCGCCGCAGGCGGCCGGCAAGATCCACACGGACTTTGAGCGCGGCTTTATTCGCGCGGAAATCGTGGCCTACGACGATCTGATTCGCGAAGGCTCGATGGCGGCCTGCAAGGAAAAGGGCCTGATTCGCAGCGAGGGCAAGGATTATGTCATGAAGGACGGCGACGTGACGCTGTTCCGGTTCAATGTCTGATTCAAGGAGCGTTTGAATGGAGAAGAAGAATCCGGGCGTATTTCGCGCGAGCTGCCTGTATCTGCTGGCGGGAATCGGCCTGTGGGCGGTCGGCCTGGCCGTTCAGCTGCTGAGCGCGCCGCTTTCGCGGATGAATACGTTTGCGCTGATGCTGCTGGTGAGCGTGGCGTGCTATTTCCCGTTTGTGCTGTTTCCGACGATCGCGGCCGTGTGGAATGCGCCGGACGCGCTCCGGCTGAACCCGCTTCCGGTGGGAAACGCGCTGCGCGTATGCGTGCTCGCGCTTCTGACCGTGCTGGTGGCGCAGGATGGAATCAACCTTTGGGCGGCGATTCTGCAAAGAATGGGTCTGAACGTGTTCGCAGTGGTCACGCCGACGCCGACCACGCGCAGCGAGCTGTACCTCTGCCTTGCGAGCGCTGCGATTCTCGCGCCCATTTGCGAAGAGCTGCTGTTCCGCGGCGCGATGCTCTCGGCGTGGGAAGCGCGCGGCGGCAGGCGCGCCGTATGGATTACGGCGATACTGTTTGCGCTGCTGCACGGCTCGACCGAGGGCTTTCCGGCGCAGCTGCTGGCGGGCGTTCTGCTGGCGCTGGTCGTGCTGTATACCGATTCGCTGTATGCGGGATTGATTTTCCACACGGTGTATAACGCGGGCGTGACGCTGCTTTCGTATTACGCGTCCGCGCAGCCGGTGGATGCGGCGCAGCAGGCGCTGATTCGGACGGACGCCTTTGCGGCGCTCGGCGGCGCGGCGGGAGTGGCTTCGATATTGATCGACCTTGCGATTTTCGGCGGAATCATCTGGATTCTGATGCGCCGGATGCGCCGCTCGACGGAGCTGAAGGCGCTGCTGGCGGCGCACGAGGGCCGCGAAATGCCGAAAATGGAGTATCGCGAAATGCTGAATGCGATAAAGGCGTATTCGCCGCTGCGGCCGGCGACCGAAACCGCGCCGCTGCGCACGAGCACGATACTGGTGCTGCTGGCGGGAATCGCGACCGCGGTGGTGCGGTATATCGCGGATATCATATCGATGCTGTAAAGGAACGGCGCGGGCGAATAATCGTCCGCGCCTGCTTTAAGGAGAAGAAAATGAACGCTGTGATTCTCTGCGTGGGCAAGCTGAAGGAGAAATGGCAGGCGGACGGCTGCGCGGAATATTTAAAGCGCCTTTCGCGCTATGGCAAATACGAGGTCGTCGCCGTGGACGACGCGCGCGACCCGGAAAACGGCTCGGCGGCGCTGATTCGCCAGGGCATGGAGAAGGAGGGCGCGGCGCTGATGAAGCACATTCGCCCGAACGACCGGGTGATTGCGATGTGCATTCGCGCCGACGCGCCGGATTCGGTGCGCTTTTCGGAAATCACCGGCCGATGGGCGGCGGAGGGAAGGCGCTGCGTGTTCGTAATCGGCGGCTCGAACGGCCTTTCGGACGCGGTGCTCGCGCGCGCGGACGAGCGCGTGTCGTTTTCCAACCTCACGTTTCCGCACGGCCTGATGCGCGTAATTCTGCTCGAGCAGCTCTACCGCGCCGAACGCATTCGCGCGGGGGAGAAATATCATAAATAAAGCCGCCTGAAAAGGCGGCTTCAGACTGTCGAAAAACCCAGGAGAGCTCGAGAGGGCCGAAGCCCTCTCGAACTAAAAATCGAGCTCAGCGACATGCGCGGTGAGCGCGGGCTATTTTTGTGGAGGAAAATCCCATTTTCCGGGAGCAAAAATAGATTCCTTGCAGGCTCCGCGCCCGGGGATTCCGTAGGAATCCTAGCGGAGACTGGAGGGGGTGGTAGTGGCGGGGGAAGCAGTTCCCCCGTCCACCGGTTTATCCCTCGATTCGGCTGGCGAACAGGCGGCCGGTGGTGTGCAGCAGGCGCAGCAGCTCGGGCGTGAGAGAAGGGTCGAAGGTCTTCAGCGCGTTGAAGGTTTCAAAGCTCATCGTCTGATGGAAGCCGATTTCCTTCATGCCGCGGCAGAAGCGATCCCAATCGATGATTCCCATGTACGGGAACAGGTGCTCGTCCTCGACGCCGTTGTTGTCGTGCACGTGCAGTATCTTCAGGCGCTTGCCGATCGTAATCAGATATTTGTAAACGTCCTTCGAGGTCAGATTCGCATGGCCCACGTCGAAGCAGAAGCCGAAGCGCTCCTCGCCCGCCATGGCGTTCAGCGTATCGACATAGCGCACGGCTTCGTCCGCGTTCGAGCACGGGCCCTCCATGATCTTGCCGCGCCAGCGGGTGAACAGGTTTTCCAGGCAGCAGGTCACGGAATACTTCTTCAGCGCCGGCAGCAGCCCGGTGTACATGCGGATGTTGTAGTCCCATTCATCCGGATATTCGCGCTCGCCCTCCGGCAGAAAGCCCGAATGCACCACCATATAGCGGCAATCCAGATAATCGCACATCATTGCGGTCTTCTGAAGCGCCATCTGCACGTAGGCGTTCGTTTCATCGTTTGCCACGCGGCAGGGGAACGGCGCGTGCGCCTGCGAAAAGGCCACGCCGTATTTCTTCGCCGCGTCGGCATACGGCTTCAGAAACGCGAGAATGTCCGCGTCGGACTGATCAAAAAACGTGTTCAGCTCGCCGCTGCGAATCTCCGGGCCGCGCAGGCAGTGGTCCAGATTCATGTCCACGCCGTCAAAGCCCGCGTCCGCAACCATGCGGAAGCCCTCGTCGACGCCGAATACATCCAGAATTCGGGAAGTTTGAACCGCCAGTTTCATCTGTTTATCCTCCGGTAAAAAAATCCATATCCACTATTATAGTGCGCGCCGCGGCCAAATGCAATCTCTTTTTGGAAAAACGCTTGCGCGCCGGCGCGTTTTCGATTATAATAGGCGCGTAGAAGGAGGCGACAGCCATGGAAGAAAAGGAAATGGTATTCCTCGCGGAATTCGATCCCATTCAGGGCGGCATGCTCGAGGAAGTGCTCGACGGCGAGGGCATCCTGTTCGCCAAGCAGCACGTTTCCGGCATCCCGACCGTATTTACGCACAGCTATTTCGGCGTGGACAAATTCTTCGTGTCCGAAGAGGATCTTCCCCGGGCCAAGGAATTGATCGACGAGATGTTCGGCGAAAATGATAATCCTAATTGAGGAAGCCGCGTAAAATCGCGGCTTTTTTGAATTCACGCATTGTTTACAAAATATCGCCCCACACCCTATTGACAAAATGCCCCCTCAGTGGTAAATTAAGATCAAAAGTTAGCACTCGACTATAAAGAGTGCTAACACCGGCGAAGGAGGTGTAGAGAATGAATTTGGACGAGCGAAAGTTTCTGATTTTGCAGGCCATCATTGACGACTACATCACCACGGCGACGCCGGTTGGGTCGCGAACGATTTCGCGGAAGGCGGGCGTCGGGTTTTCCCCGGCGACGATCCGAAACGAAATGAGCGACCTGGAGGAGCTCGGATATCTGGATCAGCCGCATACGTCGGCGGGCCGCGTGCCTTCGGTGAAGGCGTATCGATTGTATGTCGATCATCTGCTGAAGGCGTCGAGGCTGACCAATGAAGAGCGCGACGCGATCAACGAGCATCTGAACCGGCGATCGGAGCAGGTGGAGAGCGTGATTCGGAGCGCGGCAAACGTGCTTTCGGACGCGACGCATTACACCTCCGTGATCGTAGCGCCGAAGCTGGGAACGCTGAGAATCAAGCATGTGCAGCTGGTTCCGGTGGCGGAAAAGACCGCGCTGATGATCATCGTGACCAACGTGGGAATCGTCAAGGACGCGGTGATTCACATTCCGGACGGCATGAACGCCGATATGCTCTACGGCATTTCGCGCATGCTGACCGAGAAGCTGGCCGATAAGCCGCTGGAGGCGGTTCGGCAGACGTTCGCGGAGCTTCTGCGAGACGCGGAGGGCAACCGGAAGGTGCTCGGCGAGGCGCTTTCCGTGATTGAGGATCGGCTCCAGCGGGACGATGCGTCCGAGGTCGTGATCGGCGGCGGCGCAAATCTGCTGAGCTATCCGGAATACAGCGATATTGCCCGCGCGAAGAGCTTCTTCAAGGTGCTGGAATCCAAGGAGACCGTGCGCAAGCTGGTCAACCGCGACGGCGGCATGGAGGTCACGATCCGGATCGGTCCGGAAAACGGCGTGCCGGAAATGAGCGATTGCTCGGTCGTTACCGCGAATTACCGCGTGGGCGATCATTCCAGCGGCACGCTCGGCATCATCGGGCCCACGCGAATGAACTACAACCGCGTGATTTCGGTGCTCGATTTCATGGGGCGCGCGCTGAGCGAAGTGCTCGCCGATCGGAAATGAAAGGATTAATGCGACATGAAAAAGGATAAGAACCCGCCCGAGGCGGAGCAGCAGACGCAGCAGACGGCGGACGTTCCGCCGGAAAATACCGAAGAACCGGTGGAGGAAACCCATCAGGCGACCGAGGCCGAATGGCGCGAGGCGCTGGAAACGGCCGTTAAGCAGCGCGACGAATACCTCGATTCCCTGCGCCGGTCGCAGGCGGATTTCCAGAATTTCAAGCGCCGCAATCAGACCGCGCGGGCCGACGGCTATCAGGACGGCCTGTGTGATACGATCACCGCGATGCTGCCGGTGATCGACAATCTCGAGCGCGCGTTGGACGCCGCGCAGGAGGGTGATCCCCTCGCGGACGGCGTGAAGATGACGCTGAAGATGATGCTCGACGCGCTTTCCAAGTTCGGCTTCGAGGAGGTTCCCGCCGAGGGCGAGGAATTCGATCCCGAAAAGCACAACGCGGTAATGCGCGAAACGGGCGACGAGCCCGGCAAGGTGCTCGAGGTATTCCAGAAGGGCTACAAGGTAAAGGACAAGATCATCCGCTATGCGATGGTCAAAGTCGCTACCGACTGAGCGGTTCGCTCCCGCGCCGCAATGCGGCAAAGAGCATGATATAAATTATAACGAAGCAATCAACGATTCATTCGATCTATAGGAGGCAATCACTATGAGTAAGATTATTGGCATCGACCTTGGTACCACCAATTCCTGCGTCGCCGTTATGGAAGGCGGCGAACCCGTTGTTATCGCAAACGCTGAGGGCAACCGCACGACCCCGTCCGTCGTGGCCTTCTCGAAGACCGGCGAGCGCCTGGTCGGCCAGGTCGCAAAGCGTCAGGCCGTGACCAACCCGGAGCGCACGATCGTTTCGATCAAGCGCCACATGGGCAGCGATTATAAGATCAACATCGACGGCGAGACCTACACGCCCCCGATGATCAGCGCGATGATCCTGCAGAAGCTGAAGGCGGATGCGGAGAGCTATCTGGGCGAAACCGTTTCCGAAGCGGTCATCACCGTGCCTGCGTACTTCTCGGATTCTCAGCGCCAGGCCACCAAGGACGCCGGCCGCATCGCGGGCCTGGACGTCAAGCGCATTATCAACGAGCCGACCGCGGCCGCGCTGGCCTACGGCCTCGATAAGGGCGACAGCCACAAGATCCTGGTTTACGACCTCGGCGGCGGCACGTTCGACGTGTCCCTGATGGAAGTCGGCGACGGCATCTTCGAAGTGCTCGCGACCGGCGGCGATACGCATCTGGGCGGCGACGACTTCGACCAGCGCCTGATCGACTATATCGCCGATGAATTCAAGCGCGAAAACGGCATTGACCTGCGTCAGGACCGCATGGCGCTGCAGCGCCTGAAGGAAGCGGCCGAAAAGGCGAAGATCGAGCTGTCCGGCCTGATGAGCGTAAACGTCAATCTGCCGTTCATTACCGCGGATGCGACGGGCCCGAAGCATCTGGACGTGAACATCACCCGCGCGAAGTTCAACGAGCTGACCGCGGATCTGGTCGAAAAGACCATTGGCCCGATGAATCAGGCGTTCCGCGATGCGGGCGTTACCGCGAAGGACATCGATAAGGTCATCCTCGTCGGCGGTTCCACGCGTATCCCCGCGGTTCAGGAAGCCGTTCAGCGCGTGACCGGCAAGGAGCCCTACAAGGGCATCAACCCGGACGAATGCGTTGCGGTTGGCGCGGCGATTCAGGGCGGCGTTCTCGGCGGCGACGTAAAGGATATTGTCCTGCTCGACGTTACCCCGCTGTCCCTCGGCATTGAGACGCTCGGCGGCGTATTCACCCGCCTGATCGACCGCAATACCACCATCCCGGTCAAGAAGACGCAGGTGTTCTCCACCGCGTCCGACGGCCAGACCAGCGTCGACGTCCACGTGCTGCAGGGCGAGCGCGAGATGGCGGCTTACAACAAGACGCTGGGCCGCTTCCAGCTGACCGGCATCGCTCCGGCTCCGAGAGGCGTGCCGCAGATTGAGGTTACCTTCGATATCGACGCAAACGGCATCGTGCACGTATCCGCAAAGGATCTGGGCACCGGCAAGGAGCAGTCGATCGCGATCACCGCTTCTTCGAACATGTCCGAAGAGGAAATCAAGAAGGCGGTGGACGAGGCCGAGAAGTACGCGGCCGAGGATAAGAAGCACAAGGAAGAGATCGAGGTCGTCAATCAGGCCGATAGCCTGATCTACCAGACCGAGAAGACCATGAAGGATATGGGCGATAAGCTCGATCCGGCGGACAAGGCGAAGCTGGAGAGCGAGCTCGAGAGCTTCAAGAAGGTGCGCGAGAGCAACGACGCGACGCAGATCAAGTCCGCGATGGAGAGCTTCAGCCAGGCGACCTACGAGGTCTTCGGCAAGGTCTATCAGCAGCAGGCGCAGCAGCAGGGCGGCGAGAATCCGCAGGGCGGCGCGCATGTGAACGACGACGGCACCGTCGAAAGCGAGTTCACCGACAACAAGTAATTCCAAATAGCGAGGGAAAACGCCCACCCGCCGTTTCAAGCGGGCGGGCGAATCCCCGTTAAAAGGGAAAAGGAACGAAGCAAAATCGCCCCAATTCCATAAATCCAAAAAGAGAACAGGCAAAAAAAGCGAGCAAATTGAGTCGCTTCCCGACTCAATTTGCGTCAAGATGGGTAGAAAGTGAGGCTCCGTACAGCGCGGGAATGGAATCGCTTCCCGATTCCATTCCCGGTGACCAGGGCGGCAGCAAGTATGAAGAGAGATTATTATGAGGTTCTGGGCGTCGATAAGAGCGCGGACGACGCAACGATCAAGGCCGCGTATCGCAAATTGGCGAAGAAGAACCATCCGGACGTAAACCCGGGAGATAAGGACGCGGAGGAACGCTTCAAGGAAATCAACGAGGCGTATCAGGTGCTGTCCAACCCGCAGAAGCGCGCGGAATACGACCAGTACGGCCACGACGGCCCGCAGGCGTCGGGCTTTGGCGGCGGCGGTTACGGCGATTTCAGCGGCGGATTCGGCGGGTTTGAGGACCTGTTCTCCACCTTCTTCGGCGGCGGCGCAGCGGGCGCGCGCAGCAACGGCCCCGTTCCCGGCGACGATCTGCGATATGATCTGACGATCTCGTTCGAAGAAGCGGCGCTCGGGTGCGAAAAGGAAATCAACCTCGTTCGCGACGAAGAGTGCCCGAACTGCCACGGAAGCGGCGCCGCGCCCGGATCGAAGGTAGAGACCTGCTCGACCTGTAACGGCAGCGGCCAGGAGCGCGTCGTGAGCAATACGCCGTTTGGCAGAATGCAGAATATCCGCACCTGCTCGCGCTGCCACGGCAGCGGCAAGATCATTACCGAGCCGTGCCCGAAATGCAAGGGCCGCGGCAAGGTGCGCGTGTCGAAGCGCCGCACGATCAAGATTCCCGCCGGCATTGCGGACGGCCAGGTGCTCACGATTCGCGGCCAGGGCGGCCTCGGCGAGCGCGGCGGCCAGCCAGGCGATCTGCTGATCGTGGTCAGCGTAAAGCCGCATAAGCTGTTCAAGCGCCGCGACGACAATCTGTATATCGACGTGCCGCTGACGTTCACGCAGGCGGCGCTGGGCGCGGAGGTCGATGTGCCGACGCTGGGTAAGCCGGTGAAATACAAATTCCCGGAGGGCACGCAGCCCGGCCGCGTGTTTGCCATTCGCGGCGAGGGCGTTCCGCATCTGCGCGGCGGCGGAAAGGGCGATCTGTATGTGACCGCCGTGGTTGAAATTCCGACGAAGCTGACCGAAAAGCAGAAGAGCCTGCTGCGCGAGTTCGACGAGAGCGCGAGCGGCAACCAGTATGAAAAGAAGAAAAACTTCTTCGAGCGGGTTCGGGACATGTTTTTATAATTGAAAGGGCGGGGGAAATCCTCCGCCCAATTGCATTGGAGGGATAGCCTATGGACATCTGGGAAAAGCTCTACGACGCGGCGCGGAAGGAGTACCATCCCGTTGAGGTCACGCCGTTTGTGACCGCGCACCACGTCGTTTGCGCATTGGAAACGAAGAGCGGCAAAATTTTCACCGGCTTTTGCATCGAAAGCGCGAGCGGCGTAATGAATCTGTGCGCAGAGCGCGTCGCGGCGCTGAATATGTATGTCAATTCCGGAGAAACGGAGATTCGGCGCCTGATTGCGTTCCGCAGCGAACCGCCGATGGGCGGCGGCAGCGGCATGCCGTGCGGCGCGTGCAGGGAATTCCTGCTGCAGCTTTCGCCGAATAACCGCAATACGGAGATCATGGTGGATTACGCGAAGCGCGAAACCGTAAAGCTCGGCGAGCTGATTCCCGCCTGGTGGGGCGACGAGCGATACGAAAACTGGAATGAAGAATGATGGAAGGCCCGAAAAAGGGCCTTTTTTGTATAAAGATATAAAAAAACAGCCGACCCTCGCGGCTGGCTGTTTGTCTGTTAAAAAACCAGGAGAACTCGAGAGGGCCGAAGCCCTCTCGAATTTCCAATCGAGCTCAGCGCCCTTTCGCGGTCGGCTACTTGCGTTAGATCCGTTCGTATTCGTTGCAGAGCGGGTGAATGGCCGGCTCGTCTTCCTCGATATCCGCAAAGCGGGCGGTCGGCTCCATGAAGTAATTGTCGGTGTTGTCGTCGTTGACCTTGGAAACCTCGCCGACGATCAGATCGCCGCAGCCGGGCTTCGGGCCGAAAATGTGCGCGATATACGGCGTGAGGCTGATGGAATTGCCGGGCAGCACGTCGATCGCCTCGCCGGGCTTTACGATATGCTCCACGCCGTCCATGAACACGTGCACGTCGGTGTCGAGCTGCTCGCCCGTCGCCGGATCGGCGTTCCAGAGATACACCGTCAGCACGCCGCCGGCGCGATTGATGATGTCCTCGGTCTTGAATACGTGGTAATGCTTCGGCAGGCGCTGGCCTTCCTTCATTACGATATACTTTTCGCAGAACGGCACGCCGACGCGCGCGTCGTCCAGCAGGCCGTTGCGCACGGTGTACAGAACCGCGCCGACGCTGCCGAAATCGCCGGTTCCGAAATCGGTGATGTCCCAGCCGAGCATTACGCGGCGAATCGTATCCAGCTTCGCGGCGTTTTGCTTCCATTCGTCCATGCCCCAATACGCCATCTGCGGCAGATGAATGTTGTTTTTCTCCAGCAGCGCCTTCGCCCAGCGAATGGCGGCGTTGATCTCCGAGCGCTTCACAAAAACCCCTCCTCGTTTATGAGTAAACTGCATTTACATTATAGCACAGCCGGGGGCGGGAAGTCAATTAAAAAAGCGGACGCTGTAAAAGCGTCCGCAGTTGAATCCGGCGACGACCTACTCTCCCGGGCCGTTTCCAGCCAAGTACCATCAGCGTGCTGAGGCTTAACTTCTGTGTTCGGTATGGGAACAGGTGGATCCCTCAGGCTATTATCACCGGAAAATGTATATTTACATTATACCAGAAATCCCGGAAAATGCAATATACTTCGCCAATTTTTAACGCGCGATCAGCCGAAATCGGTGGCGAGGGAATCGTCCGTATCGGCGTGGGTCAGCGGCGGATTCAGCAGATAATCGAACAGGTCCGCGCCGATGAATTCGCGGCTGATGCGGATGCGCTCGGCCTCGCGCTCGGTGTCCATATCGCGGATGGATTCAAAGATCGGCTTGCGCTCGCCCACATGGTCGGGCTGGGCCGGATCGTAGCGGCGAATGCCGAGATTCAGGCCGAATTCGTGCGGGTTGTCGAGGTAGGAATGGTGTGTGAACAGATCCACGGTCGGCAGCGCACGCGCCTTCAAATAGGCCAGGCAGTACGCGGCAGCGGCCTGCTTTTCGGTCAGCGCCTGCAGCGCGCCCTGCTGCGAATTGAAGCCCTGCTCGGAGAAGATGATCCTGCGCGGCGCACCCTCATAGAGCAATTCGGGGCGCGAGAGGTAATCGGGCAGCACCTCCATGTTTTTGAACGTGATTTTCGGCGTGGACCAGGTGAAATCCGGCGCGCGATCGTTCCAGAAATCCGGATAGCGGAGATCCTCCGGATACGGATGATACGCGACGCCCCAGCCGAAATTGCCCTCGCGAACGCAATGCTCGTTCATGCAGTCGATCACCTCGCGGCCGGGATACGTGTGCAGCGGCTCGAGCGGGCGATAGCGCATGCCGCTGAAGAACTGGTCGAGCGAGATGTAAACGCGGTAATTCGCGAAATACTTGTGCGCGCTCAGATAGGCGATGCGGCAGGCGACGGAATATTCGTGCGTGAATTCCTGAACGGTCATATCGCCGGCGTTGCTCCAGACGCACTGGCTGTCGATCTCGTTGGAAATGATCATGCCCAGCGCGCGGCCGTAGCGCTGATCGGCGCGGGAATAGCGCTGCGCGAGGAACTCGACGAACGCGCGATAGTAATTCTGGCCCGCCTCCTGCTCCATGTTGAACGCGCTCAGAAACGCGTCCTTCGCATTCCAATCGTATTTCGGGTGCAGAACGACGTCCAGCAGCGCCTTTTCCTGCGTCGAGCCGAACAGCTTCGGCGAATTCAGCAGAATCAGCGTGGTCAGCAGGCCGTTTTCGGTGTTCGAGCGCATCGCCGCGTCGATTTCGCGAATGCGCGCGGCGCGGAAATGATAGGTTTCGCCGTCCAGCGCGAAATCGATCGTCTCCTCCGCGGGATTTACGGTCATGATGTTGGTGATGTTGACGTTCATCAGCGTCTGATGAAGGCCCAGCGCGCGGATATCCTCGATGCGGCCGCCGAGCGCCTTGATGCATTCCGGCTGCGGATAGGGATCGCCGTTTTCGCTTTCGGTAAGCTCGCTTGCGTAAATCGCGCCGCCCTGATCGGTTTCGAAGCGGCTGGTCAGGCGGTCGCGTGCGCCGTCGAAGCGGGGAATGCGCGCCTCGTTTGCGGAAACGGCCGCGGCGAGCTCCGAAAGCGTGCGCCCGCCGGGCACGGGCACGGATTCGCGAATCCGCAGCGCTTCGGCGGCTTCGGAAAGGGAAAAGAGGATTTCGTTCTTCGTTGCCAGAATTTTGGTAATTGCCATGAGCAGCCCCCCCTGTAAATTAATCGCTGCGCATATTTTAACATAAAATAAGGCAATACGCAATAGAATTTCCCCGCTTTCGGGATGGACGACCCGCGCACGCGGCTCCTACAATAGATGCACTGGTGTGAGGAGAAAAAGGATGAAGCGAATTTGGATGCGACTTTCGCCGGCGCGGGTGCTTGCGCTGGGCTTCGCGGGGCTGATTCTGATCGGATCGGCGCTGCTTTCGCTGCCGGCCTGCCAGCGCGTGCGGCTGAATTATCTGGACGCGCTGTATATGGCCACGAGCGCGACGTGCGTGACCGGCCTTGCGGTGGTGGACGTTGCGGATACGTTTACGCCGCTCGGGCGATGCGTGATGGCCGCGCTGATTCAATTGGGCGGCCTGGGCGTGGCCACGATCGGCGCGGGATTCGTGCTGGCGGCGGGGCGGAGAATGAATCTGCGCGAGAAGAGCCTGGTGCAGTCGGCGCTGAATCTGGATTCGGGAAAGGGCGTCGCGCGATTGCTCAAATGCGTGTTTTTAACGACGCTCGCTACGGAGCTTTTGGGCACGGCGATCGGCTATATTTCGTTTTCGCGCGATCATGCGCCGCTGGACGCGCTGGGAATCAGCCTGTTTCACGCGATTGCGTCGTTTAACAACGCGGGCTTCGACATTCTGGGGAACATGCAGAACCTGATTCCCTATCGCGGCGACGCGCTGCTGAACCTGAATACCTGCGCGATGATCTTCATCGGCGGCATCGGCTTCCCGGTGATTCTGGAGGCGATCGAGCGCCGGTTTCGGTGGAGAAAAATGTCGATGCACGCGCGCGCGGCGATTTCAGTCAGCGTATTTTTGCTGATTGCGGGCGCGGCGCTGCTCAAATGCACGGAGCGCTTTTCCTGGCTGGACGCGGTGTTTTTCAGCTTTTCGACGCGCACGGCGGGCTTTTCGACGGTTCCGCTTTCGGCGTTTACGCCGGCGGGACTGATGGTGGTAATGGCGCTGATGTTCGTCGGCGCGTCGCCCGGATCGACCGGCGGCGGCATCAAAACCACGACGCTGCTCGTGCTGGCCAAGGGGCTGAAATCGGCGGCGACGAACCGCAGCGAGCGAACGTTTCACTTTTCCCTGCCGAAGGATGCGTTTAAAAAGGCGGCCACGATTTTTGCAATGGGCATTCTGCTGATCGGCGGATCGACGTTTCTTCTGCTGATCTTCGAAAAGAATCTGGGCTTTGCCGACGCGCTGTTTGAAATGGTGAGCGCGTTCGGCACGGTGGGCCTTTCCACGGGCGTTACGCCGGGCCTTTCGGCGGCGGGCAAGCTGATTTCCATCGTGATGATGCTGATCGGGCGGCTCGGGCCGATGACGGTCGCGACGCTGTGGTATTTTTCGCGCGGCGAGCTCGTGCGGTATCCGGAGGGAAATATTGCAATCGGATAAGGGGGAAAACGCGATGATGCGCAGAAAAAAGGGCGATAGCAAGACCTACGGCGTGATCGGCCTCGGCCGCTTCGGCAGCGCGCTGGCGAAGGAGCTGGCGCTGGGCGACGCGGATCTGATGGTGCTGGATCGCGACGAGGAAAAGGTGCGCGCGTTTCGGGAATTTACGGAAAGCGCGTTTGTGGTGAAAAATCTGGATCGCGAAACGCTCGAGGCCACCGGAATCGGCGAATGCGACGTGGCGGTCGTGTGCATCGGCGAGGAAATGGACACGTCGATCCTCGCGGTGCTGCGGCTGGTGGGCATGGGCGTTAAGAAGGTCATCGCCAAGGCGTCCAGCGCGGAGCACGGCGAAATTCTCGAAAAGCTCGGCGCGGAGGTGGTGTATCCGGAGCGCGATATGGCAATTCGCCTGGCGCACCGGCTGGAAACGGCGCGGATGCTGGATTTCGTGCAGCTTTCGGAGAAGCTGAATATCTCGAAGCTGATTGCGCCGGACGCGCTGGTGGGCAAGACCGTGGCGCAGGCCGAGCTGCGCAAAAAATACGGCGTGAACATCATTGCAATCGAGCAGGCGGGCAAGCTGATCGAAACGGTCGATCCCGCGCGCGCGTTTGAAAAGGGCGATATTCTGTTCCTGTCCGGAACGCGGGGCGGCCTGAACCGCCTGAGCGAGTGGGCAAATCAAAACTGAAAGAGCGTCCGGGGCCAGAGCGGCTTCGGACGCTTTTGCGTTACAGGGGCCCGGAATCGGAAAGGTTAAAGAGTACCTCACCCGAATGATTTGCGCCCAGAGTGTAGGAAAGCAGCGCGCCCTTTTCCACAGCGGCAAAGTAATCGGGGCAGATCGGCGCGTGCTCGAGCAGCTCGCGCAGCGCGCGCAGGGCCGCGTAGGCGTGCTTGCAGGGCCCGGCGACATAGCAATCGCAGGCCGGAATGGAAACGCGCTCGCCATCCAGCAGGAAGGAAACCTCGTAAAAGCGCGTGCCCTGAACGACGGCGCGCACGAGATGCTCGTCCAATTCGAGATAGACCACGCGATTCTGCAGGAAATACGCCTCTCCGCGCTCGATGGCCGCGGGCGGGAACGCGCGCTCCATTTCGCTCAGCGGAAAGTCCGCGCCGTCGTAGCCGAAGGCGATTACCTCGCCCGGCTTCATCGGCGCTTTGAACCAGGGAATCGCCCGATCGTAGGGCAGCGTTTCGCGATCGTGCGCAATCAGATAATCGCCGGCGAGCGAGAACGCGCCGCGCACGGCGGTCTCCGCGCGGCCGACGACGCGCTTGTAATCCGAAAGGCGAATGCGGAAATTGCGATTCACGCCCGTCACCTGGCCGCGCACGCCCTCGAGCTTGCCCTCGACATAGACGATATCGCCCTCGCGCAGATCAAACGCATCATTATAATAGGTATATTCCGCCCCGCGATCGGCGAAATAGACCCGGACGAGCGAGGGAACCGGCAGTTTCGGCATGCTTATTCCTCCTTTGAGCGAATGAGGCGCGCGCGGGCGGCCGCGAAGTGCGCCTGCGCCAGCGAACGCGCCGACGCGGGATCGGAATCATACAGCGTAAACAGGAAAAACATCGGCCCGTACAGCCAGAGCGCTTCCGATTCCGGCTGGGGAACGGCCAGACTCGCGAGCAGATCGCGCGTGTATTCAATCGGCCCCGCGCCCAGATAGTTCTGGTACAGCGCGTTCATCTCCGGGCTGCGGTATTGCTCAAGCGTGAGCATTTTGCGAAACGGCGCGGCGAACGGATCGGCGGTCCAGTAATCAAACTGCGCCTCCGAAAAGTCGAGCAGCGTCTCGATCGACGCGTTTGCATAGTCCGCGGGCGAATCGTTGAGCGCGCATTCGGGCAGCTGAAACGCGCGCGCGGCGGAGGCGTCGCGCTCCTCCATGCGGCGGAGAATCTGATCAAACAGATCGCGCTTGTTTTTGAAATGCCGGTACATCGCGCCCTTGGAGAGCCCCAGCGCACCGGCGATCATGCCCACGGACACCGCCTCGTAGCCGTTTTGCGAAAAGAGCTCCAGCGCGGCGAGCAATATGTTTTCTCGGGACTGATTCATGTTCGGCCTCCCTGCGTTTGCGCGTTTACGAAGGATATTATCGCCGAAAGTCCAGATTTTGTCAATCTTTTGGAAGAAAAATTGACTTGCAGCGCATGATATGGTAAAATAACCGTGGAAAATAATGGATGGATGGATACTGCAATGAAGAAATTTTTCGCGTGGATGCTTCTGATTGCGATTCTGGCGGGCACCCTGCCCGCGGCCCTGGCGGACGGCGAGACCGGCGCGATGGGAATCACGATCGAGGAGGTGCTCCCGGAGGACGCGCCGCAGGAGGAAATTGCCGAGGCGGCGACGGCGGAGCCGACGATTGCGCCGAAGAGCGCCTATGACGATCCCGCGTTCATGGTGGGCTATGTGCGCGTGATTGTGGAAAGCGCGCCTCTCGCGGGCGACGAGGCGACGTATGCGCTGCCCGAGGGCGCGATTGCATATGCCTACGACCGCGATCTGGACGATCGGCTGGCCCTCTGTGCGTGCGGCGCGGACGGCGTTCAGCTCGGCTGGACGGATTCGATCAACGTCTGCCCGCTGACGGCGGAGGAAACGCAGGCGCTGCTGGACGAATGGGCCGCGCGCGCGGAATACTTCTTCGATGCGGAAAAGACGATCCCGCTGGTCAATAACGACGCGCTGCAGCCGACCCCCGCCCCCGAAGAAACGGAAGAGCCGGAAGTTACGGTTGAGCCGGAGGTAACGGTTGAGCCGGAGATTACGATTGAGCCGGAAGTGACGATTGAGCCGGAAGTGACGGTTGAGCCGGAAGTGACGGTTGAGCCGGAAGCGACGGAAGAACCCGAGGTTACGGAAGAGCCGGTGCCGACGATCGCGCCGGATATTACTGTTGAACCCGAAGAGACCGTTGAACCGGAAATTACAGTCGAACCCGAAATCACCACTGACCCTGAAATTACGGTCGAGCCGGAAGAAACCACCGAACCTGAAATCACGGTCGAACCTGAAATTACCGTTGAACCCGAAATTACGATTGAACCCGAGATCACGGTTGAGCCGGAGGTAGAGCTCGTTCCGGGCGTGAATCTGATGGCGGCGGTTGCACAGCCACCGGTTGAGACGAAAATGGGCGTGGGCCAGCGCGTGCAGTTCGACGCGTCGGGCATTGCCAGCCCCAGCTGGTCGAGCGACGACGAGAGCGTCGCGACGGTCGATGCGTTTGGCAACGTCACCGCCATTTCTACCGGCACGGCGCTGATTTCCGCCGAGGGCGAGAACGACGCGAAGGTCTGGCAGCTCACGGTCAAGCCCGCGCCGACCAGCGTGTGGTTCCCGTATGGCACGGGCTATCTCGGCGTGGGCGACGTGGTGAAGCTCGATCCGCAGGTCGGCGACAGCGTGGGCGGATTTACATATACCACGAGCCGCTCGAAATACGTGCAGGTCAATCAGGACGGCTATGTCTACGGCGCGCGGCGCGGCTACGCGTATGTGACGGTCGAGACGTACAACGGCCATTCCGCGACGCTGCGGATCAACGTCGTGCGCGCGCCGAAGAGCGTGAGCGTGACCCTGCCCAGCGAGATCCTCGCCGTGGGCGATACGATGCAATTGTCCTATTCGCTGCCGAAAAACACGGCGGGCAGCGTGACCTGGCAGGTCAGCGACGAATCGATGGCGACCATCGATCAGGCCGGCCGAATGACCGCGCTCCGCGAGGGCTCGGTCATGGTGCGCGCGATGACCTACAACGGCAAAATCGATTTCTATACCGTGCGCCTCGTGGCCGCGCCGACGAGCGTTTCGATCGGCTCGGGCGAGCAGGTGCTCGGCGTGGGTCAGGACTGGGCGGTTCCCGCGCGCGTGAATAATGGAAGCGCCTGCTTCGGCTATACCTACGAGAGCGCGAATCCCGCGATTGCGAGCGTGGACAAAAACGGCCGCGTGCATGCGCAGGCGCTGGGCGAAACCACGATTTACGCAACCACCTACAACGGCGTGCGCGGCGAATGCAAAGTCATCGTCAAATCCGCGCCGACCGGCGTGTGGTTCCCGTATAGCACGGGCTATATCGGCGTGGGCGACACGTTCAAGCTCGAGCCGCAGAGCGACGGCGGCGTGACCGGATTTACCTATTCCTCCAGCCGCTCCAAATACGTGCAGGTCGACCAGAACGGCTATGTCTACGGCGCGCGGCGCGGCAACGCGTATGTGACCGTTCGAACGTACAACGGCTATACCGCCACGGTGCGGGTCTATGTCGTGCGCGCGCCGAAGAGCGTGAGCGTGTATGCGCCGAATGACACGATGGGCGTGGGCGATACGATGCAGCTGTCCTATTCGCTGCCGAAGAATTCGGCGGGCAGCGCGGTCTGGCAGGTCAGCGATGAATCGATGGCCGCGATCGACCAGGCCGGCCGGCTTACCGCGCTCCGCGAGGGCACGGTGCTGGTGCGCGCGCTGACCTACAACGGCAAATACCAGATCAAAACCATTCGCATTCTGGCCGCGCCGAAGAGCGTTTCGGTCGGCTCCGGCGCGATTACGCTGGGCGTGGGCCAGAGCGCGGCGGTGGGCGCGCGCGTCAATTCCGGCAGCGCCTGCAACGCGTTTACCTATAAGAGCATGAATTCGAGCGTCGCGCGCGTGAGCGGCGGCTGGATCACCGGCGTGAGCACGGGCGAAACCGAAATCGAGGTCACGACCTACAACGGCGTGTCCGCGCGCTGCAAAGTCACGGTCAAGCCCGCGCCGACCGGCGTGTGGTTCCCGTACAGCACGGGCTATATCGGCGTGGGCGATACGTTCCAGCTCGATCCGCAGGTCGGCAACGCGGTGGGCGGATTTACGTATTCCACGAGCCGGTCGAAATACGTGCAGGTCAATCAGGACGGCCTGATTTACGGCGCGAGGCGCGGCAGCGCGTACATCACCGTGCGCACCTACAACGGCCATACCGCGCGCATCAAGGTCAATGTCGTGCGCGCGCCGAAGAGCGTGTCCATTTCGCCGGAGAATCCGATTCTCGGCGTGGGCGATACGATGCAGTTCAGCGCCTGGGTCAATTCCGGCTCGATGGGCAGCATTACGTTCGTGAGCTCCGATCCGTCGAAGCTGAAGGTGGACGCGTCGGGCAGAGCCACGGCGCTTTCGGGCGGCGAGGTGTATGTCGCGGCGGACACCTATAATGGAAAGCGCGCGTTTACGAAGGTCACGATCTACAAGGCCCCCGAATGGATCGAGGCGAATTTCGCGCAGGCCACGATGAGCGCCGGCGAAACGAAGAAGATTCAGGTGCGCCTCTCCGAGGGCAGCTATTCGATTCTGAAGTATTCCTCGTCGAACCCGAGCGTCGCGCGCGTGGACCAGAACGGCGTTATCACCGCGGTTTCGCGCGGCACGGCTACGATTCTGGTGGAAACGAGCGCGGAGGACGTGTTCGCGCAAATCTCGCTCGAGGTCTGGAACGCGCCCGGCTGGGTCAGGCTGGACGGCGATAAGACGCTGAACGTCGATGAAACGATGCTCCTAAAGCCCGTGATCGATGAAAATGCCCGCACGACCTGGCGCTTTACCTCGTCGAATGCGAACGTGGCCTCCATCAACGCAAACGGCGAGGTCACGGCGATCAACCGCGGCCAGACCGTGCTGACGGCCACCGCGCACAACGGCGTTTCCGCGAGCGTCACGCTCACCGTTTACGACCCGTGGTACCCGGAATCCGTGCGCATTACCAACCCGGTCGAGCTTTTGAACGTCGGCGATCGCTATGAGATTCAAACGGCGGTTACCCCCGAATCCGCGCAGCCGCGGCTGAGCTGGGCCTCGACCAATCCGCAGATCGCGTCCGTCGACCAGAACGGCACGGTCACGGCGCTGTCCGGCGGATTTACCACCATCGTCGCCGCCAGCCAGAAGAACCCCGCCTGCCGGGTGGAAATGCTGGTCTGCGTCAAGTTCGGCACTCTCGCGCTCACGCTGCCGAAGCGCATTACGAACACCTCCGAGATTTCCTCCAACCTCGCGCGCATCGACGCCATTCGCCAGAGCGCGTTCGACGAAATCACGGAGCTGCAGCGCCGCGGCGTGATCTCGGCCTCGGATGCGAACACGCGCAAAACCGTGCTGAACAACGCCTTCCGCGATTACGCCTTCCCGTGGATGACCCCGGCCTACCAGCAGTATTGGAAGGCGGAGAATTCCGAAAACGGCGTCAAGGACTTCAAGCCCGGCAACGTCTATTACGGCATGCCGTATATCTCCGGCGGCTCCTATAACCGCCGCTACAACGCCGAAAAGGCCGTCAGCGAGAGCCGCTATACCAACAGCGGCAGCGGCTATTACCTGCTGAACCAGTCCAAGCTCCTCAACGGCCTCTACGTCGGCAACGACTGCTCGTCCTTCTGCAACGCGGCCAACTGGGGCGTAAACAGCAAGCGCATCGGCGATCGCACGGACGATATCTTCTCGTCGTCCTACTACAAGACCGTCTCGCTCACCGATCTCCGCCCCGGCGATATGATCTGCCTCGCCAACCGCCATGTCGTCTTCTTCCTCTATTATGTCGACAGCGCGCGCACCCAGATCATGATCCTCGAAAACGGCGGCGCGGAGGCCGGCGTGAACACAGTCCATTGCTCGCTGTATAAGCTCAGCTATTATCAGAGCCTCGGCTATCGCGGCCGCCGCCTGAAGTCGCTCGGCTGATTTCAATTCCAAATCAGAGTCGCACTGTTCAATCGGTGCGACTCTTCTCTTATGCCGATATTTGCGCTGTTTATGCTTTGATCGAACTTAATGTTAAGAGTTTGGAAAAAATCGGGGGGGGGTAGTAGACAAGTCTTACCGGAAGCGCTATAATACAACCATAATAATAAAATGTGTCTAAAATATGGCGCAGTCCGGCCGGGACGCCCGCAGGAGCCAAATTCTCCCCGCAACCCCTTCCGCAGCGCCGCCAAAGGAGAAAAGCCCAGTGCGTTTTATTAAAAAGTTGTTTCGATTTCTTAGCAATCTCGGCGTTGTGCTCGTCCTGATCGCGGCAATATTGCTCGTCGGCGTGCGCATCGTCGGCCTCACGCCGTATTCGGTGCTCTCCGGCTCCATGGAACCGACGTATCATGTCGGCTCGCTGATCTATGTAAAATCGATCAGCCCCTCGGAAATTACAGTCGGTATGCCGATTACCTTTGTGGCCAATGAAGACTTGCTTCTCGCCACCCACCGCGTAATCGATATCGAAACGGTGACGACTCGGGAGGAAGCGGAGCTGGACGAATCGGGCAACCCG
>CAKUKM010000013.1 GCA_934663595.1 uncultured Clostridia bacterium | reverse complement strand
TGATCACGATTCAAAATGCAGGAGGCGAACGCGCATGAGACGCAAGGAAAGAGAAGTGCAGGACAAGCAGGAAATTATCGCGATTCTCCGCCGTCTGGACACCCTTCGAATCGCGATGCAGGGCGAGGAATATCCCTATGTCGTGCCGGTTTCGTTCGGCATGGAGGTGCTGGACGATCGGCCGGTCGTCTATTTCCACTGCGCGCAGCAGGGCATGAAGCTCGAGCTGCTCAAACGGAATCCGCACGTATGCGTCGAGGGCGATCGCCTTTTCTGCGTTGAAAAAACGGCGCACGGCATTACCGCGCGGTATGAAAGCGTGATCGGCTTCGGCGAATGCGAATTCGTCCGCGATCCGGAGGAAATTCTGCACGCCCTGCGCCTGCTGACGGAGCATTACGGCCACGGCGATTACCCGCTGGATCGCTGCGCGGGCCTTTCGCACCTGCTGATCGGCAAAATCGTTTTAAACAGCCTGACCGGCAAGCAGAATCCGCCCGGCTCGCTCACCCCCGCCGATCGCGCGGCGCGCTGAGCTTAATTGATTAAAAAATCCACATCGCGTGGCTGCGGTGTGGATTTTGCTATTCAAGAAGGCCTTTCAGAATTTGCGCCCTGTGGTTGATGAACATTTCCGTAATCCGATAGCTGCCCGTTTCCTCATAGGCGCAGCTCGCCAGCGGATGGAAATCGAAATTCAAAATTTCCGCGCCCGGCAACGCCAGAAGAATCGGCGAATGCGAAACAATCGCGAACTGCGCGCCGGCCTTTGCGCAATCGGCGATTTCCGCAAGCAGCGTCAGCTGCCGCTCGGGCGAAAGCGCGGCCTCCGGCTCGTCCAGGAAATACAGTCCGTTCGGCCGCAGCTCCTTCTGCGCAAGCGCCAGGAAGCTCTCGCCATGCGATTTTTCGTGATATCGCATCGAAAGCTCCGGCAGCTCGGCATACTCCATTTCCTGCGTGGACACGTTGTAAAAGCTCTCCGCGCGCAGGAAATAGCCCCATTTCTCGCGCCGCACGCCGCGAATCACGCGCAGCGCGCCGCTCAGCTCCGAATGCGAATCATAGGTCGAAAACCGATAATTCCGCGTGCCGCCCTCGGCGTTAAAGCCGCAGGCAACCGCCATCGCCTCCAGCAGCGTGGATTTTCCGCTGCCGTTTTCGCCGACGAAAAAGGTAACCGGCGCGGTCAGCTCCACGCGCTCCGCGCCCCTCAGCGCGCCAATTCCGCGCAAATAGCTGCTCTCCCCCACGCGCGACCAGTCGATCTCGATCGCGCGAATGAAATTCTCATTCATCCTTCTTTTCCGCGACCGGCAGGCCCGCATAGTAAATCAGCGCCGCGATGCTGAAAAACATCCCGAGCCAGAACGCCATCATCACCGCATAGCCCTTTTTATCCGCGAGCGACATGCAGAAGCCGCCGAACACCAGTCCGCACACGAACCAGATAACCACATTTACCAGCATGTCTTTCCCCTCCTCGCGACCATTATACCGCCATTGTCAATCCCTTTTTCCGTTTTCGCGCACCCATTTTTCCGCAAATTCCGCGAATTTTCGCGGCGCGGGAGCCGGATCGTCGCCCGCAACCGCCAGCGCAATCGTTCGGCTCACCGGCGGATCGATCGGCCGAATCTCGATATTTTCGCTGTTTCCGCGCAGCAGCAGCGACGGCATGATGCTCACGCCCAGCCCCTGCCGCACCATCGCGATCACCGCGTAATCGTCCTTGGTTCTGAATCGCACGTTCGGCTTCATATTGACCGCGTCCAGCGCGCGCCTGGCGTCGTGATTTGAGGCCTCCAGCAGCGAAATGAACGCCTCCTTCGCCACGTCCTCGACCCTGCACACCGGCTGCGCGGCGAGCGGATGGCCCTTCGGCAGCACCGCGGCCAGCGCGTCCTCATACAGCGGAATCACCCGGCATTTCAGCTCCGTCGGCAGCGTAATGAACGCGATATCGACGCTCCCGTCCGTCACCCAGCGATCCACGTCGTGGTAATCGCCGTTGAACAATTGGAAATCGATCTGCGGATACTCCTTCTGGAACTCCATCATCATCGCCGGCAGCCAGTGCGTGGCCACGCTGGTGAACGTGCCGATCCGAATCGTGCCCGCCGCCAGCTCGTTGAGCCGCTCCGCTTCCTTAAACAGCATTTTCTCCTGCCGCACGATCTCGCGCAGATAACCGATCACGCGCTCGCCCTCCGGCGTCAGCCGCGCGCCCGTCCGCGTGCGCTTTAAAAGCGGCAGCTGCAATTCCGCCTCCACCGCCGCGATGATGTGGCTCACGCCCGATTGCGTCAGCCCCATCGCCTCCGCCGCCTTCGTCAGCGACCCGCAATCCACCGCAGAAACGAAAACTTCATATTTTTTGACGTCCACTTTTCACATTCACCCCTTGATTTCGCCTCGCTAAAGTGCTATCATATCCGCATATCATTCAAGACTTTAATGATATACATTATAATTCTTCATGTGTCATTTGTCAAGAGAGGGGAACGAAAAAAATGAGCGGATCGAACCTGCAGCACCTGGCGGCCATGATCGTGTATATGGCGGCGGTCATCGGAATTGGACTGTATTTTTCCAAGCGCGCAAACAAGGATACGGAGGCGTATTTCCTGGGCGGGCGCAGCCTCGGGCCGTGGGTCACGGCATTCAGCGCGGAGGCGTCGGACATGTCGGGCTATCTGCTGATGGGCATTCCGGGCCTGGCCTATTGGACGGGCCTTGCGGACGCGGGCTGGACGTGCATCGGCCTCGCGCTCGGCACGTATTTTAACTTTCTGATCGTGTCCAAGCGCCTGCGCCGCTACAGCGTGGCGGTCAACGCGTTCACCATTCCGGATTTCTTCTCGAACCGCTTCCATGAAAAGAAGAAGGTTCTGATGACGATTTCGTCGGTAATCATCATTATTTTCTTCGCGGTCTATGCGGCGCAGTGCCTGAGCTCGTGCGGCAAGCTGTTTGCCAATCTGTTCGGCCTGTCCTATGGCGGCATGATGATCGTCGCGGCGGTATTCGTGCTGGCGTATACGTTTCTGGGCGGCTTCCTCGCCGAGAGCGCGTCGGACTTCATGCAGGCGATCGTAATGATCACGGTGCTGGTGCTGATTCTGGCGCTGTCGGTCTCCGCGGCGGGCGGCCTGAACGCGGTGGTCGACAATGCAAAGAGCTTCGACGGCTATTTCTCGCTCACCCAGACCTCCACTCCCTCGGATACCGAAATCAACGCCTTCGGCGCGGCGAAGCCCTACGGCGGACTGACGATCATTTCGATGCTCGCGTGGGGACTCGGCTATTTCGGCATGCCGCAGGTTCTGCTGCGATTCATGGGCATTCGCTCTGAAAAGGAGCTGGGCCGCTCCCGCCGCGTGGCGATCATCTGGGTCACGATTTCGATGGCGGCGGCGGTACTGATCGGCGTGGTCGGCCGCAGCGTCGCGGGTCTGGATTACCTCACGAATGCGGATGCGGAAAACATCTTCATCGATGCGGCCACGATGTACCTGCCGCCTCTGCTGGCGGGCTTCGCGTGCGCGGGCGTGCTGGCGGCGGCCATCTCGTCGTCGGATTCGTATCTGCTGATCGCGGCCAGCGCCGTCAGCCAGAACCTGTATCGCAGCGTATTCAAGCGCAACGCGACCGACAAGCAGGTCATGTGGTGCTCGCGCATTACGCTGGTGGTCATTACGCTGGTTGCGATGGTCATCGCCTGGAATTCGAACTCCACGATTTTCGGAATCACGTCGTTCGCATGGGCGGGCTTTGGCGCGGCGTTCGGCCCGCTGGTGCTGTTTTCGCTGTTCTGGAAGCGCACCACGCGCAGCGGCGCAATCGCCGGAATGGTGGCCGGCGGCGCGATGGTCTTCCTCTGGAAGCTCGCGCTCAAGCCTCTCGGCGGCGTGTTCGCGGTCTACGAGCTGCTGCCCTCGTTCCTGACCAGCTGCCTTGCAATTGTGATCGTGTCGCTGATCACCAAACGCCCCGATGCGGGAATCGAAGCCGAATTCGATCGCGTCAAGGCCGGAAATGTCTAAATTTTAAAGCTGACGAACAGATCAAAGGAGCCGTCTCATTGGCGAGGCGGCTCCCCTTTTATTCCTCTCGATTCAGCTTTTCCAGCGTTTCCCGGCAGAAATCGCACAGCTCCGCGGCGGTTTCGGCGCTCGCCGCCTCCGTCACGATTCGAAATTCCGCCCTGGCCTCGTCCGGACAGACCCAGGCCCAGCCGCCGCCGCGGGTAAAGCGCACGCCGCCGCCCGTTTCGGCATTCTCCTCGTTTTCCGCAAATGCGCGCAGCACGCGGCCCGTTTTCTCGCGCGCCACGGAAACGCTGCCGTGCGCCTGCTCCACGCGCGGCATCGCGCTTCGCCAGGCTTCCTCGCCGCATTCGGTCAGCGCGGACGCGGCGCAGATTGCAAATCGAATCCCGTCCGTCCACAATTCAAACTGCCCGGGCGATCGCTCCGCCAGCAGATTCAGCCATGCCGCGCGCTCGCCCGCAACGAACGTCGTCCGCGCGCCGTATCGCTCCGCGAGCCGGGAAATCGCGCGCGTGGCCCAAACGGGCAAAAACAGCTCGCGTTCGCCGCGCTCCAGCGCAATCCACGCGCGCATCAATTGCAGCTCCGTCTCGCTGAACAGCCCCTGTTCGCCAATCAGCTCCGCACCCTCGCCGGAAGCATCCATCAAAACGCCCAGCGGCATATCGGCAGACGCGCGTTCAATTTCCTGCCGCGCCGATCCGGACGCAATTCCGTTCGCGCGTTCAATTTCCCGCCGCGCCGATCCAGACGCAATCCCGTTCGCGCGCGTTTCGCCCTCTTCTTCAAATGCTTCCACCTTCAGCCCCGCGCGCTCAAACGCCCGCCGCGCCAGATCGCGAATTCTGCCGTTCTCCGCGTGCAGCGCAATGCCCGGCGCGCGCTCCGGATTTGCGCGGAAGCATGCGGCCACGTCCGCGATATACATGCTCTCGACCGGCGCTTCGGTGCGCATCGAATGCGTCGGCGCGCTGAAGGGCGGCGCGTAATCGTGGCGCGCGCGCATTGCGTCGATCGAGCGCTGCTGTCGGGCGGGCAGCGTTGCGCCGCGGTCATTCAGCGGAATCAGCCGATCCGCCTCCACCAGCGCCGCGGCCTGCGCGTGCAAAAGCTTCTGCGCATATCGCAAAAGCGGCAATGTGCAGCATCCCGCGTCCGCAACCGCCATGCCCTGCGCCATCGCGCCCGCCGCCGCCGCATGCCACATCGCGCTCGCCACCGGCGATTCTCCGCGGCCCAGCAGCAATTCCTTCGGCGCGAGCACCGCCGCACAGGCCTGCGCCGCGCGCGCCGCCTGATCGGGCGTGGCAATTGGAATGGCGCCGGCGGAAAAGCCGTCGCTCGCGCGATTGCCCCATACGCGATTGGCGTCCAGCTTTTCGCCGTCCGCCACCGTCTTTCCCGGCCAGATTCGAATTCCCGGCAGTACCGTCGCCCGCTCGCCCACGCGCGCGTCGGTTCCCAGCACGCTCTCCTCATAGGCCTGCGCGTGCCGGAGCAGCGCGGCTCCCGTGGCGAAAATAGCGCCGCGCGCCTGCGAAAACGCCTCCGCCCGCGCGCCCGGCCACAGCACGCATCGCTTCAGATCGGCGTTTTCGCCCACAAATGCGTTTTCACCAATTACGCTGTACGCCCCGATATGCGCGTTCGCCCCAATCCGCGCGCCCGGCCCGATTCTGCAGGGCGCGTCCAATTTCGCGGTTGAATCCACCTGCGCGCCGGGCAGCACCACCGCGCCGCCGCCGAGCCCGCTTAAATGAATCCGCCCGTCCATCGCCGCGCGATGCGCCTCCAGATACGCGCGCACATCGCCGATATCGCACCAGTAATCCTCCGTCACATAGCCGTATACCCGCTCGCCCGCCTCGACCAGCTGCGGAAACAGATCGTGGCCGAAATCGTAGGCGCGGTCCTCCGGAATTCGCGAAAGCGCCTCGGGCTCCAGAATATAAATGCCGGTGTTGATCGTGTCGGACACGATATCGCATCGCGCGGGTTTTTCATAAAAACCGCGCACGCGCCCGTCCGCATCGGTGGCCACAACGCCGTATTCCATCGGATTTTCCTCGCGCCGCAGCACCAGCGTGGCCAGCGCGCCCCGTTCGCGATGAAAGCGCACCGCAGCCGTAATGTCCAAATCGGTAATTCCGTCGCCTGAAAGCACGATGAACGTCTCGTTCAGGAAATCGGCCGCGCGGCGAACGCCGCCCGCCGTTCCCAGCGGCGTTTCCTCCACATAATAGCGCAGCCGGACGTCGAACGCCGAGCCGTCTGAAAAATAATCCATAATCGCATCCGGAAGATACCCGAGCGTCGCGGCGATTTCCCGAATCCCGTGCGCGCGCAGCAGCTCCAGCGCATACTGCATAACCGGCCGATCCATCAGCCGCATCATCGGTTTCGGGCAATCGCAGGTCAACGGCCGCAAGCGCGAGCCCTCGCCGCCCGCCATAATGATCGCCTTCATGAATGAAATCCACATCCTTATTCGCGCCCGAATCGGCGCTTTTTTCGATACTCCCATTAGTATCTATGCAATACTCTTGCCAATATGGATAAAATTCATGCAATCATGCGGCGCGCAATGCCGTCGGGCTTGACAATGCGCACGAACCGTGGCATAATAATAAAGGTGCGTTCGCGCCTGTGCGCCCGTAGCTCAGCCGGATAGAGCGTCCGCCTCCTAAGCGGAAGGCCGCGCGTTCGAATCGCGCCGGGCGCGCCATGGACTCGGAAACAGCGGTTTTCGAGTCTTTTTATTGCATTTTTGAAACAAAGCGGCCTCAAACTGGACAAATTACGGTCGCCTGTGCTATACTGATATCGTATGCTCCCCCGAAATATCATGCAGAAGGAAACGATGCGACATGGTAACGATTCGAGAGGTTAAAACCGAACGCGATCGAAGGATATTCTCCGATTTTCCGAACAAGCTCTACAGGGACGTTCCCCAATATATGCCCCCGCTCGCGACCGACGATCGCGAGGACTGGAACCCGAAGAAAAACCCGGCGTTTTCGTATTGCGACGTCAAGGCGTTTCTCGCGGAGCGCGACGGCAAGGTCGTCGGCCGCATCGGCGCGATATTGAATCACCGCGCAAATGAGAAGTGGCACACGAACCGCATGCGCTTTTCGCAGCTGGACTTCATCGATGATCCCGAGGTCTCGGACGCGCTGTTCGGCGCGGTGGAGGCGTTCGCGCGCGAAAAGGGCTGCGATTCCATCCACGGCCCGCTCGGGTTTACCGATCTCGACCGCGAGGGCATGCTCGTGGAGGGCTTCGACCAGAAGAGCATGTTCATTACCTATTATAATTACCCCTATTACATTCAGCATCTCGAGCGCCTGGGCTATGCCAAGGATGTGGACTGGGTGGAATTCCTGATCGACGTGCCGACCGACGCGCGGCTGATCGACCGGCTGGGCAAGCTGTCCGACCGCGTGCTGGCGCACAACCGGCTGCACGTGGCGGAGGTCAAGCGCCGCAGGGACTTTCAGCCGTATGTCGAAAAGGTGTTCCGCCTGTGGAATACCGCATACGCGCCGCTCTATGGCACCACCACGCTGGACGACACGCAGGTAAAGCGCTACGTCAAGAAATTCCTGCCGATGATCGATCCGCGGCTCGCATGCTTCGTCATGGACGAGCAGGACGAGCTGGTCGCCTTCGGCGTGAGCGCGCCGTCGATCGCTTCGGCATTGAAGAAAAGCAACGGCCGGCTGTTCCCGTTCGGCTTCGTGGGCGTGCTGCGCGCGCTGAAGCACAATGACACGCTCGATCTGTTCCTGATCGCCGTGCGCCCGGAATACCAGAATTGCGCGGTCAACGCCATCGCGGTCAATCATGTAATGCGCGGCTGCATGGAAATGGGCATTCAGCGCGCGGAAACCGGCCCGCAGCTGGAAACCAACCACAAGATTCTCTCGCAATGGAACATGTTCTCGCCCAAGCAGCACAAGCGCCGCCGCTGCTGGATCAAGCAGCTGTAAGCAAACGCCGCCCCGAAATTTCAGCAGGGCGGCGTTTTTGCGCCTTTAAATGGCCTTCAAATCAAAATCAAAGTATTCCCGCGCGAACGGCACGTCCGGCACGCGGAAGGTTTTCCCGTTCAGATCGCCCAGAACGCCCGCGTCTGTGCGGAAATGGAACGCAATCTGATAGGCGTACAGCGCCTGATAGGTGCGATGATAGCGCTCGTCGCGCCGGGCGTCGCCATATTGGCCGTCGCCCAGCAGCGGATGCCGCGCATGGGCGAACTGCGCGCGAATCTGATGCGTGCGGCCCGTCAGCAGTTCGCATTCCATCAGGCTCAGCCCGTCGCGCACCGCGAGCGTGCGATACCGCGTCTGCGCGCGCTGCGCCGATTCCGCAGGCGCGTCCAGCACCGTGACCCGGCGCGTATTTTTCAAAATGTAATTGCTAAACATTCCCTCGGGCGGATTCACCCGGCCGTGCACCGCGCAGAGATACCGCTTTTCGATCTCGCGATCGCGGATTTTGGCCGTCAGCACCGAAAGCGCCGTCTCGGTTTTCGCAATCAGCACGATTCCGCCGGTGAATCGGTCGATGCGGTTGGCGAGCGCCGGGCGAAACGCCGCGGGATTCATCGAATCGAATTCGCCCTTCTGGTACAGATACGCCTGCGCGTAGGTAATCAGCGTATGCACCTTTTCGTCCGCGTCCGGGTGCACCGCCATGCCCGCGCGCTTGTTTGCAATCAGGATCTGCGCGTTTTCAAACAGAATATCCAGCCGCGGCCGAATTTTCGAAAGAAACGGATCCTCCTTTTTCGGAACCGCAAAGAATTCGTCGCCGATATACAGATTCAGCCGGTCGCCCGCGGCGAGGCGCGTTTCGCCCTGCGCGGCCTTTCCGTTGAGCTTAATGCGCTTCAAACGCAGAAATTTCTGCCGCAATCCCATCGGCAGCGCGGGCAACTCGGCCGCCAGAAAGCGATCCAGCCGCTTCCCCTCCGCCGCCGCGGGCACGATTATCTCTCTCATCGCATTCATCCCTTCCGTGAAAAAGAGTATACCACATTCACGATTTGTTTGCAAACTGGCCACCTCCGGTGTATAAAATTTCGCGCGCTTTCGGAGTACAATAAATGCATCGAAAGGGGAGAACGCCATGATCTATCGCAGCGAAATCAAGCATGAAATCACGCCCGCGGACAAATTCGCGATCATCTCAAGCCTGCGCGCCGTCGCGCGGCCCGACCCGCACGCCGGGCCGGACGGGCGCTATCGCATTCGCAGCCTGTATTTCGACGACTGGCGCGACCGCGCGCTGCGCGAAAAGCTCGACGGCGTGAGCGAGCGCGAAAAATTCCGCCTGCGCCTGTATGAATCCGGCGACGTCCATCTCGAAAAGAAGGTCAAGCGCGGCGGCGCGGGCTATAAGGTCACCAAGCCTGTCACGCGCGAGGAAGCGCAGCGCATCGTCTCCGGCGATACCTTCTGGATGGCTGCCAGCGGCCGCGCGCTGCTGATTGAACTGTATGCGCGCATGCAGGCCGAGGGCCTTCGGCCGAAGACGATCGTGGATTACACGCGCACGCCGTTTGTATACGCGCCGGGCAATGTGCGCGTCACGATCGACGAGGACATCCGCACCGGACTGAACTGCACGGATTTTCTGAATCCCGCCTGCATCACCATTCCCGCGGGCGATCCGGTGATTCTCCTCGAGGTCAAATGGGACGACTATCTTCCCAATGCGATTCGCCGGGCCATTCAGGTGCATGGCCGCCATGCGAGCGCGTTTTCCAAGTATCAGCGATGCCGAATGTATTTTTGAAAGGGGAACATAAACCATGACTTCTTTTTCCGATATCTTCAAGTCCAGCTTCCTGGAGAACGTAACCAGCGTTTCCATCGTCGACATGCTGCTCTGCCTCGCGCTCGCGTTCGGCCTGGGCCTATTCATCGCCTTTGTATATCGCAAGACCTATACCGGCGTAATGTATTCCTCGAGCTTCGGCGGCACGCTGATTGCGCTCACGATGATCACCGCAATGGTCATTCTGGCGGTCACCAGCAATGTCGTTCTGTCGCTCGGCATGGTCGGCGCGCTGTCGATCGTGCGCTTCCGCACCGCGATCAAGGAGCCGATGGACATCGCGTTCCTGTTCTGGTCGATCGCGGCGGGCATTGTGCTCGCGGCCGGCATGATTCCGCTGGCGCTGATCGGCAGCGTCGCCATCGGCGCGATCATGATTCTGATGGTGAATCGCAAATCGGCGGAGAATCCGTATATCGCCGTCATCCGCTGCCGCGATCACGCGTCCGAGGTCGTCGCCGCCGAATACCTGCGCAGCCACGTTTCCTCCGCGCAGATCAAGAGCAAGAGCGCGCAGGAGGGCATGATCGAGCTGAACTACGAGGTGCGTCTCAGGGGCGACGATACCGATTTCATCTCCGCGCTTTCCGATCAGCAGGGCGTAATCAGCGCGGTGCTTGTCAGCTACAACGGCGACTACATGGGCTGATTCCATGCTCAGAAGCAGAAATCTCGGGCGCTTCTGCGCCATCGTCACGGCGCTTTCGTTCCTGCTGACGGAGGCGTTCGTGTACGCGTCGCAGAGCGGACTGATCGAAAAGGCGTCCGCCGAGGGCTATTCAAAGCGCCTGTTCGACGCCTCGCGCGTGCACAGCATCGATATCGTGATGGACGATTGGGAAACCTTCATCGAAAACTGCACCGACGAGGAATACGTTTCCTGCACCGTGCTGGTCGACGGCGAAAAGTATTCCAACGTCGCCATTCGCGCAAAGGGCAATACGTCGCTTTCGTCCGTTCAGCAATACGGAAACGATCGCTACAGCCTGAAGCTCGAATTCGACCACTATGATTCCTCGCAGACCTATTACGGCCTCGACAAGCTGTGCCTGAACAACCTGATTCAGGACAAAACCATGATGAAGGACTACCTCGCCTACGCGCTGATGAGCCGCATGGGCGTGGCCAGCCCGGAATGCAGCTACGTCTGGATCACCGTAAACGGCTCGGACTGGGGGCTGTATCTCGCGGTCGAGGGCGTGGAGGACGCGTTTCTGTCCCGCAGCTACGGCTCCGATTCCGGCAATCTCTACAAGCCGGACAGCCAGCAGAACGGCGGCGGGCGCGGAAATGGCCGCAACTTCGATTTCGCGGATTTCGATTTTGATTCCGCGGACAAAACGGATGAATTCGTAAATCCCGATTCCTCAAACGCGCCCGATTTCTCCAATTTCCCCGCAATGCCGGGAAGCGACGATTCCTCCGGCCGCCCCGAAATGCCGGGAAACGCTGATTCCTCCGACCGGCCTGAAATGCCGGGCGGCGACTTCTCCCCCGGCGGCGGTATGGGCTCGAGCGACGTCAAGCTCCAGTACATCGACGACGACCCGGAGAGCTATTCCAACATCTTCTCTTCCGCGAAGACGAAGATCGATTCCAGCGATCAGGAGCGCCTGATTGAATCGCTGAAGGCGCTTTCCGAGGGCGACGCGTCCGTCGTGAACGCCGATTCGGTGATGCGCTATCTCGCCGTGCACGATTTCCTCGTCAACGGCGACAGCTACACCGGCAGCATGGTGCACAACTACTATCTCTATGAGAAGGACGGCGTGCTCGAGATGATCCCGTGGGACTACAATCTCGCATTCGGCGCGTTCTCGTTCTCCTCCAGCAGCGCGACCGGCGCCGTCAATTCGCCGATCGATTCCCCGGTCAGCGGCGACGTTTCGGATCGCCCGATGGTCGCCTGGATCTTCCAGAACGAGACGTATCTCCAGTCGTACCACGCGATTTACGCCGAATTCGTCGAAAACAACCTGTCGAACGGCTGGCTGAGCGCCGAAATCGAGCGCGTGCATCAGATGATCCGGCCGTATGTCGAAAAGGACCCGACCGCGTTTTACACGGCGGACGAGCTCGATCAGGCGGTTCAGACGCTTCAAGCCTTCTGCGAAAAGCGCGCCGAGAGCATTCTCGGTCAACTCGCCGGCACGATTCCGTCCACCGAGGACGGCCAGACCGCGGATCCCTCCGCGCTGATCGACGCGAGCGATCTGAATCTGAACGACATGGGCGAATTCAACCAGGGCGGCGGCCGCGGCGGTCAAACGCCCCCGAACGGCATGACCCCGCCGGACGGATTCAGCCCATCGAACGGATTCACCCCGCCAGGCAGCGATTCCGATACGTCCGCGTCTCCGGACGGCAGCGCAAATACGCAAAACGGCCTGCCCTCCCTGCCGGATGGCATGACTCCGCCGGACGGCAGTGCGGATGCACAAAACGGTATGCCCGCGCTACCAGAAAGCATGACTCCGCCGGGCTCGGCCGGTTCGGAAGGCGCTTTGCAATCTGATTCAGGCGCTGCGACAGGCGGCGAAACCACGGGCGAACCTTCATCCGCTCCCCAGAACGCCGAAAGCGCCGCTCGAACCGATTCAGAGTCGGAAAATAGCGACGCAACCGATTCGGAGAGCCAGCTCGAAGAAACGCGGCGCAGCGAACGTGCCGGCAATTCCGCGCAACTCGATCAAACTACGCCGAATGGGGAATCGCCAACCGATTCCGCGCAGCTCGATCCATCCGCGCCGAACAGCGAACCGCCAACCGATTCTGCGCAGCCCGATCCATCCGCGCCGAACAGCGAATCGTCAACCGATTCCGCGCAACTCGATCAAACCGCGCCGAATGGCGAATCGTCAACCAATTCCGCGCAGCCCTCTCAATCTACACGGGACAACGAGGCCGCGTTCAGCTTTTCTCGGCCTGATCAGGGCTCGCCGAACGGCGAATCGACCTCCGATTCCCAAACCTGGCTGCTGTTGGCCGTTTCCGTTTTCGCGCTGCTCGCGGGGCTGATCTTCGCGAAAAAGTATCGCGTGAATCGGTAAAGCGTCCCCTCCAAAAGTGAAAACCGCGCCATTCAGCGCGGTTCTCGCAGGGTTTTATATAGATGTCCGCGCGAAAAGAGAGCGCGCGCGGATGGTTGATCCCTCCGGGCTCCGGACATTCGTCCGGGGCCCATTTCCTCATTCCTCGAAAAAGCCCTCGTCCATCAGTCGAATCATCAGGCTCGCCAGCAGCGTGTTCGCCCAGGCAAATTCCGCGCGGGTGAACTGCGCCGGATCATTCGGGTCAAAGGATTCATGCATCAGATTGCAGCCGTTGTGCGTCGTGGCCAGCAAATGCAGGCAGCGCAGAATTTCCTCGCGATCCGTGCTCGTCAGCGCCTGCATCGTAATGCCGATGTGCCAGACATAGCCCTCCGGCGTATGCGGACTGCCCACGCCCTCCGCGCAGCTGCCCTTGACGAAATACGGATTCTGCTCCGACAGCACGAATCGCCGCGTGCGCTGATACATCGGATCGCTCCGATCGCAATAGCCGAAATACGGCGCGGCGAGCAGGCTGGGCGAATTTGCATCGTCCATGAACAGTCTCGCGCCCAGGCCGTCGGTCTCGTAGCAGTAAATCTCGCCGAAGCCCTCGCGCTCCGCAACGCCGTATTGCCGAATGCCCGCGTCGATCTCGCCGGCCAGCGCTTTGCACTCCGCCGCCAGCGCCGCATCGCCATATCGGGTTTCCGCCATCTTCGCCGCCGCGTTCATCGCGACCACGGCCATCATGTTCGCGGGAATCATATAATGGTAAATGCAGCGATCGTCCGACGGCCGGAAGCCCGACCACGTCATGCCGGTATCGCCCACGGGCGTGCCGCGGCCGCCACCAGAAAGCGTGTCGGATTCCGGGCAGTTCTCGCGCTCAAACGAGTATTTCGACTGCGCGTGGTGCTGCTCCAGCCGGAACACCTCGGCAATGCGCCGCAGCATCGCATGAAACGCGTCGGTAAAAATCGCGTCGTCGCCCGTCGCCTGCTCGTAGGTCTCCGCCAGCAGAATCGGCGCGCACAGCGAATCAACCTCGTATTTGCGCTCCCAGACCGCCGGATTCCGCTCGGTTTTGTCCTGGAAGCCGCGGCCGTTCGCCTCGCGGTTGAACGCATTGGCATATGCGTCGAGCAGCACGTCCTTCGCCTGCGTCGCGATCACGCCGCGCAGCAGCGCGCGCACCTCGGCGTCCTCCTTCGCAAACGGCAGATAGTTCTTCACCTGCGCGGACGAATCGCGCAGCCACATCGCCGGGATATCGCCGGTGATCACGAACGTCTCCCCGCCGGGCAGCGGTTCCACGGTGGTCTGAATCGTGCTGAGAAAGCAGGGCTTTGCCAGCGGAGCCAGCGCCGGATAGTGCTTTGCGTAATAGCGCTCCAGCCGATCGGCATAGCGCAGCAGACATTCGGGCGTCTTCATGAAAATTCATTCTCCTTATAAAGCGTAATCGCGCCCCTGCGGGCGGCTTTTCTTCCATTATACAGCGCGGGTTTTGCCAAATCAAGCGCGCACTTCCCCATTTTCCTCAAAAAACGATGCATAGCTCTTTCGGATATGCCGCTGCATTTCGCTCTGCGCGCGCTCCGCATCATGCGCCGCCACCGCCTCGGCAATTCGCATGTGATCCTCCGCGCCGATCAAATAGATGTCCAGCGTCACGGAATCCATTATGCGCATGCACTGCAAACCGCTGTCCACCGACCGATACAGCGCGAGCAGCACGCCGTTGCGCGCCGTTTCCGCGAGCCGCATGTGGAATCGATAGCCCAATCGCATCAGCTCCGATCGATCCTTCGTGCGCTGCATGCGCCGCGCCGTGTCCATCAGCGCCTCGATATCCTCGCTCTGCGCCTGCTGCGCCGCAAAAAACGCCAACTCCGGCTCCAGCACGTATCGCGCCTGCACCAGCTCCCCCATCGCGCCCGGCTCCGTCATTACGGCCGGAAGCGCGCGCGATTCCAGAATCATCAGCGCCCGATCGCTCACGAACGTCCCCGAGCCCGGGCGCGAGCGCAATATTCCCGCAATCTGAAGGCTTCTGACCGCCTCTCGCACCGTGCTGCGGCTCACGTCAAATTGCGCGGCCAGCTTCATTTCCGCCGGCAGACGCGTGTCCGCCGGCCATTCGCCGCCGCGAATCTTTTCGAGAATCCGGTTCGCCACATCCTCATAGAGCTTTGTTCTGTAAATTCCATCCGCCATGCGCTCACTCTCCGCAAATCGTCCGCCTTTCTGTTTTCAGTATAGCCCCGCGCGCTCCCCATCGTCAACCGCCAAGCTGTTCTTTTTGCAGGATGATTCATCCCGAGTGTTGATTTTTGTGGAATTTATCGATATAATCAAACTATCAAACACAAAAGGGATGCGCGCTTCTATGAAGATTTTCTCTCCAGGCAAACGCGGAATCGTTTTTCGCAGAATGCTTTCCATTCATCTTTTGCTGTGCATCTGTTCGATATTGCTTCTCGGCTCGCTGCTGGTCAACCAGCTGCTTCGCGTAACGGACAAAATCGACAGCGTGCGCGAGGCGGACGTCGCGGCGAATTGCGTAACGCAGGCGAACATACTGGCCGATTATTCGCGCGGCGCCATTACGCAGATTGAAAACAGCGAATGGATGTATTACGATCTGTTCATCCGCCATATTCTCACCGGCGAACGCCTTCCGCTGAAGGCGCGCAAGGAAATTCCGGTGCTGCTGAGCGTGCTCGTCCAGCAGCGCACGGACGTGGAATCCATATCGTTCTGGTTTTATCGAAAGTCCGATACGCTCTTTACCGGCACCGGAATTTACGAAGACGTCGCCACGCTCCGCGAGCTCTTTCCCGAAAAGCTCTGCTTTCGCACCTTTCCCCTCGGCGATTCCGCGCCGGGCTTCAGCGCCGTAACGCACGAGGGCAAAACCTATCTCGCCTATCGCGCGCCGTTTCGCGACAATCGCGATACCAGCTACAAGGGCGAGGTCTGCGTGCTGTTCAAGCCCGAAAAGCTGATCCGAACCTTCCTGGACGCGTCCGAGCAGCTCGCCTCGGGCCTCGCCATCGCCGATTCCTCCGGAAAAACGCTCTGGTCGTGCGCGCTTCTGGAAACCGGCGAAAGCGTTTCCAGCTTCGAAATCGCGTCGGGCGATTATCGCTATATCCTTCAATTCCCGGCAAGCACCCACCGCATGGCCGCCCGGCAGATTGCGCCGATGATCGCCTGGGGCATTCTCGCCGTGCTCGGCGTGGGCGTGCTGCTGTCCTTCCTGTTTACGCGCGTTTCCTATAAGCCGTTTGGCGAAATGTATCTGGCGTTCGTGGGGCAGCCGCAGGCGAACGACAACGAAATCGAGCGTCTTTCCGAAACCATGACCTCCATTTCGCGCAGCCGCGCGCAGGCACTGAGCGCCCAGCAGCTGCTGATGCCGTTCGGCCGCCTGAGCATACTGCGCAATCTGCTCACCGGCGCGCCGTTTCAGTATTCCGAGGACGCGATGCACGCCTGCGGGCTGGAGTTTCCGCATCCGCTGTTCGGCGTAATGCTGTTTAAAGCCCCGCCTGGAGGTGCCGACGACGCGATTGCCGACGAGGGCCGCGCCGCCTGCGACCGCGCGTGCAGCGACGATCTGCGCGCCTATTTCCTGTTCGACGACGGCCGCGGCATTTGCCTGATCAACGCCAAAAGCGAACAGGCGCTGACCGATGCGGCAAATGCAATCGCCGATTTCCTCCGCGAATCGATTTCCCATTTCGGCATGGGCGAAACGCAGCTGCAGCTGCGCGAGGTGTACCACGCGACGGATCAGGCGCTGCTCGCGCTGAATTACGGTATACTCAATGGCCGCGCGAGCGGCATTGTGCGCTATGAGGACGTCGGCGCGCAGACCTCGTTCAGCTATTAT
This sequence comes from uncultured Clostridia bacterium, assembly GCA_934663595.1. Taxonomy (GTDB): domain Bacteria; phylum Bacillota; class Clostridia; order Christensenellales; family Aristaeellaceae; genus Faecivicinus. Next base: position 43,046 of record CAKUKM010000013.1, on the reverse strand, counting down.
TTCCCGCTCTCCGATCAGGCGCGGCTGGCAAGCATTCTCGCGGACGGCGATTCCGAGGGTGCAAAGCGCATCGTTTCGTATGTGATTGCCATGAACGCGCGCGGCGGACGCGGCTCCCTGCGCACGCTTTCCATGCTCGCCGGCGATCTGTTTTCCACGCTTCTGCGCTGCGCAATCGGCATGGGCGTGGATCTGGACCCGGGCGAGGCGGTCGCCGAGAGCTTTGCCGATCTGGAAAACCGCGCGCATGCGTTCATCGACGCGCTTTCCGCGCGCGTTCCCGACAGCCGCGAGCCCGAATCCAGCGGCATTGAGGCCGAAATCCTGAAATTCATCGACGACAGCCTGTTCGATCCGCTGCTTTCGCTGGATTATGTGGCGCAGCGCTTCGGAAAATCCTCCGCCTACATTTCCTCGACCTTCAAGCGCCTGCGCGGCATGAATTACGTCGATTACATCAATCGCCGCCGCATTGAGCGCGCGGAGGCGCTGCTTGCCGGCGGCGGCATGAGCGTAGGCGACGTGTGCGAGGCCGTCGGCTATGCGAGCGCGACCACCTTCCGGCGCAATTTCGCAAAATACACCGGCAAATCGCCGGCGGACTGCATGCACTGAATCGCCGCTTTCCCTCCCAGCGCCCGAACCACTCTGTTCGGGCGCTCGTTTTATGGTTCAAAATTTAAATCCGCATGCGCCATTTTTTCACGAACGCGCAGGATGTTAATTTATGATCCATTTCTTAAAAACTGTTTCTTGACATTTTCTCCCATCACATCCATACTAATTTATAGAAACGGCACACAAATCCATCACTTTATTTATGAAAGGTCGGATTCCCGCATGAAAAAGAAAGCGCCGCCCGCGATCGCCATTCAGCCGATCTCCAGAAAGGAACGCCTCATTAAGAATCTTCCTTATTTGAGCATGATGCTGATTCCGAGCGTTCTGTTGCTGATTTTCAATTACTGGCCGATGATCGGCCTCTCCATGGCATTTCAGAATTACAGAAGCGGCGAGCTGTTTCTGGGGCCGACGACGCAATGGGTGGGCCTGAAATGGTTCCGGATGCTGTTCAAAAACCCGATGTTCGGCCGGCTGATTCGCAATACGCTGCTTTTGAGCCTGTACGACCTGGCGGTTTCGTTTCCGCTGTGCGTGCTGCTGGCGGTGCTGCTGAATGAGATTCGCCATCGCGGCCTGCGCAAGTTCACCACGAACGTGAGCATGCTGCCCTATTTCATCTCGACGGTGGTTGTGGTGGGCATCCTGACCAACTTTCTGTCGGTCGACAACGGCATCATCAACAACCTGATCGCCGATATGGGCGGCAAAAAGGTCGATTTCATGGGCTCGTCGAAATGGTTCCGCACGCTGTACGTCTTCTCCGGCGTATGGCAGGGCGCGGGCTTCAGCGCAATGATCTACACCGCGGCCATCGCGGGCATCGATCCGACGCTCTATGAGGCCGCCGCCATCGACGGCAGCACGCGCTTTAAGAACATTTACATGATCACGCTGCCCTGCATTCTGCCCACGATCGTCGTGATGCTGATTCTGCGCATCGGCGGGCTGCTGTCCTCGTCGTATGAGAAGATCATACTGATGTATTCCCCGGCCATTTACGAAACCGCCGACACGCTGGGCACGTATTCCTATCGCGCGGGCATTCTCGACCAGAAGACGAGCATGTCCACGGCCATCGGCCTGTTCAACGCGGTCTGCAATGTCGTTCTGCTGGTGATCGCGAACTGGGGCTCGCGCAAGGTCACCGAATCGTCGCTGTTTTAACGCAGGGAGGCAAGAGAAATGCGCAGGAAATCCACGATTCAAAAAACCGCGTCCGACCGGGTATTCGACGTCATCGTCGCTCTGCTGGTCGCGCTGATCCTGATTTTTACGCTCTATCCGCTGATCTACGTGTTCTCCATGTCCATCAGCGATCCGATTCGCGCCGCGCGCGGCGAGGTCTATCTGCTGCCGAAGGGTTTTGATTTAACGTCGATGAAGAAGGTCCTGAGCGATCCGGACGTACTGATGTATTACGGCAACACGCTGTATTACACCGTGGTCGGAACGGTGTTGGGCATCATCGTAACGGCGCTGGCGGCATATCCGCTCTCTCGGCCGGAATTCGCATATCGCAAATTCTTCGTCAAGTTCATCATGCTCACGATGTTCTTCTCCGGCGGCTTTATTCCGACGTATATCATCGTGACCAAATACCTGCACCTGTACAATTCGCGCTGGGCGATCATCCTTCTGCCGCTGGCGAACGCGTGGTACATGATGGTGGCGAAATCGTTCTTTGAATCGCTGCCGGGCGAGATCGTGGAAAGCGCGCGCATCGACGGCGCGTCCGAATGGCGCATCTTCCTGCAGCTGATTCTGCCTGTGTCCAAGCCGATTCTCGCGGTGCTCACGCTGTATTACGCCGTCGGCCACTGGAACAGCTATTTCCAGGCGATGCTCTATCTGGGCAAAAAGGAGCTGCAGCCGCTGGCCATTCACATTCAGCGCGTAGTGGTTCAGAACTCCGTCACCAGCTATTCGGGCGTGGCGGTCGCCGGCCAGATCAGCGCCGAGGAGCTGCTCGCCGCGCTGCAGATCAAGTATTCGGTGGTCGTGGTCGCGGTGCTGCCGATGCTGCTGATCTATCCGTTCCTGAGCAAATACCTCGAAAAGGGCCTGCTCGTGGGCGCAATCAAGGGTTAGTTATTAAGGCGAACTCGCCTTATTATAAAAAGAAAAGGAGAAATGACCATGAAGAAGATCCTGTCCCTGATTTTAGTTCTGATGCTCGCGATTTCGGTCGCGGCCGTCGCGGAGGGCTCCGAGAAAAAGGATTCCTGGCTGTGCGACGAGAAGACCACGCTGACCGTGTTCTGCGATGAAGGCGCCAGCAACACCATGCCCGTTCCGAGCAACGATCTGCCGTTCTGGGCGTGGCTCGAGGACTATACCAACGTTCACATTGAATGGGAATGCATTCCCAGCGCCAGCTACGACGAGGTGCTCTCCGCGCGTCTCGCGGCGGGCCAGGATCTGGCGGACGTCATCGTCGTGGGCGGCACGTCGCTGCGCTCCGCGGGCCAGAACGGCACCGTGATCGACATCGCGCCGTATTACGATGAGCTCTGCACGAACCTGCAGGCCTATTTCGCCGACAGCGATATGGATTACAAGAGCCTGATCGCGACCACCGACGGCGCCATCTACGGCCTTGCCGGCACGATCAACGCCCGCGAAAACCGCATCACCGCGCTGTACAACACCGAATGGCTCCAGAAGCTGAATCTTCAGGCGCCCACCACGCTGGACGAGTTCGAAGCGCTCCTGCGCGCCATCAAGGAAGCCGGCGACCTGAACGGCAACGGCAAGGACGACGAAATCCCGTTCACCAGCGCCGACGTAAACAACCTGCTCGGCTACATCGGCATGGCGTTCGGCACGCACCTCTACGAGGGCGGCAACTACCTGCAGGTCGATGAAAACGGCAAGCTCTACGACGAGCGCATCAGCGAGAACATGAAGAACGCCCTGAAGTATCTGAACAAGCTCTTTGCCGAGGGCCTGCTCGATCCGGAAATCTGCAACATGGGCTACGACATCATGTCCCAGAAGTCCGCGGCCAACCGCGTGGGCGTGATGGTCATGTACTCCTCCTTCTCTCCCGCTTATGGCGCGATGATGCCGCAGGGCCAGGACGACCCGCTCGGCGAGCACCTGACCGTCGGCACCACGCTGAAGACCGAATACAACGGCATGACCGAGCCGATGTATCAGAACGAGAACCTCGGCGGCACCGCCGCGATCTCCGCCGCCTGCAAGACGCCCGAGCTCGCCATTCGCTGGCTCGACACGCTGATTGCGGATGAAAACGTGCTGACCACCCGCTGCTGGGGCTTCGAGGGCGAGGACTTCGAATACGACGCGGACGGCAACAAGGTGCTGATTCAGCCCGCCGACGGCAGCAAATGGAACATCAACCCCAAGGGCTGCGGCCAGATCCCGCTGCCGCACCTGCAGACAGACGAACAGCTCCAGAATCCCGACAGCAACCTGCCGTGGTATGTCGACGAGTGCAACGCGCTGAAGGAATCCGCCGCGTGGTTCGGCCCGGCGATCCCGAACATCTCCAGAACCGACGAAGAGGTTGAAACGATCGCCCTGTCCTCCACCGACGTGGACACCTACTATTCCGAGATGCGCGACAAGTTCATCAAGGGCGAAGAGGATATCGACGCGATGTGGGATACCTACGTCAGCAACATGTGGGGCCTCGGCCTCGAAAACGTGATCGCGGGCAACCAGTCCGTATACGATCGCGCGACGAAGTAAAGAATTCTCCTGCGAGCCGCCTTTTTCGAGGCGGCTCGCTCAGGCTGTCAAAACCCCCGGAGAGCTCGAGAGGGCCGAAGCCCTCTCGAACTAAAAATCGAGCTCAGCGACATGCGCGGTGAGCGCGGGGCTATTTTATCGCAGGGAAATCCCATTTCCCGGAGAGAAAATAGCTACCTTGCAAATCCCGCGCCCGGGGATTTCGTCAGAAATCCTAGCGGGATTTGGTGGGGGTGGTAGTGGCGGGGGAGCTTGCTCCCCCGTCCACCAGCTTGTCAAAACTTTTTGACAAGCTGGGTGAGCCGCCTTTTTCGGGGCGGCTCGCTCTTTTTCTATAGGCGAAATCGGCGTTTGGGTGTATAATGATTTGGGAAGCCAATGCAATTGCGGCCCCAATTGGAGGAAGCCCATGGACGATCGCCTGATTTATGAAATTCTCTCCGCCGTCGGCGAAATTCCGGAGGGGAAGGTCGCGACCTACGGCCAGATCGCCCGACTCATCGGCCGGGACAAAAACGCGCGGCTCGTCGGGCGCGTACTCAGTCATGCCGAGCTGTACGGCGATTACCCGTGCCATCGCGTCGTGAATCACGCGGGCCGACTCGCCCCCGGCTGGCCAGAGCAGGCGCTTCTGCTCGCGCGCGAGGGTGTTTCCCTGAAGGACGACCAGCACGTCGACCTCGCCCGCTTCCAGTGGGATTGCTGAAACGAGCTTCCGCGCATTCGGAAAGGCGGCTTGGTCGGTATCGCTTCACATCCCCAGATGCGTCTTTTCCCAAACGGCCTGCGAAAAGCGCAAATCCGCGTTTTCTCGCCAATCAGCGGATTTTTGTGATGAAAAGGTATTGACATTTTACCTGAAATCGTGTATAATGATTCTGTTGCAAGGACATAGGGGCATGGTGTAATGGTAACACGTGGGTCTCCAAAACCTTTGTTGTGAGTTCGAATCTTACTGCCCCTGCCAAGAGAGCCAATTTCATTGGAAATTGGTTCTTTTTTATTGCAAACGAGGAAGGCATTTGGCGCAGAGCCGTAAGCTTCCAATGACACGCAAAAGAGCGCCGGCGCAATGCCGACGCTCGATTTATATTCACTTAGAACTTCAGGGAATTGAGCTTGATACCAGGGCCCATCGTGGAAGACAGCACTGCGGAGCGGATATACGTGCCCTTCGCAGCCGCCGGCTTCGCCTTGATGATCGCCTCCATCAGCGTGCGGAGGTTCTCAGCCAGCTGGGTCTCGGTGAAGGAAGCCTTGCCCACCGGGCAATGGATGATCGCGGTCTTGTCGACGCGGTACTCAACCTTACCGGCTTTGATATCGTGAACGGCCTTCGCAACGTCCATCGAAACGGTGCCGGACTTCGGGTTCGGCATCAAGCCCTTCGGGCCCAGAACGCGGCCCAGACGGCCAACCAGACCCATCATGTCGGGCGTCGCAACGACGACGTCGAAGTCGAACCAGCCGCCCTGGATCTTCGCGATCATGTCCTCAGCGCCAACGTACTCAGCGCCCGCGGCAGTCGCCTCGGCAGCCTTGTCGCCCTTGGCGATGACCAGAACGGTGACCTTCTTGCCGGTTCCGTTCGGCAGAACAACCGCGCCGCGAACCTGCTGATCCGCATGGCGGGGATCAACGCCCAGACGGACGGAGATCTCGACGGTCTCATCAAACTTCGCCTTGGCAGTCTGCTTCACGAGAGAAACGGCCTCTTCCGGATCGTACTGCTTGGAGCGATCGATCAGCTTGAAGCTGTCGGTATATTTCTTTCCCTTTTTCATGGTTACATCCTCCTTGTGGTCAAGCGGGTTTTGTCCCTCCCACGATTCTGTTGGATCAGTCGACGACGACAACGCCCATGGAGCGCGCGGTGCCGGCGACCATGCTCATGGCGGCTTCCAGGCTCGCAGCGTTCAGATCGGGCATCTTCAGCTCCGCGATCTCCTTAACCTGCGCGCGGGTGATGTTCGCAACCTTGTCCTTGTTCGGACGGCCGGAAGCGTGCTCAATACCGCAGGCCTTCTTGATCAGAACGGCGGCAGGAGGCGTCTTGGTGATGAAGGTGAAGGAACGATCCTGATAGACGGTGATGACTACCGGGATGATCAGGCCCGCCTGATTCTTCGTGCGGTCGTTGAACTCCTTGCAGAATCCGGGGATGTTCACGCCATGCTGACCAAGCGCGGGGCCGATCGGCGGCGCGGGATTGGCCTTGGCGGCGGGAACCTGCAGCTTAATCAGCGCAGTAACTTTCTTTGCCATAAGGGTATCCTCCTCTACATGTATGTGGTGAAGCGGAGCATGCTAAAATGCTCCTCCCACTCCCTGAAACCCCAAAGAAAGGGTCACAAGCAGGTCGCTCCGATTCACTCCTCGTCCAGCAAAACCTCGTCGAGCGCAAGCTCCACGTCCGTTTCGCGCTTGAGCATCGGAACTACAACGTGCACACGCTGCGCCGCCTCGTCGATCGACGTGACGCGCCCGGAGAAGTTCTCGAACAGTCCGGTCAGTATGCGCACGGTATCGCCCACGTGAATGTCGGCCCGCACCGGCTTGGCCGCGGGATCAAACACGGAGGCAAAATCGGTTTCGCTCAGCGGCAGAGCCTTATTGCCCGCGCCGACGAAGCCCGTTACGCCGCGCGTATTGCGCACCACGTACCAGGTGTCGTTGGTCAGAAGCATCTTGACCATAACGTAGCCCGGCAGCAGCTTGCGCTGCACAATGCGGCGTTTGCCGTTCTTGATTTCAACGACGTCTTCCACCGGCACGCGAATGTCCACGATCTTGTCCTGCAGGCCGTTGTTTTCCACCGTCTTCTGCAGGCTGCTCATGACCTTGTTTTCGTAGCCGGAATAGGTATGCACGACATACCATTCGATCTTGTTTTCGGAATTGCTCTCAGCCATCTTGCTTGTCCTCGGTTAGAGCTTGACAATGACGCCGACCAGCCAGCTGGCTGCAAAGTCGAACACGCCAATGATCAGCAGCATGACCACAACGAATGCAAAGACAACCAGAGAATAGTTGACCATGTCCTTCTTCGTGGGCCAGGTAACCTTCTTCATCTCATGCTTCATGTTCATGAAGAAGCGACCGATGCCCTTGAACAAACCGGAGAACCAGTTGCCAACGCGCTTAAAGAAGCTCGGCTTGGCGTTTGCGATTCCTTCCGTCTTTGCCATAATCACACATCCTTTCAGTGTCGAAAGACCAGAGCGACGGGCGCAAAGCGCTTTACTTGGTCTCCTTGTGGCTCGTGTGCTTCTTGCAGAAGCGGCAATACTTGCTCATCTCGAGACGATCGGGATCGTTCTTCTTATTCTTCATGGTATTATAGTTGCGCTGCTTGCACTCAGAGCACGCAAGGCACACCTTGATTCGCTTATCCGATGCCATGCTTGACACCTCCCGTATGTTTTTTTGCTGCGTTGCGAGACGAACGCCTTCAACAACAGTAGCCCCGACACTCAGGGCAGACTATTATATTATAGGATAGTTTTCTGCCGATTGCAAGCGAGTCAGTCGCTCTCAATGGAATTTTACATTCCATTCGGCCCGATCAACCGTCCCTCCCGGCGATGCCTCTGAAAACGGGCCACATACCCGAACGGTATATGGCCCGCCTCGCATAGGGGATTACTTGATCTCGATGACCGCGCCAACCTCTTCGAGCTTCTTCTTGAGCTCTTCGGCGGCTTCCTTCGGCAGCGCCTCGCCCAGGGTGGAGGGGCAGTTGTCGACCAGATCCTTGGCTTCCTTCAGGCCCAGGCCGGGCTTGACTTCGCGGACAACCTTGATGACCTTCAGCTTCTGCGCGCCAGCTTCCTTCAGCACGACGTCGAACTCGGTCTTCTCTTCCGCTTCCTCAGCAGCCGCGGGGGCAGCGCCGCCGGCAACCACGGGCGCAGCCGCGGACACGCCGAACTTCTCTTCCATTTCCTTAACCAGGTCAGCCAGCTCGAGAATCGTCATGCTCTCGATCGCGGAGATGATTTCTGCATTGCTCATGATGATATCCTCCTCATGGATTGATTGTAAAGTAATGTGTTTCGCGCCGCGAATGCGGTCGCGCTTAAGCGGCGATTATTCCTCGCCAGCCTGCTTCTTGCGGAGCGCCTCGATGCAGTAGACGAACTTGGACACGCTGCTCATCATGCTGCCCATGATCTTCGCAATGAGGACTTCCTTGCTCGGCAGATTCGCCAGAGCCTGCACGCCCGCCTCGTCGAGGTAAGCGCCGTCGCAAACGCCGCACTTGATCGTGAGCTTCTTCGACTTCTTGGCGAACTCGCTCAGGATCTTCGCGGGGGCGATCATGTCATCGTAAGAGAACGCGACAGCCGTCGGGCCTTCGAGATGAGCCTTCATCCCGTCGACGCCGCGACCCTCGATCGCGAGGTTGATCATCGTATTCTTGATGACCGCGTACTCCACGCCCGCCTTGCGCAGCTGGTTGCGCAGCTCGGTGTCTTCCGCGACCGTCAGACCGCGATAGTCAACGAGCACGACCGTCTTCGCGCGGTTAAACTTATCCTGCAGACCCGCGACGATCGTTTTCTTGCTTTCAATATTCTTGGACATATTCAAACACCTCACATTCCCGTCCAGTATGACGGCAATTAAAAAACCCTTGCGCAGACGCAAGGGCGGTGTTTCATCCTACCATTGCGCCTCGGCGAGCGATTCGGAGCGAATCTTATGCGCGTTGCGCACTCGCTGTCTATGGCACAGAGCTTTTCAAGCCAATAAGAATTATAGCACACCCGGGCATTCCTGTCAACGCTTCAACAAATTATTAACATTCCCAGCCCGTGAATTTACGTTTAGCGGTTGCAATTTCGCCCCGCATGTGCTACACTGCTATGGTGTATCGTTGGATTCGTATGCATGAAACATTCAGGAGGATGAAAGAGCAATGGCTACTACTTTTGAGAAACTCTCTTCCAATAAGGTGAAGCTCGGCTTTGAGGTTGCCGCGGACAAGTTCGAGCAGGCGCTCGTCAGCGCGTATCACAAGAACGCGAAGCGCTTTGCGATTCCCGGCTTCCGCAAGGGCAAGGCCCCGATGAAGGTCATCGAGAGCTTCTACGGCCCGAGCGTATTCTATGAGGAAGCGTTTGATATTCTGTTCCCCGAGGTCTATCAGGAGGCCATTCAGGAGCACAACCTGACGGTCGTGGATCGTCCGGAGCTGACCGAGTCCGACATCAAGCGCGGCCAGCCGATCACCTTCACGGTCGAAGTGTTCGTCCGCCCCGACGTCAAGCTCGGCGAGTACAAGAACCTGGGCCTTGAGAAGGAAGTTGCGGAAGTGACCGACGACGACGTGAGCGCCGAGATCGAGCGCGCCCGCGAGCGCCAGTCCCGCTACATTGAAATCACCGACCGTCCCGCGAAGCTCGACGACCAGGTGAACATCGACTACGCCGGCTTCGACGGCGACAAGCAGTTCGACGGCGGTACCGCGAAGGGCCACGATCTGGTTCTCGGCTCCGGCAGCTTCATTCCGGGCTTTGAAGAGCAGCTCGTCGGCGCGAGCGTCGGCGACGAGGTCGAGGTCAAGGTCACCTTCCCCGAGGAATACCATGCGCCCGAGCTCGCCGGCAAGCCCGTCGTGTTCAAGGTCAAGGTCAATTCCATCTGCGAAAAGGAAGTGCCCGCGCTGGATGACGATTTCGTGACCGAGGTTTCCGAAACCGCGAACAACGTCGAGGAATACCGCGCCGAGATCCGCGCGAAGCTGGAAAAGCAGGCCGAGGACAAGGCGGACGCCGCGTTTGAAAACGCCGTGATCGAAAAGGTCGACGAGAACGCCGAGATCGATATTCCCCAGGCGATGATCGAGGAGCAGATCGACAACATGCTGCGCGATATGGAAATGCGCATGATGTATCAGGGCATGAAGCTCGACGATTACTTCAAGTACACCGGCCAGACCCGCGAGCAGGTGCGCGAGATGTACAAGAAGCCCGCCGAGGAGCGCGTTCGCACCCAGCTGGTGATCGAGGAGATCCGCAAGGTTGAGAACATCGAGGCGACCGAGGAAGAGATCGACGCCGAGATCGCGAAGTACGCCGCTCAGAACCAGAAGAGCCTGGAAGAGTTCAAGAAGATGCTCTCCGAGGACGATCTGAAGTATTTCGCCGAGATCGCGTCTCTGCAGAAGACCGTGAAGTTCCTGAAGGACAACGCGAAATAAGAAAAACCGACCGCGTCCCGCGGCCGCATTCTCCGCGGCTGCGGGATTTTCAGCAGGGCGCGGAATAAAACCGCGCGCAATACGTATACTTATCAGGACAATACAATCCCAGACCCATGAAATTCAGGAGGTGTGCCCATGAACCTGGTGCCCTATGTTATTGAACAGACCAATCGCGGGGAGCGCTCCTACGATATTTTCTCGCGCCTTTTGAAGGATCGCATCATCTTTCTGGGCGACGAAATCGACGACAGCACCGCAAACCTCGTCGTCGCGCAGATGCTGTTTCTGGAAATGGAGGAACCCGACAAGGATATCATGCTCTACATCAACAGCCCCGGCGGCTCGATCACCGCGGGCATGGCGATTTACGACACGATGCGGTATCTGAAGTGCGAGGTTTCCACCGTGTGCGTCGGCATGGCGGCGTCGATGGCGGCGTTTCTGCTGGCCGCGGGCGCGAAGGGAAAGCGCAAGGCGCTCCCGCACGCGGAGGTCATGATCCATCAGCCGCTCGGCGGCGCGCGCGGCCAGGCGACGGACATTCAGATCCACGCCGAGCAGATTCTGCGCGTGAAAAAGATGATGAACGAGCTGCTCGCCCAGAACACCGGAAAGCCGCTGAAGACGATCGAAAAGGACGTCGAGCGCGACCACTTCCTGACCGCCGAGCAGGCGCTCGATTACGGCATCATCGACGAAATCATCGCACCGAGGAGATAATCAATGGCAAATAACAGAGACGAAAACAACAACAAAATCCGCTGTTCGTTCTGCGGAAAGACGCAGGATCAGGTGCGGCGCATCGTCGCCGGCCCGGGCGCGTATATCTGCAACGAATGCGTGCTGCTCTGCCAGGAAATCGTCTCCGACGATGTGATTGAGAGCGTCGGCACGCACGGCGAGATCGAGATCAAGCGCCCCAAGGAGATCAAAGAGGTGCTCGATCAGTACGTCGTCGGCCAGGAAGAGGCCAAAAAGGCGCTGTCCGTGGCCGTGTACAACCATTATAAGCGCATCAACTGCATGGGCGGCAAGAAGAGCGACGTCGAGCTTCAGAAGTCCAACATCGTCATGCTCGGCCCCACCGGCTGCGGCAAGACCTATCTTGCGCAGACGCTGGCGAAGATTCTGAACGTGCCGTTCGCCATCGGCGATGCGACGAGCCTGACCGAGGCCGGCTATGTCGGCGAGGACGTAGAAAACATCCTGCTGCGTCTGATTCAGAACGCCGATTACGACATCGACCTCGCGCAGCGCGGCATCATCTATATCGACGAAATCGACAAGATCGCCCGCAAGAGCGAGAACCCGTCCATCACGCGCGACGTGAGCGGCGAGGGCGTTCAGCAGGCGCTTCTGAAGATCCTGGAGGGCACGGTCGCGTCCGTTCCGCCGCAGGGCGGCCGGAAGCACCCGCATCAGGAGTTCATTCAGATCGACACGACGAACATCCTGTTCATCTGCGGCGGCGCGTTCGACGGCATCGAGCAGATCGTCGAAAACCGCATCGGCAAAAAGACGATGGGCTTCGGTGCGGAGGTTCGCTCCAAGACCGAGCGCACGGACAAGGAGATCATGTCGCAGGTGCGCCCGGAGGATCTTTTGAAATTCGGCCTGATTCCGGAATTCGTCGGCCGTCTGCCGATCATGGTCACGCTTTCGTCGCTGGACGAGGAAGCGCTGATGCGCATCCTGACCGAGCCGAAAAACGCGCTCGTTCGCCAGTACAAAAAGCTGCTCGGCTTTGACGATGTGGAGCTTGAATTCACCGAGGGCGCGCTGCGCGCAATCGCCCGCCAGGCGCTGGAGAGAAAGAGCGGCGCGCGCGGCCTGCGCGCGATCATCGAAGGCGTGATGATGGACACGATGTACGAGCTGCCGTCGATGGAAAACGTCCGCAAATGCATCATTACCGAGGACGTCGTGCTCGGCAAGGTGCCGCCGGAGCTGGTTTACGCAGAGCCCAGCCCGCTGCCCGCGCCGGAAGCGCTTCCGGAAAGCGGCGAGGATCAGCCGTCTGCATAAAGACGCAGCCTCCGCATGATTCAAACCATGCGGAGGCTGATTTTTCTATTTCCGCCTTGCTTCAAGGAAATTCAGCGCTTCGCGCTGCGCTCGATCAGCTTTCGATAAATCGGCAGCATTTCAGGCTCGGTGCACGCGCTGAGCGCGTCCTCGGGCGCAAACCATTTCACGCCGCTGTTTTCATCGGGCTTGATGTGAATCGCGTCCGCATCGTCGGCCTCGAGAAGATACGTCAAATTCAAATGCAAATGCGGAACGACGTATTTGCCGCGCTTGACATGCGCCTTCACGGTGAGAATTTCGAGCGAAAGCAGCTCATCGCTCGCCGGGCGAATGTGCGCAAGGCCCGTTTCCTCCCGCGCCTCCCTGATCGCGACGGCGAGCGGGTCGTCCTGCCCGTCCGCGTGACCGCCCGTCCACGACCAGCTGTTGTAGATATTGTGATAAATCATCAAAACGCGCGAGCGGTCGGGGCTGACGATCCATGCCGACGCGGTAAAGTGCGCCGTTTCATTCGTTCTGCTCAATACATCCGGAAAAATCTCGGCATAGCGGCGCATCATCCGCGCGTCCTGCCGCTCCTGCTCCCCCGCGGGGGAATAGCGCTCAATCGCCTCGATAAAACGCATGTCTCTCCCTCCTTCAACTCGATTATACCCGCTCGTGCGAAAAAATGCAAGGCGCGTAAATTCGCCGGGAATCGTTGCAATTTGTTCACAAATGGTGTAGAATAAAGGTGTGTAGGCAAAAATCTTTGAATACAGGAGCGTACTATGAGCGTAAAAATCTCAGCTGACAGCACGTGCGATCTGTCCAAAGCGCTGATCGAGGCCCACCACATCGGAATTACCCCGCTGTATATCGTCATGCAGGGCACGGCGTATCTCGACGGCGTGGAAATCACCCGCGAGGGCCTGTTTCAGAAGGTCGCCGAGACCGGCAAAATCGGCTCGACCGCCGCGGTCAACGTCGACGACTATGTGAAATTCTTCTCCGAGGCCAAAAAGAATCATGAGGGAATCGTGCATTTCACGATCAGCAGCGAAATGTCCTGCTGCTATCAGAATGCATGTATCGCCGCGCGCGATTTTGAGAATGTTTATGTTGTGGACAGCCGCAATCTTTCCACCGGCATCGGCCATCTCGCCGTCGACGCCGCCATCATGGCCGAAAACGGCGCGAGCGCGGAGGAAATTTTCCGCGCGATGGAGGAAAAAAAGAGCCGTCTGGACGTCAGCTTCGTCATCAACACGCTGGAATTTCTGAAAATGGGCGGCCGCTGCAGCTCGCTCGCCGCGCTCGGCGCGAACATGCTGGGCCTGAAGCCGTGCATCGAGGTCAAGAACGGCAAGATGGGCGTTTGCAAAAAATATCGCGGCCATCTGGACCACTGCCTGCAGAAATACGTGGCCGATCGCCTTTCCGATCCGGATTCGATTGAAACGAATCGCATCTTCATTACCGATTCGGGCGTTCCGGACGAAATGGTGAAAATGGTGGAGGAGGAAATCCGCCGCCACGCCGATTTTGCCGAAATCATTCACACGCACGCCGGCTGCACGGTGTCCAACCACTGCGGCCCGAACTGCCTGGGCATACTGTTTTACAGAAAAGGATAGGATTTTATGCAGAAAAGCGCCTATGAAAACCGGGTGTGGACGATTCCGAACGTGCTGACCGCGTTCAGAATCCTGATGGTTCCCGTATTCGTGTGGCTGTATTGCGGACTGGAAAGGCACGTGCTCGCCGCCGCTGCGCTCGGCGTTTCCGCCGTTTCGGACATGCTGGACGGCTATATCGCGCGCCGGTTCCACATGGAGAGCAACCTGGGCCGCGTGCTCGACCCGCTGGCGGACAAAATCACGCAGGCGGCGATGTGCCTTACGCTTCTGGGCCGCTATCCGATCATGCTGTGGGTGCTGATTTTCTTCGGAGTCAAGGAACTGGCGCTGGCGGCGATGGGCTATGCGTATATGAAGCGCACGGGGATCGTCAATTCCGCGCGCTGGTACGGCAAGGCCAGCTCCATCGTGCAGTACGCCGTGATCATCGGCCTGATCTTAAGCCCGACGATCGGCGAATTCTCCGCGTATGTACTGCTTTCGCTGTGCATGCTCACGCACGCGCTGTCGCTGCTGCTGTACGGCATATTCTATATCCGCTCGCGCAAACACCCGACGCGCACGCCCGGCGTCGCGATGCGCCCCGTGGACTGGCAGACGATGGTAATGTACCTGCTGCTGGTTGCGAGCGTGTTCCTGCTTTTGTTCACGTCCGGCGATTCCAGCCTGCGCGACGTGCTGCCGAGGGGGCTGTATCTGTTCCTGCGCTTCGCGTCGATCGTGGGCACGATGGGCATTCTGGCGTTCTTCATCGGCGAAAAGCTGCCGCGCGACAAATTTGATCCGGAGAAATTCCCGTTCAAGTGCTTCGCCTGGGAAAAGGGCGGCGCGGTGTATGAAAAGCTCGGCCTGCGCTATTGGAAGACGCACGTGCCGGACATGAGCAAATACATCCCGCGCGCGTTCGCCAAGCAGGGCAATTTTTCGCGCGATCCGGCGCACCTGCGGCGGCTGGTTCAGGAAACCTGCTCCGCCGAGGCGGTGCATTGGGCGCTGGTGGCGCTCAGCTTCGTGTTCCCGATTCTGATGGACGAGCTGGGCGGACTGGCGATGGTACTGTACATCATTGGAAATCTCGCGTCGATCGTGATTCAGCGGTACAATCGCCCGCGAATCATGAAAATTGTTCACGCGATCGAGAAGAGGAGAAAATGCGCAGATTATTGATTTTTACCGCGGAATATACCGGCCACGGCCATAAAAGCATCTCCGACGCGCTGATGGAGCGTCTTTCCGTTTACGACGATCTTGAAATCAAATGCATCGACGGCTTCGACTTGATGGACAAGGTCATGAAGGCGTGCGCCGAAAAGACCTACGGCCCGATTACGCGCATGCCCGGCCGCGCCTGGGAATGGAATTACGCCGCGGGTCTGAAGCTCAAGCAGCCGGTGCAGGCCGCCGTGCGCATGATGATTCGCGCGCGCTTTGAAAAGCTGATCGAGGAATTCCGCCCGGACTGCATTCTGAGCGTGCACCCGATCTTCATCAGCACCGTGCTGGACCTTTTGGAAACGATGCACTTGGACATCCCGGTCGTCGCCCACGAGGCCGATCTGGTGGACATTCCGCCGCTCTGGTTTGACAAGCGGCTTTCGCTGATTCTCGCGCCCAGCGAGGAGGCGCACGCGTGCTCGCTGCGCTACGGCATGGATCCCGATCGCGTGCGCACGGTCGGCTTCCCGGTGCGCAGCCGGTTCATGGGCCTGCGCGACGCGGGCCGCAGCAATCCGGACGGCGCGCTGACGATCACGGTCATGAGCGGCTCGGAGGGCTCCGGCAGCCTGAAGCTGGTGGTCAAATACCTGCTCGAGGGCACGGACGCGCACGTCAACGTCGTCTGCGGCCGCAACAAAGCGCTCCGGAAAAAGCTGCGCGAGGCGTTTGCCCGGAAATTCTACGGGCGAATCAACGTGCTCGGCTTCGTGGATGAAATTCAGAAGATCATGATCGATTCCGACGTGCTGGTGCTACGCGCGAGCCCGAACAGCGTCATGGAGGCCGTCGCGCTGAACAAGCCGGTCATCCTGTTCGGCCAGCTGGCGGGCCAGGAGCTGCACAATCCGGACATGGTGCAGGCGCACGGGCTGGGCGTGTATTGCCCGAACCCGGAGGATTTGCCCGACTGCATCCGCGAACTGTCCGCCAACGGCCGCGAAAAGATCGAGCAAATGCGCGCCGCTCAGCGCGCCTATGCGCCCGGCGACGCCGCCGCGGACACCGCCAAGCTCCTGAACGACTATATTCAGCCCTATCCGTGGAAAAGATAAACCGTTTGCGCAAAAGCGCCTTCTCACGCGAAAACCGCTCTGTCATCCCTCAACGGACGGCAGGGCGGTTTTGCATTCCCTTTCGCACGCTCATCGACAGCAACTCTTCAAATCGTGTGCGCCCTCGCTCTATGATCGCGCATTTCCCTATGATCGCGCATCACACACATTCCCGCCGCATCTCCACCGCGCTCGCGAGAATCGTAGATTGCATTCGCTTCGCGACCAATCATTGCACCATTCCCGCAGCGTCTCCACCATGCTTACGAGAATCGCCGATTGCATTCGCACTTCGACCGATCATTACGCCATTCCCGCCGCGTCTCCACCGCGCTTGCGAGAATCGTAGACGGCATTTGCGTCTCGATCGATCATTGCACACATTCCCGCCGCGTCTCCACCGTGCTCGCGAGAATCGCAGACGGCATTTCCGTCTGAACCAATCATTTCAATTTCACACATTCACCGGCAGCGTTTCTTCAAACAATCGCGCGCATGCGGGCAAATCCTGCACCATTCCCGCCGCGTCTCCACCATGCTTGCGGGAATTATCGATTGCATTCGTGCCGCGGTCAATCATTTCACCATTCCCGCAACATCTCCACCGCGCTTGCGAGATTCGCCGATTGCATTCGCGCATCGATCACTCACTTCACACATTCTCGCCGCATCTCCACCGCGCTTGCGAGAATCGCCGATTGCATTTGCATCGCGATCGATCATTTCATTATTCCCGCAGCATCTCCACCATGCTTACGAGAATCGTAGACGGCATTTGCGTCTTGATCAATCATTACATTATTCCCGCCGCGTCTCCACCGCGCTTGCGAGAATCGCAGACGGCATTTCCGTCTCAACCAATCATTTCAATTTCACACATTCACCGGCAACGTTTCTTCAAACAATCGCGCGCATGCGGGCAAATCCTGCACCATTCCCGGCAGCGCTCGCAGCGCTTCTACCCGCGCGCCCGCGAGAATCGCCGGCAGCATTCGCTCGGCAATCGCGCGATCCAGCAGCTCCGCGGGGTCGCCGCCCAGCGCCGGAATGGCCGCGGACAGATAATTCCACACCGCGTTCAGCGTGCGCCGCGACGGATGCACGCCCACCAGCGCCAGCTCGCTTCTCAGCCTTTCCATGCGCGCGCAGACGGATTCCGGAATCGCGTCCTGCTGAATCGGGAACGCCGCGCGCAGCGTTTCCAGCGAAACCGGCGGGCATTCCTCTTCCCGGCCGCATTCCGCCGGCTTCCACGGCGCGTCCACCGCCGGCGCGGGCAGTCGAATCGCAAATGCGCGATCCAGCACGTGCGCCGCAATTGGATATGCGTCGTCCTGCGCAGTCGCCGCCAGCAGCAGCTCGCCGCGCGCCGCCTTTTCCGCAAGGCCGCGGCAGAAATCGCCCTGAATCAGATTGGCGTCGTCCAATATTGCCATGTGCAGTGCGTCGCCGGGCGTTTGGACAAATTCAATCGGCTCCTTTCCCGGCGCGACGAACCGCAGCCGGTCGCCCGACACGCCCAGCGCGTTCGCCAGCAGCCGCGCCGCGCGCGTTTTGCCGCTTCCGGGCGCGCCCAGGAACAGCAGCATCGGGCTCTGCGCGGCGCAAATCAAAAGGTGAATTGCCTCCGCGCGCGCAATCGGCGCACCCGCATTCTCAAACGCATCCATGACGCGCCGAATCAGTTCCTCGCGGCTCGCATCGCAGCCGTTGACCGCCGGCGGCACGATCTGCCGATTGTCCAGGCGGCGCAGCAGCTCCACCGCGCGGCTCGTGAGCGCAAATTCATTCAGCTTCTTTTCAAACCGGCCGTCGCTGAGCGCATTCAGCACGTCCTGCGCGCTTTCCGCTGCGGCGCGGGCATTTTGCGCTTCCTCCTCCGTCCTGCGCTGCTCCTCTCGCGCGCGACGGGTCTTTTCCACCGCGTCGGCAAATTCGCTCTCCTCGCTTCTGCGGATTTCCGCCTTCAGTTCCTCGCGAATGTCGATGCGGCCCTTTCGCAAATCATCCAGCGCCTTCAGCGCCTCCAGCCGCTGCGCCTCCAGATCCACCAGCTGCTTGCTGATCAGGCTCTCCCGCGCGGCGGCGCGACAGGCGTTCAGCGTCGCGTCCAGATTTTCAAACTCGGCCAGTCCGCCGACCAGCGCCGCGCGCTGCTCCGGATTGGCCCACGCCATGCGCAGCGCCTTCAGCGCGCGCTCCACCGGCGCCTCGGTCGGCTGCGTGTCCTGCATTTCCGGAACCAGCGCGCCGAGCGCCTCAATGCGCGACGCGCGCCATTTTTCATCGATAATTTCCTTCAGACTCCGGCCGCGGCGCGGATTCAACCCGCACTGCTCCGCCAGCGCCTGACTGTACGTCGGAACCGCCTTCGCTTCCACGCGCGGCGGACGTTCCTCGGCCTTTTCTTCGCGCGGACGTTCAGGCTCGAACGCCGCCTTTACTTCCTCATTGGGCGCGCCCAGGCACACCGCCAGCGTCATCGCCTGGCCCTCCGGGAGCGCCAGATCGAACATCTGCATTCGCGCGGGGTCGATTTCCTCGCCCGTTTTTTCCAAGCGATACCGCTGGCCCTCGCCCGCTTCCGCCGCGCAATACCATACCGTGCCCAGCAGCGCGCCGTTTTGCCTCAAAAGCACGCGCGGAAGCGGCTGCGGCGGCAGCTCCAGGCTCTCGGCCTCGTCGGGATCGGCGTTCAGCACGCAATACAGCATGCCGCCCTGCGGCTCGCGCACCACGTCCGAATAGATGATGTAGGCGTTTCGCTCAGCCTCGTCGTTGCGATAATTCTTGTTGGCGCGGATCTTGTCGTTTTCGCCGGGATGCTCGGTCAGATCCACGGCCGCGAACAGGCCGATCCGGCGCATGCGCGCCTTGAACAGGCTCGATTCGTTTTTGTCCGGCACAATGCGAATGCATCCGTCCGCGGGATATTCCTCCGGCGCGTCGAACGGAGAAAAGCGCTCGCCATCGCGAATCAGAATCGGTTTGAATCGAAAATATGATTTCAGCGGATTGTCTTCCTCCAGAATCCCTATACACAGCTTTCCGGGCAGCGTCATTCCAGTTCCCCCTATAAAGATTTCGCAGCAAAGGAGAAACGCGCTCAAATTATATGGATTTTTGATTTTTCTGTATTTGAAATCAACAATTTACGCATTTCTTCTATGTAAAATGATACCATAGAATAAAATAAACGTCAAGTGATGATAGCCGATTTATTATGGTTTTTTAATGCGTTTCATGGCTGAAATTCAAATCCAGCGTTAACCCGCGCGCATTCGATGCGGCGGCCGGCGGCGTTATGTTGATTTTTCGCGAAATCCTGCCGAAACCCATTGACAAATGCGCCGCGCAATTCTATAATACAAACGAGTTTTGAGGAAGGGAGTCACGATCATGAAGCAGTTCACCGTGAAAAAGTTCATGGCTATGGTGATGCGCCTGATGTACACGTCAGACGTCGCTTGGTCGTGCTCTTTTGAAGGTTGAAATGAATCAGCCGATAGAAGATGGAATCGATTGAGCGATCGATTCCATCTTTTTGTTTGAAAGGAATGAGCGCAATTGCTGAAGCTGGTTAACGTCTCCAAGACATTCTATTCCGACGGCAAAAAGTTCGACGCCGTCAGGAACGTCAGCCTCGAGATCCAGAAGGGCGAAATCTTCGGCATCATCGGCCTGAGCGGCGCGGGCAAATCCACGCTGATTCGCTGCATGAATCGCCTGGAAACGCCCACGTCGGGCGACATCCTGATCGACGGCGAAAGCGTTCTTACGATGAAGGGTCGCCAGCTGCGCGAGCTGCGCAAGAAGGTCACGATGATCTTCCAGCAGTTCAACCTCCTGATGCAGTCCACGGTCGCGAAAAACGTTCGCTATCCGCTGGAGCTCGCGCACGTGCCGAAGGCAAAGGCGGACGCGCGGGTGAAGGAGCTGCTCGAAATCGTAGGCCTGTCCGACAAGGCGGATTCGTATCCGGCGCAGCTGTCCGGCGGCCAGAAGCAGCGCGTGGCAATCGCCCGAGCGCTCGCGAGCGATCCGGAGGTGCTGCTCTGCGACGAGGCCACCAGCGCGCTCGACCCGATGACCACGCAGTCGATCCTCTCGCTCCTTCAGGACATCAACCGCCGTCTGGGCATCACGATCGTGATCATCACCCATGAAATGGCGGTCATTCGGCAAATCTGCACGCACGTCGCGATTCTCGACGGCGGCGCGGTGGCCGAAGAGGGCAGCGTGGACGACGTATTCACCCACACCAAATCCGAGGCGGGCCGCCGGCTATTCGGCTTCGTCAGCGATCTGTCCAAGCCGCCGGAGATCGATTCGCCGTGCGCCATGCTGCGCATCGTGTTCGACGGCATGAAGATCAACGAGCCGGTGATTTCCGAATTCTCGATGCGCACCGGCGTCGCCATGAACATCCTGCACGCCGACATCAACCTGCTCAACGGCAAGCGCTACGGCCAAATGACCATTGAGCGCCCGAAGAAGGAAGAAGACGCGAAGCTGCTGATCGATACGCTCACGCAGCAGGGCATCGCGGTTCAGGAGGTGAGCGCATGAAACGCACGAAGACGCGAATCGCCGGCGCGGTGATTCTGATTCTGGGCCTCGCGATTGCGCTGACCGGTATTTTCGGCTCGATTGCCGAGCGCGAGGGCACGCCGCTTTCCCGCCTGTACGCGCAGGCCAGCGAGCACAAAAACGCTTCCATTCGCTTAAATCTCGCCATTCAGAACGCCCAGGAGGCGCTGGAACGCGCCGATAAGCGCGCGAGCGATGCGCTCGCCGCCGCAAACGACGTGGTAAAGGCCGCTGAAGCGGCGCGCGAAACCTCCGAAGCCGGTTCGTTTGATTCCGAAACCGAGGTCGGCGCGCTGGGCCAGAGCATTCTCGAGGCGCGCGGCGCGGGCGAAAACGTGGACGCGATCTACGAAAAGTATGAATCCGTCGCGTTTGCCGAACTGACCGAACAGCTCGATTCCGCGAAGACCGAGGCCGGACGCGCCGAAAAGGCGAACGAAGAGGCCGTTGAAAAGCTGAACGCGCTGGTCGACGCGGTGCTGCTGATTCAACCCGACGCGGCGCTGAGCCCGCTGAATCCCGTCGAGCACGCGTCCGTTCCGAAGCTCGGCGAGAGAACCGGTCTGGATCGCCTCGAAACCCGCGCGAAGAATTATGCAACGCGCGGCGCGGCGTCGGTCGAAAACGCAAAGGCGATTGCCGAGAGCGGAAACGCGATTCTGGACGTCGCCCGGTCGATTCAGTTCGCGCAGACCACACCGGCGAGCGATTCGCTGATTGCATTCGCGCATCAGCGCTCGGCGGATCTGATCGCAGCGGGCGCAATCCTTTTCCTGATCGGCGCACTGCTCGCATTCTGCCCGAACTGGATTGCCCGCAAATGGAAGGTGCGGCTGTTCAGAAACGGCTCGATCTTCGTATTCGTTGTGCTCCTGCTCGCCGCGGCGCTGCATTACGCCGAGGGCGAAATGTGGGATTTGATGCGCCAGGGCGTATTTGACACGCTGTACATGACGATCCCGAGCACGTTCTTCGCCTATGTCGTCGGCCTTCCGCTGGGCGTACTGCTGGTCATCACCGCGCCGGGCCACATTCGCGAAAACCACACGCTGAACAACGCGGTCGGCACGGTCGTGAACTTCCTGCGCTCGATCCCGTTCATCATTCTGCTGGTCATGCTGTTCGACGTTACCCGCTTCGTAATGGGCTCCGCAATCGGCACGCGAGCATGCATCTTCCCGCTGTTCGTAAGCGCGTTCCCGTATGTCGCGCGCATCGTCGAAGGCTCGCTGGCCGAGGTCGACAAGGGCGTGATTGAAGCGGCTGAGTCGATGGGTAGCACGACCTGGCAGATCATCCGCAAGGTGCTGATTCCGGAGGCGATGCCCTCGCTGATCAACGGCGCGGCGCTCTGCATGACCACGATTCTCGCCTACACCGCGATGGCCGGTTCCGCCGGCGGCGACGGTCTGGGCAAGATCGCCATCACCTACGGCCTGAATTACCGCGAATACGACATCATGTACGTCTCCAGCCTGCTGCTGGTCGCGCTGGTTCAGATCATTCAGATCGGCGGCGACATCCTGATGCGCGCGGTCGATCACCGCAAGAAATAACGCGGTTTACGGCGAAAGCGCAGCGGTTCCATCCGCCGCAAAGCGGTTTGCCTTTCCCCATAAATCCAAACAACACACAAGGAGGAAAAAACCATGAAGAAGCTGCTTACTCTGTTCGTCGCTCTGATCCTGACCCTGTCCTGCGCCGCGTTTGCGGAATCCGACAGCAAGACGATCGTTATCGGCGCTACCCCGTCTCCGCATGCGGAAGTGCTCGAGCTGATCAAGGACGATATGGCGGCGCTCGGTTATCCGATCGAGATCAAGATCTTCACCGATTATAATCTGCCCAACGCGGCGGTTGCGTCCGGCGAGCTGGATGCGAACTACTTCGCGCACATCCCGTTCATCAATGCCTACAATGCGAGCGTCGGCGAAGACCAGCAGGTCGTTCCGGTCATCGGCGTGCACTATGAGCCGTTCGGCATTTACTCCAGCAAGATCTCCTCTCTCGACGAGCTGCCGGAGAACGCGACCGTTTGCATTCCGAACGATCCGTCCAACCAGACCCGCGCGCTGTTCCTGCTGCAGGACGCCGGCCTGCTGACCCTGCCGGAAGGCTCCACTCCGCTGGACACGCTGAACCTGACCGACGTGGTTGAGGTTAAGAACGGCCTGCAGATCTCCGATATCGACGCTTCCCAGCTGCCCAGCACGCTGAACGACAAGGACATCGTCGTCATCAACGGCAACTACGCGCTGGACGCCGGTCTGAGCCCGCTGAAGGACGCGATCTTCTGCGAGCCCGCCGATGGCGAAGCCGCGAGCGTATATGCCAACTACGTGGTCGTCCGTCCCGAAGATGTGGACGCTCCGTGGGTTGAGGCGCTGAAGACCTGCCTGTGCTCCGAAAAGGTCTACACCTTCATGACCGAGAACGAGTCCTACGCGGGCGGCGTCATCCCGTTCTTCTCCCTCGATACCGCGGAAGAGGAATAATTCCAAATCCCCAAGCGGGCGAGCTTCGGCTCCCCGCTTTTTTTGTCCCTTTTTTCGCCCGGCGCATAGTATGGGGCGGAAAGGAGGATGAACATGCGCGACTTTTCCGTCCAAACCATATGGGACGCGATTCGCATGATTTTCGCGCTGATCGGCGGCTGGCTCGGGCTGTTTCTGGGAAACGCCGACCGGCTGCTGATTCTGCTGATTGTTTTCGTGATTCTCGATTATCTTTCCGGCGTGCTGCGCGCAATCAGCGAAAAAAAGCTGTCCAGCGCGGTCGGCTTTCGCGGAATTTCCCGCAAGGTGCTCACGTTCGTCATGGTCGGCCTCGCCCATCAAATCGATAAAACCGCCATCGGCTCCGGCAGCATGCTGCGCTCGGCCGTGATCTTCTTTTATCTGTCCAACGAGGGGCTGTCGCTGATCGAGAATGCCTCGCAGCTCGGGCTTCCGATTCCGGAGCAGCTCAGGCGCATTCTCATTCAGCTCCACAACAGGGACTCCGGAGGGGAAAAGCATGAATAATCAACCGTTCACCGGCGCGCATTTCGCCGCATTCTGCCTCAGCATGGTCGGCCAGCCCTACTGGTACGGCACCTGCCTGTACAAATGCTCGGAGAGTCTGCGCGCGCGCAAGGCCCGGCAGTATCCGTCGCACTATTCGTCCAGCCGCACCGCCCGCTACCAGCGCGACGCCGCCCGCGAAAAGATCTGCGCGGACTGCATCGGAGGCGCGAAGGGCTATGCCTGGACCAACGGCGGCCAGGGCGTCGTCGATTCCATCGGCATTCCCGGCTCGCCCAGGAGCAAATACGCCTCCAACAACTGCCCCGACAAATCGGCCAACGGCATGTTCAAATATGCCAAGAGCCAGAACCGGCCGTGGGGCGCGATCGGCACGCTCCCGGAAACGCCCGGCCTCGCGCTGCACAAGGACGGCCATGTCGGCTTCTATGTCGGAAACGGCTATGCGGTCGAATGGCGCGGCTTCAAATACGGCTGCGTGCGCACGAAGGTCGCCGATCGCGGCTGGAAATACTGGTATCAGCTGCCGTTTATTCAATATGAATCCGCGCCCGCGCCGAAACCATCGCTGCTCGGCACGCGCCTGCTCCGCCGCGGCATGCGCGGAGACGACGTAAAGGAGCTGCAGACGCTGCTGCTGCGCCTCGGCCATGCGCTTCCCAAATACGGCGCGGACGGCGATTTCGGCTCCGAAACGCGCAGCGCGCTGAAGCAATTCCAAAAAGCCGCGCGCATCGAGGTCGACGGCGTATACGGCGAAAACAGCCACGCCGCGCTGATGCGCGCCATCTCCGACCTGCAGGGCGACAGCGCGAATGAAGTGCAGAAGCTGATTATGCCTCAGGGAAAAAGTTTGAATGAAACGCAGTCACTAACTTCGCCTCAAGGTGATAGCGCGACCGAATCGCAGATGATGCCTGCGCCGCAGGGCGATAGTTTGGCTGGCATACCATCAATGATCGCGCAAAGCGATAGCGCGACCGAACCGCAGATGTCGGCTGCGCCACAGGGCGATAATTCGGCTGAGTCGCCGTTGCCAATTGCGCAGGAGGACACTTCGGATAAAACGCAATCGCCGATTGCGCGGGGTGACATTGGAAGCTCTTCTTCAGAATTGACGATGGCGAGCGACTCTGCAATTCCCATTCGCATTTCGGAAATTGAACCGCTGCCTGACGAGGAGATCGCGCCACCCGCGCCCCTCCCCCGCCTCACCGTCGTTTCCGAACGGAGCGCAGCCATTCGAATCGGCAACGCGCCGGATTTTGCGCTGCTCACCTTCGCTCCGCCCGGTTCGAGCTTTGATTGCATCGCAACCGCCCCCAACGGCTGGCACGCCATCCCCGTCGGCGGACAAATCGGCTGGATCAGCGATTCCGCTTCCCGCATCGATTTCCCGCCGCGAATCGATTCTCGATCGCACTAAATGTCCCCGAATAGTCATTCAGGGGCAGCTCAAAGGGCAGCTCGTATCGCAACCACCTCTCGCCTTCCGTCGGCGGACAGATCGGCTGGATCAGCGATTCCGTTTCCCACATCGATCTCCCGACGCGAATCGATTCTTAATCGCACCAAATGTCCCCCAGACACTCGCCTGAAAGCAAATCGGCGATAGGTGTGTTGCATCGCAACCGCCACTCGCCTCCCGTCGGCGGACAAATCGGCTGGATCAGCGATTCCACCTCCCGCATCGATTTCCCGCCGCGAATCGATTCTTAATCGCACTAAATGTCCCCGAACACTCGCCTGAAATCAAATTGGCGATAGGTGTGTTGCATCGCAACCACCTCTCGCCTTCCGTCGGCGGACAGATCGGCTGGATCAGCGATTCCGCTTCCCGCATCAATCTCCCGCCGCGAATCGATTCTTAATTGCGACAAAAATCGCCACGACAAAGCCCCCGGACATTCGTCCGGGGGCGCTCCAAATCTGGAATTAATAGTTGGTCAGGTTGTAGATTTCGATGGCGCTGTTGATCTCCGCAGCGAGCTTCTCGACGCAGGTCTTGACGTCCATTTCGCCGTTGACCAGGCGCTCGGTGTAGTTCTGCACCAGCTGGCGGCTCTCGGAGAACACGCTCAGCAGCGCGCCCGCGTATTCGGGAGCGGAATCATGCAGCTGATTGATCGCAACCTGGAACTGCGGATACTGCTCGATGTTCGCCTTGAAGGCTTCCAGCTCGTGGGTGGCCACGGTGATCGGGAAGTAGCCGGTCTGCGCGCTCCAGAAGGCCTGCTGCTCGGGCGCGATCATGAACTTGATGAATTCCCAGGTCGCGTTCTGGCGCGCTTCGTCGCCGGTGTTGAACGCCCACAGGGAGCCGCCGCCAACGGACACGCCGCCCTTATCGTCGGCATTGATGGACGGGAAGTAGCCAACGCCGATCTCGAAGTCGTCGCCAACGTTGGTCAGCAGGGACTTCAACGCCGCGGTGGATTCCAGGGTGATCGCGATGTCGCCGGCGATGAACGCGGCCTTGGCGTCGTTGTTGCCCTGATTGAGGTAGGGATAGCCTTCGTCGACGTACTTCTTCCAGACGTTCAGGATCGCCTCGCCGGCGCCGTTCTCGTCGAAGATGACCTTCGTGGCCGGAGCTTCGCCGCGGCCGTTGTTGTTATCGACGTAGTGCAGGCCCATCTTGCCGGTCCACTGCTCGAAGAACCAGCCGTAGTTGCCCATGCCGAAGCCGTAGCGCTTCACGGTGCCGTCCTCGTTCTTCACTTCCAGCTTGCGAGCCATCTCGAACAGCTCGTCGAAGTTCTTGGGAGCGACCTCCGGATCCAGGCCCGCCTCCGCGAACGCGGTCTTGTTGTAGTACAGCGTCGGGGTCGAGCTGTTGAACGGCATGGAATAGAGCTTGCCGTCTACGGTGTAGTACGCTGCGATGTTCGGCTCGATCTGGGAGATGTCATAGCCCTCCGCGTCGATGAACTCCTGCACGGGCTTGATCCAGCCGCTGTCGATCATGAAGCGGGTGCCGATGTCGTACACCTGCATCAGGTCGCAGGGAATGCTGTTCATGCCGGCGGCCTGAATCTTCGTGAAAGCGGAATCATAGTCGCCCTGGTATTCGTAATTGACGTGAATCTTGCCTTCGTAGGCCGCGTTGAAATCCTCCACCAGCTTTACGATCGCTTCGCCGTTGACGCCGCCCATCGCATGCCAGAACGTGATTTCTACCGGAGTGCCCTCGGCAAACGCGCAGCCGAGGCTCAGCACCATCATCAGTGCCAGGAGCAGGGAAAGCAGTTTCTTCATTGTGACAGGATCTCCTTCCAAACGTTCATATTTAACGGGGCGATGCCCGCGTTATTTAACCCTTGACCGCGCCCGCCATCAGGCCGTTGATCAGCTGCTTATTCATGAATACGAATATGCTCAGCGACGGCACGATTACGATCACGACGCCCGCCATCATCAGGCCCAGCGATTCCGCGTCGATATCGTACAGCATGCTGATGCCGATCTGCACCGTGCGGTAGGAATCGCTGTTCGTGGTCAGCAGCGGCCACATGTATTGGTTCCACGTATTCAGAAATACATACGCGCCCAACGCGCCCAGCGCAGGTCGGGACAGCGGCACCACGATCGAAATCAGGAATCTCCAGTTGCTGCAGCCGTCCAGCTTGCTCGCCTCCTGCAGCTCCTTCGGATACGAAAGATAGTTCTGCCGCAGCAGGAATATGCCCATCGCGCTCGTCATATAGGGAACGATCAGCGCGCGGAAGCTGTCCAGCCAGCCCCAGCGGGACACGGTCAGGTAATTGGCGATGATCGTGGCCTCGCCCGGAACCATCATCGTGGCCAGAATGCACAGGAACAGCACCTTCTTGCCCTTGAAATCCAGAAACACGAACGCGAACGCCGCCATCGAGCACGTGACCATCTGGCTGAGCATCACCGCCGTGGCGGTAATGAACGAGTTGCGGATGTAGGTCAGGAAGCTGTAGCTCGGGTCGGTAAACGCCTTTACGTAATTGCTTAAATTGATTCTCGAGGGAATCAGCCTGTTTTTGTAGATCTCCGCCGCCGGCATGACCGAAATGGACAGCGTATACAGGAGCGGAACGAGTATAATCAGCAGAATCGGCAGATTCAGAAGCAGGTTTCCGGAGTTTTTCAGCATGCGCCTGCGCTGCGTCTTGTTCATCTTCATCAGTAATTCACGCTCCTCTTTTCAAAGCTGAACTGGATCAGCGTGATCAAAAGGATAATCACAAACAGCACCACCGAGCGCGCCGCCGCCGTTCCGAATCGGAAATTGAAAAACGCGTCTCTGTAAATCGCATAGACGATGACGTTCGTCGTGTCGCCCGGGCCGCCCTGCGTCAGAAGCTTGATCTGGCTGAACGACTGGAACGCGTTGATGATGTTGATGATGATCTGGAAAAACAGCGTGGGCGAAATGGCCGGCAGCGTAATGTGCAGCAGGCGCTGCCAGTAGTTCGCGCCGTCGATCGCGCCCGATTCATACAGATCCTTCGGCACGCCGCGCAGACCCGCGCTGATAAAGATGAAGTTGATGCCGCTCTGCAGCCACACCGTCATCGCCGCAACGGACGCCAGCGCATAGCGCGAATCGCCCGTCCAGTTGATCTGCGTGCCCAGCAGGTTGTTGATCAGGCCGTTCGTCGGGTGCAGAATCATCTTAAACGCCATCGAGGCCGCCGCCGAGGCGATCGCGACCGGCATGGCGTACACCGCCGCGCAAACGCCGGAGCCGGTGTATTTATTGTAGGTCAGCAGGCTCGTAATCAGGCCGATCAGCAGTCCGCCCGCGGCCACGAGGCCCACGAACTTGAACGTCACCCCGACGCTGACCCAGAAGCCCGAATCCGCAAACAGCTTCAGATAATTCTGAATGCCGTAGAACACCTTCGCCTGGCCGTATTTGTCGGTCAGAAACGTGCTCAGATAAACGGTGCGCCCGAAGGGATAATAGAGGAATATGGCAAAAATCGCCATCGCGGGCAAAAGGAACAGGTACGGCTCGATCCATTCGATAAAGCTTTTCTTCGGCGCGCCCTGCGCCTTCTGGTTTTGCATCTGCGCTCCTCCTCTCAGGCCGCTGCGCTTAACATTGTCGCGCCCGACCAGGCTTCTTTATTATACCAGTTTTCTCCATTTTGTCAATATATTAGTGCATTTTTTAATTATGGAGGCCGCCAATTTGGAGTATTTATCGATATATCACCTCTTTATGAATTTCCTTATTTTAATTCACTTGTGTTCAAACGGCAAAAAAGCGCCGCCGCGAAGCGTTCTTCGCGGCGGCGCAATGCATATGGATTTACTTTTTAACTTCCTTCGCCCAGCTGTCCTTCAGCGCAACCGTGCGGTTGAACACCGGCAGCGCGTCGGTGGAATCCTTGTCCTTGCAGAAATAGCCCATGCGCAGGAACTGGAACGTGCTTCCGACCTCCGCGTTCGCGATGAACGGCTCCACAAAGCCCTTCTTCACGATCAGGCTGTTCGGATTCAGGCGCGACATGAAATCGGTCGGCGCGGTCTCCACGGGCTTGCCTTCCTCGTCCAGCTCGGTCGCGTCGGCTTCCTCCGTTTCCTCCGGTTCCTCGTTCAGAATCGGCTCGTACAGGCGGAATTCGGCCGGAACGCCCTCGGCGGCGCTCACCCAGTGGAGCGTGCCCTTGACCTTGCGGTTCGCGCCCTCGCTGCCGGAGCGGCTGGTGAGATCGGCCGTGCAATGCAGCTCGACGATTTCGCCGTTTTCGTCCTTGACGACCTCTTCGCACTTGATGATGTACGCGCCCTTCAGGCGAACCTCCTTGCCGGGGGCCAGGCGGAAGAACTTCTTGACCGGTTCCTCCATGAAGTCCTCGCGCTCGATATACAGCTCGCGGCCGAATGCGACGGTGCGCGTGCCGTATTCCGGATGGTCGGGATGATTCTCGATCTCGAGCGTGTCCGTGTCCTCCGCGGGCCAGTTCGTAATCACGACCTTGATCGGATCAATCACGGCCATCGCGCGCGGCGCGGAATCGCTCAGCGCTTCGCGGACGCAGTGGTCGAGCAGATTGCCCTCGACCTCGGAATCGCTCTTCGCAACGCCGACGCGGCTCATGAAATCGTGAATCGCGCTGGCGGGATAGCCGCGGCGGCGCATCGCAACCAGCGTAGGCATGCGCGGATCGTCCCAGCCGCTGACCACCTTTTCCTCCACCAGGCGGCGCAGATAGCGCTTGGACATCACCGTGCGCTCGATATTCAATCTCGCGAACTCGATCTGGCGCGGCGGCTGCGTGGTCACGCGCGCCTCGCGCACGAACCAGTCGTACAGCGGGCGGTGAATTTCATATTCCAGCGAGCACAGCGAATGCGAAATGCCCTCGATCGCGTCCTGTACCGGGTGCTGGAAATCGTACATCGGATAGATGCACCATTTATTGCCG
This sequence comes from uncultured Clostridia bacterium, assembly GCA_934663595.1. GTDB lineage: Bacteria > Bacillota > Clostridia > Christensenellales > Aristaeellaceae > Faecivicinus. Next base: position 12,560 of record CAKUKM010000013.1, on the reverse strand, counting down.
GTTCTGTGGTGCGAATGGCGATTGATGCGGTACATCGTCGGGTCGCGCAGCAGCACGTTCGGCGCGGACATATCGATCTTCGCGCGGAGCACGCGCGCGCCCTCTTCGAACTCGCCGTTCTTCATCCGCTCGAACAGATCGAGGTTTTCCTCGACCGAGCGATCGCGATACGGGCTGTTCACGCCGGGCTTGGTGAGCGTGCCGCGGTTCAAGCGCATTTCCTCGGGCGTCTGATCGTCGACATACGCAACGCCGCGGCGAATCATATCGCACGCAATTTCATACAGGCGGCCGAAGAAATCGGATGCGAAATGCAGCTCGTCCCATTCATAGCCCAGCCACTTGATATCGGCCTCGATGCCCTCGACGAAGGCGGCCTCCTCCTTGGTGGGGTTCGTGTCGTCGAAGCGGAGGTTGCACTTTCCGCCGTATTTCTGGGCGATGCCAAAATCGATGCACAGCGCCTTCGCATGGCCGATGTGCAGATATCCGTTCGGCTCCGGAGGGAAGCGCGTGCGCACATGGTCAAATCGCCCGCTGGCGAGGTCTTCGTTGATAAATTCCTCGATAAAATTCGCGGCTTTCTTTTCGGTACCTTCCATGAAAAAGACCTCCCTGAATCTGATTGGTTTATTATAGCACGTTTCCATTCGCGCGGTCGTTATTTGCCGGTAAATTCTTCATTCCGCCGAAACGAGCCCGGCCTGCACCTCATAGCTGTCCGGCATCCAGATCGCCTGCTCCGGATTCACGCGCGAAACCGCGATGATTCGGGAGAGCAGCTCCACGCCGGTCTCCACGCCCTGAATGCGCGGCGAATAGTCGTTCGTGCGCGCGGTCGACGAAATCGTGGCCGGAATGATCGAAATGCCGCCGTCCGAAACCGTTCCGTCCGCCGCCAGCACGAATCGCTGCTGGAAAATCGTGCAGTTCTTGTCGTCCGGATTGGAATTGCCGCCGAAGCAGAAATTGCCCAGGCTGTAAATGATGTATTTGCCCTTGTACATTTCCAGCCCGCCGTACACGTGCGAATGATTGCCGATCACCAGATCCGCGCCCGCGTCGATCAGCGCATGTCCGATCTTCCGCTGCTCGTCCGTCGGCTCGTGGGTGTATTCCTTTCCCCAGTGAATCGACACGATCAGCAGGTCGCACCGCGCGCGCATGTATTCCACGGCGCTCACCATTTCCGAAAGCGAATGATCCTTGTCGTAAAATCCCGCCGAGCCCACGGTCGCGCCCTTGACGCTCACAAAGCCCGGGCGCGCAAAGCCGCTGGCGCAGATTCCCGCGTCCTCGAGCGTCCGCGCCGTTTCCTCAAAGCCGGCCTCGCCGTAATCGTAGGCGTGATTGTTCGCGATATTGGCGATCTCCACGCTCGACCCGGACAGGATCTTTACATATTCCGGATCTCCGCGGAAATTGAATTTGCGTCCCTCGCGCTTGTCGCGGCTCGTCGTCAGCGGGCCCTCGAGATTCACGATCGTCAGATCGTCGCTCTCAAACAGCGCGCGCACGCCGGACAGGAAATAATCCGCGCCGTATTGATCATAGTACTTCCGAAACCGATCCTCCAGGCCGTACGCATTGTCGCCGCCGAGCGTGCAATCGCCCACGGCGGTAATCAGAATCTCCCGCGTCTCCGGCTCCGGAGAATCCGTCGGCATTTGCGTCGGCTCGATCGTAGGACTCGGCGTAGGCGCCTCGGTCGGAACCGGCGTCGGCGCAACGGTCGGCGCTTCGGTCGGAACCGCAGTCGGAACCGGCGCGGCGATTCTGTCGCCCCTCGGCGCAAACAGGCAGACCGCAATCACAAGGAGCAGTAATCCCATTCCCCCGGCGAGCAGCGCGCGCCGCTGCCGCCTTCTTCTCGATTTGCGCTTCATATCAATTGGCCGCGATCAGCCCGCCGGCCACCTCGTAGCTGTCCTCCGCCCAGCGAACGGCCGCGAAATCCAGCTCCGTCGAAAGCGCGCCGATCTTGGCCAGCAGCTCCGCGCCGCGCTCCACATCCAGAACATAGGGCTGGAAATCGTTCGAATCGCTCTTTCCGGAAATGCGCGTCGGGATGATCGAAATGCCCGCGTCGATCGCGCTGCCGCTGCCGTCGAACTCAAACGTCTGCTGGAACATCATGCAGTTCTTCTCCGACGGATTCCGATGCCCGCCGAAGCAGAAATTGCCCAGGCCGTAGACGATGTATTTGCCGTTGTACAGTTCAATGCCGCCGTACACATGCGAATGCGTGCCCAGCACCAGATCCGCGCCCGCGTCCACGAACAGCCGCCCGAGCCGGCGCTGCGTCTTCAGCGTCTTATACACCTTTTCCTCGCCCCAGTGGATCGACACGATCACCAGATCGCTCTTCGCGCGCGCCGCCTGAACCGCATTGCGCAGATCGTCGTCCGAATAGTCCCACTCGGTAAAGCCCAGTGCCGTGATCGTCTTGCCCTTTACCTCGGTCGTATACTCGTATCCGAAGCCGCACGCGCCGATGCCGACGCTTTCCAGCAGCGCCGCCGTGTCGGACAGGCCCTGCTGGCCGTAATCCAGCGCGTGGTTGTTCGCGAGATTGCACGCCTCCACGCTCGATCCGGTCAGAATCTGCACGTATTCCGGCCGGCCGCGGAAATTGAACTGCCGGCCGCGCCGCTTGTCCGTGCTGGTCGAAAGCGGGCCCTCGAGATTCACGATCGTGAAATCGTCGTCCTCAAACACGCCGCGCACATTCGCAAAGAAGTAATCCGCGCCGTATTTGTCGAAATACGAGGCGAAATTCTCGTCGCGTCCGGACGGGACGTCGCCGCCCAGCGTGCAGTCGCCCGCCGCGGTGATCTTGATGCTGACCTTTTCCTGCGCCGGCTCAACCGTCGGAAGCGGCGTAATTTCAATCGTCGGCTCCGGCGTGATCGCAATCGTCGGTTCGGGAGTCACCTCAACCGTTGGCTCGGGCGTGATTTCAATCGTCGGCTCCGGCGTGATTGCGATCGTCGGCTGAACGGTCGCGGCCGGGCTCTGGCGATCCCTTCCCGCAACGCCGCTTACGATCAATATGCCAATCAAAACGACCGCGCAGACCGCCGCAATCGCAATCAGTATTCTTCTCTGCCGCTGCTGCCGCCTGCGCCGGGCCAGCTTTTTTCTGCGCCGCGCCGCCGCGGCCTTCCTGTTTTCCGCCATGAACGAACCTCCGGAAATGTTTTACATTCCCTTCCATTATAATATTTTCCGGTGCAAATTCAAAAATTTCCGCCATAACGTCAATCTTTCGCAAAGTATTCGTAATATTTTCACCTCTGGCAGCAAAAAAGCCCGCCCCGGGTAAACCGGAGCGGGCGATAGATTGAATTTAGATGGGCATTGCGTTGTTCTTCGTATCGAGCACGGAATTGTCCAGACCAAGCTGCTTCGCCTGGCGCGCCTTGAAGAACTTTTCGGCCACCTGCGGGAACAGCGCGTAGCTGAGCACGTCCTCTTCCTGCGTGATGTACTGGCCGATCTCCTTGCGATAGCCCTCGAGCTCGGGCTTGAGCAGATCCGCGGGACGGCAGGTGATCACCTTCTGATCGCCAATGACCTTGCGGCGCACTTCCTCGTTCACCGGAGCGGGGAGACGGCCGTATTCGCCGCGCATCAGACCCTGCGACTCCTTCGGGCACATCTTGTAGCGCTCGCCGCAGATGACGTTCATAACCGCCTGCGTGCCGACGATCTGAGAGGTCGGCGTGACCAGCGGCGGATAGCCGAAGTCCTCGCGCACGCGCGGCACCTCCGCAAGCACCTCATAGAGCTTGTCGGACTTGCCGGCCTGCTTGAGCTGGTTGATCAGGTTCGAAAGCATTCCGCCCGGCACCTGATACTTCAGGGTATTGACGTCCACGCGCAGCACCTTCGGATCGAGAATGCCCTCGGCCTGCAGCTTCGCCGCCACGCCGCGGAAATGCTCGGTCGCCTTGGTCAGCTCGTTCAGGTCGATGCCGGTGTCGTATTCGGTGCCCGCCAGCGTCGCGACCAGAGATTCCGTCGCGGGCTGGGACGTGCCGTTGCCCAGCGGGGACAGCGCGCAATCCACGATGTCGCAGCCGGCCTCGATCGCCTTCAGGTTCACCATATCGCCGGTACCGGTGGTGTTGTGGGTGTGCAGGTGCACCAGCGTCGTCGGGCGCAGCGCCTCCTTCAGCTTCTTCACCAGCGAATACGCCTGATACGGCAGCAGCAGGTTCGCCATATCCTTGATGCAGATATTGTCCGCACCCATCTTCTCCAGCTCCAGCGCGAGGTTTACGAAATATTCCTCGGTGTGCACGGGGCTTACGGTGTAGCTCATCGCCACTTCGCAAATGCCGCCGTACTTCTTCGTGGACTTGATCGCCTGCGCCAGATTGCGCGTGTCGTTCAGCGCGTCGAAGATGCGGATGACGTCGATGCCGTTCTTGATCGACAGGCGAACGAATTCATCCACCACGTCGTCGGCATAGTGCTTATAGCCCAGGATGTTCTGGCCGCGGAACAGCATCTGCAGCTTCGTCTTCGGCAGCGCCTTTTTCAGCTGGCGCAGACGCTCCCACGGATCCTCGTTCAGGAAGCGCAGGCAGCTGTCAAACGTCGCGCCGCCCCAGCATTCCAGAGAATAGTAACCGGCATTATCCAATACCTCGCACGCGGGCAGCATGTCCTCCAGCCTCATGCGGGTCGCCGCCTGAGACTGATGCGCGTCGCGAAGGATGGTTTCGGTAATCATCACTTTCGCCATGATAAATTCCTCCTAATCCACAAAGAGCCTTATTTCGCGAACAGAGCAATGAACACGCCCGCCGCAACCGCGCTGCCGATGACGCCCGCCACGTTCGGGCCCATCGCGTGCATCAGCAGGAAGTTGCCGGGATCCTCGCGCTGTCCCTCCTTCTGGGAAACGCGCGCCGCCATCGGAACAGCGGATACGCCCGCGGAGCCGATCAGCGGATTGATCTTGCCGCCGGACAGCACGTTCATCAGCTTCGCCAGCAGAACGCCGCCCGCAGTGCCGCAGCCGAACGCCACCACGCCCAGGATAACGATCTTGATCGTGCTCCAGGTCAGGAAGGTCGGGCCCTGCGTCGTTGCGCCGACGGTCAGTCCCAGGAAGATCGTAACGATATTGCACAGCTCGTTCTGCGCGGTCTTGTTCAGGCGCTCCACAACGCCGGAGACACGCATGAGGTTGCCCAGCATCAGCATGCCGACCAGCGAAGCCGCGTCCGGCAGCAGGAGGGAAACGATGATCGTAACCATGATCGGGAACACGACCAGCTCGGTCTTCGAAACCTGACGGAGCTGACCCATGCGGATCGAGCGCTCCTTCTTCGTCGTAAGCGCGCGCATGATCGGCGGCTGAATGACCGGAACGAGCGCCATATACGAATACGCCGCCACCGCGATCGGCCCCAGCAGATGCGGGGCGAGCTTCGTGGTTACGAAGATGGCCGTCGGGCCGTCCGCGCCGCCGATGATGCCGATAGCGCCCGCTTCAGCCGCGGAGAAGCCCGCCGCCTTCGCGCCGATGAAGGTCAGGAAGATGCCCAGCTGCGCCGCCGCGCCCAGCAGCAGCGATTTCGGATTCGCAATCAGCGGGCCAAAGTCGGTCATCGCGCCGACGCCCATGAAGATGATCGGCGGGAAAATGCCCCACTTGACGCCGTGGTACAGATAGTACATCAGGCCGCCGTTCGCCGCCTGCAGGCTGTACTTCATCATGCCGGTCGCTTCGTCGTAGCGCCAGATGATATCGCTGGTTTCCTTGCCCAGGCGCTTGGCCGCAACCACCGCGTCCTGAAGGCTGTCGTAGAATTTGTAGCTCGGGCCCGTATAGCTGGTCAGTCCCGCCGCCGGCAGGTTCGCCAGCAGCATGCCGAACGCAATCGGGAGCAGCAGCAGCGGCTCAAAGCCCTTCACGATCGCCAGATACAGCAATACGCACGCCACCGCGATCATGATATACTGCCTGACCTCGCCCGTCGCGAAGCCGGTCGACTTCACAATGCTCTTCAGGCCGTCCAGAATGTTGATTTCGGGATCCGCGCCCTGCTGGCTCGCCTCTTCCACAGCGGCGGCCACCGCCTCCGGATCCGTGACTTCCTGCGGCATATATCCGCCGTCCGCGACCGGCGCGCCCTCCGCCAGCGCCCACACGCCCAGAAGCATGAAGCACATCAGCAGACACACGAGCGCCCGCGCGGGCTTAACTTTCTTCCATTTGTTCATCCTTGAACCTCCTTACCCGTATTCAAGGCGGATCAGTTCAGGGTCACCAGCACGTCGCCGGTATTCACGGTCGCACCCTTGGTAACGTTGACGCTCGCAACAGTGCCGTCGCTCGGCGCCTTGATCTCGTTTTCCATCTTCATGGCCTCGAGAATCACCAGATCGTCGCCCTTCTTCACGGCCTGACCCACGGTCACGCGCACGGCGTTGATGTTGCCGGGCATCGGAGCGGTCACGGAAACGCTGCCAGCGGCTGCGGGTTTCGCAGCGGGCTTGGGAGCCGCCTTGGGAGCAGGAGCGGCGGCAACGGGAGCCGGAGCGGCGGGAGCAGCGGGCGCGACGGGAGCTGCGGGCGCGGACACGGCGCCGAGCTCTTCTACTTCTACTTCATAGGTCTGACCGTTTACGGTAATGGAAAACTTGCGCATTTTTCTCTTCCTCCTCTAAATGCCTGTATACGTTCAATCAGAAACGACCGATCTGCTCTTCTCTCGCGGCGCGGTTCCAGCCGCCCACGCGGCGAACCCTACGCACCACGAGCTTCTTGCCATCCGGCTCGTACGCCGCGATCGCAGCGGCGATTACGGCGATCAGCTCGGTATCGTCCACAACCTCTTCTTCCTCGGCGACCTCCGGAACCGGAGCCGGCGCGGGAGCGGGAGCGGCGGGCTGTGCCGCCTGCTGCTTGCTCTTTCCGCGCTTATCGATGGCCTTGAAAAACTCGGCCATCAGCATCAGCACCACGATCAGCAGCGCCAGACCGAAGAATACGACCAGCAGGCCGATCGCCGTGACCATTCCGCCGTAGGTAAGCGCGTTTCCGAGCGTAGTCAAAAACTCACTCATGTTTCTTCCTCCTTACAGCGGCATGTTGCCATGCTTTCTGGCAGGATTGACCTCGCGCTTGCCGGAGAGCATCTCCAGCGCCGCCGCGAGCATCTGGCGCGTCTGCGCCGGCTCGATTACGTCGTCGACATAGCCCTTCATCGCCGCATGCACGCCGTCGGCCACATCGTCCATATACCGCTTTTCCAGCTCCTCGCGCTTGGAATAGGGATCCTCGGCGCTCTTGAGCTCGTCTTCATAATTCAGCTGCGCCGCAATCTTCGGCGTAACCGCGCTCACGACCGCGCCCGGCCACGCGTAAACCACGTCGCTCGCCGCGCGGGAGGCCAGAGCCGCATAGCTCATGCCGACCGCGTTTCCGGCGATCACCGCAATGCGCACGTTCGTCGCCTGCGTCGAAGCGCTCAGCAGCTGCGCGGCATTGCGCGCCAGCTCGCCCTGCGGCGCGGTGCTGACCTTCATGCCCATCGAATCCACGATCGCGATCGACGGAATCGAGAAGCAATCCATAAACGACATGAACCGCGCGGCCTTCTTGCAGCCGTAAACGGTCAGCCGTCCCTCGTCCTTGCCGGCCTGATTGGCGATGAAGCCCACGGTCGTTCCGCCGATCTTCGCCAGCGCCGTCACCATCGAGGGCGCGAAATCGGCGTCCAGCTCGATGTAATCGCCATTATCCGCGATCGAACGGATCACGCTGCGCACGTCGTCGAGCTGATCGGCCTGATTCAGCTCGGCCAGCTCGCGGTTGATATCGTCCGCGCATTCGGAAACGGCCTCGTCCATATTGTTCACCGGCAGCATGCCGACCAGCTTGCGCGCCAGCGCGATCGCCTCTTCGTCGGTCTTCGCCGTCAGCTGCGCCATGCCCGCGCGCGTCGCCGCCTGCGTGCCCGCCAGCGTTTCCATCGAAATCTGCTTTCCGGCCAGAGCGGAAACGACCATGGGTCCGTTGACAAACAGCGCGCCGTTTTCGCTCATTACGGTCAGATCCGTCATGCCGGCAATCGCGGAGGCAACGCCGCCGCACTGGCCCAGCACCAGGGAAATCTGCGGAACCACGCCCGACAGCCGGCTGACTCTTCCGGCGATCATCGCGTAGGCGTTCATCGCGTCCACGCCCTCGTCCAGGCGCGCGCCCGCGGTATCGAGAATGCCGATGACCGGGCAGCCGGTCTTTTCGGCCATGTCCATTACCTTCAAAATTTTGCGCGCATGCGCCGCGCCGACCGCGCCGCCGTTTACGGTCACGTCCTGCGCATAGACGTATACCGGGCTGCCCTGCACCGTGCCGTAGCCGGTTACAACGCCCGCATCCGCGCTCAGAACATCCAGTTCAACAAAGCTCGCCGCGTCCAGAAGCAGTGCGATGCGCTCTCTTGCAAGGAGCTTGCCCGCCTTCTTCTGCTCTGCGCAGAGCTCCGGGTTGCCCTTCAGAATCGCATTCTTGCGCTCGCGAACGACGGGCATATTGCGTTCCACATTCATGTCTTTCCCTCCTGCTCCACTTGAATACCAAAACATCAACGAAACCCAAATTCAGATTATTCGACGCATGCCCCTTTAATCCTTCTACTATGTGCGTTAATTTTTATTCACAATCGGATCATGACGGCGATTCGACGCAAACGCCTTCATTTCGTCACAATGTTGTCGTTTGAGATTTTCCGGAAGCTGTGATATAATAGACTCGTGTGTAGTGGATACATTGAACGTCGATTCAGAGAGGACAAGGCCATGCATAATGATTTTCCATCCGATCCGGGCGTAAAGCTGCAGCTTTTCGCGCGCAGACACGGCGGCGATTACGTCATGCGCTCCGAGCGGCGCGGCCAGTACGGCGCGTCGGGCTCGCCCGAGGGTTCGAATCATCATAATAAAAAGAAGAAAAAGCGCGCGGGAGCGCTGTACATTCTGCTCGCGCTTCTGCTGTCGGTCGTGCTGTGGCCGATCGGCATGATTCTGCTCTGGCGGCGCAAGCTGCGCTGGAAGGTCACGACGAAGCTGCTGGCCTCGATCGTATGCCTCGCGCTGTGCGCGGCGATGTGCATCTTCGCGCTCACTTATCAGACCAGCAACCCCGACATAACGCGCGCGCAGGATTCCGTCAACGATTTCCTGGACAACGCGTCCGTTCATATCGGCGATTTCTATCAGAACATCTGCGATCGCGCGGTCGTCGCCTATCGCACGGCGCTGGATCTGAACGACGCGCTGACCCGCGCCTCGCTGAAGAGCACGGCGGACGGTCTGGATCTCGCAGTTAAAGGCGCGGACAGCCTGAATCGCCTGATCGGGAAAACCCAGGACGCGCCTGTAGCGAATGTCGCGCCCACCGAGGCCCCCGTCGAAGCGACCGACGCGCCGGAACCGGCCGAAACGCCCGTTCCTACGCCGACTTGGCCGCCGGAGGAAACCGACGCGCCGGAAGAGACCGCGGTTCCCGATGCGACGGACGCGCCGGTCGAGCCGCTTGCGGAGGAGCCGACGGAGGCGCCCACCGAGGCCCCGACCGAACAGCCCACGCCGGAACCGACCGCAACGCCGGTCGTCTCCACCGATCTTAAGCCCAAGCCCGCTGCGGAAGCGGTGGTCTATTACAATGCCGGCGGCAAGCGCTATCACATGGCCGAGACCTGCCGCGGCATGAAGAGCGCCAATCCGGGCACGCTCGGCGCGGCCGTGAGCGAGAATTATCAGAAGTGCGATTCCTGCAATTCGCCCGATCCGTCGATTCTCGAGCAGGCGGACGTGGTCTGGCTGGATGAAAACAATCTGTTCCATCTGACCGACGAGTGCGTAAACTTCACCGGAAAATGGTCGCTGGCGACGCTGGACGACGCGCTGACGAACGGCTATTATCCGTGCACGACCTGCAAGGCCGGCCTGTACATGGCGGTGCGCGGCCAGACGGCGGATACTCAGACCGCGGAGGCCGGCGCTGCGCCCGCAGAAACCGTCGAGCCCTCGCCCGAGGTCATTACGCCCGATTTCGCGCTGAAGCCCGCGGGCGACGCGCTGGTGTATCATTCGCCGAACGGCGGCTGGTATCATTCGATCGACAACTGCAAGGGCATGAGCGGCGCGAGCCAGTATCCGCTGTCCGAATGCGTGGATCATTACAAGTGGTGCCGCCGCTGCGAGCCGCCGAAGCCGGAGCTCGTGAATGAAAAGTGCCTCTGGCAGGACGAGAACAGCCTCTGCCACACCACCGACGAATGCCCGAACTTTATCGGCAAATACAAGCTGATTCCGCGCGACGACGCGCTGGACGCCGGCCTGAGCGGCTGCCTGCTGTGCGGCGCGAACCGATATCTGATTCCGAACACGACCATCAACTACATTGCGGAATAATCCGCTTCTCCATCCTCTCCAAGCGGCGCAGGCTCGAATGGGCCTGCGCCGTGTTTTTTTCGTCCTCGGCGCATAGAATGGATCAACGCACAAAACGGAAAATGGAGGGATGCTCATGCGTTTCCGCATTCTCGCGCTCGCGATTGCGCTTCTGTTCGTTCTGCCGCTGGGCGGGCGCTGCATGGAACTGGATCTGACCACGCCCGCGCCGCCGAGGGCCGTTCCGCAGCTGTCCTCGGGCGCGCTGCTCGACGCGCCGCCGATGAAACTCGATTGCGCCGCCGCCATGCTGATCGAGGCGGAAAGCGGGCAGATCCTGTTTGAATTCAACGCCGATTCGCAGCGCGCCGTCGCGTCGGTCACCAAGCTGATGACCATCCTGCTCACGCTCGAGGCCGTCGATTCCGGCCGCCTTGCGCTCGAGCAGCAGGTCGTGATCTCCAAGGAGGCCGCCGGCATGGGCGGTTCGCAGGTGCTGCTCGACGTGGGCGAAACGCAATCGGTCTCCCTGCTTCTCAAAAGCATGATCGTCGGCAGCGCCAACGACGCGGCAGTCGCGCTCGCCGAAGCGCTCTACGGCTCGGAGGCGCTGTGCTGCGCGAAAATGAACGAGCGCGCGCAGGAGCTCGGCATGGCGGACACCCATTTCGTCAATTGCACCGGTCTCCCCGTCGACGGCCAGCACACCACCGCCCGCGATGTCGCGCGCATGTCGATCGCGGTGTTCGGCCATTCGCTCTATTACGCCTACAGCCAGATCTGGCTCGACGAAATCGACCACGGCGACGGCCGCATGACCCAGCTGACCAACACCAACAAGCTGATTCGCCTGCTCGACGGCTGCGACGGCGGCAAAACCGGCTCCACCAACGAGGCCGGCTATTGCATCTCCGCCACCGCCAAACGCGGCGGCATGCGCCTGATCGCGGTCGTGCTCGGCGCGTCGAGCGGCGCAAAGCGGTTCGATATCGCCAAGGAAATGCTGAATTACGGCTTCGCGAACTACCGGCTCTACCCCGTCGCCCAGCGCGGCGCGCGCATTCGCGGCGAAATCCGCGTCCTCGGCGGCGAAAGCGACCGCCTCCCGCTCGAACTCGGCGGCGATCTCACGCTGCTGATTCAAAAGGGCGACGAGCAGAACGTCCGCCTTACTCCGACACTTCCGGAAACGGTCGACGCGCCGGTCGACCTCGGCGCAAAAATCGGCTCCGTGGCGATCGAAATCGGCGATAAAACCGTCGCCGAAATCCCGATTCTCGCCGCCGAAGCCGTCCCCGGAAAGGGCATGAAGCCCAGCCTGCGCCGCCTGATTCAGCATTGGCCGCTGACGGAATGACCCGCGAGAGGGCCCCGAACCCAGTCCCATCGACGCACAATCAGACTGCGCGATGGGCTGGGTTCGGTCTCCATCTTACCCACTCCCCCTCGCCGTGCATGCGGAAATGTACGGCGAGCCGGATGTAGTCTCCATTTCGCCCGCTCGACCCACTTGCCGGCGCGTATACCGACTGCGCGATGAGCTGGATTCGGTTTCCATCTTACCCACTCACCGCGCAGCCGGAATTGCACATTAGGCAGAATGCAGCCCCCTTTTCGCCCGCTCGACCCACTTGTCGACGCGTAATCAGACTGCGCGATGGGCTGGATTCGGTCTCCATCTTACCCACTCGCCGCGCAAACGGAAATGTACGGCGAGCCGGATGTGATCCCCCTTTCGCCCGCGCCTTCCATATCTCTTTCCAAATATTTGGATAATTTGCTCTTGCAATCCAAATTTTGGGATTTTCCTCCCCCTGCAATCCAAAAAATCGAAAAATAAATCCAAATTTTCGGATTTTCCTATTGACATTCAGCTCACTATCCATATAATAATAAGAGTATGCCATCTCAATCAGCGGCATAAAATGTGGAAGCGTATCGAAGTGGTCATAACGGCCTCGACTCGAAATCATGTGATTAGTCCCCAAAAGTGAATATTTATACACGGAAGCGTATCGAAGTGGTTGTAACGAGCTGCACTCGAAAGCAAGAACTCTTCGTGGCAGCTTCTATGTGGAAAACCCCTGCTACAGCGCGTTTTCCACGGGTTCGAAAATTGAATATTCTGTTTGTTCTCTCCA
>CAKUKM010000012.1 GCA_934663595.1 uncultured Clostridia bacterium | reverse complement strand
TGCCTGTGATTGAGGCGCACAAAATCTCTTGCCGTTGCAAAGTCGCACGGGCGTAATTCAAGCCGCTTCAAGAATCAGTACCTCCGCAAAACTCATGGTCACGCGCTTGCCACGGAAATTCCTGCTTGAAGTCGTCGCCCATGATGACCCTGAGGCTTTCCTTCATGAAGACGGGAATCCCGTATATCAGCGCTTGCTCAGCGATTTCGTCCACCCATGCTTTTTTCGGCGTGACCTTCTCCTTTCGGTTGCCGGTCTCCGCGCCGATGATAATCCATCGAGGCAGCTCTGCCGGTGTGTCTATTCCACAAGACCCGAACTCCGCGAGAAGCGGTTCCATGCTCACAAACGTATTGTGTTTGTCGCTATAGAAGCATGGCGTGTCCGAGGTCGGTGCCGAGCTTCCGAACCAGAAGTTATCCTCTATCGGGAGTAGCCCCAGCTTTGCGAGACTGATGTACCGTTCCGGGGCTTTCGTCAAGAACAGGTAGCGGTGCTGGGGCGCTTTCCTACAGGCCGCGAAAACTTCCTGAATCCATTCCGGCGGTACCCAATCCCCGAAGAGGTCTGCCATCGAGCAGACGAATATGTTCCGTGGCTGCTTCCATTGCTGGGGATCGTCCAACCTGTAGCGGTGTAGCGTCGGTGTGAATCCGAGCGGAAATGCTGCCGGTACGATCCTCCCATCTTTTTGCTTCCGCGCCTGCATTCCGTCGAGTTCCAGAATCGCGTGGGTCTCTGTCCCGTCCAATACGCACTTGTAATCGTCCGGGTTTTCATCCGGGAGCCAGTTCGTGCCAAAACGCTCCGCTATGCCTTTCGCGTAGCAGTAAGGGCATCTGTGTTCGCAGCCGGTGACTGGATTCCACGAGCTGTCACACCAGTCGATCTTCGTCTTACTGCCCATACTCTACATCCAAACTGTCATCGTCGTAGAGAACGATACGAGCGCCGGTGCGAGCCAGTACAGCGCCCTTCATCGTCGGCACATACAGCGTTCTGCTGCTCATGTCGATTACTATCCTCGTGCCCAGCATCTGCTGAAGCCGTGCTCCCGGCAGGCTCGGACCTGCCTTCGTTCCTCCGACCGTAAAAGAATCGATCACTTTGCGTTCCATTTCAGATCCTCCTTGTCGTACTTTTCAGTCTCGCCGATACCCATGATGGCGGCTTGCGCCTGTTCCTCAAGAGACATTCGCTGGAATACGTCCCAGCAATCCGGGCAAAGAAAGCAGCCTTTTTCGATGTAATACGCTTCGCCCATTTCGCGAAGTTCGTTAAGGTCGGCTGTGGTGAAAATATCGCCGCACCTCGCACACCTGACTTTGTTCATAGCGTTCCTCCAAAATCAAACATAATCTGACCGGCGTTCTTCTTGCCGGTGCTGATTGTCAATGCAGGGGTGTAGATATTTTTTGATTCTGGCACAGGCCTGCTTTCAAGCTCTCCGATGGCGTTTCCGGACAATTCCGCATCGGGCATATTGTCCGCAGTTGGTTTAGCTGTAACGCCAGTAAACGGCGTTGCAACTGCTCGAAATACGCTTTCTGTCATAGCAATTGCTCGGCGCGTGTTCCATGTCGCGTGGAAGTACATCGGCGTGTACCATGTGCTTTCCTGCTCATCACCGAACAGCACGTTACCGGTCATGGGTTCTGTCAGCGTGTTGCCGATTTTTACATAGCCAGCGCATCCCAGCAGAGATAGTTGTATGTAGCACATCAGAGCTACCGTTGCATCCAAGTCCTGGGCAATGAAAAGTGCTTGCATCTGGTAGTTGATGCCGATAGAACGCAGATAATTGGCTGCTGCCACCAACGTGGCTCCAGCACCGCAAGCGCAGTCGTTGATGGATATCCAACCATGCTTCTCAATCTGGGATTTCAGCAAGTCACCGTTGATAGTTACCTGCGCCATCAGCCGACAGACGTCATATGGTGTGAAAAACTGGCCGGCATTTCTGTTGCCAAGATCAAGGTTCATGTATAACTCGCCAAGGAAGTCACAGTCGGGATATTCCTCCATGCCCATCACAATGTGGGTGAAGAATTCAGGGAAGACGTTCAATGCATCCTTGTCGTACTTCTTGACGACGCGCATATACATTTCCTCGCGCTTCTCGAAGTGACGTTTGTCCACGGCGTTGGCGATCGCACAGGCGATCATCACGACCATATCCTGCCAGACCTCGTAGCGGGAATAGCGATAGCACAGTTTATTGAACAGCTTCACCATCTCGTGCTGGCGCTCATTCCGTCCTGCATAACTGGCCATCTGTCGCTCCTTCCTCGGTTCTGCCTTGCTTCGGTTCTCTGGCTTCAACGCTCACTGCACCGTCTATCCCGAACAGCAGCACCGTCATGTCCTGAACCAGTTTTGTTCGCCACGTCCGAAGAGATCGTTCGCTCCTGTTGATGCCAAGCGCAGCGAGCTCTGCGGAGATCTCCTCGAAGGTGTAAGATTTGGCTTCCTCGCTGCGATCTTGACCGTGGGCGGTTTCGTTGAAGTAGTACATGCGAATGACGATGAACTCTTCTTTGTCTTGGAACTGCTTTACTACAGCATCAATCTCATCGAACCTTGCCTTGGTTCGTTCGTAGGACGCTCTTCTGGCGGCGATATGCTCATCGTACAGATTCACCCTGTCCGACACGCCGCTCCCCGGAGGGGGAGCGACGCTGATGTCGTGAGACTTCTCTATGGGTTCAAAGCCGTAGCCGTCTAAATCGTTCACCAGTTTTTGATAGGTCTTGTAATTCCGCAGCAGACGTTCGGTCGTTCGATACAGATTCAAGTTTCTTTGCTGACGCTGCAGGTTCAAGACTTCGCGTGCGCCATCCTTTGCTGCTTCTCTGTATCTGAGTAATTCCTTATCGCTTTGGCGTTTGCCCACAGGTCGTCCCTCCCTTTGCAGCAGGACGGGCGGATCCCCGCGTCGTCCGAAAATCAATGTGCCGGCTTTCAAGAGTATCCGCGAACCGTTCTACATCGCTCATTGGGCTTTTGCGCCCCCTGAGATACCCCTCGTCATACGCCTGCTTGTAGACGTATTCCATCTTGTCTTCCCACGCGCAGGTCTTGAGCCGCTCGTTCTCTTTGTGCAGGCCGGTAGTTGCCCGGCAAATGGAGTGGTAGTTGTATGCCACGGCGCTGCCGCCGATGGCTACGCCGGATACGAACAGAATGATTCCACCAAATATGCTCATTTTGTCCCTTGCTCCTTTATCTGGCGGGAAGATCAACGTCTTCCCGCACAGCCCATGCAATAATCAAAATCAACCGTCAGATGATTGTGTTCGGGTATAACGCTTTGAACAGTTCGTGCAGCGGAACCGCCACTTCCTCTGCCTGCGGATGCGCAGCGCCCGTGAGCCGCTTGGCGCGAAGATTAAAGAAGTGCTGCCATGCACGAAGATTGCCGGTCATGACCAGCTCCGTCTTGGTGCTGGTGGGTAGTACAGCGCGCGCCTCCTGTGGAAGCAGACCGAAATTCAGCAGCGCAAAGTAAGCAGTCTCTGCACTCATACATTGCCGCTTCCAGAGCGCGCAGCCCTCCGTGTCCTCATCCAGGTAGCAGGGACGTATGACCGTGATCTCGCGATCAAATCGTTCGTCTGCGTAATTGCAGTACCTCGTGCTCTCCTGACAGAAGCTCATCTTCCGATGGCGGACAAACTCATGCGACACGCCGCGATCTACGGTGAATCGAACCGTTTGTCGCAGATGTGCCAGTTTTTCCGATGGAACACGGAGATCGGCGTAATGGATCTGTCGTACCCGTGAATCCGGTTCCGCGTCCTCGTCGATGAATCCCATGTCCCGAATGAATACGGGGTCGAAATGCCCGATGAAATATCGCCCTGCGAGAGAACCGTACCCGAAAAGCTCCAGCCACGCGCGGATGTTCCCGGATACGATATACCGCTGACCGACATTGCTCATTTCCAGCGTGGGCGGCTGTTTGCCGCTGTCGCGGAGAATCTGAAGCCCTTCAGCCACGTTCTCGTAGAGGTGGCGGTCGCTGATCTCAAAGATCATATCGCCATGTTCCAGCACGGACAGATGCTTTCGTTTGATCAGACCTCGCACGAATCCGTCGGCGCTGTTCTCAGTGGATTTGCCGTCGCTTTTATAGCAGGTGCGGCCTGCGCGTTCGATGTTCTCAATGCCGCCGCGCAGTTCATTTCGTTCCTCGATCTGGAACGACGCTCGTATGATCTTCACTTTACAGCCTCCATATCTGCGACAAACGCCCGCGCCATAGAGAGGTTCATGGTTCCCAGAAGGGAAACTGCGGTGCCGATCACCTTAAACACCTGAGCGCTCCTGCCGATCTCGATGCGGGCGGACAGATTCTTCGCCTTTTCGGGTTCCTTGCATTCAGTCGCGCTCCACACTCTTGCGAAAGCGGCGACCTTATCTTTTTCTTTCTGCCACTTCATCAGCGGCACGACTTCCTTGAGTTTGTCAGCGCTCCGGATTACATAGGCTTTCATGCAGTACCTCCTCAATACGGATCTCAACGCCAGGTATGGCGGCATATTGCTTTTCAACTGTGATGGATACGATTTGCGCATCGTCCCTGTAAGCGACGCCGTTGAGAGCATCGCAGATGATTTTCGCGATGTTATCGCAGTCAGGCTTCCTGGTGGGACGAATTGCACCGTCCAGCATGGCGGTCATCTTGCGTTTGCTGGCGGAGCTGGGAACGGAAAATCTGGCGGTGATGTACATGCGAATGCCGCCATCGCCGATATAGACATCATTGCACTGGCGCTGAAATTCCAGCTTCACCAGATTTTCGTAGTTCACGGTTTTCTCCGGGGTGTACGTGCGGGAAACGTTCCCGTTGCGTACCACCCGCGGGCGAGCCTTTCCACAGGGTTCGCCCGGCACTGTAAATTTCATTTGGTGTTCTCCTTTTCGTCGTGCGGGAAGGTAAAGCACTCGTGGCTTCCATCCAGCCAGTCGCGTTCTTCCTGGCTGACGTTGTAGCCCATGCATTCCATGTGGTCGTACAGATCGCGAATCGTCGCGGTGTTCTCTTTGGGCTTGCCGCTGTAGCGATCCAGCATGCTCATATCGCCAACGTCGATCCGGTCATACGCCGCCAGAATCGCGCCCAACAGCAACCGCTTTTCGGGAAACTGGAAGATTGCGTCGTTGTCGATCTGGATGCTTCCGGTTCCGCCTTCCTTCGGCTCGCTGTGAAGGAAAACCTCGGCAAAGCATCCGTGTGTCGTTGGGCAGTACTGGTATTCCCTGCGGGTCAGGTCCCAGAGTACAAAACGCAGCGCATCGGCTTCATGCCCCTTGAGCGACAGGCCTTTCATGAACTCGCTGC
The DNA here is from genome assembly GCA_934663595.1 of uncultured Clostridia bacterium. Classification (GTDB taxonomy): domain Bacteria; phylum Bacillota; class Clostridia; order Christensenellales; family Aristaeellaceae; genus Faecivicinus. The sequence goes on along the minus strand of CAKUKM010000012.1, from coordinate 61,739 downwards.
GCATTTGCTTGAACGCAGCAGCGATCTCGCGCTCATGATTGGCGCGGGCTTTCATACGCTCCTGCGCTTCACGCTTGGTCTGCTCTTTGGCGTCATCGTGCTTCGATCGTTCTTCGTACAGCTCGACATTGCTTTCCTTGATGATGTAAGCGTATGCCGTACCTTTCCTGCGCTTTATTTCGTCGATCTTGGTCAGCACATTGGAATCACAGTAATAAAAGTTTTGGTTCCAACTGTACCTGGAATAGTCCGCTTTCTTGATTTCAGCGGCGAAAGCATTCAGCTTTTCAACCATGTGCGGCAAACGGGCTTTGCGGTCACGCCATGCCCGAACCCTGTACATTACGCTTCGGTATTCGTCGGTTCCGACTTTTTCAAGTGCTTCCTGACGCAGCGCGTCATCCTCGATCTCGGTAATCTCTGCGAACTGCATCAGCGTTGCGCCGCGCTGTTCTGCCTGCGCCATGCCGCCTTTATTGAGCTTGGCAAGCTTCGCATAGCGGCGAATCGTGGTATCGCTGATGCCGGTATTTCCGGATATTTCGCCGACGTTCATGCCGAGATCCATCATCATCTGAACACCGCCGACCCTTTCCGTGATGGTCAGGTCGTTGCGCTGGATGTTCTCGGACATCATTACGGCGATCTGTTCCGGATAGGTCATTTTCGTATCGATGATGCAGGGCAGCTCGTCGAGTCCTGCAATGCCCGAAGCGCTGAAGCGACGGTGACCGATGACGATGCGATACTTGTCCGGCGAATCGGGAGAGGGAACCACGGTCAGGTTCTGGAGCAATCCCTGTTTTCGGATCGAAGCGGTCAGTTCGCTCAGGTCGCCCAGCTCTTTCCGTGGATTGTCCGGGTGCGGCTCCAGTTTGGAGCAGGGTATCATTGTGATCATTCGTTATACCTCCATCCCCTCGGGGTATTTTGTTGATAGCGCTCGATAGTTTTCATCGGCAACCTTTCCGCACTTGGGACACTTCATTGCAGGAATCACGTTCCGGTGAAAATTCGCGTCGTCGTAGCCCCAACCTTTGGCGGTATATCCGCAGTGCTCGCATTCGAACACAGCCTTGAAATCACGTCGGTTCTGGCAAATAATTTCCTTGATTCTCATGTCGCATTCTCCTTTTGCGCTTTGCTTTCGTCCATACGTTCTTTTGTCATACAGGCTTCGCACACCATGTATCCAAAGCCGAACGGATTATGGATTTGGCGGCTTGTGTAGGTATCGCCGAATGGCAGATCTTTGCCGCAAGATGCGCAGTTGACGATGGTTCCCATATCGTACAGCACGAGCGGGCAATACCAGCCGTCGGGGATTTCGTAGGGCCGATACTCATGCTTTGCGAAATCCCATTTTCCCGCTCGCGTCATTGCTCATCCTCCTCAAAGCCATCCAAATGAGAACTGGAACCTTCGCTTTCTTCAAGCGTCTCGTCATAGCCGTTGAACATATTGAGCTGACCGCCGGCCTCTTCCTTGGTGACGATGTAATAGTCGCTGCCTTCCTGCACAACTTCATGCCCACCGCTCACGACATAGCCCTTGTTCTCAGCCTTGCTCTGCAATGTCATTGCAATCTTGTAGTTGATGGTCGGAATGAGCGCCTCGCGTTCGCCGGTGGGCGAGTTCTCGCACTTCACCTTGTCCTCAAGGATGGAAAAGTCGATCTTCAGGGAAATAGTACCCGCCTGGGTGTTTTTCGCCTCCATGATCGGCAGCATCTTGGTGATGTACCGATCGAGATCATGGCGCATTTCGTCGAAGTGCGCACTGGAGAGATCGAGTCTTTTTTTCGGGTCGATATACATCATGGGTCATATCCTCCTTGTGAATCATTTGGTTATCCTTCAAGCATAGCGCGAATTGAATCGCGCATCTTTCGTCCTTCAGCACGACGCTTGGATTCGCCGTCCATCTTGATCGGCGTACAAACCTCGAAGATGCGATCGTACACACGCTTTCGCCGGACATCAGTTTCCGTCTTGAAATCCATCAAGTTGGTCGTGATGATCATGGGTTTCTTCGCAGCGTATCGGGAATCGATCACTGTGAAGATCTGCTCCGCCTTGAATTCGGTATTGCGTTCGGCACCGAAATCATCCAACACCAGCAGTCGTGCGGTATTCATTTGATTGAGCAGTTCAGCAAGATCATCGCCGAACATATTTGCCGTCAGCCGCACGATGCTGGTTACCAGTACAGGCACGCGCTGTGCCATCAGCGCATTGGCGATGCAGCTTGCAGCAAACGTCTTGCCTGTTCCTGGTGAACCATAGAAGATCAGTCCTGCGTTCCTTGCCAGCATCTCGTCAAAATGCTCCACGTAATTCCTGCAGATGCGCAACACGCGCTGATCTTCGGGCGCTGAAGCAATGAAATGGTCAAATGTGGATTCGTGAAATCGTTCATCCACCAGAGAATAGCTGGCCAGCTCACGGACACGCTGTAATTCCTGCTGCCGCTGCTTCTCAGCCTCTTCACGAGCCAGTTCATCCCTGCGGCACTGGCACATACTCGGAACGTAGTGTCCGTTGAATGGGAGCCTGAACTCTTTCTTCTGGCCACATACGCCGCAGTGCAGCATTCCGTCCTCGCCGGTGGTATCTCCCGGTTCGGCAGGAATGTGTGATTCAGAACCGAGCTGCGCCATGGCGCTCACGGCAAGATCGCCGATTGACTGCATACGACACCTCCTCAGTAAAAATCATCTTCATCGGCGTAAACCGGCTTCTGCGTTTCAGCGGGCTTTCGTGCTCTGCCCCTGTCCTGATCGCTTGAAAGCCAGTTGGTGATGAATCGCTTGATTCCACGCCTGGTCTTTCGATTTGCCCCAGCCGACATTGACCAGCCGATCATGTTTCGCAAAGCCTGTTCCACGTCCACCTTCGGATAGAGCTTCTTGTAAACCTCGATGTTTTCCATCGGAACGTTATAGCAAGAGCCATCATTCAGCGGAATGTTGAATTCGCTGGGGGTTGGCGTAGGTTCGGGAGGTGGCGTGGAGCGCCCGGAATCGGGCGGCTCCGCGCATACTACATCGTCCTCTTTCTCTTGTTTCTGTACTCTTGTATCTGAACTCTGATATCTAATATCTTTATCTCTAATATCTGTGTGGAAATTTTCCACACCACTTTCCACTTGGTTTCCACTATCGGGAGGTGGAAGAAGCTGAGAATCTTTCTGCGCACGTTTCTGCATTGCCCAGTCGGTTTCGCTGCCAACCATGGTATTGTGCTCAACCAACACCAGCGTTCCATCCACATCCTCGTAAATCAATCCGAAGCGTTTGTAGAGATTCAAGGCAACACGGATGGTGTCGGCGGAGAACCACTTGCAATCCCGTTGAATCTTCTCCACGTCGTAGGGAATGACGATCTCGCCGATGGTTCGCGAGAGACGTCCACCCGTGTTGATAGTCTTGAGACAGAGCATTTGATACAGGACAACGTAGTTGGCACCATCCTTCTGGCTCATAAGGAAATCCACTGTATCCGAGGTCATGAAGGATTCCCTGAGCTTAATCCAGTAGTAACGCTTTCCTGTTGCCATATGCATACCTCGTTAGAACGGCAGTTCATCGTCGTCCACTTCCGTGAAGCCGCCGGTATCCATCCGCATCTGTTCCGTGCGCTGCTGGGGTGCAGGCTGTCCGTAAACCGGTTGCTGGGAATATCCCTGCTGTCCGTAGACCGGAGCCGGTGCGCTGCCGGAATACTGACCAGAGTTTTGCCCATCAGACTTCGATGTTACGAATTCAACCTCGTCTGCGATCACCTCCGTCACATAGCGCTTACTGCCGTCCTGAGCGTCATAGCTTCTGGTTTGCAGCGAACCACGTAGACCGATTTTGTTGCCCTTGATGAAGTACTTATGGACAAAATCGGCGGTACTGCGCCAGGCTACGCAGTTGATAAAATCAGCTTCGCGCACGCCCTGCTGATTGGCAAAGCGGCGCTGAACTGCGACCCTGAAGGTCGTACAGCTGATGCCGCTTTGTGTAGTCCGATGTTCCGGATCAGCGGCAAGGTTGCCGACAAGGACACAGCTGTTGATAGGTCATCACTCCTTTACGGGCACGTCCAGCACCTGCCTGATGGCCGTGGTGTTCATGTAAACGTCGTTCTCCTCCAGCAGCATGCGTCGAGCGATCTCAGTGCGTGCCAGTTCGTACTGCAGCGCGTCGTATTCGATGCGAGGAACCACGACAGCATCCTCAATCGCGTGAATTTCAAGCGCAGCAATGTTAGTCTTGGAACTGGAATGCCTCTCTCGCGCGTTGCAACGTCCCTTAAAGCCTTTTTTCTTACTCATGATAGAAACCCTCCATTCTTTTCTTGCAGACTGCTATGGCCTGCTTGCATTGATCTACATCGAACATACCGATGTGCGTTTCTTGCTCGGGAATCCCGAGCTGTGCTGCCAGCCACTTGTAAGCGGCCTTGCGTGTCATTTGAGTTCGCCGCCAGATCGGGTCGAAAGCAGCGTGAGCGGCTTTCTTGTACTTCCGTAGCTCAGCATCAGCCAGACGGCCGAGCGGCTAATCGGTACCACGATGAACGCCGACCCACGCGCGGCATTCACGGCAATAGTAGATCATTCCGAAGCTGCGTCCGTAGACAATGCTGTCGTCTACGAAGCGCGTGGGTTTTCCGCAGTAGTCGCAAAGCACATTTTTCATTGCCAGCTTGCCTCCAGTGCCGCCAGCTCTGCGGGCGGCATCGTTTCAATGCCCAACCCCTTGCAGCTTTCCACCGCCACGTCGATCAGAGCCGACATCTGCTTCGTGTCGTAGGTGCTCGAACCGTAGTAAAGCACCACGTTGGTGCAGCCGTTGATCTTGCTGGGAAACGTTTCGGCGAACCAGCCAAGGCCGTTATGCTTCCAGCCTTCGCACAGTCGCTCCACCGCTTCGTTTCGCACACAGACGGTTTCAGAAACGCCGCCGATGTTTCGTATCAGCTCCCGATAGACCTCAACCTTTTCCATGTTCAGCGCAGCCGCCAGCTTGTCAATGAGCACCCATGCATAGGCGTTCGCGTCAAGGGAACGCTTTCTTCGGAACTTTTTGATCTCGACGGAAACGTCCGCTTCATGCAGCTCGTCGAAGATCTCTCGAAGATCGCCTTCCACGGCGATGGTTACGCGCTGCTTACCGTCCAAGCCGACCGCAAGATCAATCAGACGGCCTTTCATCGTGCACCCCAGTGCTCCAGATACACCCGTTCCAATCCGTTATCGCGCAGCCACTTGATGAACAGATCGACGGTCACGCGGATGTCGTTGGTCTCGTCACGTCGATAGGTTTCAATCCATACGTTTGTGCCGTTGCTGGCCAGATAGCTGAATTCGTTCGCTTCCGGCACGATGAACATATACATCGGGTGCTGGGTGCTGTCGTAGTATTTACCAGCGTCGTAACGACTGGTAAACTTGATGTCGTAAATGCTTCCGCCCTTCAAGGCGTCCAATCGACCGTACAGCAGAAAGTCCATGCCGCAAATCCGCACGTCGCGCTTGGCGATACATTGTAGAATGCCGCCCTTGACGATCTTTGCGATCTGCGCAGCCGGTTCATACCAGGGATGCTCGCTGATCGGCAGACGGAGGACTGCTGAGGTATTCGCTTCAGCGTCCAAAACTTCACAGGGCATCGTGATTTCGCCATCGACGATGGCAGTGACCAGATTCTCAAAGTCGATGCCCTTCTGCATGGCTTCACTGGTCGGTGCGGGTTCGCGCCGCAACACTGTCAGAAATTCATCCATCGGATTTCGATCGGCGGATTCATACTGACTTTCCATCATGTACAGCCACGAGGAAAGCAGACTGTGCGTCATCAGGTAGCGATTCATATCAACACCTCATTCAACAAAGCTGTAGCTACAGTGCGGGCAGCTCGTAATGAACCTGCTGCCCGCTTCCTCAACGGTAATGCCGCGCGGTCCACTCTTTCCATTGGTCGGGAGATAGATGTTGTAGCCGCAGCGATAACAAACGCCATTCATCGGAGCAAATACCGGGCATTCGTGTTCATCGCAGTATTTGATCTGTGCCCTGTTGGCTTTGGTCGGGCTGAAATTGCCGCTGTTCACGCTTCGCCACCTCCATCTTCGGGAACGTAGCACTTCTGTTCGGCAGAGAACGTCACGCCGCATTCCTTCATCCTTCGGTTCCAGAGAACCTTGAGTTCGCGCTGACTGGTGAGCGCGTGTGAGAGGGCTTTGAATGCCGCCATCTGCCCGTTGGCGGACTGCGCGTCTATGATTTCGTCGATGATCGCCTTGCCCTTCTTCATCGCGATTTCGTAGTGCTTTTTCTCAGCCGACAGCACCGCAGCGTCGTTTTCGGATTTCTTCTCGTACTGGTCGAACAGGCGGGCAAGAAAGTCATTGGGCGCACCGTCGGTCAGCTCGGGGATTTTCAGGATACCATTGATACCGCGAGTGCCTTTGGCAAAGTATCTCTCACAGTTGGAAAGGCCAAGGGTTCGGTTGTTTCCCTGCATTTCAAGGAAGCCGCCCAGATCCATCGGAATCCACACCGTGTTCTTCGTGCTGCCCTCGATCATCAGGCGAAGTCGGGTGTTGTCACCGTCCTTGTCCTCGACAGCGTGGAAAAGCACCACGATGTGCTTGTCCAACTCATAGAAGCAATAGTCCATCAAGCGGGTGAACTCGCGCCCGACGGCGCCGTATCCCTGCAAGGAAAGAGAACCGTCGCGCTTGCCGTTCTTGGGGTCATTCTTGATTGCCCACGGTTTCATCAGGTCGAGCAGCTTTCCGCCCGTGTCGAACACCAGCGTATCAAGATCAACGAGATTGGCGGGAATGAGATCATCCAGCAGTTCCTGATAGGTCTGCGGCTGGATGTAGGGGCGGCGGTACAACGGTTCGATGCGGTCAATACCGAAGTCGATGTCGATGTGCAGAGCACGCGGCGCAGAGAGACCGAGCGTGGTCTTGCCGATTCCAGGATAACCGGCAATGAGCATGCGAATTTTCTTCGCTTTGGTCTGGGTTTCGCTGGGCTGTCTAATCATGGGAATCTCCTTTCGAATGTTCAATGATGTAATTCAGGATCAACTGTTCAAGCAGGGATTGGATGGTGATGTTGTTGGCGGCTACCGTTCGTTGCAACCGGCTGTAAACATCGTCCGATAGTCTGGCTTGTATTCTCTTGGCCTTGTTGTGCCTGTCGCGGGAACGGCGTTTCCGTTGCTCTGGTGCGAACTTCGTCATGAGTGTCGCCATTGCATCGTCGCGCAGCCGGATGCCGTATTCGTCGCCGTGCTCAACCTTGCTGAGCAGATAGCGATCGAACTTCGGGTAACCTGCGGCAACCACCTCGACAATGTCTGCGACCGGAATGCTTCGTTTTGTTCGAAGCTCACGAATTGCCTTGACATCGGCGGGAATACCGGCTACAATAGATTTGGTGCTTTTCGTACATGCACCGTCGTTTGGAGGCTGTGACTGTTGGCGTGGTACAGCCTCCGTTTTTGTACTTTTCATTGCTCTCCTTTCTGCGCCAAGGCGCCGTCTATCAATCTGTTGGACTGATCGGGCAGTCGCCTTTGGCGGCTTGAAAACCCTCTGGGTTTTCAACCTTCCTGCGCTCCTGTTTTGCCTGCCATTCCTCGAAGCGTTCCTGCACACCCGGCTGATCGAAATACTGGCGTACTGCCTTAAACGTGGCCTTGGCAGTCTCATACTGCATACACTCAGGCATACGGTCAGGATTCAGCGTCGGGTAGTTCTTCCGGTCAACAGCTGCCGACATCGTGTTCACCTCCTTCGCCGGCGTCCACTGAATCTGCGAAATCCTTCTCGGTAACGCCTACTGCCATCAACTCCTTGCCGCGCTTCTCATACCAGCGCAGGGTGTACATGTACTGACGGCGGCGATACAAATACTGTCGTTCCTTCTGCGCCAGCTTCACGGCGTCGCTCTCCTTGAGTCTTTCGATCTCAATCTCGACCTCCGCGTCGGTCATAAGTTCTTTCGCCATGGAAACCTCCTTGTGTCAAATGTCCAAATACGTGGACACTTAGGATAAAAAAATAAGGCATTTTTTTGCTGCGTCCGTAATTTTGAGTACTTCGCAAATCTTGATAACTTCGTCTACGGTGAACTGGGAAGTGCCGTTCATCTTGTTATACATAGTTTTCGGCTTCATATCCACAGATTCCGCCAACGAAGTTACGGTCATATTGTTTGCGACGATCTCGCTACGCAGCAGGTTCGCACGCATTTGATTCCCTCCTTTCTTGCTTGAAGCGTCCATCATCGTGGACATTTTATATATTACCACCACTCCACTCGCTTGTCAACCACTTTTTTGGACAAAATGGAAATTTTTTTCTCAAAACGGTTGAAAATTGTGGACAGATGGAATATAATAGAGGAAACTATGAATTTGGAGGATTTTAAAATGAGCAGCGTTTCTGAGAGATTGGCAAGTCTTATGCGTGAAAAGCATATCTCGTGCCGCAAGCTTTCCGACATGACAGGTATCACCAAATCCTCTGTGAATAATTACGCCAACGGTTTACGATCAATTCCTTTGGATAAATTGCAATTGATCGCAAACGCTCTCGATGTAAGCGCAAGTTGGTTGATAGGCTGGGCTGACAACCGTGATGGATCAAATGATGATGAGCAGCCTGATAAGAATATCAAGCCGCTCGAATCAGATTTTATAAGCGCATTTTCGTCCTTAAGCCACCAGAATCAAGTTTTTGCGTTGAAGATGATTCAAGAGCTTTTAGATACTCAAGCAAAAACTTCTGATTCTCGGGAGTGAGGTTGCGAAATGCAGCGAGCAGAAACCGGAGATCGAACTGGGCGTTGTTTTCTTTCACAAGTATCCCTCCTAAAGATTTAATTCGTTTACCAAGCATAACAAAACACTGTGATACAAAAATGACTTTGTTAAAGAATAACGAAATACGTTACTGAAAGGTGAGATCAAAGATGAATAATCCGATTATCCGTATGTATGTAGACGAAAACGGACATCAATCCCTCAAGGGCGATCTGACCAATCCCAATAAGCGGTTTCTTTGTATAACTGGTATTATTATGCCGATTAAAGAGCATGATAGCGTTCTTACTCCTCGACTCAACGCATTGAAAGCAAAGTATTTTACAAGCGATGAGGTAATTCTTCACCGCAGAGAAATCATAGCTGCAAAAGGTGCATTTGCACCGCTTGTCGATGCAAAGGTCAGAAAAGAATTTAATTTAGAATTTCTAGATATAATTGAGCAAGTCAAATACAGGGTAATCTCTGTTGTCATCGATAAACTGAAGCTGGTTGGAAAATATGGAATCGTATATGCTCAGGATCCATATGCACTTGCTTTAGAGTACTTGATGCAGAGATATCAATATTGGATGCAGGAATACAGTTCCAAATTTGGATTGTCCTTTGGGGATATTATGGCTGAAGCTCGCGGGGGTGGAGAAGATCGCATCACAAAAGAAGCATATAATTGTATTTTTAGGGGTTTGGGGTATAACAAACTTAGAGATGCGGAAAAGTACTTTTCCAGCTCGCAGATCAAATTAAAACCAAAGAAAAGCAATATTGCCGGGCTACAATTTTCCGATTTAATTTCTCATCCGGCGCGTAGGTATATTCTGTCGGAACATGGGCTGGCTGATAATTTGATGACCAGTTCTTTCGAAGCAGAAATCGTCAAGATACTAGTTGCGAAGAAATTCAGAAAGAACCAGGCAAAGCAGATTGAAGGATACGGAACCGTTCTCTATCCCAGATAAAAGAAAACGACTCGCAAAGCGAGCCGCTCCGAGTGTAAACACTCCACCTCCAAGTTTCCTTGGATTGATTTGATTCTAGCACATAATGCGGCTGATGTCAAGTTAATTCGAAAAGAGTTGCAACTGGCATTCTTCTCAGAGTGGGCATGCTAAAAATGACCGTCTTTCGCCAGAATTGAAGAAACGGAGGGAGAATTATCGTAGCTGACAAGAAAACGAATGCCGACGCATTCATCTATGCCGTCATTTATGCCCGTTATTCCAGCCATGCGCAGAATGACGCCAGCATCGAGCAGCAGATAGACGAATGCCGGGAGTATGCGCGGCAGAACGGTTATAAGATTGCCGGCGTCTACGCGGATCGTGCCATGTCCGGTCGGTCTGATCGGCGACCGGAGTTCCAGAAGATGATGCGTGCGGCGGAAAAGCGCGAATTTCAGATCGTGCTGGCGTACAAGTCAAACCGCATAGCGCGAAACATGCTCCATGCGCTGTCCTACGAAGATAAGCTGGCCCAGCACGGCGTGAACGTGGTCTATTGCAAGGAAGAATTCGGGAACAATGCAGCCGGCCGTTTCGCTCTGCGCACGATGATGAACGTCAACCAGTTCTACTCGGAGAACATGGCCGAAGACATCATGCGCGGCCTGATAGACAACGCCAGCCAGTGCAAGGTGAACGGCGCATTGCCTCTGGGATATAAGCGTGGCGCTGATGGCCGCTACGAAATCGACGAACAGACCGCTCCGATCGTCCAGGAGGTTTTCCGACGTATTGCCAATGGCGAATTGAAAGCCAGCATTGCCGACGATCTGAATAAGCGTCAGATTCGAACGGGTACGGGCGGCGCTTGGAATAAGGGGTCATTTCACTCACTGCTCGCCAATGAGCGGTATACCGGAATATATATCTATCGAGACGTGAGAGTTCCTGGCGGGATTCCAGTAATCGTTGATAAGGATCTGTTTGAAGCTGCACGGGAAAGAGAAGAAACCATGAAAACGACTATCAAATCCAGAAGGAGGCGCGATGATATGGAGTATCTACTGACTGGAAAATTGTTTTGCGGCTACTGTCTGGAACCGATGGTTGGTTCCTCCGGCACGGGCAAGATGGGGAAGATGTATTACTACTACCGCTGCAAGAACAACGCTGAGAAGCACACCTGCGCGAAAAAACCGGTGCGCAAGGAAGCTGTTGAGCAGCTTGTTGTGTCCGCTCTGAAGGCCTGCATCACGAAGCCTGAAAACGTCGAATGGATGACTGACCTCGTCATGAAGTATCGTGACAAAATCATCGCTGAGTCGGACATTGGTTATCTCGAAGACAAACTGAAGGAAAACAAGACAGCCATTAGAAATGTGATGAAAGCTATCGAGATGGGTGTTGTTACCGAAACGACAAAAGCCCGCCTGCAAGAGCTTGAGGCGGAGCAAAAGGACATACTGTCCAGTCTGCTGGCAGAAAAACGGAATATTCCGGATGTTACACGCGATCATGTGCAGTTCTTCTTCGAGAGCTTCCGAAATGGCGATGTAAGCAGCATGAAATACCAAAAGACTCTGATTAAGCACTTCCTCCGCGCCGTGTATCTCTACGACGATCACATCAAGATCACGTTTGATTACGACGACAGCGACACGGGCGTTGAAATTCCGATTGAAACTGATGCCGACAGCGCCGAAAACAACGAGGATACCAGTGTTCTTATAGATTCCCTCGGGGTGTACCAAAAAGCCCGGAGCAATCGCTCCGGGCTTCTTTATTGCCTTATCGCACAAAGGAGCGTAACTTCGCACATATGTAAGACGCCCGGTGCAGTTATGCAGCCGGGCGCACCCCATAATATAATCGAACCCTCAGTCTGTCCGGAGACTCACTGTACTTCGCTGGCATACAGGAGACTCTTATCCCATTCCTGCCAATCGTTTCCCTGCATCCAGGCTTCCGGATCCAGCGCCACATTCATGGTAACGCCGAATGTAGCCGTCGAAAGCCCTTCGAGCCCTTCGCTGTCTGAACAGACCGCATAGCGATTGGTCGCATAGTATTCCGCATTGTAGTCAAGGAAAAGAAGCAGCATCGCATCCTCTCGCCGGGCAATATCCAGACGCTGGACGCCGATCAGGTCGCCGTTATCGTCCATACATTCCGCAAAAAGACGGGTGTAGTTCTCCGCGACATAGGCATCGCAGCGCAGCCACGCGTCCAATGCCGCAATGAACTGCCATTCGGTCTGAAAGCGCGTCAGTTCCTCTGTCTTCGGTTCCGGAAGCACTATGGGTTCCTTCAGCGCAGGCGCTTCGCTTTCAGCTCCGGACGACTCCTGAATAAATGCCATCTCGTACAGATACATGCGTTCCACGGCTGCCGAAACAATAAACTTCGTCTCATCGTCCTGCGCATCCAGATTCTGCAGAAGCGCTCTCTCCGCGGCGATATGGTTTGCAGTCTGCACGGCCTCCAGACTACGATCCGTCGCTTCCTGGGCAATCCCCGCCGTCGCCGCCAGCATCAGACACAGCGCCATCAGGCATATCGCAATTCTCTTCATGCTGCACTCCTCCGTTTCAAGGTTTCAGGATTTTCCACGCGCTGTTCATCGCTGCTGCGCGATTTTGCACAGTACGCGCCGTCTCTATGGTCAGTTCTCCCTGCCAGTTGCTGCTGTCTTTTGCTTTCTCCAGCAGATACTTGTAGAAATGAGGATCGGCCTTGTACCACGGCTTGTCGCTTTCGCCAATCAACAATATTTCATACAGATACTGCATGCCGACCAGATCGTATTCCATCTGCAGGAAAATGGAGCTGAGAATTCGTTCCAGCTCATCGTCGCTGACGAGATTGGCGTCGGCAACGATTTCCGGAATCTCTTTCCCGGGATTATCGACCATGAGCATTCGAATCGTGTGCTCAAGATCCGCCTCAACGGGCTTGCTCGCCATGTAAGCGTAGTACATGTTGACCGCGCGATAGCTGACCTGCTTTTCATCGCTCGCATCGTTGATAACGGCGCGCTTCACATCTACCAGCGCATTAGTAATCTCTGCAGCGTCTTTTATCAACTCTCCGGCCGCCTCTATTTCGCCAACCGCCTCGTTCACCTTCTTTTCCAGCGCATCTCCCACCAGGTTCTCTGTCTTCTTCTGAATAACGTCCGTCACAAAGCTCTTCAAGCCGTCAACTCCCGCGTCAGTAATGCTCTCGGCAATTTGATCAAGGCACTCAGCAATAAAGGTCATGAGCTCTCCGTCGAAATCCTCTTTCCATTTTCCTGACGATACATCGTAGAACTCGGAAAAAAACAGAATCGCCAATCTCAGTATAATGTCGTCACCGACTTTATCTCCAGATACAAAAATCGGACTTCCAGATTCATTCGCCGCTTCAATCTCCTGTTTAAGAATATCGCTTCCGGATATCTGGAGCGTTTTAAGCGATTCCTTAAGCGCCTCACCGGCGGCTTCCGAAAAGATCTCTCCTATATCATTCTTAGACAGGGCGAGATTACTGAAGCCATCTTCCTTCAGGTTTTCAATCACCTGATCAGCGCACCCTTTTGCGCCTCCCTTAAGTGCTCCAAGTATAGTGAGTCCGATCGATTTGAGCGCGGAGTTTATGACCTCACTAATATCCTCTTTTCTCTCAGGTGCACCTTCGGAAATCAGTTCTTTCGGGGGAATGTATTGCGTAGGAACAGTCTTTTCGAATTCATCTTCCAGACTTTCGATAATCGCGTCAAACACGCCTTCAACGATTTCCCTCAGAAAAACAACGATGCAAACAGTTATCAGTTCGTCCTTGGTCATCACATACGGACTCTGAATCTGATTGTCCTCGTCCCACTGTTTTACAGCGGCCATGATGTCTTCGTTGCCCGCCTTCTCGTAGAGCGCAAGATATTCCTTTACAGCTTCGAGAAAAACCGGATCGGAATGCAGCATGGCAAATGTACGCTCGTTCCCGTTGTAGATCTTGCGCAGATATTCAATAACATCCTCGCGCGCTCTCAGGAATGAGTTCGCCAGGAACTGATCCTGCGCATCCTGTATCAGGCCGAGATACACATTCATGTTGTTTTTGCAAACTTCCTCGGCCGCAGTCGTAATTCCGGAAATCGCCTGCTTTGTGATTTCCTTCATCAGCTTATCAAAAAACTCTTCGTCTTTTCCCGTGACAGTGAAGTTCGCCTCCATATAATAGTCCACCAGCGTCTGCCCCACTTCGCTGAGCAAACCCATCAGCGCCTGTTTGCATTCCTCGTTGGCAATCTCCTCCAGATTGCCCATGATTCCGTTGGGATCCCATACAAGTTCGCCGCTCTTGCTGTCGATGACGTAGCATCCCAGCTTGGATACATCAATATTATCGTTCAACTGCCCCTTGATAGCGACCTTTTCTTCCATGGTCTCGGCCAGAAGCAGCATGTAATACTGCTTCTTCTTCGCATCGAACGCTTCCTTGTCCTCGCTGTCGTACATGATTACGCTGAACGAAGCTTTTTCTCCATCGAAGCCATATTCCCTTTCCGCAATGGAGGCGAAATAATAGCCGCGATAAAGGCCGTCGAACTGATTGTTACCCGCCTGTATCGTCCTCTTAAACGGCCAATAGCCGGAATATACATCCGCCTGTGCCTTGCCGTGGCTGCAATAATCCCGATAATACTGTTCAATCACGCTCCCCGCCCAGGCGCGATAATCCGCATCCTGAAGCAGCTCGTTCGCTGTGAAGGTAACGGTGATGGACGGATAGACGACTTCCGCCGCAGCACCGCCGGAGATCATGCCGGCAAGCAGGGCGACCAGCAGGATCAGTGAAATCCATCTCTTCATACTCATTCCTCCGAAAATTTCTGCGCGGGGAGACGGAGCGTCCACCTCCCCAAATCTTATTCTCAGTCAGTAATCGCTGTAACCTCAATGGTAATCTGGTGATCTTCCCGCAGCGCTTCCTCCGAGAAGTACTGTATCTCTCCCAGCATAACCGTAACGCTCAGATCGCCGTTCGCCGCGGCTGAAAGTTCGCTATCGCTGTACGTCCGGGAAAACACCGTCTGCGTACCCTCGTAGAATGCCAGTTTATACGCCTTTGCGCCCCACGTCCCCGTGAAGGAGATGGTGATGCTGCCATCGACAAAGAACGGACAGACGTCGCCATTCTTCGGCGAAGTGATTCTGCCGGAATCGTCTTCAAACTTCTCTGCGCTTAGGCTGCTCTTGAGCATGAATCCCGTTCTGCCCTCGAAATTGACGCAGTAATAGTCGCCATAGCTGCCGATCACTTCCACCGTCTGATTGCGCTGCGGCGTCGCCTGTCTGCGTCCCGTTCCGGGCAAAGACGTCATTTGCGCGTCTTCGGCAAATACGTACCATGTGGCGCTGTCCATGCGCGTAATTGCATAAACCACGCCGGGCGCAGCATAGCTTTTTCCGTCAACATCAATGCTCAGCGTATATCGTCCCTCGCGGCTGAAGCTCAGCGCTTGGGAAACCAGCGTTCTGCGATACAGCGCAGGCGTTTCTATCCGGTCCAGACCCGCGTGCGCGCCGTTGCTGGCGGTCACCGCGATATCGTTCATGGCGGCGTTGCCCTTTGCGCGCACCACCACGCTCTGTCCCGCGAAAATCCATACGGAGCCGGAAATGTTGTTCAGCGTAATTGAATCCGCCTTGGAGCCGTTAACTTCGAGCGTCTGCCACTGATTGCAGACGTACCCGTCGCCCCGGAGCAAATCCTCCTGCGCATAGTAGCCATAGACGGCCACCGCATAAACGCCATTTTCCTGTATCGGCTGCGCGGGAGACAGCGTCGCTTGGAAGGTGCCATCCTCGGCAACGGTAACAACGCGATATTGCTCGCCGCCGGAAAGAGGCACGAACTCCGCGCCGTCCTTCTCTAGCGTCACCTTCACGGCCTTCACGCCGCCCGTTGCCCGGCCGACAACGTCAATACTGTCCGTAGTCAGGTAGATATGGTTCTGCGCATTGGGATAGGTAATCCGAACCTCCGGCGCAGCCTTGGAGAACTCGCCGCTGCCGTCGGCCATGCGCTGCCATTCGCTTTCGCCCTCGCCCAATAGGGCGTATACATTCACGCTGTAATCGCCCGCTCCGTTTTCGCCTGCCAGTGTGGCGCTGGTCGCATCGCCGGACAGATCCTGCGCAAGTCCGCCGTTCAGTCCCGGGCCATACCACCAGACTACATAGCGATCCGGGCGCTGCCGCTCGTCCGCCGTCCACACGGGCGCCTCCCAGCGCACGGTTACAGGCGTGCCAATGCGCTCGTCATTTTCAATCGCCGTCAGAGAGAAAGCCGGTATGGTGCGATAGGCAAATTCCACCATCGTTTCTGCACTGGCGGCCGCTTCCTCCGCCACTGCGGTAACGATGAGACGGTATTCTCCCGCGCGATTCAGCAAATCGCGGAGGTTTCGGCCGGTATTGCGCCCCACATTTTCGCAGGAAACACTTTCCCAACCTTCTCCCGCCTTGCGCTGCAGTTCAAACTGATAATAATCCAGCCCGACCTCGTCCTCATCTTCACTGATGGACCAGTATACGGTGCGATCTGCATCCAGCAGGATTTCATTCGGAGCGATATTGCTCACCTGCGGCGTAGGCATCTTGCCCAGCTCGCTTACCGTCAATTTCTGCGCTTCGCAGGGCTCGCTCCAAAGGCCGTTTCCATAGGCGCGGAACTGTACCATGCGCTCGCCGGCCTGTTCAAACACGCGCTCGACGCGCTGCGGATCGCCGGTCACAGCGTAGGTTTCATATTCCACGCCGTCAACAATCAGTTGAATCTTTTCCGCATTCTGCGTGTACACGTCGAACACCGCGGTTTTGCCCTGCCGGATCGCGTCGTTCTGCATTCTGAAATCCACAACCAGCGGTTTCGGAACGGAAGCCGTAGTTACCTCAATGCGCGACTGAACCTTCTGCTCCTGCAGCACATTGCCCCGTTCGTCACAGGCGCCGATCCAGAGGATGAGCGTCTTTTCCGGTTTCAGCATGGTTACATCCACCGTGGTGGAAAGTCCCTTCACGCTTCTGCGCTGGATGAACGCTTTTTCCTCATCCGCATAGCGCGCGGAGAATTCATAGTGGTCAGCCATATCCACCCGAGTCCATTCCACATACAGCGATTCGTCGATGGGAATCGCTGCGCCATCCTCCGGAGCGGTAAACGCGATGCTAAGCGGTTCAACCTCCGTGGTCGTCACCTGAATGGTATCCGCGCAGAGCAGCTTCCCGTCGTCGTCATAAGCGCCGACCCACAGCTGAAGCGACTTATCGCCCAGCATTTGCGTTACGGGAATGGTCGCGCCGGTGGAATTCGTTCTTTGATGGGAAAGGAACGCATTCTCCTGATCCAGCCAGCGGGCGGAGTATTCATAGTAATCCGCGCCCGCAACGCTCGACCACTGAAGCTTCAGCGCCTGATCTCCGGAAACGGAAGCGCCATCCTTCGGAGACTGGAACGCTATAACGCTGTAGCCGCACTCGGTGCACCTTCCATCCTCGAAAGTATGCGCACCAATTTCGAAGTCGTAGTAGCCGTCACAGTAATCATTAAACCCGAATTCTTCAATGCGATAAATCTCGCCCGTATTTCGATCCTTCAGAAGCAGCTCGCCGCACCTTGTGCATCTGCCCAGGATGCAGTTATGATTCTGAATCCTATACGCACCTTCATACCTGTGCGTCCGCTCATCCACAGGAAAACAAACCGGGTACAGATCTGCCGCGAAGCCGTCGATGGCTTCAAAGGTGCGCATATCGTCGCTGTGATCGCAGTTAAAAACATGTCCACAACCCTTGCAGACTTCACCGCCTTCATACCCATGCGGTTCCATGAAGGACGTCTGTCCCCTCTCTTTCCGCACGCTCAGCGTCGCATAGCAATTCTGGCAGACGGTTTCGACCTTGCTGTAAACGGCGTTCACTTTGTGAGCCGTAGCGTCGACGTCCACATAGGTATATTCATCGTGCATCCAGCCGGTCGGAACATCGATCGTCTTCGTATGCGGACAGGTCAGGTCGTATTCATGTCCGCAGTCCTCGCACACGTATTCGTTGCCCACCAGATCTTCATACGAGGAGTCTTCCAGATCGCTTTGCAGATCATCCATGTAGGAGTGCTCGCGATAAAAAGTGCCCTTCGGCTTCGCCTTTGTCCTGCGTTCGAGAAGCTCGTAGCAGCAACCACGGGTGTCAAAGCCCGTCCAGACATAATCCCGCTCCCATTTACCCGTCTCATCGCTGCTTCCGTCGCCATAGTGATCGCATCTCTTCTCCCAGATCTCCGTCTGATTCTCTACAAGATGATAGACGTCGCTGTCGATTTCCCTGCAGGTTCCATCTTCAATATATTCCCTGACCACGGGGTCTTCTTCATGGCAGCACGGCGTCCATACGGCAATAAAAGCGGTTCCATAGCCGACAGAGTTCTGCGCGTAAAGGCCGCAGTAAATGCGCTCGAAGCAGTCTTCCCGATCTATCGTGCACTGGAATTTGGTTGTCGTTCCGCTTCCGGTCGGCGTGTACTCGAAATATTCCGGGTTTTTCTTGCTTCTCGCTATAAAATACCCGTATTCCGCAATCTCTGCGCCGCCATCGGAGAGGATTTCGCCATAAATCGTCACCTTGTGCGGTTCGATGTCCACATCCGTGACCATGACGGTGGGAACACCGGCGGCGGTAACAACCTCCACCTGATCCGTATCAATCAGTTCGCCGGAGGCGTCCAGCGCGCCCACCCAGAAGCGATAGGTGCTGTTCGCCGCGAGCTCTTCCGCCGACAGCGTATAGGAAGTCGAGTTCGTCGCCGAGCGCTCGGTCAAAGGCTTTCCCGTGGTCAGATTGCGGGCCGAGAACTCATAGTGATCGGCGCTGGATACGCTGCTCCAATACACGGTGAATGCCTGATTCGCCGCAAGCGTCCGGCCGCTCTCCACATTGGTAAACTCCAGCGTTTCTGCCGCGGCGCTGCCCGTGGAAACCTCGACGATTGCGCCACCCATCTGCGTATCGTCCGCGCCGAAAGCGCCCACCCAGAAGCGGAAGCTCGTGTTTTCCGTCAGCTTTGCGCCGGGAATGGAATAATACGTATCGGTCATCCGTTCCCGGGAAATGAACGGGGGATTCGTGTCCTCCGATCCGTCGGTGGTAAAGTTGCGCGCGGAAAACAGGTAATAGCTGGCTCCGGAAACTGCCGTCCATTTTACCTTCAGCGTTTTCAGCGGTTCAATGACCTCGCCATCCTCAATGTTCGTAAAACCAAACGCGCCGGATGCATACGTCGTCACCTGAGTGTCGCGAACAGAAACGCGCGCCAACTCGTCCTGCGGCGTCTCGTCTGCTTCAGACGCCTCCGCAGGATTCTCGAGCTGCTTTTTCTCCAGCGTATGTATCTGGATTTCATCCTCAGCAATCAGCGCACCGGTCTGATCCTCAGCGCCAATCCAAATTCTGTAATCCATGCCGCATTCGAGTTCGCCGGCCTTCAGGGTATAACTGTCGCCAGATACGGACCCGCGATAGACAGGCGTGTCGTCGTCGCTCTGCAAATCCTGCACGACAAGCAGAAAGGATTCAATTCCTTCCGCTGCATCCCATGTTACCGTCAATTCCGCATCCGCGTCGACGATTTTCCCGTCCTCCGGGCCGGTTATGGCGACAAACGCCGCAAATTCAACATTTCCTTCCTCAGAAGCGGGCGTTTCCTCCGGACTGTCCGGTTTGTCTTCCGTTTCTGCCGGCTTATCTGAAGCATCCGGTGCAGGAAGAGTTTCCGCGGGAGTCTCCGTCTCCTGCGGCGCATCGCCCTCTTCCGCCGGAGAAACCGTCTCCTGCGGTACATCGCTCGCTTCCGTTGAGGGAAGAGCCGGCTCCTGCAGCGCATCGCCTTCCTCGGCCGATGGAACCGCTTCCTGCGGCGCACCGCCATCTGTCTCCACCGTAGACATGGGAGTTGCTTCCTCCCAAGCCGTCTGTTCCTCTGTCGCCAGTGCGGACAAACCGCAGCTGGCCAGCATCATCACCAATGCCAGAAGAAACGCCCCAACTCTTTGCACTCTTTTCATCCGAAACCCCTCCCTGTTTTGATTCGTGACGTTTTTGCAAGCGACCTGTCAGCAGAGATCATCCACCAGCGCAATCAGTTTTTCCAGATACTCGCAGGTTTCAGTCTCAGAATAAACACAATCGCGAACCAGCACTTCCATATAAAATTCCCTGTACATCTGCAGCATTTCGGGATGCGTGATCATCACCTCGGAATGATTCCGCTCCAGGTTATAATCCGTATTCGATTCCAGAATCAGCATTCCCGCGCCCTCGTAATAGGCGATCTCCACATCGCGCAATCTCGATTCATTCCTTAAAAAGTACAGATGCACGTAAGGATTTTTACGCTGCTGCTCCAGCAGTTTTGAAAGTATGGCAATGCGTTCCCGCGGCGTATACGGACGCATCGCCCAGAAGTGATCCGTACTTCTCCCCGTCATCGCAAATCGGCGCATAGCGCCATACTTCATAATGACATGCGAATGCCTGCGCTTTTGCCAGGTATTTTCCACGCGCCGGCGATAGACGTCCTCCAGTGCTTCCAGCACCTGTAAAAACTGCGGATTCTGTGACAGTTCGCCCTCCAGCATTGCGTTTTTCATGCACCATACGGGAATCTGATCGACTCCAACATCTGGTTTGATCTTCCATACAGCGCGATTTCTCTCCAGTTCCGCATAGTCCGCGCTGTATTTGACATAATCCTCAAAAGCGCCGCACTGAAAATAGGCGCGCTTGATCGGAGCATAGCGCCTCTTGTCCAATCCAATTTTTTCCACGAATGATTCGCTGAATCGGCGCATCTCCGTCAAAACCCCGGAAGTCGAATCCGAGAACAGAATCATATCCGCGCGCTCTTTGCCATCCGCATCCTTCCACAGGGCGATGACCATATCCGCCTCGTTCAGGCCGCAATCCATAGAAAGGCCGTCGCCGCGGTTCCTGCTCCGGACATAAGCATCATAACCGCGCTCATAAAATATCTCCATCAGGGAGTTTATGGCGCATATCGTTCGCGCATCATCCTGATTCACCAGGACATACTGCTCCACACTTGCCCTTCCCTGCCGAAGCAGTCGCTTCATCAGCGGGAAAAGGCCGAAAATATACTGGCAGTTTACGACAACGATCCGCGCTTCCCGCCCGGAATAACGCTGCAGCAGGTCAACTTCCTCCCCCGTCGCTGCAACAATGCGTATCTCTCCTCCGCGTGGCCCTGTGCCCTGAACGAAATTCCACATCTGCTGAGCGGCCAGAAACTTTTCTCGACCATAAATTGCTATCTGAACGGCGTTGTGAAGCTCTGTGGAATCCCGTTCCGTATGAGGAAACGTATCCAGCAATGCCTTTTCCAGCTTTCTGACGCTATTCGCCCGTGCGGTTGCATTCATAATGCGATCGAGAGACGTTCGGCTTTTATAGCCAAGCTTCTTGGAGAGCCCTTCTAATGTAATGCCCTGTTTAAACAAAAGAGCCTTCACATATTCCTGGATTCCCAGCGGAGCTTTACCTTCCACAATACTTCCCCTATCTCTGATAATTTGCTTATATGCGACGCAAACCACAACCCCAGATATTCAGATATCATTATAACATAACACTCGCTTTATCCATACTTCAATTTCTATACACTTATCTGTGTTTTTATAAAAAGCAATGCATTTGATATACCGAATATAATACTTTCATAATTATGTAATAAAATCGCCAGCCGTCACAATAATGCCGCCCGGACTCTCAACCATCGCGCCTTCATTTTGTCCCGTATAATATTTCACCCTCCAAATCACAAAGCCCGGAGCAATCGCTCCGGGCTTCTTTATCCTTATAGCACAAAGGAGCGGATTTCCGCTCCTTTCATTGTGTTTTATCCTTTCCAGCTCATTCCGCGTCTTCTGGTCTGGGCATTGCTTCTGTGCGGGCTGTGGTCTCCAAATAAAAGGCGGTCTCGGCGGCGTTGCAGTAGGGCGCGAGCCAGAGATATCCAATGCCCAGCGTCAGCATGCACAGCAGGTGCCAGCCGATGAAGCTCAGCTCCAGGCAGAACAGCCGCCACTTGTTGCCCTTCATCAGCTCTTTCGAGCGGGCGATGGCCTCCATCACGCCCATATCGGGATTTTCAGCCATCAAATAGGGCGCGAGCGCATAGCGATAGCTCGCGACAATGCCCGGAATAATGAGCAGCAGCGTCCACAGGAAGATCAGCAGCGAGGTCATGAACCGCAGGCCAAACGCTCGTCCCCAAATGCAGAAACGGGAGAACAGCGTGGCAAAAGCGGGCGGGTTTTCGTGGGTAAGCAGGTCGAGGTTATAGCGCTTCAGCCCCAGCTCGACCGCACCGCCGATCAGCAGCTGAATCAAAGCGAGAACCGTAACGATCGGCAGAACCGCAGCGCTCGCGCGGACAACTGCGGGCGAAGTGAAAAAGCTGGGCGAAGACAGCGACATGCTGAATCCCGGCTGTTCGATGTAAACGTCATATTCGCTGGAATTCTGACGGCGGTAATTCATGCGGTTGCCGGAGGCGCTGCCGGACAAATAATCCACCCCGCCGCCCAGCAGCACGGCGAGCAGCGTTACGCCGATAGTAAGCGCCCAAAATCCGCGAAGCGCCTTGCGGGCAATCGTGCGGAAATCACTGGCCAAGTACATCGAAATCACCCTTCCCCATTTTCTGTTATGACATTCCCAATATGCAGGATTGATTTTATTATAGCAATCCATCATTATTTTTTCAAGCGAACCGATGAATTCTCCCGCCATACGACACAAGGGAGCGGCGTTCCGCTCCCTTGTCCTTTATTCTGCGCTGATTCGGATGGTTCGGGCGGACTGCGCGGCTACCCGGTGCGAGATCGACAGCACCGTTCTGCCGGCCGAGGCCCGGCGCAGCGCCTCCAGCACGCGCGCTTCCGTTTCCGCATCGAGATTCGCCGTGATTTCGTCCAGCAGCAGCACCCGCGGATTGGCCGCCGCGGCGCGCGCGATCGAAAGCAGCTGCCATTCGCCCTGCGAGAACATGCCGTCCGTGCACGGCGTATCGTAGCTGGCCGGGAACGCGCGAATACCGCTGTCCAGTCCCGCCAGCTGCGCCGCCTGAATTGCCATTTCGCGGCTGACGGCCGGATCGCCGAGCGTAATCTGATCGAGCACCGTGCCCGGCACGCGCGCGAAATGCTGCTCCACGCAGCCGATGCAGCGCCGCCGATCGCCGTCCGGAATGCTCGAAACGTCCACGCCGCCGATCGTAATGCGCCCCTGCTGCGGCCGGTACAGCCCGAGCAGCAGCTTAAACGCCGTGCTCTTGCCCGCGCCCGTGCGGCCGACCAGCGTCACCTGCTCGCCCGCCGCCACCTCGAACGACAGATCGGACAGCACGTTCTTTTCGCCATAGCCGAACGTCACATGCGAAAACACCACCTCGCCGCCGGGAACCACCTCGCCGCCCCGCGGCATTTCGCGCTCGGGCTGGGCCAGAAACGCGTCGATGCGCTTTACGCCCGCCATTGCGGACTGGATCGTCTGAATTTCCATGCCGAGGCTCTCAATCGGCGCGAAAATGCGCGAGATGTAATTCACCACCGCGACCGACGTGCCCACCGACATGCCGAACAGCGAAAGCACCCGCGCGTTTCCGGACGCGGACAGGAGCATCACGACGCCGACCACCGCGGCGTTGAATACCAGCACGACCGGCGAATAGATCGCGTCGTAAAAGTTCGTCTTTTCCATGGCCGCATAGCTCTCGCCGATGCGCCGGTCGTAGCGCGCCTCCATGTACGGCTCCATGCCCAGCGCGTGAATCGTGCGAATATTGGCGATGGCCTCCGGCACCTGCCCGGAAATGGCGGCGACGGCGCGGCGATTTTCCAGCTGCGACGCGAGCATCCGCTTCTGCACATGCCGCGTAAAGAGCGCCATCAGCGGCAAAACCAGCACGAGCAGCAGCGCAAGGCCCGTGTTCTTGACCGCGATCACCGCGAATATGGACAGGATTCGGCATGCGTCTGCGGCCATCGAGATCACGCCCGACGTAAACAGCGCCTCCACCGCGTCCACATCGCCGGAAAACCGCGCGGCAATCTCGCCGGGCTCCTGCGCGCTCAGCGTCGCCGCGGAAAGGCGCGTGAGCTTTTCGGACATCTCCGTTCGCAGCGCGCGCGTCATTTTCTGGCCGAACAGCTCCAGCAGCGTCGCCTGCGCCGCGCCGAGCACGCCCTCCAGCGCGAGCGACGCGAAATAGGCCAGCGCCGCCGAAAGCGCCAACGCCGCGCCGCCCGTGAGCGAATCGATAATCCTCGAAAGAATCAGCGGCGGCAGCAGCGATGCGCCCACCGAGCCGGCCACGCACAGAATCGTTCCGGCGCTCAACAGCTTGTGCCCGCGCGCGGCCAGAAGCACGGCTTCCATTCCCCCGCGCGCCTGATTGCGATTGCGTTTCATATCATTGCGCCTCCTGCTCGCCCGATTGGCCGGCCTGGCTCTCGTAAAGCGCGCGATAGCCCGCGCTCGACTTCAGCAGCGCCTCGTGCGCGCCGACCGCAGCCCGGCCGTCCTCCATGTACACGATCTGGCTCAGCTCCGGGAAATGGTACAGCCGATGCGAAATCAGCAGCACGATCTTGTCCTGCGCATACGCCTTCAGCGCGCGAAATACCGTGTCCTCGGTGTTGCGGTCGAGCGCGGAAAACGGATCGTCCAGCACCAGAACCGGCCGCGGATGCGCCAGCGTTCTCGCCAGCGCCAGTCGCTGCGCCTGACCGCCCGACAGCCGCACGCCGCCGCTGCCGACCGCCGTGTTCAGCCCGTTCTCCATCGCGCGCACCTCGCCGTCCAATTCCACCATGGAAAGGAAATGCATCGCGTCGCCCTCCTGTCCGCAGAGCACGTTGTTTTCCACCGTGTCGCTGAACAGCTCCGGATCATGGCCCAAATAGCCGATCGCCGAGGCAATCTCGCGCGGCGCAAGGCTCGAAAGCTCCCGCCCGCCCAGCTGAATCGACCCGCCATAGGCGCTCTCATTCAGAAGCGCGCACCCCAGCGTGGATTTGCCGCATGCCACCGGGCCGGTAATTCCAATGATATCGCCCGGCTGCGCGGTCAGGCTCAGGCCCTCGAAAATCGGCGCGCCGCCGTCATAGGCGAAGGACAGATCCCGCATTTTCAGCGTCTGCGGCGCGGGAAGCTCGATCGGCGCCAGCGGCTCCGGCTGCTTCATCATCGGCTGAATGCGCTTCCACGACACCTCCGCGCGCTGCACGGCGTTGAACAGCTTTGCGGCCTTCGACGATTTCGTGGACATCTTCACAAAGCAGGACAGAAACGTCGTAAACGCCGCGACGTCCCACGCGCGCCAGCCCGTTCCCAGCACGTTTTTCGCGCCGAAAAACAGTATGAACAGCACGCTCACATTCGAAATCACCAGATAAATCGGCGGCAGCGCCGACTGCCACACGTTCGCGCGCACGGCGGTCGATTCATAATCGGCCAGCGCGCCCTCATACAGCGCCTCGCGCGCGTCCTCGCAGCCGTAAATGCGATAGGTCACGGCGTTTTTCGCGCGATCCAGCGTCGCAGCGCTCAACCGCGAGGCCGCCTTTTTGTATTCCGCACCCGCGCGCTGCACCGGCCGCTTCATCTTTTCGGCGCAATAAAACGAAATCGGCGGGAAGATCAGGCACAGCAGCGCCAGCCGCCAGTCGTATACCAGCAGCATCACCGCATAGCCCACCAGCGCCACGCCCGTATCGAATACCTCCGTCGTGAATTTGCGCACGCCCTCCGCGCAGTCGTCCACGTCCGAAATGGCCTTCGTCATCAGCGCGCCCGCGCCCTCGCCCGCCAGCTCGCCCCGGCTGCGGCGAATGAGATTGGCATACAATACGCCCTTCATCCGGCGGTTGATGTCGTTTGCAAACCGGCGCACGTAAAAGCGCTTCACGAAGCGCGCCGCCTGCACCAGCAGCGTTACCGCGATATACGCCGCCACCAGCGCCGCCATCGCCCCGGCGGTCTCGCTGCCGCCCAATATGTCGGCCAGGCATTGCGCCAGCCGTCCCTCGAACCACGGCCCCGCCAGCAGGCCCACATTGTACATTAGCCCCGAAACCGTAATCAGCAACAGGCTCAGCCATTCCAGCCGGAAATAATCGATGATGCGATCCGGCCGAAACGCGCGATCATTTTCCCGTTTCATGTCCCAATTTCTCCCCCGCAGGCCGCGCTTCGCGCTTCGTCTCCTCCAGCAGCGCGCGAATATGCGGAAAATTCGCGCGGCTTTCGGCCTTGGAGCGCAGGTAAAGCGCGTCCAGCGCATTCAAAAACGCCGCGCGCGCCGCCTCGTCCAGCTCGGACAGCAGATAATCATAAAACGCGCTCTCCGCCTCCGCCTTCCGGTCGCGCAGGCCCTCCGCCTGCTCCGTGGCATACACCAGCCAGCTGCGGCCGTCCTGCGGATTCGGTTCGCGCCGCAAATAGCCCTTGCGCTCCAGGCTCGCCGTGCGCCGCGTGATCGCCGGGCGATCGGCGTGCAGCAGCTCCGCCAGCTCCGTCAGCGTAATTCCCGGATGATGCCGCACCGCATGAATCAAATCGATCTCCGCCGTGCCGACGCGCTCGCCGCGCATCGCCAGAAGGACCGCATGCTCCGCCTCGCGGGCGATTTTCGTCATTTTCCGCGCAGGATGCTCCATCGAACCTACCCCCTTATTTGTACCCACAAACAACAATTTGTATATGCAACTAATTACAGACAGAGTATACCACCTCCCGCCGAAAAACGCAATAGCCGGAAAAGTAAATAAATCGCTCCACCCATCCAAAGAACCACAAAAGAGAAAAGACATTGAGTCGCTTCCCGACCCAATGTCTGGTGCAATGGGAACTAAATATGAATAAGGACCACAGAAAGAAATTGAGTCGTTGTCCGACTCAATTTCTGATGCGATCAGGCGCGGCAGCAATCGTCTGCGGCACTGCCGCCGCTTCCCGGCTTAATGACTGAGATGATCAAGCGCGGCAGCAATCGTCTGCGGCACCGCCGCCGCTTCCCGGCTTAATGACTGAGATGATCAAGCGCGGCAGCAATCGTCTGCGGCACCGCCGCCGCTGCCCGACTCAATTTCTGAGATGATCAGGCGCGGCAGCAATCGTCCGCGGCACTGCCGCCGCTGATAAAAAGGCGGGCAGCCACCATTCTTCGTACCCGGCGCGCGTGGGATGAATCGCATCGGCCATGTAGCGCGCGCGCTGCTCCGGCGAAAGATCGTTGAACGCCGCATCGTTCCAGAGATCCAGAATCGCAAAGCCCCATTTCGCCTGCAGCTCCTTCAGCAAACGCACCATCTCGCCGTATGCCGGGCTGTCGTAGCGCGGATTCGTGTAAAACAGAATCGGACAGCGCCAGCGCGCCCGCGCAATCGCAATGATTTCCTCAATCGCACCGGCCACCGTCGCCGTATCCCGATTCCCCGGCGCGCCGAGCGGCTTTCGCTGCGTCGCATCGTTGGTCGAAAGCTGGCAGATCAGTAAATCCGCGCGCGGAACCGAAAGCCGCTTCAAACGGCTCACATACGAGTCCGGCCCCGCATCCACCAGCGTCGTGCCGCTGACTGCCTCCTTGATCGCCCGGCAACAGCCGCGCATTTCCATCATATCCGCAAACGATACGCCGTCCGAACATTCACCATAGGTCACGGACGAACCGAGAAATACAATTACCCTTCCCTCCGGCGGGGAATTCAGCTCCTGCATAATCGCACCCCTTTTCGCTATAAATACCGCCCGGTAATGCTGAGCGGGCTTTTGCGAATCTCCTCCGGCGTTCCGCGCGCGACGATCCTTCCGCCGCTCTCGCCGCCGCCGGGCCCCATGTCGATCACGTAATCCGCGCTGCGAATCACATCCAGATCGTGCTCGATCACCACTACCGTCGCGCCGTTGTCCAGCAGCGCCTGAAATACGCCCAGCAAAACCTGCACGTCCAGCGGATGCAGGCCGATGCTCGGCTCGTCGAATACGAATACGGAATCCGTCTGCACGCGGCCGATCTCGCTGGCCAGTTTCAATCGCTGCGCCTCGCCGCCGGACAGGCTGGGCGTTTCCTCGCCGAGCGTGAGATAGCCCAGCCCCAATTGCTCCAGCACCTCCAGCTTCTGGCGCACCGTCTTCATCGAATCGCAGAACGCAACGGCCGAATGCACGTCCATGTCCATCAGCTCCGGCAGCGACGCAGCGCGACCCGACCGATTCCGCAAATGAATCCCGTAGGCCGGGCGCGCATAGCGCGAGCCGCGGCAGTCCGGACACGGAATGTTCACATCCGGCAAAAACTGCACGTCCAGACTGACCACGCCCGTGCCGTCGCAGCCGGGGCAGCGCAATCGGCCCGTGTTGTAGGAAAAATCGCCGGCCTTGTATTCGCCCGCCTCCGGCGACCGGGCATAGAGCTTGCGCAATTCGTCGTGCACGCCGGCATAGGTCGCGACCGTGGAGCGGACGTTTACGCCGATGGGCGTCGCGTCGATCAGCTTTACGTGCGCAATGCCGTCGGCGCGGATCTCCCGAATATGCGCGGGCAGCGCCGCATCGCCCGTCTTCGCCTGCAGCGCAGGAACCAGACTCTCCAGCACCATCGTGGTTTTGCCGGAGCCGGATACGCCGGTCACGACGGTGAGCCGCCCCTTGGGGATGTCGATCTCCAGCGGCTTTACCGTGTGAATCGCTTCGGTGGACAGGTGAATCGCGCCCTGCGCAAAAATCTCGTCCGCCGAAGCGCGCCCGCCGCGCTCCGCCCTCGCGCGCCCGGACAGAAACGGCCCGATTTGCGAAACGGAATTGGCCGCAATGGCGTCCACCGTGCCCTCGGCAATGACATGGCCGCCGTTCGCGCCCGCCTCGGGTCCCATTTCGAGAATCCAGTCCGCTTCCTTCAGGATTTGCGCGTCGTGATCCACCAGAATCACCGAATTGCCGTCCGCCACCAGATCGCGCATCACGCCGGTCAGCCCCGCGATATTCGCCGGGTGCAGGCCGATGCTCGGCTCGTCCAGCACGTAGAGCACGCCCGTAGTGCGATTGCGCACGGCGCGGGCCAGCTGCATGCGCTGCCGTTCGCCGGTCGACAGCGTGGCTGCCGAGCGATCCAGCGTAAGATAGCCGAGGCCCAGCTCCATCAGCCGCCGCGCCGTGTCCTCAAACGCCTCGCAAATGCGTTCCGCCATCGGCCGCATTTCCTCCGGAAGGCTCTCCGGCACGCCGCGCACCCAATCCACCAGCGCCTCGAGCGTCATGGAACAGGCCTCGTCCAGCGAAATGCCGCGCAGTTTCGGCGCGCGCGCCGCCGCGGAAAGACGCGTTCCCCGGCAATCCGGGCAAATATCCTCCTTCAAAAACCGCTCCACGCGCTTCATGCCCTTTTCATCCTTGACCTTGGCCAGCGCATTTTCCACGGTGTATACGGCGTTGTAATACGTAAAATCCAGCTCGCCGGCCTGATTGGAATTCTTCGCGTGGTAAAAGATGTGCTTTTTCTCGGCCGGGCCGTGATAGACGATCTCCTTTTCCCGGTCGGTCAATTCGCGAAACGGCACGTCGGTGCGCACGCCCATCTCGCGGCACACGTCGGTCATCAGCGACCACATCAGGCTGTTCCACGGAGCGACCGCGCCCTCGTCGATCGAAAGCGAATCGTCCGGCACCAGCGCGTCCATATCGACCGTGCGCACGCTGCCCGTTCCGCCGCATTTCGCGCACGCGCCCTGCGAATTGAAGGCCAGTTCCTCCGCCGACGGCGCATAAAAGCGCGCGCCGCATTCCGGGCATACCAGCTCCTTCCCCGCCGCAACCAGCAGCGTCGGCTGCAAATAATGGCCGTTCGGGCAGCGATGGCTGGCCAGGCGCGAATACATCAGCCGCAGGCTGTTCAGCAGCTCCGTTCCCGTGCCGAACGTGCTGCGAATGCCGGGCACGCCGGGGCGCTGATGCAGCGCCAGCGCGGCGGGCACATACAGCGCCTCGTCCACCGACGCGCGCGCCGCCTGCGTCATCCGGCGGCGGGTATAGGTGGAAAGCGCCTCCAGATAGCGGCGCGAGCCCTCGGCATACAGCACGCCCAGCGCCAGCGAGGATTTGCCCGAGCCGGACACGCCCGCAATACCGACGATCCGATTCAGCGGCACATCCACATCGATGTTCTTCAAATTGTGCACCCGCGCGCCGCGCACGAGCATTTTATCGATCATTTGGCCTTCTCCTTTAAAAAAGCAGAGGCGGGAGAAGCTTCCCCCGCCGCTGCGTTCATCCCTTGTAGACTACGGTTTTGCCCGCGGGCACGGATTCGGTCAGCCACACGTTGCCGCCGATCACGCAGTGATCGCCCACGGTGGTATTGCCGCCGAGAATCGTCGCGTTCGCGTAAATGACCACGTGATTGCCGATGTTCGGATGGCGCTTGATGCCCTTGACAGGATTGCCGTTTTCGTCGAGCTCAAAGCTCTTCGCGCCCAGCGTCACGCCCTGATAGAGCTTGACATGATCGCCGATCACCGTGGTTTCGCCGATGACGATGCCGGTTCCGTGGTCGATGAAGAAATATTCGCCGATCTTCGCGCCGGCATGAATGTCGATGCCCGTCTTCTGGTGCACGAATTCGGTCATGATCCGCGGCAGGATCGGCACGCGCATTTCATACAGCACGTGCGCAATGCGATAAACCAGGATCGCAAAGAACCCCGGATACGCCAGAATGACCTCTTCGCGGCTCGCCGCGGCGGGATCGCCCTCGTAAATCGCCGCAATGTCCTTCTTCAGCATCCGGAAGATGCTCGGAATTTCCTTCAAAAAGCGGTCCGCCGCCTCTTCGGGATCGAGCGTGACCCGGCCGTCGAACTTCATCGCGCGCCGAATCTGCCGCGCAAGCTCCCATCGAATGCGCTCCAGCAGCATCCGCCCGGACACGCTTTCCTCGCAAAACGCCGGAAACATAAACGCCTGCACGTCGCTCACGATATCCACAATGCGCTTTCGATCCGGAAGCTCGCAGCAGCCGAAGCGTTCCTCCGCCTCCATTTCGCGAATCACGGAGCTGATCACTTCGTCGCGCTTCATCGATTTTCCTCCGAAACGAACACGGAAAGATACCGCTCTCCGGTGTCCGGAAGGAGCGCGACGATCGTTTTGCCCGCATTTTCCGGGCGAGCGGCGAGCATGCGCGCCGCCCAGGCCGCCGCGCCGGACGACACGCCGACCAGCAGGCCCTCCGTCTTCGTCAGCTCCTTCGCCGCGCTGAGCGCGTCCTCATTCGTCACGTCCACAACCTCGTCGACGACCTTCGAATCGTAATTGCCCGGAACGAAATTCGCGCCGATGCCCTGAATGGCGTGCGGGCCGGGCTTTCCGCCGCGCAGCACGGGGCTGGCCGACGGCTCGACCGCAACGATCTTCACGTTCCTGTTCTGTTCCTTCAAATAGCGGCCCACGCCGGAAACCGTTCCGCCGGTGCCCACGCCCACGACGAAAATATCCACCGTTCCATCGGTATCGGCCCAGATTTCGGGCCCGGTGGTACGGTAATGCGCCTCGGGATTGGCGGGATTGTCGAACTGGCCGGCGATGATGCTGCCCGGGATCTCCTTATTAAGCGCCTCCGCGCGCTCGATCGCGCCGGACATGCCCTTCGCGCCGGGCGTGAGAATCAGCTCCGCGCCGTATGCCTTCATCAGATTGCGCCGCTCGACGCTCATGCTGTCCGGCATGACGATCACCACGCGATAGCCGCGCGCCGCGCCGATGGAGGCAAGGCCGATGCCGGTATTGCCGCTCGTGGGCTCAATGATCGTTCCGCCCGGCTGCAGCCGGCCCGATTGCTCCGCCGAAAGAATCATGTTCCAGGCCACGCGATCCTTCGCGCTGCCCGCGGGATTTGCCTTTTCCAGCTTCGCCAGCACCCGCGCGCCCGGCGCGAAGCGATTCAGCGCCACCAGCGGGGTATTTCCAATTAAGTCCGTCATGGACTGATAAACGCGCATAATTCCGCCCCCCCTATTCCTGCTTTTCCGCCTTGACCCATTGCCCGTTGACCTGCTTATACACGCGGCGGGCGTTGATCTGCATCTTCCTTTCGATTTCCTCGCCCAGATCGATTCCGTTGATCTCCGCAATGCCGAGCAGGTAAATCGCCACGTCCGCCAGCTCCGAACCGAGCCCCGCGTCCTTCTCGCGCCACGCCTTGTGCGCCTCGCCCACCTCGCCCATCATCAGGCAGAATTCGAGATTCACGTCGGTGACGTTAAAGCCGTGGTTCACCTTGTTCTGGTAAATCTGTTTCTGAACCTCGCGCGTGCTTTCCATGCCTCAATCCTCCAGCCATATGCCGCTCTCGCCCGGCAGCTCGATCGTCCTTCCGCGGTATTCAATCCATCGCGCGTCGTCCGCGCGGTTGATCGCCAGCGCGCACGCGCCGTTCTCCGCTTCCTCGCCAAACGCATCTCTGCCGCCGGAAACGCTTCTTTCAACGATCACAACGTCCGTGCCGCAGGCGGTAATCGCCAGCTCGCCGGTTTTGAGAATCGCAGAACCGCGCCGTCTCGCAATCGCCGCGCGAAACGCCTCGATCAGCTCCGCGTCCTCGCGCCCCCACGGATACGTTCCGCGGCAGAACGGGTCGCCCATGCCGTAAGCGCCGGCCTCGTCGCCGTAATAGACGCTCGGCATGCCCGGCAGCGCGCAAATCAGATTCCATGCCGCAATCAGCCGCTTCTTGCCGCGGGCGTACTGCTCGGGCGTCAGATCAAACGCGTGGCGCTTGCGGCGCTCCGGCTCCATATCGCCCACGTCCGCGAGCACCGAAAGCGCGCGCGCGCGATCGTGACTGCCCAGCAGATTCATGTTGGAATAAAAGAACTGCTTCGGCTGATTTTCCGCCATGCTCAGCACGCAGCGCGCAAATTCGCCCGCGTCGATCCTGCCCAGCATGAATCCCAGCGCGCACTCGCGCAGCGGGTAATTCATCGCGCAATCGAGCGTATCGCCCAGGCAATACGACCGCACCTCACCATAGGACACCTTGTTGCTCGGGTCCTCCCAGACCTCGCCGAGCACGGCCGCATCGGGATCGGTCTGCTTTTCGCATCGGCGCAGCTCGCGCAGAAACGGCATCGGCAATTCATCGGCCACATCCAGCCGCCAGCCGGACGCGCCCGCGCGCAGCCAGTGCTTAAGCACGCTGTCCGACCCCGAAAGGATGAACTCGCGATAGCTCTTTTCCTCCTCGCGCACGTTCGGCAGCGTCTTCACGCCCCACCAGCAGTCGTAATCCTCGGGCCAGGATTTGAAATCGTACCACGCGCGATAGGACGAATTCGGATCGTTGTAAGCGCCGCCCGGGCCGTAGGTGCCCTCCTTGTTAAAGTACACGCTGTCCGACCCGGTGTGCGAAAACACGCCGTCGATCAAAATGCGAATGCCGCGCTTCTTCGCCTCGGCGCAGAGATTCTCAAAATCCCGCTCGGTTCCGAATTCCGGCGCGATGGCGCGGTAATCGCCGGTATTGTATTTGTGATTGCTGCTCGCGCGGAAGATGGGGTTTAGGTAAATCACCGTAACGCCCATGCCCGCGATGTAATCGAGCTTTTCGGCAACGCCGTTCAGATCGCCGCCGAAGAAATCGTTGTTGCAGTATTCGCCGCGCCGATCATTCACGACCAGCACCGGATCGTCGTCCCAGCGCACGTGATAATACGAGCCCGCAGGCAGACAATCGACGCTTCTCTTCTTCGAAGCGCAAAAGCGGTCGACCATGATCTGCATCATCACGCCCTCGCGCAGCCATTCGGGCGTTTTGTATTCGGGGTCATACGCCGTAATCTGATACGACGGCGGCAGTCCCTCGCTCATTTCGCCCACGCCGCCCAGCTGATCGCGCGCGTTTCCGTAATAGGCAGTCCCTCCGGCCGCGTCCGTCGCGCGGAAGCAATACCAGACCAGCCCCGGCTCCGCGGGCAGCGCGTAGGAGGCAGCGTACAGATTCTCCTCCAATCGCGCCATCGGAATCAGCGTTTCGGCATTCTGCTGCCAAATGCGCAGCTCGACCTCCTTCACGCCCTCCGCGCGCACGCGCAGTTCAACCGCGCTTCCGCACGCCGCCGCGCCCTGCGGGCGGCGATAGACGATGCTGCGGGAATCGTGATACAGGTTCATGCTCTCACTCCGTTATCGTTTTACAGCTTCAGCGGCGTCAAATGCCAGATCAGATCGTTGTACTGCTTAATCGTGCGATCGGACGTAAATCCGCCGGAACACGCGGTGTTCATAACCGCCATGCGCAGCCATTTGTCGCGGTCGGTGTAATCCTGCGCGGCCTTTTTCTGCGTAAGGTTGTAGGCCGGCAGATCCTTCAAAACGAAATACGGGTCCGCCATGCCGCCACAATCGCCGAACAGCAGCGCGTGATAGATCTCCTGGAACATGCGCGGATTTTCCGGCGCGAGCGTTCCGTCGATCATCTGCTCCATGACCTTGCGGATCGCGGGATTCGTCTCGTAAATCTCGCTGGAGCGATAGTGCACATAGCCGTGCTCGACCTGCTCGGCGGTCAGGCCGAAGATATAGATATTGTCCGCGCCGACCGCATCGTAGATTTCGCAGTTCGCGCCGTCCATCGTGCCGACGGTCACCGCGCCGTTCATCATGAATTTCATGTTGCCGGTGCCGCTGGCCTCCTTGCCCGCGGTCGAAATCTGCTGCGAGATATCCGCCGCCGGCATCAGCACCTCCGCCTGCGCCACGGAATAATTCTCCAGGAACACCACGTCGATGTATTTGCTGGCCACCGGATGCTTTTTCACCAGCTCCGCAATCGAATTGATCAGCTTGATCGTCAGCTTCGCGCGCTGATAGCCCGGCGCCGCCTTCGCGCCGAAGATAAACGTGTGCGGAAGGTAATTGCCGGTCGGATTTTCGCAGATTGCGTTGTAGAACAGCATAATATTCAGCGCGTTCATCAGCTGGCGCTTGTATTCGTGCAGACGCTTGGCCTGCGCGTCGAAAATGCTGTCCGGATTCATGCGCACGCCCTGCAGGCGATGCACGCGCTCGGTCAGGCGCAGCTTGTTCTGGTATTTCACCTTTTCAAACTGCGCGCGGAAGGCCGGATCGTCGGCAAAGGGCTTCAAGCGAATCAGTTGGTCCATATCCTTGCGCCAGCCATCGCCAATCGCCGAATCGATCAGATCCGAAAGCGGCGCGTTGCACTGAATGAGCCACCGGCGGTGCGTAATGCCGTTCGTGATCGACACGAACTTCTTCGGGTCCATCAGATAATAATCGTGGAACGTCTGCTTCTTCAGAATGTCGGTATGAATCGCCGAAACGCCGTTGACCGAATGCGCGAACGCGACGCACAGATTCGCCATATGCACCTGTTTGTACGCGAGAATCGCCATGTGGCCGATGCGCTCCCACTGGCCGGTGTAAACCTCCCACAGCTGCTCGCACAGCCGGCGGTTCATTTCCTTCAGGATCATGTAAATGCGCGGCAGCTGCTCGGAAAACAGCGATTCCGGCCAGCGCTCGAGCGCCTCCTGCAGCACCGTATGGTTCGTATAGGCAAAGGTCTTGCGGCAAATGCCCTCCGCGTCGTCCCAGGAAAGGCCGTGATCATCCATCAGGATGCGCATCAGCTCCGGAATGGCGACCGCGGGGTGCGTGTCGTTGATATGAACGGCCACCTTGTCCGGGAAGATCTCCCATTTCGGGCCGTAAACCTTCAAAAAGTCCTTCACGGCGTACTGAATCGACGCCGACGAGAAGAAATACTGCTGCTTCAAGCGCAGCTCCTTGCCCTGATAGCTGTCGTCGCTCGGGTAGAGCACCTTCGAAATGACCTCGCACAGCTCGCGCTCCGCCATCGCCTGCAAATGCTCGCCGCGCTGGAAGCGATCCATATCGATCGATTTGGTCGATCTGGCCGACCATACGCGCAGGAAATTCACCATCGTGGTATCGTAGCCCACGACGGGAATGTCATAGGGCACCGCCTCGACGGCGAGATAATTGTCGTATTTGAATTTCAGGCGGCCGCCCTCGTCATAGGGCGTGACCTGGCCGCCGAAGCGCACCTCGACCTTCTGGTCCGGGCGCGGAATTTCCCAAACGTTGCCTTCCTCGAGCCAGTTGTCCGGCACCTCAACCTGATAGCCGTCCACGATCTTCTGGCGGAAAAGGCCGTATTCATATCGGATGCTGCAGCCCATCGCCGGCAGCTTCAGCGTCGTCAGCGAATCGAGAAAGCACGCGGCAAGGCGGCCCAGACCGCCGTTTCCAAGGCCCGGCTCCGGCTCCTGCTCGAAGATTACGGTCTTGTCGATGCCGAGCTCCTCCAGCGCGCGCAGATAGTTTTTCTCGTTCACGAGATTGACCATGTTGTTGTGCAGCGCACGGCCGACCAGAAATTCGGCGCTCAAATAATACACCTTTTTTGCGCCCGTCTGCTTGCGCACGCCGCGGCTCGCGCTTCGGCGCGCCATGACCTCGTCGCGCACCATGAGAGCCAGCGCCTGATAGATCTGCTCGTCCGTCGCCTCATCCAGTCCGCTGCCGAAGCTGGTGCTCAGTTTTTCAAGCAGCTCGGATTTGATCTGCTCTACGCTCTTTTTCTCGAAATTCATTCGCATGCCCTCCTGCGCGTTTTCTTTTTCAGCGCTCCTAAGTATAGCACATTCTGCGAAAAGATGCAAACGCTTTTATCGAGGGCAAACGAATCAGGCGCGGCGCGAGACGAATACCGCGGATTTCTGCACCGCCCAGCTCACCGCGAACAGCAGAATTTCGGTCATCAGCTTCGCGGCATAGCGATTGACCTTCCATCCGTCGGCAAGGAGCATCAGAATCAGCGTGTTCGCGCCCAGAATCGCGCACGCCAGCAGCGCGTATCGCGGCGCGGACTGCTTTACGCTCCCCTGATCATGAAACACGTACCGCCGGTTGAGCAGGTAATTCACGCTCGCGCTCACGATCCGCGCAAGCACATTGCAAAGCGGCAGCAGCGCGCTTCCCAGCAGCGCCGAAAGCAGGCTGAACAGGCCGTAATCCGTAACGAAGCCCGCGAACGACGACGCGGCGAACGCAAACAGCTCGCGGTAAATCCGCCATGCATCGCGCACCGGATGGAAATGCGAAGAGGCGTTGCCGTCGATATACACCGTCTCGATCGGGATTTCGCGAATCGGAACGCGCTTGCGCGAGCATTCGAGCAGCACGTTCATTTCATATTCATACCGGTCGCCGCGGATTTCGGCCATGAACGGAATCTTCGCGCACGAAAACGCGCGCAGCCCGGTCTGCGTATCGCGAACCCTGTGTCCCGCCAGCGCGCCGAACATGCCGCGGGTAATGCCGTTGCCCAGCCGGCTGCGCAGCGGCACCTTGCCCGTAAACGCCCGGCTGCCCAGCACCAGCGCATCGGGATTCAAAAACGCCTCGCGCACGGTCTTTTCGATATCCTCCGGGCGGTGCTGGCCGTCCGCATCGGCGGTCGCGACCACGTCGCCGGGCGCGCAAACGGTCTGAATATAGGCGAGCCCGGTCTTGAGCGCCGCGCCCTTGCCGCGATTCGGCAAATAGGAAAGCACCGTCGCGCAGGGCTTTACGGATTCAAAAATTCCGGAATACGCCTCTCCGCTGCCATCGTCGACCACGACGATCTCGTAATTCTTCTCCTTCAGGCTGAAACAAAGCGCACTTAACTTCTCATCCGGCTGATAGGCGGGGATGAGCGCGAATTTTCTGTTTTCCATGGAAACTTTCCTTTCCGCAATCAGGTTCTTACGGGCAGCGTTACGGTAAATCGGGTGCCGACGTCCGGCTCGCTTTCGGCGCGAATCGTTCCGCCATGGAGATTCACGATCCACTGCGCGATGGACAGGCCGAGGCCGGTTCCACTGCGGTCGCGCGCCGTATCGGCGCGGAAAAACCGCTCGAATATGTGATTCAGGTTTTCGCGGCTGACGCCGATTCCATTGTCGGTCACGGTCAGGCGCACGCTTTCGCCGTCCCGCGCGGCGTTCACCCATACGTCGCCGCCCTTTTTGCCGTATTTCACGGCGTTCTCGGTCAGATTCAGCAGAAGCTGCGTAATCAGGCTCTGGTCGGCAATCAGCTCAATTCGCCCGTCCAGATCGAAATGCGTATGAATCTCGCGCTGCGCGGCAATCGGCTCCAGCACCATCGCCACGCCGTCGAACACGTCGTTTAAGCAGATATTCTCCATCGTGACCGGATAGCGGCCCTCCTGCCCGCGCACCAGCGTCAGCATCTGGTCGATCATGCGCTGCATTCTCCGGCATTCGTTCAATATGGTCTCCGCCCGCTCGCGCGCCTCGCCGGAAAGCGCCCCGTCCGCCAGCAGGCTTTCGGTATACGCCAGAATCACCGCCACCGGCGTGCGCAGCTCGTGCGACGCGTCCGAGGCAAATCGCCGCTCGCGCCGGAAGGAATCCTCCAGCGAGGCCAGCATTCGATTCAGCGTCCGCGTCAGCTCGCCCAGCTCGTCGGCCGTCGGTTCCTCGGGCACGCGCCGCGCCAGATCGCCGCCGGCAATCTCATTGGCGCACGCGATGATCCGGTGAATCGGCGAAAGCGACCGCCGGGCGATCTGGAACCCGATCAGCGCCGCCAGCGCCGTCATGACCGGCACGCCGAAGAGGAAAATCGCCTTGAATACGCCCAGCGTCTGCCGCACCTGCGCGCGCGGGGTCGCCACGCGAATGCGCACGCCCTCGCCCTCGACCACAATCGGCGCGGAATCCAGCAGCAGCCAGTCTTCTTCGCCGCGATGCGCGCGCGTAAATTCGCCCTCGCGCACCGGCACGGTATCAAACAGCGCAATGTCCTCGCCGCGGGAGGCGAGCTCGCTGCCGTTTTCCTCCATAATATAATAGCTGATTCCCGACTTGACCGGCGTTTCATCCTCGAAGATGAGATAGCCGTTTTCGCGCTCCACCTGCGAAGAGAGCTGCTCCAGCGCCAGCGAAAGGTCGTCGCGGAGCATGCCGTTCAGCTTTGCGCGCGTGGTGAAATACATGGCGCTGAAGAACAAAGCCGTAACCACCAGCACCGATCCGGTAAACCACAGCGCCATCTTGACGCGCAGCGTGAGCTTATTCCGCATTTTTCTCCTCCCTGAGCACATAGCCGAAGCCGCGCACGGTCTGGATGTACTTCACATTCTCGCCGCGATCGATCTTCGCGCGCAGATAGCCGATATAAACCGGCACCAGATTGGAATCCAGTCCGCCCTGATAATCCCACACGTGATCGTAAATCTGCCCGGGCGTGAGCACCTGCCCGGCGTTGCGCATCATATATTCCAGCAGCGCGTATTCCTTGGCCGTGAGCGAAACGACGCGCCCGCCGCGATGGACGCTGCGCGTGGTCGTGTCAATCTCCAATTCGCCCACGCGCAGCACCGGCGACCGCGAAGGCGCATGCCGGCGCATCATGGCGCGCAGCCGCGCGGACAGCTCCTCATAGGCGAACGGCTTGGTCAGATAATCGTCCGCGCCGCAGTCCAGTCCGCGCACGCGATCATTCACCGCGTCCCGCGCCGTCAGCAGCAAAACGGCCGTGTCCATGCCCCGGGCGCGCAGATTGGACAGGATCGTCAGCCCGTCGATTCCGGGCAGCATGATATCCAGAATGATCCCGTCATACGGCGCGCTGACGGCGTATTCCAGCTCCTCGCTGCCGTCGCCGCACGCGTCCACCGCGTAGCCCTCCTGCACCAGGCGCTTTCTGAGGATCTCCCGCAGCGCCGTATCGTCCTCCACAAGAAGCAGTCGCATATTCAAAGCCCTCTCTCCCGTTTTCAATGCGATTATAGCATGGCAATGTAAGAAAAATATAAGAAATATTTGTTCTTGCATTCTCATGGAATTCTTATTTTCGCGCGGTATAGTGAAACCACAAACTGCAAAGGAGTTGAGCAATATGAAAACGAAGCTGATTCTCTGGGCGCTCGTGCTGATGCTGGCGCTTTCCACGATGGCCTATGCGCAGGAGAGCACCTGGGAAACGCCCTGCTTTGAAGGGCCCTATGATTATTCCTATGAGGACGCCGCGCGCTCGATCGCAATCAAGAAAATCTACGGCGACCAGTCCGCCGGCTTTGCGGTGGACGTGCAGATTCAGGATGCGTCCGGCTTCCACGCCGCCATTTCGCAGGGCGACTTCGAGGCGCTTTCCACAATGGCCCAGCGCGAGGGCGCGGTGCTGGCGATCAACGCCGACGATTTCGGCACCCATCGCTACGGCGTAATTCTCCGAAACGGCGAGATGCTGCGCGTGCACGATACCACGCGCCACATGCTGGCCATCCTGCCGGACGGCTCGTTTGAAACCGTGTCCGATCGCACTCTGGAAACGCCGGAGGCACTCGCGAAGCGTCTGCAGGAATCGGGCGTTCAGAATACGTTTGAATTCGGCCCGGTGCTCGTTCAGGACGGCCATGCCGTGGAATTCCCCTCTTCTTTCGACGTAATTTCCACCCGCGATACGCGCCGCGAACCGCGCACGGCGATCGGCATGATCTCGCCGAAGCACTACGTAATTCTCATCATCGACGGCCGCCAGCCGGGCTATTCCGAGGGCATTTCGCTGCAGACGCTGCAGTCGATGTTCGTCAATCTCGGCGTGCAGACGGCGATCAACCTCGATGGCGGCGGCTCGACCGAGCTGTGGTTCCAGGGCGAAATTCTGAATCAGCCCGCCGGCGGACACGAGCGCAAGCTGTCCGATTGTATCTGGTTCTAAGGAGGAATTTCCATGAAGAAAATCCTGATTGCCGCTTTGCGCGGCGCGGCGGCGGGCATGGCGCTCAACAGCGCGATCTGCCTGATTTCCTCGTATTGGCTGAAGCTGGGGTATTACGCGCCGTGCTTTGCGGGCCTTGCGGAGCCGTGCGGCGGCGAGCTGAACGCGGCGCTCGCACAAACCGGGGCGTTCGCGGCGCTGGGCGCGGTGCTGAGCTTGATCGGCCTTGCGATTGCGAGGGGGAAAAGCCATGTCGCCGCTGATTAAGACGTTTTTGATTTCGATGGTGCCGGTCATCGAGCTGCGCGGCGCGATTCCGTTCGCGATTGCGAGCGACGCATGCGCAGCGATGCTGGGCAATCTCCTGCCCGTTCCGCTGATTCTTCTGTTCATTCGCAGCATTCTCGCCTGGATGAAGGCGCGCGGCGGAAGGCTGGGCGATCTGGCGCTCTGGGTGGAGCGGCACGCCGCAAAGCGCACGCCGTCCGTTCAGAAATACGCGTTCTGGGGCCTTGCGCTGTTCGTGGGCATTCCGCTGCCCGGCACGGGCGCATGGACGGGCGCGCTGATTGCCGCAATGCTGAATCTGCCGTTCAAGCGGGCGTTTCCGGCGATCGTGCTGGGCGTGCTTGCGGCGGGAATCGTGGTAACGCTGGCGGCCAGCGGCGTAAAACTCGCATTTATAGGAGGCTGACATGCTGCAGTGGATTCAAAATCTGGACTGGCGGCTGCTGGACGGCCTGCGCGGGCTGCTTTCCTGCTCGCTTCTGGATGCGCTGATGCCGCTGATTACGCATCTCGGCGACACGGGCGCAATCTGGATTCTCTGCGGAATGGCGCTGCTCGCCTCGAAAAAATACCGCAAAAACGGCCTCTGGCTGCTGTGCGGGCTGGCAATCGGCGTGCTGATCGGCAATGTCGCGCTCAAGAACTGGGTCGCGCGGCCGCGCCCCTGCTGGCTGGACCCGAACGTCCCGCTGCTGATTGATTTGCCGAAGGACTATTCGTTTCCGTCCGGGCACACGCTGGCCTCGGTGATCGCGGCGGCGGCGCTGACGCGCGCAAACCGCAAATTCGGCTGGATCGCCGTGCCGCTGGCCGCGCTGATCGCGCTTTCGCGGCTGTATCTGTTCGTGCATTTCCCGAGCGACGTGCTCGCCTCCGTGGCGCTGGGACTCGCGATCGACCGGGGCGTAAACGCGCTGGCAAGGCGCATTCACAAATAACTATTACTGGCATGAGGTTTTCCCTCATGCTAACTTTTTTATCCGGAAGTATTGACTTAGAGTCAACTCCATGTTGTATACTGAATGCGGAGGGAGGCGAGCGGATGACCATTAAGCAGGTATGCGAAAAATACGATCTGACGCCGGACACGCTTCGGTATTATGAAAAGATCGGCGTGATTCCGCCGGTGCACCGCACGAACAGCGGAATTCGCGATTACGACGAAACGGACGTCGGCTGGGTGGAGAATGCAGTCTGTCTGCGCAGCGCGGGCGTTCCCGTGGAGCGGATCAGCGAATACGTGCGCCTGTTTCAGGCCGGAGACAGGACGTTTGCGGAGCGGCGCGATCTGCTCGCGCAGGTGCTTTTCGATCTGCAGCAGCAGCGCGCGCAGCTGGACGCGGCGATTGAGAAGCTTTCCTTTAAGGTGAGCCGTTATGAAGCGGCGGTGCGCACGGGCGTGCTGTCGTGGGAGCGCGACTGTAAGGAGCATGAAGGAGGAACAGGCAATGCTTTACAATGAATTCAAGGGCTTGAAGCTCTCGGCGCTGGGCATGGGCAACATGCGTCTGCCGGTGCTGGACGGCGACGACAGCCGCATCGACGTGTCGGCGGCGCGCGAGATTCTGGATTACTGCATATCGCACGGCGTGA
The DNA here is from genome assembly GCA_934663595.1 of uncultured Clostridia bacterium. Taxonomy (GTDB): domain Bacteria; phylum Bacillota; class Clostridia; order Christensenellales; family Aristaeellaceae; genus Faecivicinus. The sequence continues at coordinate 19,191 of CAKUKM010000012.1, read as the reverse complement.
ATTACTTCGACACCGCGTGGGGCTATCACAGCGGCAATTCCGAGCTGGTCGTGGGCGAATTTCTTTCCCAATACCCGCGCGAGAAATTCTATCTCGCGTCGAAATTCCCCGGCTATGATCTGAGCAACATGGACAAGGTGGAATCGATCTTCCTTCGCCAGCTGGAGAAGTGCCGGGTGGATTACTTTGATTTCTATCTCTTCCACAATGTGTGCGAGATGAATATCGACGCATATCTCGATCCGAAATACAAAATCTACGATTACCTGATGGAGCAGAAGCGCAGCGGCCGCATTCGCCATCTGGGCTTCTCCGCCCACGGCGATATCCCCACCATGCGCCGCTTCCTGGAGGCCTACGGCAAGGACATGGAATTCTGCCAGATCGAGCTGAATTACTTCGATTGGAAATTCCAGGATGCGAAGGGCAAGCTGGAGCTGCTGAAGGAATGGAATATCCCCGTATGGGTCATGGAGCCGGTGCGCGGCGGCCAACTGGCCTCGCTGCGCCCGGAGGACGAAGCTCTCCTGAAGGCCGCGCGCCCGGACGAGGGCATTCCCGCTTGGGCGTTCCGCTTCCTGCAGAGTCTGCCGGAGGTCGTGGTGACGCTTTCGGGCATGAGCTCGCTTGCGCAGGTCAAGGACAATATCGCGACCAACGAAACCGAAAAGCCGCTCTCCGAATCGGAAATGCAGCTGATTCTCTCCATTGCCGACGGCATGATCGCCCGCACGGCCGTGCCTTGCACGGGCTGCCACTATTGCGTAAGCCATTGCCCGATGCATCTGCCGATTCCGGAGCTGCTGAAGCTGTACAACGAATCCATGGCCGCGGGCTCCGGCGCGTTCATCTCCGCAATGGGCCTCGCCGCCGTTCCGGAGGACAAGCAGCCGACCGCGTGCATCGCGTGCCACAGCTGCGAACAGGTCTGCCCGCAGCAGATTCACATTCCCGACGCCCTGGCCGCCTTCGCAAAGAAAATGGGCAAATGAGCGCCGTTTCCAATTGCAATATTCATTTCGCTCGAGAGGTTTCAAACCCCTCGAGCGTTTTTTATTTCAAAAATTCCCATTTATCTCTTGACATATTATACTATGTGTGATATAGTATTATGCGAACGGAGGCGATAACATGGATGCGCAGCTCAGGCGCGGGCTGTTGGACATCTGCGTGCTGGCGGTATTGCGGCGCGGAGATTCCTACGGCTACCAGCTGGTCAAGGACGTGAGCGAGCTGATTGAAATCACGGAATCGACGCTCTATCCAATCCTGAGGCGGCTGGAAAGCGGCGGACTGGTCACGGTCTATTCGGTGGAACACAATTCACGATTGCGAAAATACTATCAAATCACGGATGCAGGGCGGCAGCGAATCCTCGATTTTCTGGAGGAATGGAAGGCCGTAATGCACGCCTATCAGATCATTGAACGCGAAGCGGAGGGTGAAGGCAATGACGAAGGAACTTTTTCTGTTTGAATTGACGCAGCAGCTGAACAACCTGCCGAAGGAAGAGCGCGACCGCACGCGCGAATACTATTCCGAAATGATCGCCGACCGCATGGAGGGCGGCATGGACGAGTCCGAAGCGGTCGCGGCGCTGGGCGATCCGGAGAGCATTGCGCGCGGCGTGCTGCAGAGCTGGCGCGAGCTGAACGCCTCGAAGCCCGTTCCGCAGCAGACGCAGCCGCGCGCGCTCAGCAGCGTGTCCATCGAGGACCCGAGCGGCGATATCACCGTCGAATCCGGCGCGGAAAACGGCGCTTACGAATTGCAGTATGAAAACTGCTCGGCCGAGGATTACAGCCTGTCCGAACAGGACGGCGCGCTGGTGATCCGCTATATCCGCCAAAAGCCGGAAAAACCGTTCTCGTTCTTCAACATGCTTTCGAGCCGCCGGCTGACGGTGCGCCTCGCGGGCAGCGTCGAGTCCCTGAGCGTGCGCACGTCGAGCGGCGATATCGAAATCAGCGATCAGAACGTGAACATGCTTTCGCTGTCCAGCGCGAGCGGCGATATGGCGCTCCACGGCGTTCACTGCACGGCCGACGCAATGCTGTCCAGCGCGAGCGGCAATCTGGAAGCGCAGGATTTCATCGCGGCAAATGCCGAAATCCACACCGCAAGCGGCGATATCTCCCTCGAGAACGCGACCCTTTCCGGCGATGCGCGCATTCAGACGCGCAGCGGCGAAGTAAAGCTCGAGCATCTGTCCGCCGATTCGCTGTTTGCCGAAAGCGTGAGCGGCGATCTCGAGCTTTCCGAGCTGCGCACTGCAAACGCAATTCAGGCCGCAACCGTCAGCGGCGACGTCGAGCTGCGCGACGCGCAGGCCGGCCCGTGCACCATCAAAACCGTCAGCGGCGATCTGCAGGCCCGCGATTGCGCGTTCACCGGAGCGTTCCAGGCCGCGCTCACCAGCGGCGATTGCTCGATCGCGTCCGTTACCGCCGAACAGATTCAGCTTTCGGCAATGAGCGGCGATCTGCATCTCGACCGCGCGCAGTCCCGTCGCGAGCTGATTGCGCGCACCAAATCGGGCGATATCGCGGTGCGCGACGCGAGCGGATGCGGCGTCGTGCTCTCCACCGCCAACGGCGATATCCGCGGCACGCTCCGCGACCTGCCCGGCGGCTACGATTTCCGCGTAAAATCCTCGCTGGGCGACGTGCGCGTGCCCGATTCCCGCGGAACGAACCCCGTAGAAGCCACAACCAGCTACGGCGATATCAGCCTCCGCGTAGAATAAGCAGGCGTACATAAGCATAAATCCCACCGCGATTTGCGATGGGATTTTTTCTCCTTACTTCCTGCGCACCGGCCAGCATACTTCCGTTACGTATTCCTCCGGGTTCTGCGTTTCGTGGGGGCTTACGTGGTAAATGTTGAATACCGGGCCGTTCAGCGCGTAGCCGTTCGCCTCGATCCATTTCGAGCATGCGGCATAGGCCTCGTTCATCTGCTCATACGAGCCCTTGATGACGCAGCTGGCCACCGTGACCGCGGGCAGCGTCCGGAACTGCACGCTGCCCGTATCGGGATAGCGCCCTTTGACCGTCTTCTGCACCTCGACGTCCACGTCGCTCTCCTTGTGCTCGCCGTCGTGAAACAGCGCGCAGCAGATGCACGGGTCGTCGGGAATCAGATTCAGCTTCTCGGTATCGCGCATCAGCGCCGCCCACGCGAGGCCCTCCTGCTCGTAGCTGGGCAAAATCATGCGCACGCACGCGGCGTAGCGCTCCGGAATCTCGCGGATATTGACATTGTAATTCATATTCTTCCCCTCTCTCAATCGCATTTGCGTGTATTCGAGCCGCATGAGCCTGTGCTCCACCTCGCGCCGCTCCGCCTCCAGCTCCGCCCTGCGCACCGACAGCCGCGCCAGCAGCCGCTCGGGGCAATCGTATTCATTCAGGATTTCGCCGATCTCCGCAAGGCCGAAGCCCATGTCCCGCAGCGCGGTAATGCGGCCGACCGTCGTCAGCTGCTCCTCGCGGTAATAGCGGTAATCGGTAAATCGATCGATTTCAGCAGGCTTCAGCAGGCCCAACTCGCCATAGTAGCGCAGCATGCGCACGCTGACTCTGGATAATTTGGAAAAGTCGCCGATTTTCAGCATCGCGGTACCTCCATGCCAATCGTGTTTTGAGCTCGCATACAGCATAACGCCTGCCACCATGTCAGAGTCAAGAGGGAAAATGAAAAAGGAGCGGCTTTTCCGCTCCTTCTTCGTTTACAGAATACCAATCTGGCACATTTTCATCGCGTTCAGCGCGTTTTCGTGGCTTGCGGGCGTTACGCCTGCGCAGCAATCCGCGCGCACGAACACCGGCGTTTCCGGCAGCCGCGCCTTTAGGATTATCGCGTTTGAAATCACGCAGATGTCCGTGCACAGCCCGATCAGCTCCACCGATTCCAGCTCCGGAATCGCCGCGACGCGCGCCGCCAGCTCCAGCGAGCCGAATGCCGGCTTGTCGATCACCGCCGCGTCGCCCACATCGAGCCGTGCGTCGATCTGCCAGCCGTCGGTTCCGTAAATGCAATGCGCCACGGGCAGGTTTTTGCCCTCCTGCGTGTTCAGATAATCCTTCGAATGCGTGTCGCGCGTGAAGAAAATCGCTTCGCCGTCGCGCCGCGCCGCCTGAATGCGCCCGGCAACGGCGGGAACGATCGCCTCGGCCTCCTTCGTGCCGAGCGCACCGTTAATAAAATCCTTTTGCATATCCACGACAATCAAGGCCTTCATCGCTCAATTCCCTCATTTCGCATATTTTTCGAACCATTTGCTGATTTCCTCGAGCCTCCGCACGCGATGCAGCGGCTTGCCTGTGCGCGAAAGATCGTGGTTTTCGCCCTTGAAAATCACCATTCGGCTGTCCACGCTGCGCTCCTTCAGCGCCGTATACAGCTGGAAGCCCTCCGAAATCGGGCATCGATAGTCGCAATCCGAATGGATAATCAGCGTGGGCGTGACAAAATTCTTCGCGTACTTCAGCGGCGACTGCTCCCACATCTTTTCGGGATTGTCAAACACCGTCGCGTCCGTCTGGTATTCGCCGAACAGTATGCCGATATCGCTCGTTCCGTAAAAGCTCACCCAGTTCGAAATGCTCCGCTGGGTCGCCGCGCAGCAGAAGCGGTCGGTGTGGCCGATGATCCAGTTGGTCATGAAGCCGCCGTAGCTGCCGCCGGTGACCGCGACGCGCTTTCTGTCGATCTCCGGATGCTTCTCGAGCACCGCGTCGGTGAAATCCATCAGATTTTTATATTCATGCACGCCGTATTCGCCGCGGATATCGGCAAACGCGTCGCCGCGCCCGTCCGAACCGATGGGATTGGCGAAGAACACGAAATAGCCTTGCCCGGCCCAATACTGCATCTCGTGGTAAAACACCTTGCCATACACCGTGCGCGGGCCGCCGTGGATGTCCAGAATCGCCGGATACGTCTTCTGCGGATCGTAATTGATCGGCTTCAGCACCCAGCCGGTGATGTCCTCGCCCTCGCTGTGAATCGTGATTTCCTCGTAATCGGAAACGTATTTATCCTCCAGAACCGCGTCGTTGAAGTGCGAAAGCTGCGCATACGTGCCGTCCGCATGCACGGAATACAGCTCCTGCAGCCGGCCCTCCAGCATCGCGATCGCCAGAATTTCGCCCTTTGCATTGACATCGAACGCGTCTATGCAGCCGTCGCCCGCATAGACGAACGCGCTTTTGCCGCTCTCGTCGATCCTGCGCAGCAGCGCCGCGCCGCCGACGGTCGAAATTGTATAAATATTCTTTCCGCACGCGCGCAGACTGTAGCCGCCGCCGCGCCGGCAATCGCTGCCGACGGAATTGTAGAAATTCTCGCGGTTCTCGGCGAAGAGCGCAATCGCGTCCGTCTCCGGATTCAGCCTATACAGATTCGGCGTTTCCTCATAGGAATACGTCTTTCCGTCGCTCATCAGAAGCATCAGCCCGCCTTCGCACTTCAGCATTGTGGAAAAATACTTCTCACCCTGCGGAATCAGGCAGGTTTCCCTTTCGCCGTCGATCACGAACAGACCGGGCCGATAGCCGCGCCGGCCGGCGAAGCGCTCGCCCCAATAATAGAATTTGCCGTTTATATATTCCGCATCCTCGACGTCCATATCGCCGTCCGTCACGCGCCTGATTTCGCCGGTCTTTGCATCGAACGTAAACAGCGCGTCGCGCACCTTGTCGCGGAAGCTGCCGCCGTTCATCCAGAAGGGATGCTCCTCGAGCACCACGTAGTCCGCGTCCTTCTTCTTTTCGGCGCGCTTTTTCTCCGCCTCTTCCTTCGAAAGCAGGTAATCGTCCGGATGATCCGGGTGAACGGACGCGACGAACCAGTATTTGCCCTCGCCCATCTTCATCAGCTCGCCCGCGCCGATCGGCAATTCAAACGCCTTCTCGGCCTCTCCGCCGTCGGTCGCCAGGCGGTAATATGCGGTAAAGACCTCGCCCGCCTCGGCGCGCTTTTTCTCGTCCGCGGCGCGATTGGCCGCGAACAGCACGTGCGTGTCGTCCTCCCAGAAGAACGCGCTCTCCTTGTCCATGCCGGACAGGCGGCGGATTCCGCGCTCGTCATAGAGATACAGATTCGCGCGATAGCCGTTTTCGCCCGCGTCGCATTCGCTCACGACGAACGCCGCGCGCCTTCCATCCGGCGAATAGCGAACATTCGAAAGAAATTTGTATTCCAGAAATTGATCCAGCTTCAGCGGTTGCATACACTCTCTCCTTTCAACGAAAACAGCCCCTGCCGCGTTCACGGCAAGGGCAAAGGGGTTTTAACCGCCCAGATACGTCGCGCGCACGCGATCGTCCGCCAGTACGTCCGCCGCCGGGCCGGACATCGTAATGCGCCCGGTACCCAGCACATACGCGCGGTCCGCGATCGACAGCGCCATCTGCGCGTTCTGCTCCACCAGCAGGATCGTCGTTCCCGCCGCGTGCAGCTCCTTAATGATATCGAAAATCTGCTCCACCAGAATCGGCGCGAGGCCCATCGACGGCTCGTCCAGCATCAGCAGCTTCGGCTTGCTCATCAGCGCGCGGCCCATCGCCAGCATCTGCTGCTCGCCGCCGGACAGCGTACCGGCCACCTGCTTTTCGCGCTCCTTCAGGCGCGGGAAGCGGTTGAACACGTCGTCCATCGATTCCTGAATCTCCGCCGCCGGCCTGGAATAGCCGCCCATCTCCAGATTCTCGCGCACGCTCATCTGCTGGAAAATGCGCCGTCCCTCCGGGCAGAGCGCCATGCCGAGCGAAACCATCTTGCTCGCCGGGAAGCCGACGATGCTCTTGCCGTCGAATTCGATATGGCCGCTGCGCGGGCGAAGCAGGCCGACCACCGTATTCAGCGTGGTGGATTTGCCCGCGCCGTTTGCGCCGATCAGGGTCACGATTTCGCCCTGGTTGACCTCGAAGGAGATGCCCTTGATCGCGTGAATCGCGCCGTAATAGACGTGAACGTCTTCTACCTTCAGCAAACTCACCTGTCAGCCCTCCTTTTTCTTTCCGAGGTACGCCTCGATGACCACCGGGTTGGACTGGATCTCCTCCGCCGTGCCCTTGGCGATCACGCGGCCATAGTTCAATACGCAAATGCCCTCGCAGATGCCCATGACCAGATTCATGTCGTGCTCAATCAGCATGACCGCAATCTGGAACTGGTCGCGGATCTTGATGATGTTGTCCATCAGCTCTTCCGTCTCGTGCGGATTCATGCCCGCCGCCGGCTCATCCAGCAGCAGAAGCTTCGGCTCCGTCGCCAGTGCGCGCACGATTTCCAGCCTGCGCTGCGCGCCGTACGGCAGCGACCCGGCCTTTACATTCGCCTGATCCTGCATGTTGAAAATCGAAAGCAGCTCCATCGATTCCTCGTGCTGGCGCTTTTCCTGCTTCCAATAGGCCGGAAGGCGGAAAATGCCGGAGAACATGCCGTACTGAACGGAATTGTGCAGCCCGATGCGAACGTTGTCCTCCACGGACATATTCGAAAACAGGCGGATATTCTGGAAGGTTCGGGCGATGCCGAGGCGATTGGCCTGCACCGTCGTCATGCCCGCCGTGTCCTTGCCGTCGATCAGCACCGTGCCCATCGTCGGCTGATACACCTTGGTCAGGAGGTTAAATACGGTCGTCTTGCCGGCGCCGTTCGGGCCGATCAGGCCCGCGATTTCGGTTTTGCCGATCGTGAGGTTAAAGTCCTCCACCGCCTTCAGGCCGCCGAATTCAATGCCCAGATGCCGCGCCTCCAGTACCGGGCGCTTGTCCAGATCGCGCTCCGGAACGATACTGTAGCTCGGAACGGGGGCCATTTTCGTGTTGATTTTGCGTGCCTGCGTCATGCCCGATCACCTCCGCGCGCTTTCTTTGCCTTGACCATTTTGCGAATCTTGCGAACCGGATTGATCATGTCCAGGATCTGGCGAATCGCCGGGCTGTTCGTCGCGAGCATCACCACAATCAGGATCACCGCGTAAACCAGCATGCGGTAATCGCTGAATTCGCGCAGCAGCTCGGGCAGGATCGTCAAAAGCGCCGCCGCGATCACCGAGCCGCGGATATTGCCGATGCCGCCCAGCACCACGAACACCAGAATCAGAATCGACGTATCGAATTTGAACTTCGACGCCGGAACGGTCGAATAATTCAGTCCGTACAGCGCGCCCGCCATGCCCGCGAGCACCGCGCTGGTCACGAACGCGATCATCTTGTATTTGGACACGTTGATGCCCACGGATTCCGCCGCGATGCGGTTGTCGCGCGTCGCCATGATCGCGCGGCCCGTGCGGCTGTTGATCAGGTTCAGCACCACGAACAGCGTAAACAGAATCAGCGCAAAGCCCATGCCGAACGTCGCGATCTTCTCCACGCCCGTCGCGCCCGCGGGGCCGTTGACCACGACCGTCCAATCCGAATCCATCGCGTTAAACAGCTGCGCATGCACGCGGTCGAGCGCGTAGGTCTTGGTAAATACGTTCGGGTCGGTCGCGCTGGCGACGAATTTCTCCGTGCCCGGGCCCATCGAGATGTACAGGCAGTTCAAAACGTTTCGGATGATTTCGCCGAACGCGAGCGTTACGATCGCCAGATAGTCGCCGCGCAGACGCAGCACCGGAATGCCGATCAGCACGCCCATCAGGCCCGCGAAAATGCCGCCCACAATCATCGACAGAATCAGGCGCACCACCGCGTTTTCAAGCCCGAAGCGCGCGCTCAGCCACGCGGACATCACAATGCCCGCAAACGCGCCGACGGACATGAAGCCCGCATGGCCCAGGCTCAGCTCGCCGGAAATACCCACCGTCAGGTTCAGCGAAATGGTAAGCACCACGTACACGCAGATCGGAACCAGCTGGCCCTTCAGCGAGCGCGTCATCATGTTGCCCTTTAAAAGGAACTGGCAGGCGATATACGCCGCGATTACGATCAGATAGGTGATGAGATTGCTTGCGAACGTTTTTCTTCTCTGCTTCATCCTTCTCACCTCACACTTTCTCGTGGACCTGCTTGCCCAGAAGGCCCGTGGGCTTGACCAGCAGCACGACGATCAGCACCGCGAACACGAAAGCGTCGCCCAGCTCCTGCGAAATATAGGCCTTGCCCAGAATTTCGATGATGCCCAGCAGCACGCCGCCGAGCATCGCGCCCGGAATCGAGCCGATGCCGCCGAATACCGCCGCCGTGAACGCCTTAATGCCCGGCATGGAGCCGGTGGTCGGCATCAGCATCGGATACGACGAGCACAGCAGCACGCCCGCGATCGCCGCCAGCGCCGAGCCGATGGCAAACGTCACCGAAATCGTGGCGTTTACGTTGATGCCCATCAGCTCCGCCGCGCCCTTGTCCTCGGACACCGCGCGCATCGCCTTGCCCATCTTGGTTCTGCCGGTAAACAGCGTCAGCGCAACCATGATCACGATATTGGCCAGCACCGTTACGATCGCCTCGCCGGTAATCAGGAGGCTGCCGTCAAACAGCGAAAGCTTGCCGATCGTAACGACGCTGGCAAAGTTCTTCGGATTCGCGCCCCAGATCAGAAGCGCGATATTCTGAAGCAGATAGCTCATGCCGATTGCGGTAATCAGCACCGCCAGCGACGTCGCCTGCCGCAGCGGCTTATAGGCGAGGCGCTCAATCACCATGCCCAGCACCGTGCAGACGATCATTGCAATCAAAATCGAAACAATCGTCGGGCAGCCCAACGACTGCATCGCCCAGAAACAAATATAGGCGCCGACCATGATGATGTCGCCGTGGGCAAAGTTCAGCATCTTCGCAATGCCGTAAACCATCGTATAGCCCAGCGCGATGATGGCATAGACGCTTCCCAGACTGATTCCGTTGATCAGATAGGAAAGAAACAATGTCATTTGTCTCACAACCCCTCGTCTGTTTGAAATGCCGCAAGGTAACCAACGTTTGCCGGCAATTCCCCATCGAATGTCGGCAGAAGTCGGTTACCTCACCTGTATGCGATAATACGCCGTATCCCGCCCCCGAATATCCGGGGGCGGAATGCGGAAAAACCGTAGTTTTATTCAGTCACGAGATCGACGTACACGCCGTCCTTGATCTGAACGGCCTTCGGCTCCTTGGTGACCTCGCCGGTTTCGCTCCAGGTCATCGTGCCGGTTACGCCGTTAATGGTCAGCGTCTTCATCGCCTCGATCAGCTTGTCGCAGCACTCGTCCGCAGTCATGTCGGAGGTGACGCCGGCAACCTTCGCCGCTTCATACAGCGTGTAGATCGCATCGTAGGAGTCCGCCGCGAACTGGTCGGGCGTCGCGCCGTACTTCTCCTGATACTTGGTCACGAAGTTCACGACGTTCTCATCGGGAGCGGTCGCGGAGAAGGGGGTCATCAGGATCATGTCCTCCGCCAGAGAAGCGTCGAAGCCCTCGATGTTCAGGATGCCGTCCATGCCGTCGGTGCCGAAATAAACGGGCTTGTAATCCATCGAAGCCGCCTGCTGCAGGATCATGGAAGCCGGCTGATAGTACATCGGCAGGAAAACCAGCTCCGCGCCGGATTCCTTCACGCTGGTGACCTGAACGGAGAAGTCGGTGGTGTCGTTGTTGAAGGTCGCGACAGTCGCAATCTCAAGGCCCAGCTCCTTCGCCTTGGCCTCGAAGGTCTGATAGCAGCCGGTGGAATACGCGTCGGCATTGTTGTAAATGACCGCTACCTTGGTCGCCAGCTTGTGATCGAAGATGTACTGCGCGGACGCGGTGCCCATCGCCGGATCGGTAAAGCAAACCTGATAGACATTGTCCTTGTCCTTGATCACGTCCAGAGAAGAAGCGGACGGGGTCAGCATGAACATGCGGTCGTTATAGGCCTCGGTCGCAACCGCGATGCACGGGCTGGTGGTGACGCAGCCGTCGATCATCTGAGCGCCCCAGTCCCACAGCGTGTTGTAGGCGTTGACGCTCTTTTCAGCGTCGTGCTCGTCGTCCTGACAATTCAGCTCAATCTGCATACCGCCGAGCGCATTGATCTCGTCTACGGCGATCTGCGCGCCCTGCGCAACAGAAGTGCCGTAGCTGGCAGCTCCGCCGGTCAGCGGGCCGATCATGCCAATCTTAATGGTCTCTTCCGCCAGGGCAAACGAACCCATGGTCAGTACCATCGCGAGCGCGAGGAGCATAGCGAGCATTTTAGTGCACTTCATAATCAGTTCCCTCCTTATTATTTGCCGTTTTTCGCCGGGCCGCACGGTGAATGCATCCGGCAAAAACGTTATATGTACTATACATTCGCGGACGCAGATTGTCAAGTAAATTTTTGTGTTTTTATGCGGCGATGGTGCGTTTTCCGCTCTTTTCGGTAAAAATGCATTTTTAAGCATGCATCTCTCCGAATTTCCTGCCTTTTTCCCCTGATTTTCCCGGTAATTGCAGATTTTGCCGCCACAAATTGCATAATGTACGTCTTTTTCCAGAATTCTATTGCATATAAATCCCGTAAACAGCCCATTTTTGAATAAAAATTAACGCAGACGTACCCCAGGGCGCGTCTGCGTTTTCGATGTTTTAACGATTCTTCTCAACGAAGTTCCAGCCGTCGCGGCACATGTCGTCGATATTGCGGGTCGCGTGCCAGTGCAGCTCGCGCTCCGCCTTCTCCGTGTCCGCATAGCAGGTGGCGATGTCGCCGGGGCGGCGCGGCGCGATCTTATAGGGAATCGCATGGCCGCACGCCTTTTCAAACGCGTGCACGATCTCCAGCACGCTCGTTCCCCTGCCGGTGCCGAGGTTGATCGCCTCCGCGCCGCGGTGCGCGTTCGTGTATTCCAGCGCCGCCAGATGGCCCAGCGCGAGATCCACGACATGGATATAATCGCGCACGCCGGTTCCGTCGGGCGTATCGTAATCGTCGCCGAACACATTCAGATGGTCGAGCTCGCCGGTGGCCACCTTCGCGACGTACGGCAGCAGGTTGTTCGGAATGCCGTTGGGATTCTCGCCGATCAGGCCGCTCTCGTGCGCGCCGATGGGGTTGAAATACCGGAGCATGCAAATGCTCCATTCCGGATCGGCCTTGGCGATGTCGCGCAGCATCTGCTCGATCATGACCTTCGTGTATCCATAGGGGTTGGTTGCGCTGGTCGGGTAATCCTCGCGGAACGGAACGGGATTGTTCATGCCGTACACCGTCGCGGACGAGGAGAACACCAGCTTCTTCACGCCGTGGTCGCGCATTTCCTGGGCCAGAACCAGGAAGCCGACCAGGTTGTTGTCGTAATACTCCATCGGCTTTTCGACGCTCTCGCCCACAGCCTTCAGGCCCGCGAAATGGATCACCGCGTCGATCCGATTGTCGTCAAACGCCTTGCGGACGGCCGCGCGGTCGCGCAGATCGCACTCGCAGAGCGTCAGATCCTTTCCGGTAATTTTGCGGATGCTGTCGAGCGCATCGGGCTTGGAGTTGACGAAATTGTCGATCACGACCACCTCGTGGCCCGCGTTCAGCAGCTCCACGCACGTATGACTTCCGATAAAGCCGGCGCCGCCGGTCACCAATACCTTCATACCTCTCGCCCCTTTATTTCATTCTACGCCTCTATTGTAGCGCCGCCGCGCGCGCTTTTCAATAAACGATTCGTGCGCAGGCATGCATTTTTGTTGCATTCTGAATCCAACTGCGGTACAATGAATTCAGAAGGAGGCATTCAGAATGCTCTACAAGTATTCCTATAAATATCCGCAGCGCGAGCTGGCGGCGCTCAACGTCTGCAATACCGGCCTGCAGCGCTGCGAGCCGGGCTACAGCTGGGGCCCCGGCGTGCGGGATCACTTTTTGATTCATTACGTCATTTCCGGAAGCGGCGTTTACGAAAGCAACGGCGTGCGCCGCGAGCTGCGGGCGGGCGATCTGTTTCTGTCGCGGCCGGACATGCGCATTTTCTATCAGTCCAGCGCGGACGACCCGTGGGAATACTGCTGGGTGGGCTTTCACGGAACGGACGCGGAGCTGCTGCTGGAGCGCATCGATCTGGAGGAACCGGTGCTGCGCGACGTGGGCGAAACGGCCTGCCGGCTGGTGATGCAGATTTATTTCTCGCGCGGGAGCCGCTTTCATGAATCGGCGGCGATGACGGGGCTTTTGTATCAGCTGCTGGCGCTCCTGATGCGCGAGCACCCGGCGCGCGCGGCCCGCGAGCGGGACGACACGGTGCGCCGCGCGTGCAATTACATTGAAAACCATTTCGCTCTGCCGATCGGCATTTCGGACGTCGCGCGCCATGTCGGGGTCAGCCGCAGCCAGCTGTATCGCCTGTTCGTTTCCGAGCTCAAGCTCACGCCGATGCAGGCGCTTACGCAGGTGCGGATTCGCCATGCCTGCGCGCTGCTCCGGCGCGGCGATTTGAGCGTAAAGGCGGTGGCGGCGTCGGTCGGGTTTGAAAATCCGCTCTATTTTTCGCGCCGGTTCCACGAAATCGTGGGTTCGCCGCCCACGGAATACGTTCGCGGCAAATGAGCTTGCCATTTTGCCGCGTTTGCGCTATACTAAATGCAGTTTTATACGAAAGGAAGGATTTTCATGAAGCAGTTTCCCGTAACGGACGCGCAGCTTTCGAGCTGGTCGGAATCGTTTAACGCCAGCACCGAGCGCCAGATGGCGACGCTCGCGCTTTCCAAAACGGCGATCAACGATGTAATGTTCGTTCCGCAGGCGGCCTTTAAGATGCGCCAGAAGTTCTCTCTGGAGATTCCGACGCTGGAGGTCACGAATCAGGAAGCGAGCGGCCGCTGCTGGCTCTTCGCGGCCACGAACGTACTGCGCGAGAAGATTGCGAACGATCTGAATCTGGAATCGTTTGAGCTTTCGCAGAGCTATCTGGCCTTCTGGGACAAATTTGAGCGCGCGAATTACTTTCTCGAGTCGATTCTCGCCACGGCGGATCGCCCGACGGACGATCGCGAGGTGAGCTTCATTCTCGCGACCGGCGTTCACGACGGCGGCCAGTGGGACATGTTCGCCAACATCGTTCGCAAATACGGCCTGGTTCCGAAGGACGCCTACAGCGAGACCTTCCAGTCCTCGCACACGCAGGGCATGAATCACGTTCTGAACCGCAACCTGAAGGCATGCGCGGTAAAGCTGCGCGGCATGGCGGCGGCGCACGCGTCCGAAGAGGCGATTCAGGCGGAAAAGGCAGAAATGCTCGGCAGGATCTACGCGTTCCTCTGCTCGTGCTACACGGAGCCGCCGCGCGCGTTCAATTTTGAATATGTGGACAAGGACAAGGTCTATCACTGCGAAGAGAATCTGACGCCGCACACGTTCCGCGACAAGTACATCGGCGATCTGCTGGATCGCATTGTGAGCGTGATTCACGCGCCGACGGCCGACAAGCCGTATCATCAGACCTACACGGTGCGCTTCCTCGGAAACGTTGTCGGCGGCAATGCGGTCAAGCATCTGAATCTGCCGATGGACGAGTTCAAGCGCGCGGTTATTGCGCAGCTCGAGGCGGGCAAGGTGGTCTGGTTCGGCAGCGATGTTGGCAAATACGGCGATCGCGAGCGCGGCGTATGGGATGATCAGTGCTTCCGCGACGAGCTGCTGACGGGTCTGGATCTGGCGATTTCGAAGGCGGACGCGCTGGACTACGGTTTCTCCGCGATGAACCACGCGATGGTCATCACGGGCGTACACCTCGAAAACGGTGCGCCGGTACGCTGGAAGATCGAGAACAGCTGGGGCGACAAGCGCGGTGAAAAGGGCTACTATGTTTGCTCCGACACCTGGTTTGACGCATACGTTTATCAGGCGGCGATTGAGCGCGAATACCTGGGCGATCTCGCGTCCTACGCCGATCTCCCCCCGGTCGAACTAGCCCCCTGGGACCCCATGGGCACGTTGGCCAAGGCTGAGCCTTGACGCAGTTGCTGCCGCCTTTGATCGCGACGAAATCGGGTCGGACAGCGACCCGATTTCTTTGTAGGTTCGAAAAGGCTACTCATTTCCCATTGCCCCGGTCGCTGCGCCGTCGTGGTGACGGCTTGCGCCCTTTGTTTAAGCCCTTATTTGGGGAGAATTCGAAAGCGCCCTTGCTGTTTTATTGCAGCTTGGGCGCGTCTTTATGTCTTTCCTAATATACAAGTTATGATCAATGCTATGCCCATTATGCAAAAGAAAGCCGGAATCCCATAGGCGTCGCTTTTTCTGATCATGCTCCACTTCATGCGATTCGGCGTCATTTTCTGGTGATAGGCGTCCTGATATGAACAGTAAATATGCTTCCATTTCAGCTTGTAGCCGATGAACAGATAAAGCGCGAACGCGCACAGATTGATTCCGAGAAACAGCGGGCTTTCCAGCACACAGGTGAGCGCGAGCATCGCGATCGGCCATCCGTACCGCACCCACAGCGCGAGCATTTTCACATTATACTCATCCACGCGTTTTTTCTTTTTCCCGGCCATTTCCTCTCTCCCAGCAATACCACGCAATCGCAATCGCCACGTCGGCGCAATAGACGAAGCTGCCAATCGTCGTCCAGGCGGCGGCGGTTTTTGCAATTTTTCCCGTTTTACAGAGGGTGCGCCCGCAGCCGATCGCGCTGATTCCGGTCGTCAGAATGCTGAGGAAATCGATCGCAATCGCCCAGAAAATCATCGGAAGGCCGAACACGCTCATCGTTACGCCGAGTATCGCCAGCGCAAAATTCAAAACGTACGCCGGAATCTGCGCGCATTTGATCGCGAGGTTCTGCTTTGCGGTCAGTCCGCGCGCGGCGTTGCGCGCGGCGGCAATCAGCGCCGCCGCAAACGCAATCACACCCGCAATGGCAATCAGCGCAATCCACACTCCCGGCCGCTCCGCCCGAAGCGCCGCGACGAACGCCAATGCAAGAATCGTGCAGAAATACGGAAACAGCGCAATCACCGCATTCATTTTTTCTTCCGCGCGTCGATCATTCGCACCTTCGCGTCCCTCCCCATCCATTCATAGTATTGCCGCCAGACGGACACGGCCTGCAGCGGCACGGGCACGCCGCAGATTTCCTGCGTCCGCTCAATTTGCGCCCGCTTCAGACTGCAGTCGTGCTCGATTCCGTCGCAAAAAATCGTAAATCCGCCCATCACGTCCACATCCACGCCTTCGATTGTGAATTCGAAGAAGTATTTCGTGCCGTACTGGGGGTTGGGATGAGCGCTCCTGAGCTCGCCCATCGCCCGCAGAATTTCCCGCGCGCGCGGCGCCTGCTCCGTATCGACCATGACGTCCAAATCGTCGTATTTCTCCGCGATTCCATTCAGATACAGCATCGTCGATGCGCCGAGCGCCCACAGAATCCCCTCGTCATTCAGCCGACGCGCGATGTGCGAAAGCACCCGCAGCTTCTCTTCCGCATTCATGATTCACTCCTGAATCCCATTGAGCGCCGCGACCAGTCCCTTGAGCATTTCATCGCTCACCTGACCGCCGCCGAACGATTTCAGCGCGTGCAGCGGCATGAAGCCGACCATCGCTTCCATCATTCCGCTCATCGAATCATCCTCCGGAACGCTGCCGAACTGCGCCGCAAGGCCGTCGGTAATCGGCTTCAAGATCGCATCCGACCCCGGAATCTTCATCAGGTCGCCGAACGTCGTGTCCATCGTGACGCGCACCGGCACCGGCTTGCCCGCCTCGATCTCGATCGTATGCGCAAGGCGAATGTCCCGCGACGACGCGCCGATGCGGATCTCATACGCGCCGCCCTCGACGTACCAGTCGTGAATCGCGCTCTCGTAATACGCAAACGCCTGCGGACCCAGTTCAAATTCCACCGTTTCGGTCTTTCCGGGCGCGATATACACCTTTTCAAAGCCCTTCAATTCCTGCTCGGGGCGCGCCACGCCCTCGTGCGCGGAATGCACGTACAGCTCGACGACCTCCTTCGCGCCCATATGGCTGACGTTTTTGACGTCCACCGCCACGACGAGGCCCTCGCCCTGCGCGATTTTATCCTTATTCACGCGCAAATTGGAATACTCGAACTGCGCGTAGCTCAGCCCGTAGCCGAACTCCCAGCGCACCGGAATCTTCCGCGCGTCGTACCAGCGATAGCCGACATACACGCCCTCGCGGTATTCCACCCGATCGCCGTCGCCCGGGAAATTCAGATACGACGGATTGTCCTCCAGCCGCATCGGCACCGTCTCGGCCAGCTTGCCGGACGGCGAAACCGCGCCGAACAGCAGATCGACCGTCGCGCCGCCGACCGCCTGTCCGCCCAGATACATTTCGAGAATGCCGCCCACCTTGTCCGCCCACGGCGTTTCCACGGGCGAGCCGTTGTGCAGCACGACCACGACGCGATCATTCACCGCGCAAACCGCGTCGATCAGCGCGTTCTGGTTCTCCGGCATGCGCATGTGCCTGCGATCGTAGCCCTCGGATTCATATGCGTCCGTAAGGCCCGCGAACACGACCGCCACGTCCGCTTCCTTCGCGAGCGCGACCGCCTCCGCCCGCAATTCGGGATTTACCTGATCGGTTTCGATCGAATAGCCCTTCGCGTAATCGACCTTCGCGACCGACCGCACCGCCTGCAGCGCGCTGGTGATCTCGGAGGCGTTGATGTGCGAGCTGCCGCCGCCCTGATACCGCGGCGCTTCGGCAAACGCGCCGATGAACGCGATTTTGCCCTTGCTCTTCAGCGGAAGAACGCCGTCGTTTTTCAAAAGCACCGCGCTCTCGCGCGCGATTTTGCGGGCCAGATGATGCTGCGCGCCCAGGAAGAAATTCGGGTCCTTTTTGTGGTTTTCGGTGTATCGGGCAATGATATTCAGTATCCGCTCGCACGCCGCGTCGACGCATTTTTCCTCCAGCCGGCCGTCCCGCACCGCGTCGGCGAGCTGCCTGTCCGCGTTTTCGCCCAGGCTCGGCATCGCCAGATCCATGCCCGCACGCACGCCCTCGACATGATCGCTGCACGCGCCCCAGTCGGTCACGGTAAATCCGTCGAAGCCCCATTCATCGCGCAAAAGGTCGGTCAGCAGGCGCCTGTTCTCGCTGGAATACACGCCGCCGATCTTGTTGTACGAGCACATGACCGTCCACGGCCGGCCCTTTTTTACGGCGATTTCGAAGGGCTTGAAATAGATTTCGCGCTTCGTGCGCTCGTCGGCCTCAACGCTCACCGACATGCGCCGCGTTTCCTGATTGTTCATCGCGAAATGCTTCAGACTCGTGCCCACGTTTTTGCTCTGCACGCCCAGAATGTGCGCCGCCGCCATTTCGCCCGCGAGATACGGGTCCTCCGAGAAATATTCAAAATTGCGTCCGCAGAGCGGCGAGCGCTTGATGTTCGCGCCCGGCCCCAGAATGACCGCCACGTCCTCTTCCTGGCAGATGTCGCCCAGCGCCTGGCCCATTTCATACAGCAAATCGCGGTCGAACGAGCAGGCCGTGGCCGCCGCGGTCGGGAACGCCGTGGCCGGAACCGACGCGTTCAGGCCCAGATGGTCGCTCTCCCCCGCCTGCTTGCGCAGTCCGTGCGGGCCGTCGGTCACCATAATTTCCGGAACGCCGAGCCGCTCCACGCCCTTTAAATGCCAGAAATCCCTGCCGGACAGCAGCGCCGTCTTTTCCTCGAGCGTCATTTGCGAAATAATTTTCTGGATATCCATATCATTGCCTCCCATTTTTTCAATAATCATCCCCCGGCAAAGCCGGGGGTTTTGCATATGCGGGCAAAGCCCTAGAATACCAGGCCGCGCCCTCGCAGGCGCATAGACGGTCTGGCATTTGCGTGGGTCTGTTACTTACCGCCCGTTAAAGACGGGCTGCTCTGTTACCTGCCACCCTTAAAAGGGTCGTCGTCCTTCCCAAACATCGTCAGCTGTTCTCCCAGTTTGTCCTCGTCCAATTGATGCCGGATATATTCCGCAATCTTTTGCTTGTTCTTTCCCACCGTATCTACGTAATATCCTCGGCACCAGAACTCCCTTCCCCTATACTTGTATTTCAAGTTCCCGAACTGCTCGTAGATCATCAGACTGCTCTTTCCTTTCAGGTATCCCATAAAGCCCGATACCGATACCTTCGGCGGTATGCTCACCAGCATATGTACATGATCCGGACAGATTTCCGCTTCGTGGATTTCGATCCCCTTCCACTCGCACAGTTGCCTCAGGATCTTCCCGATCTCTGCCCTTTTCTCCCCAAAGAATACTTT
>CAKUKM010000011.1 GCA_934663595.1 uncultured Clostridia bacterium | reverse complement strand
TTAAGCTCCTCTGAACCCCACGCCTAGCGTGGGGTTTTCGGCATACAAAAAGCGGGCGCTTCCCTTTTCGGAAACGCCCGCTCGATTTTTTATTTATGCGCCTTCCTGGCGTCGGCGCTCGAACTCGCGGTGAATATCCACGCCCTCGGCCTCGGTCAATCCATCGCTCGCCATGACCTTTTTCAGAACCTCGATCTCCGTATCCACGTCCATCGCGTCCTGCTTAAACATCCGGTCGTGCTGGCGCTTGAACGCTTCGACCAGCTCGCCCATCGTCTTTTCAATCTTCTTGCGCGATTCAATGATATTCGCGCTCTGATAGGTCTGCTTTTCCATCAGCGCGTAGCTCTCCAGCAGGCCGAACGTGGTGGGCAGATAGTAATCCATAAATTTGCGCACCTCGTCCATGCGCTCCGGCCGCGCGCGCACGATGCCGAAGATGCTCGCCGTCAGCTCGCCGATGCGATCGATATCGCGCGAAACCGTTTCATCGGCAATTTCGTCGTTCAGCGTGCGGATCTTCTTCAGCATTTCCTCGAAGCGTTCCTCCTTCGGCGTTTCCCGAACGGGCTGCGGGCGCTCCGGCTCCTTCGCAGGCTCCGGTTCCTTCGCGGGCTCGGGCTGCCTTTCGGGCTCTACGAATACCGTTTCAACCGCATCCGCCGCGCCTTCCTCCTGCTCGATGACCAGCACTCTGCGCTGATGATCAATGTACGCCTCCGGGCCCAGATAGCCCTTCGAGATCATCGCCTGCACGTCGTTGAGCACCTGCGCCATGGATTTGTTCAGCTTCACGGAAATCTCGTTCAGCGAAATCTCATAGCGATCAGCAATCAGCGCCGCATAATTCTGATAATCGCCGCGCTTCTTGCGCCGCCACATGTTGCGCACCCACTTCAGGCACATCAGCACGCCGAACGGCCACAGCGGCGGAATGATGAACATGAAGACGATGCCAACCAGGGAAGGATCCTTTCCGATGCGCTCCCTCGGAATGTATATGCGTTCCTTGCGCCGCTTGCGTGCCACTTGCGATCCCCCTCTTTTTGATTTGATTTTTATTATAGCAAACTATTGTTACGCATTCATTGTTATTCTTTCCAAAATGCATTCAGCCGCGCGTTCAGCGCCTCCATTTTTTTGATTTTCTCCACCTTCCAATGCTCCGGCAGCAGCGAAAGCAGATTCTCCTGGCCGTAGCGCACGTCCATCAGCAGCACGGCGCCGCGATCGGTCTCCGTTCGAATCACGCGGCCCGCGGCCTGCAGCACGCGGCAGAGGCCCGGAAAGGTGTACGCCACGTCGTAACCGCCGCCGAAGCCGTCGTCGAACAGCTCGCGCATCCATTCGCGCTCGATCCCGATCTGCGGAATGCCGGTGGACACGATCGCCGCGCCGGACAGCCGGTCGTCCGGAAGGTCGACGCCCTCGGCAAATACGCCGCCCATGACCACGAACGCCACCATGCTCGCATCGGGACTGGGCTGAAAGCATTCGATGAACGCGCTGCGCGCCTCCTCCCCCATGCCGGGCGACTGCCGAATCACGAAATCGTCCGGATGCAGGAGCCGATAGCGCTCAAACGCCTGATTCAAATACTGAAACGACGGGAAGCACGCCAGATAGTTGCCCGGGCGCGCTGCGGCCAGCGCGTGAATGACCTCCGTCACCACGCCCAGCGTGCGCTCGCGATCGGCAAACCGCACCGAAACCGGCAATCGCGCCACCAGCAGATTCTCCCGCGGAAACGGCGAATGCAGCCGAAGCATCGCGTCCTCGCGCGGATCGAGGCCGAGCTGGCGCGCGTAATGCTCCATCGGTGCGAGCGTGGCCGAAAACATCGCCGCGCCGCCCACGCTTTTGAACACCTTTTTCAAATGCGCCGACGGATCAAAGCGCCAGATGCGCATCAGCACGCGCCTGTCCTCCGGCAGAATCACAAACCGGTCGCTCGTTTCATCAAATCGCTTCGCCACGCGCACGAACCAGGAAAGGTCGATCGCCAGCGCGCGCGTCTCCGGCTCAATCAGCTCCATCTGATCCAGAATGTCCGAAATGCGCGCAATGCCGTCGATCGTGTCGGCGGGCAGCTCGGTCAGAATCTCCGGCTCGGCCTCCGGGCGCGTGAACAGCCGGAGCAGCTCGGTCAATAATTGAAACATCGGGCTCTGCCGGCCCTCATATTTGCCGACCAGCCGGCGCACGTCCTCGATCTGATTGCCCGAAAGCGACGCGCTGAGCATCTCCCGCGCGCGATCGGGCAGGTTGTGCGCCTCGTCCACGAGAAGCCCCGCGTTGGATTTGTGGTCGAAAAAGCGCCTCAGCCGCACGCGCGGGTCAAACGCGTAGTTATAATCGCAAATGATTACGTCCGCCTGCTCGGACAGGTCGAGCGACAGCTCGTGCGGACAGATTTCGTATTTCTGCGCCAGCGCGGCAATTTTTTCCGCGTCCAGCGCCTGAATGGTCATGCCCTCGCGCAGCGCATGCGTGCGGCGCTCGTAATAGCCGGCGGCATTCGGACAGCCGAAGCATTCGACTTTCTCCATCGGGCAGCATTTTTCCTTGGCGGTAATCGCGACGGAGCGAATCATCACGCCCTGCGCGCGCAGAATGTCCAGCGCCTGCTCCGCGGCGCGGCGGCCGGTGGTGCGCGCGGTTAAATAGAACAGGTTGGTAATAAAGCCCTTGCCCAGCGCCTTCAGCGCGCCATAGAGCGACGCGGCGGTCTTGCCGATGCCGGTGGGCGCCTCGATCAGCGCGTTGGAGGAATGCTTCATGGCGAGGTAAATCGTCTTCGCCATGTCGCGCTGGCCCTCGCGCGGCTCGGGAAACGGAAAGCGCATATCGTTCAGCGTCGGTTCGGATTGCTCCTTCCAGTCTCCCAGCAGGCGAATCCATTCCGCATACGGCTCCGCGCAGGAAAGAAAGCGCTCGCGCAGCTCCGGCAGCGTGTAATTCTTGTGAAACGCGCGCGTTTCGCCGTTCATGCGATCGTAGAGCACGGTCGCCTCCGCCTCCGGGATTCCCTCGTTTGCGCAAATCAGGTAGGCGTAGATCTCCGCCTGTGTGAGGTGCGCGGGATAGTCCTCCAGGCGAATCAGATTCGGCGAAACCGTGGTGGTTTTGATTTCGAGCACGCGCAGCAGCCCGCCCTCGCGCCGCACCGCGTCCGCGCGTCCCTGAACGCGCAGCGGAATGCCGTTTACCGTTTCATCGCGCGAAACGGCCTCCTCGCTCGTCCAGCCGGGGCCGAGGGATTGCTGAATGCGCCTGTGCCCGCGCGCGCCCTCGATCATGCGATCCACCTGCATCTTCATCGGCAGCAGATCGCCGGTCTGAAGGGAAAATTCCGCGAGCGCGCGGACGTTGACCGATTGAATTTCCGGCATTCGCTTTCCTCCCCTTGACATACGCGCGGTAAAATGATATTTTAAGTATACGGTATTTAAGCCCATTTTGCAAGCAAGAGGAGTTGTATTCATGAACGAATATCCGCTTTTGATGTCGCCCTATTTCCGCCACGGCGAGGAAACCCCGTGGGGAGGCAGTATGCTGCGCGACGCGTTTATGAAGGATGCGCCCGACGATCAGACCGGCGAAAGTCTTGAAATTTCCGCGCTGCCGGGCCGCGAAAGCGTGGTTGCCAACGGCATGCACGCCGGAAAGACGCTCGCGCGCATGGCGGAAATCTGGGGCGAAAGCCTGACCGGCAAAATTCAGGGCGCGTTCCCGCTTCTGCTCAAGCTTCTCGACGCGCGCGAAACGCTGTCCGTACAGGTGCACCCGACCGACGATTACGCCATGGCGCACGAGGGCAAGCTCGGCAAGACCGAGGCCTGGGTGATCCTGGGCGCGGAGCCGGGCGCGAAAATCGCCTACGGTCTGGATCTGAACGGCCGCGATCTGCGCAAGGTGGTGGAATCGGGCGAGCTGGAGAGCGCGCTGCACTGGGAAAACGTGCGTCCCGGCGACGTCTATTACATTCCCGGCGGCACCGTGCACGCCATCGGCGCGGGGCTTCAGATTTATGAAATCCAGCAGTCCAGCGACGTGACCTATCGCTTCTGGGACTGGAACCGCGTGGGCAAGGATGGAAAGCCGCGCGAGCTGCACACCGAAAAGGCGCTCGATGTGACCGTGCCCGATCGCCATCTGGGCAATATCGAGGGCACGACCGCGCTCTGCAAGGGCGGCAGCCGCACGTATTACATTTCGGACGCGAATTTTGAACTGTGCCGCCTGAACGTCTCCGGCAGAATGCCGATCGCGGACGGCCGCATGCTGTTTCTGACCCCGACCGCGCCGTGCACGCTGGAATGGCCGGGCGATTCGCTCGAGCTGAACGCGTTTGACAGCGTAGTTATCCCCGCCGCAATGACGGACGTGACGCTGGTGGGCGACGCGAAGGTGCTGATGTCGTCGCTGCCGAACCACGAGCATCTGATCGCGGAGCTCGGCTATCGCGCCGAGAACGTCGCGGGCCTGACCGACTGATTTTTCCCGAAAAGCCGCAAGGTAGCGACTTGCTTGCCACCGCGCATGTTGCTGAGCTCGATTTTAATTCGAGAGGGCTCCGGCCCTCTCGAACTCGCTTGGTTTTTTCGACAGACTGACCTCCCTTTACACAAGGGAGGTTTTGTGCGATATTTCGTCTGTTCGATGAATTGGAATCTATATAACCAATGCGTATTGTTCGTCATCCACTTTTGCGAAACCAATACTTTGGAACATTTTTTGAGACTGCGTATTGAAAGTATATATCTCAGCGTGTAACTCTGGAATCTGTTTCTCCTTGGCTAACTGAATTATCTCCTGAATAACCCGTCTGCCTATGTGCTTATTTTGAAAAGGTTTTGCTATTACGATATTTACTTCACCGCTTGGTTGCAAGCATACATCGCCGCATAATCTGTTTTTATATTTGATGTAAAACAAATCGCCATGCGTATTCAAGTATTTATACATACGCTTCAATAAATCCAAATCATAGACGGTATCTCTGTTGTCAACCTGCTTGCATAAAGCCAAATCCCGATACCACGCCAAAGCAGTCTTGTAATTAGGATAATATCGAACAAGCGTTATCTCCTCATCAACGATTCTGTTGTTCATCATTGATATATCTCCTTCAGATTCAAGCTTGTTTAACTGAATACATATTATCACAATCGGCCCATATTTACAAGAACAGTCCCAGCAGATTAACCCGCCGGGACTGTTTACTGTCTTACGACCCCGCCCTTTGCCTCGGGGCGGTTTTTTGTGCGTCTGAATCGGCTTAGGACGCCTTTTTGAGCATTCCGGGCGTGAAAACTGCCAGCGCAAGCGCGCAGATTCCCGCCGACAGGAAAAACACGTTCTGCCGGCCGAACGCGTTGGCCAGCGTGCCGCCCAGCAGATTTCCCGCCGCGCGCGCAAAGCCGTAGCTCGCCATTGCCAGCAGCATCTGCCCGGAGGATTTCAGCTCCGCCGGCACGGTTTTCTGAATGTGCTTCGCCATTGATACGCTCATTACGATGAATCCGCCGCCATGGAGCAGCTGGCTGAGCATCGCGACGGCCGCGCTTTGCGTTTGCGCCAGAATCAGCCAGCGCGCCGTTAAAAACACGCCGGAGGTGCACATGAGTTTGCCCGCGCCGAAGCGCTCCAGCAATCGATCCGAAAGCAGCAGATACGGGATTTCGCTCGCCGCGGCGATGAAATAGCTCCAGCCGAGCTTTGCGCCGTTCGCGCCGGACAGCGCGAGAAACAGCGGCGAGAAGAACGTGTAAAAATAGCCCATCGTCATCTGCATCGGCAGAAGAAACAGCATCAGGCGCATCAGCTCGCGATTCTGAATCAATCTGCCGAACGGCATTCTGCGTCCACCGCCCGATTGCGCGCCGGGAGAATCGGGAATCCAATGCGCGGCGGGAATCATCAGCAGGCAAAACGCCGCAATCAGAATCACGCTCAGCCGCGACGAGCCGGTCTTCGCCATGCTCATGCCATACAGCAGCGAAACCACGGCGTACGCCATGCCGCCCGCGAGCCGCGCCGGGCCGAACGGCCGATCGCCCAGCGCGGAAAGCACCGCCGCGTCGCCCAGCGGCTGCAGCGACGTATAAAAAAACGAAAACGCGCCCGCGAGCGCGAGCAGCGCGGCGTATTGGCGGCTGAACAGAAACGACGCGGAAAGCGCCGCCGACGCGAGCGCAAGCCCTTCGATCACGCGCCGGCGGCTCCGCGCGCGATCGCTCCTAAGGCCCCAGAACGGCTGCGACGCGATGCTGACCAGCGCGACGAACGCAAATATCATGCCGATCTGCGCGGAGCTGAAGCCGCAATCGACATAATACAGGCTCAGATACCCCTGAAACAGGGCGTTGGTCATATAGTAAACCATCAGAAAAACGGCGATTCTCCATGGATAGCGTTTGAGCTGCATCTCGCTTTCCTCCTCATTTCCCATGCCCTTATTATCGCGCAAATCGGCGCAAATGAAACGCGCAAATCGCGATGAACAAATTGCCCATAAATCGACCGAAATCGGGAGAATATTTTCGCGCGCCGCTTGAAAGCGCGCGCAAAATCGGTTACAATAGAATGGGAATGAATCATGGGAGTGATACGCTTGATACGCCTGATCGCCACGGATATGGACGATACGCTTCTCAACGCCGAGGGCGCAATCACCGCGCGAACCCGAGCCGCCGTGCGCCGCGCCATTGACGCGGGCGCGTTCTTTTCGCTTTCCAGCGGAAGAATGCCGGAGGCGCTGGTTTCGATGGCGGAGGAAGTCGGCGTGAACGCGCCGCTGATTTCGTATAACGGCGCGCTGATTTACGATTACAAAAACAAAAAAGCGCTGTATAAGCATGCGATCGACGCGAAAACCGCCCGACGCGTGCTGGAGGCGCTCGAAAATCTCGGCGTTTACGCGCAGGGCTATACCGAAAACGGCATATTCTGCTGCGAAAAATGCGAGCACACCTATTTTTACGAAAACGCCATTCACGTAACCGCCACGGCCGTGCATCAGGCGCTGAGCCAATGGGTCAGCGAGGACATGATCAAGCTTCTCGCGATCGACGCGCCCGAGCGGCTGGACGAAATCATGCCGGCGCTGAAGGCGCAGTTTCCGGAGGTATGCTTCATGAAATCGCGCGCATGCTTTTTGGAGATGGTCGCCGCGGGCGTGGACAAGGGCGTGGCCATTCGCCGCCTGGGCGAGCTTTTGAAGGTAAAGCCCGACGAAATCATGGCGTTTGGCGACGGGCAGAACGACCTTACAATGATCCAGGCCGCCGGAATCGGCTGCGCGATGGAGAACGCCGTGGACGCTTTAAAGCGCGCGGCGACGCTGATTGCGCCGAAAAACACCGACGACGGCGTGGCGCAGGTGCTGGAGCGCTTTCTGGACGAAGGCAGAATCGGAGGCTGAGGCATGGTTAAGGAGAGCGATTTTGTTTCCGCGCTGGGCTTGAAGCGCGTTTTGGAGACGGATGCGAAGATGCTGCCGATCGAGGTCAGCAACGTCAATCGCCCGGGCCTGCAATTTGCCAATTACTGGGACTTTTTCGCCTATGAGCGCCCGCAGCTGCTGGGCAAGGTGGAAATGACGTATATGTCGCAGCTGGATGAATCCACGCGGCGCGAGCGGCTGACGAAGTATTTCAGCTATCCGATGCCGTGCATCGTGATCTGCCGCGGATACCCGTGCTTCGACGATATGCTGGTGCTGGCGGCGGCGCACAAGGTGCCGATCTATTCGACCAAGAAGGAAACCACGCAGTTCGAGCTCGAGGTCATCAACTATCTGCGCGACTATCTGGCCCCGCGCGAAACGCGCCACGGCGTTCTGGTCAACGTCTACGGAACCGGCCTTCTGATTACCGGCAATTCCGGCGTGGGCAAGAGCGAGGCGGCGCTGGAGCTGGTCAAGCGCGGGCATCAGCTGGTGGCCGACGACGTGGTGGACATTCGCCGCGTATCGGAAAACCGGCTGATCGGCGAGGCGCCGGAGCTGGTGCGCCATTTCATGGAGATTCGCGGCGTGGGCATTATCGATATCAAGACCATGTACGGCGTAGGCGCGGTCAACCGCAGCAAGTCGATCGACATGGAGGTTCATCTGGAAATGTGGCAGGCGGGCAAGGAATACGACCGCCTGGGGCTTACGGACAATTACACCGAGATACTGGGCGTGCGCGTGCCCTCGCTGCTGCTGCCGATTCACCCGGGCCGCAATCTCGCGGTCGTGCTCGAGGTCGCGGCGCGGAATTTCCGCTTGAAGCAAATGGGCTACAACGCCGCCGAGGAGCTGACGCGCCGCCATATCGAGCGGGCGCAGCGCGCCATGGAAGAGGAAGATTAATGTTCGGGAGGAACTGAATATGTATTACATCGGAGTAGACCTGGGCGGAACCGGAATCAAGGCGGGCATTGTGGACGAGGGCGGCAGCATTCTGGCAAAGGTCAGCTGCCCCACGGGCGTGGAGCGCGGATATCAGGCCGTCGTGCGCGATATGGCGGATCTGTGCCTGAAGGCCGTGGAAAAGGCGAATCTCTCGCTGGACGACGTGAAGGCCATCGGCATCGGCATTCCCGGCATCTGCGATCCGAAGACCGAAATCGTGCCGTTCTGCACGAACCTCGGCTGGCACGAGGTGCCGCTGGTGGCCGAAATGCACAAGTATATCGATAAGCCCATATACGTCGATAACGACGCGACGGTCGCGGGTCTGGCGGAATCCGTCGCGGGCGTGTCCGCGGGCGCGCAGAACAGCGTGTTCGTAACGCTCGGTACCGGCGTCGGCGGCGGCATCATCATCGGCGGCAAGGTGTTTACCGGAAGCCACGGCGTGGCCAGCGAAATCGGCCACATGATTGTGGTCGCGGGCGGCGAAATGTGCACCTGCGGCAATCGCGGCTGCTGGGAGCGCTACGCCTCCGCAACGGCGATCATCCGCGAGGGTCGTAAATTTGCCAAGGCGCATCCCGATTGCGCAATCGCCAAGGCAGTAGACGGCGATCTCGACCGCATCGAAGCGCGAACGGTGATTGATCTGGCAAAGGCGGGCGATCCGGACGCGCTGAAGCTGTTCGGCGACTATGTGGATATGCTCTGCGCGGGACTGGTAAATCTGATTAACCTATACGATCCGGAAGTCATCGCGCTGGGCGGCGGCGTATCGCAGGCGGGCGAATTCCTGCTGAACGCGGTGCGCGAGCGCATGCCGGCGCTGGTGTTCTACAAGGGAATGCCCTATGCGCGCATCGAGCTTGCGCAGCTCGGCAACGACGCCGGCATCATCGGCGCGGCCATGCTGGGAAAATAATTTTCACGGGAGGAACTGCTTCATGAGAGCCTATGAGCGACTGCTGAAATACGTTCAATACGATACTGCGTCCGACGAGCGCAGCGAAACCTGCCCGAGCACGGCCAAACAGCTCGTGCTGGCGCGCGCGCTGGTGGAGGAGATGAATGCGCTGGGCATTCAGGATGCGCGCGTGGATGAAAACGGCTATGTATACGGCTGCGTGCCCGCCAATATCGAGGGCGCGCCGGTGATCGGCCTGATCGCGCATATGGACACGGTCGATTGCGTGCCGTCCAGTCCGGTACGCCCGCGAATCATCGAAAACTACGATGGAAACGCGGTGCAGCTCGAAAACGGCGACTGGCTGGATCCCAAAATGTTCCCCGAGGTCGCGCGCGCGAAGGGCAAGGACCTGATCGTGACCGACGGAATCACGCTTCTGGGCGCGGACGACAAGGCCGGCGTCGCGGAAATTCTGACGATGGTGGAGCGGCTGAACGCCGATCCGTCGATTCGCCATGGCAAAATCATGATTGGATTTACGCCCGACGAGGAAATCGGCCGCGGCGCGGATCGGTTCGACGTCGCCGGCTTCGGCGCGGACTTTGCCTATACGGTCGACGGCAGCGACGTGGGCGCGATTGAATACGAAAACTTCAACGCCGCGTCCGGAACCGTAATCGTGCATGGGCTGAACGTGCATCCCGGCAGCGCGAAGAACAAGATGCGCAATGCATCGCTGGTTGCGATGGAATTTGCCGGCATGCTGCCGCCCGCGGAAACGCCCGCGCACACCGAGGGCTACGAGGGCTTCTTCCACCTGTGCGACATGAGCGGCGACGAGGAGCGCGCGGAGCTGCACTACATCATTCGCGACCACGATCGCGCGCATTTCGAATCGCGCAAGCAGGCGTTTGAGCGCATCGGCGCGTATCTGAACGACAAATACGGCTCCGGCGTGGTGGAAACGATCGTGAAGGCTTCGTATTTCAACATGCGCGAGATCATGGAGCAGCACATGGACGTGATCGAGCGCGCGGAAAACGCGTATCGCGCGGTGGGCGTAAATCCGTATGCCGAGGCGATTCGCGGCGGCACCGACGGCGCGCGGCTTTCGTTCATGGGCCTTCCCTGCCCCAACCTCGCGACCGGCGGCATGAATTATCACGGGCGTTTCGAATGCATCGCGATTCAGGATATGGACACGATGGTGGATATGCTCGTGCATCTCGTCGAGGTGAAATAATGGACGCGCTGCACTGCATTCTCTCGCGCCGCAGCTATCGCGGCAAATATCTGCCCGATCCGGTGCCGCGCGAGGATCTGAAAACGATTCTCGAGGCCGGTCTTTCCGCGCCGTCCGGCTGCAACAAGCAGACGACGAGCCTGATCGCCGTGGACGATCCCGAAATTCTCCGATCGCTGCATGCGGTGATCGATCCCGCCGTGGGCGAAACCGCGCCCGCGATGATTTGCGTGCTCACGCGGCAAATTATCGCTTATCGCGATCGCTGCTATTATAAGCAGGACTATGCCGCCGCGATCGAGAACATGCTGCTCGCGATCGTCGCGCTCGGGTACGAGAGCTGCTGGGTAGAGGGCCATGTGACGGACGAGGATCATATCGGCCGCAAAATGGCGGACATTCTGGGCGTTCCGGAGGACTACGAGCTGGTGTGCTTCCTGCCCGTCGGCAAAGCGGCGGACAGGCCCGGCATGCCGAAAAAGCAGCCGTTTGAAGCGCGCGCATGGTTCAACGGGTTTCAGAAATAGAATCGCACAAACGACAAAAGAGCGTTCATTAAGGCGTAAATACAGGGCCGATTCTCCGCATTGCCTGTTCGCTTGCGGAGATCAGCCCTGATTTTTTGGGATCGTTCCGGCGCTTTACGACAAACCCACGCAAAAACGGCATGACCGCTATGGTCACGCCGTTTTCGGTTTTGCCGGGTTATCGATCCTTTTCCAGCTCGGCTTTGATTGCGTCGCATCTCTTCTGGAGCTTCGCCGCTTCCTCGTAGAGCTCCTTATTCTCGCCCATGACCGCCTCGATTTGCGCGTTTACGCTGTCCACATGCGCCTTTTTCGCGCTTTCCGCCTGCTTTTTCAGCTGCTCGAGCTTCGGCCGCTCCTGCGTGTCGAGGCGCTCCTGAATCGCTTTCTTTTCCTTGCCCTTGAAAATGCCGCACTTGTCGCGCTGCGCTTCAAGCTCGCGAATCAGTGCGTTCTGCCGATCAACCTCCGCTTCGCAGTCCAGCTTGCCGTCTCGCTTTTCGCGAAGCGCGTCGATCCGCGGCGCCCGTTCCGCCTCCAGCGCATGGAGCTTCGCCTGCATGGCCTCCAGCTCGTCGGTCGCCTGTTTCAATTCGCCGTCGAGGCGGGCCTTTTCCTCGGCGTGCTCCGCCCAATAGGCCGCGCGCGCCTCCGCCTTTTTCTCCCGCTGCTGGGCCTCTACCTTCTGAGGAAGGGTGCGTGCCTTTTCGCGGTATTCTTCCATACTTTTGCGGCGAAGTTGCTTTGCGGATTCCGTGAGGCAGCTCTGCTCGTGCCAGCCCACCGTCTTATACTGATCCGCGCTGCACGTAAAGCCCTGCGTAATTTTCCAGCAGGCGGAGGGAATCGCGCACTGCTCAAAATAGGCGATGTTTTCGAAAATGGCCTTCATGACCTGCGGATCCGTTCGATCGTTGAAGACCACCTCCGCCGCCTTAAGGATGCCTATCAGCGCGTCGACCTCTGCCAGGAAGGTGCGCCAGATCTTCTCGGTCGGCCGATAGAGATCGGTGTCCTTAATCACGAAGCGCATATCGCTGCGGCCGAAGGGATCGATTCCCTTTCCGAAATAGTCCCTGTAATAATTGTAGCCCACGGTGGTCTTCCACGCGCTGTTGCACATGGCGTTGCATTTGCCGATAAAGGCATTGTCGAAATTCTTCCGATAGCCCTCGAATTCCTTTTGGAAGCCAAATTCGGTAAACGCAGCCTGCAGCTTCTCGCGGGCGTCGAAATAGGCGGTAAGCGCTCGATTGCCCGTCTCCTTGGAGGGACGCTTCGCCTCCATCTGCTCTACCCAGAAGCTGACCTCGCCCTCCATGCATAGCTTCAGATCGCGCAGAATTTCCCGCTTTTTCATCTCCCGCTCTTCCTCCGGGAGCACGCGATAGGCGGTCATCAGGCAATTGTACGTCTCCAAAATGCGCTGATTTTTGTCGCTGATCTGATAGTTAATCGCTTTGCCCTTCAGTCTCCAGGCCTGATAGCACTTGTCGTCCATCGCGATAACCTGGTTGCAGAATTCCTCCGCCTGCGCGTAATTCTTGGAGGCATAGGAGCTTTCCGCGAGCTTCAGCAGGTTTTCAAGCTGCGCGGCGTTCTTGACCTCAACCCCGCCGGTCACCTCCACCATCAGCTTTCTCGCCTCTTCAATGGAATACTTGCAGCCGCAGCTCTGGCAAACAAATACGCCGTCCTCCTTCACGAGGTCAGTGCTTCCACACATTTCACAGGTCAACCGTTTCATTTTCTCTCCCCCCAATCGCTTTTGTAGCCTGCAAAAAGAATGCAGGCTACGACACTATCTGATTCTTTATCAAAATATGCTCTGAAGCCTGCATCCCTTTTATCGCTTAGTCCTTCGGATTCTTATATGCTTCCACCATCACGCGGGTCAGGCGAACGGCGACCTCGATATCGAAATCCTTCGAGATTTCCTCGGGCTTTTCGGCCTTTGCCCACTGAACGAGCGGCGAATCGACGCGCTCGGGCAGGCTTTCCGCCTTCTTCCATTCGTTGCCGGTTTCCGCGCAGCAATATTCCACTTCCTGATCGCGCATCAGGAGACTGCCGTCCACGCCGCCCAGCTCGATCGTGAACGGGTAATGGCTGGAAACGAAGCCCGTTTCCGAAACGCCGATCGCGCCGCCGTCGAAGCTGAGAATGCTGACGGCGTTGTCCTCGACGGCCTTGCCGGTCACGTGCGTGAACGTGCTCTGAACGCTCTTCGGCTCGCCCAGCAGCGCGCACAGCAGATACATCGGATGCGCGCCGAGATCGATCATCGCGCCGCCGCCGCAGGCGATCGGATCATAGAAGTGCGGCGGAAGCCAGTCGCCGGTCGCGCCGTTGTGCGCCTTGCGGACGCGCGCGTAATTCAGCTTGCCCAGCTTGCCCGCGCGCGCGGCCTGAAGCGCGAACTGCGTGCCCGGCTCGCTGAAATGCGGAAACGAGATCGCAAAGCGCGTGTGATTCTCGATCACCGCGGCGCGAATCTGCTCGGCTTCCTCGTTCGTGAGCGCCAGCACTTTTTCGGTAAACACGGCCTTGCCCGCGCGGCAGGCGCGCAGGATCAGGTCGGTATGCTCGTTCGTCGCATTGCAAACCGCAACGCCTTCGATTTCGGGATCGGAGAGGATGTCGTCGACGGTCGCCGCCTCGCAGCCGAGCTGCTCCGCCCACGCCTTCGCCGTCGCCGCGTCCGAATCCCAGACCTTTTTGACCTTGCAGCCGGGAACGCTGTTTAATTCATTCGCATAGCCCTCGGCGTGGACGTGCCACTTGCCGAGCATCGCAAAATACTTCATCTGTCTTTCTCCTTACTTATTGAAATACACGGGCTCGCCGGTCTTCGCGGAGGTGTAAATGGCCTCGAGGATCTCGCTGACCACGCACGCCTGCTCCGGCAGCACCACGGGATCGGTATCGTTTTCGATCGCGTCCAGCCAGCGGCGCTGCTCGGTGATCGGCGGGGTTTCCTTTACGCCGTCGTAGAACGCGACGCCGCCCGCGGACATATCGGGCTTGATCTCGACCAGCTTGCCGAATTCGCCCTTATTGATGATGACCTGATTCGGACGGATCGACGCGCCGGCCTTGCTTCCGCACAGGCGGCAGCTGCCCTCCGGAATCGGCTCGTCGGTATTCAGCGCCCACGTCGCGTCCAGCGTGATCGTCGCGCCGTTTTCCATTACGATGAAGCCGAACGCCGCGTCCTCGAGCGTCTTGTTCTCGTCTTCGCCCCAGCCGCCCCAGGGATTGCCGCACTCGGGATTCTCGACCTTCTTATACTTCGTGCCGACGACCATGCGCGGCTTGTAGTTGTTCATCAGATACAGCGTCAGATCCAGGCTGTGCGTGCCGATATCGATCAGCGGACCGCCGCCCTGCTCGTATTCATTCAGGAACACGCCCCAGTTCGGCGTGCCGCGGCGGCGAATCGCATATGCCTTCGCATAGTAAATCTCGCCCAGATCGCCGCGCTCGATGCACGCCTTGACGTACTGACTCTCCGCCTTCTGGCGATGCTGATAGCCGATGGTGAGCTTCTTGCCGCTCTTCTTCGCGGCCTCGACCATGCGGCGCGCGTCCGCGGCGCACTTCGCCATCGGCTTTTCGCACATGACGTGCTTGCCGGCGTTCAGCGCGTCGATCGAAATGTCCGCGTGGCTGCGGTTCGGCGTGAGCACGTAAACCACGTCGATGCTCTCGTCCTTGAGCAGCTCGTGGTAATCGGTATAGACCTTCGCGCCGGGAACGCCGTATTCCTTCGCCGCCTTTTCCGCGCGCTCGACGACCAGGTCGCAGAACGCCACGATGTCCGCGCGATCAATTGCCTTCAGGGACGGAAGATGCTTGCCGTTGGCGATGCCGCCGCAGCCGATAATGCCGAGTTTGAGTCTTGCCATTTTAGTTTCCTCCTTAGTTTTTCCGGAGAATGCGCCTTCTCCGATAGAATTCCGGCTCCATTATAACATATCGCATCCAATAATTACAACGCTTTTTCCACGCTCTTATTCACTTTTTGGCGAATGATGCGGACGTTCTCCTTCAGCCGCGCGTCGCCCGGAGAAAGCGCGAGCGCGCGCTCCGCCGGCGCGATCGATTCCGCCGCCCGGCCCGAATAATACAGCCCCAGCGCGCGCAGATCCCACGGCAGACTCCCCCACGCTTCGCCCTCGCAGATATAGCTCATCGGCCGCGTTTCAATTTCCAGCGCGCCGCGCGCATAATAGGCGCAGCCCTCCCAGTCCTTCTGCGCGTATTTCAGCTTCGCCATCGCGACATAGGCCTCCCGCAGATGCGGCGCCTCGGCAATTGCGCGCAGCAGCCATGTCTCGGCGCTCCGCGCATCGCCATGATTCCAATATGCGCGCGCGATGAACCGCATCGAGGCCGCGCGCTCATCCGCCCAGGTCGCCTTCGGCAGGGAAAGATGTCGCTTCAGCGTTCGAATGCAGTCCTCCCATCTTCCATAGAACATGTATTCGCGGCCGAGATAGTGCATATTGCGGTCGTCGTCCGGATCCTCCTGCACGGACATTTCCAAAAGCGGCAGATACTGTCCGCGCGATTTGCTTTCGTCCGCATGGTGCTCGAGAAACACGCCGTCGAGCCGCGTTCGCTTCTGCTTTTCCGGCGCGCCCTCCCACGCGAGCACCTCGTGCACCGGGTGCTTCCAGCGATAGCCGAACCGGCAATGCATCTTCTCCTGCCAGAACACGTGGCCCTCGCTGCCGTCGGGATTGTAGTTCCAGGTATAGCGATAGCTGCCGAGCGTGGTGTCCTCCGTCCAGCCGCGCTCGAGCGCCTTTCGCCAGCCCGGCAGCAGCACCTCGTCCAAATCGGTGCAGACACAGACGTCGACGTCCTCCGGAACGAGCTCGAGCGACCGATTGCGCGCCGCGTCAAACCGCCACGGCGTGATTTTTTCCTCAAACACCTCCGCGCCGAGCGCGCGCAGCCGGGCGACGGTATCATCCTCCGAGCCGGTATCGAGCACGATCACGCGATCGGCCTCGCGCATGGAGCGCATCCATCGCTCCGCGAACCGGCTTTCATTTTTGCAAATGGCATAAACGCAGACCTTCAACGCTTTCCCTCCAATCGTCGTCCGGCGCAGCACCGGAGCTGCGCCGGACGAGGCGATCGCCGAATTCACTTCGGCAATCGCAGTCTGTTACGTTGCAAGAATTCCAGCCGCACGCAGGTTCGCGAGCAGAGTATTAAAGCGCGCCACGATATCCTCCGTGCCCGTAGCATCCGCAACCGCTGCGGCCGCCGCGACGCTGCCGGCCGGCCCCGTAGGCCCGGTAGGTCCAGTAGGCCCGGTAGCGCCCACAGGCCCGTCGCTGCCCACCAAACCAGTAGGGCCGGTCGGGCCGGTGGGGCCGGTTTCGCCTGTTGCGCCAGTCGGGCCGGTTGCGCCGGTTTCACCGGTGGCACCAGTCGGGCCTGTCAGGCCGGTTGCACCAGTTGCGCCGGTTGGGCCGGTCGCTCCCGTTTCCCCAGTCGCTCCGGTCGGGCCGGTTTCGCCAGTTGCGCCTGTTGCGCCAGTCGGGCCCGTTGCACCGGTTTCTCCTGTTGCGCCGGTCGGGCCGGTTGCACCGGTCGGGCCAGTCGGGCCAGTTTCGCCGATTGCGCCAGTGGGGCCAGTCGCACCCGTAAGACCAATTTCACCCGCTGCTCCGGTCGGCCCTGTTGCACCTGTCGGCCCGGTCGCTCCTGTCGGCCCGGTCGCTCCGGTCGGGCCGGTTGCTCCGGTCGGCCCTGTCGCCCCAGTCGACCCCGCTGCTCCGGCCGGCCCGGTTGCACCCGTTGCTCCAGTCGGCCCCGTCGGGCCGGTTTCGCCGGTCGGGCCAGTCGCACCCGTAAGACCAATTTCACCCGCTGCTCCGGTCGGCCCTGTTGCACCTGTCGGCCCGGTCGCTCCTGTCGGGCCGATCGCTCCGGTCGGCCCGGTCGCTCCCGTTGCCCCGGTCGCCCCAGTCGGTCCTGTCGCACCGGTCGGGCCGGTTGATCCTGCGCCGCTTCCGGCGGGGCCTGTCGGACCTGTGGGACCCGTTGGGCCAGTCGGGCCGGTTGGGCCAGTGGGGCCGGTCGGGCCTACGGGGCGGCTACCGGGTTGGGGCGGGCAATACGGCCTTTCGGCATTCGCGCGGGCGGATTCATTCCATTCGAAGTTCCTTCTGGCAAAGCGCGGCCGGATCACATCGTTCGGCGGGAGATATCTCGGGTCCGTCACGCGGGCGCGCGTCCATGTTCGGCCATAAATCTCGTTCATTTTCCCACTTCCTCATTCAAGCTTGGGCCATTGCCCGGCGCATACTATGCCGCGCGCCCAGGCCGCGTGCCGCCTATGCATAATTAACTTGACAAGCGCCGCTCCGGAGCGCTAAACTGTTCCGGAGAACGCTTGAACAGGAGTGGATTACTTTGAATTACAGGCGCACCGTGCGCGCATGCTTCGTCGGCTACATCGTGCAGGCCGTTATCAACAACCTCGCGCCGCTGCTGTTTCTGACCTTTCAATCTCAGTACGGCATTCCGCTTTCGAAGATCACGCTGCTGATTACGATCAATTTCTGCCTGCAACTGACCATCGACTGCGCGTCGGTCTATTTCATCGATCGCATCGGCTATCGCGCCTCCGCGCTGCTGGCGCATTTCTTTTCGGCGTTCGGCCTGATCATGCTTTCGGTGCTGCCGCGCGTTTTGCCGGATCCCTATGTCGGCCTGCTCTGCGCGGTGTGCTTCTATGCCGTGGGCGGCGGCCTGCTCGAGGTCATCATCAGCCCGATGGTCGAGGCGTGTCCGACAGAAAACAAGGCGCGCACGATGAGTATTCTGCATTCGTTTTACTGCTGGGGCAGCGCGGCGGTCATCGTGCTTTCCACACTGTTTTTAAAGGCGTTCGGCACGGCGAGCTGGCAGATTCTCGCGCCGCTGTGGGCGATTCTGCCGATTGCAAACGGCATTGTATTCCTGAAAACGCCGATCGCGCCGCTGATTGCCGAGGGCGAAGAGGGCTTAAAGCCGCGCGCGCTGCTCTCCTCGCGCACGTTCTGGCTGCTGGCGATGCTGATGATCTGCGCCGGCGCGTCCGAACAGAGTGTGAGCGAATGGGCTTCGTCGTTTGCCGAAAAGGGTCTGGGCATTTCCAAGATGATGGGCGATCTCGCGGGGCCGACGATCTTTGCGCTGATGATGGGCACGTCGCGCGCGATTTACGGCCGCCTGCTGCACCGGTTCCGGCTGCGCACGATGATGCTGTTCTGCGGCGCGCTTTGCGCAATTGCATATCTGATGGTCGGGCTGATTCCAAATCCGGTGGCCGGACTGCTCGGCATGGCGCTGTGCGGCTTCGCGGTGGGCATCATGTGGCCGGGCACGTTCAGCATCGCGGCGGCGGAAATCCGAAACGGCGGCACGGCGATGTTCGCGCTGCTCGCGCTCGCGGGCGATCTGGGCTGCGCGTCGGGGCCGACTCTGGCCGGAATGGTCGCCGGAATGGCGAACGACAGCCTGCGCATCGGCATTCTGTCCAGTGGCATCTTCCCCATCGTATTGATCGTCGGGCTATTGCTGCTGGGCCGGGAAAAGGCATAAATCGAGGGCCGCTTCGCCTTGTTCGAAGCGGCCCTTTTTTTGCTCAATAGCCGTAGCGCTTTCGCTTTTGAAGCAGGAACAGCGCCGTAACGATCAGCGCCATCACCTCCGCGCCCACGATCGACAGCCATATGCCGTCGAGCTGCCAGATCAGCGGCAGCAGCAACACCGCGGCGACCTGGAACACCAGCGTGCGCAAAAACGATATCAGCGCGGAGGTCAGCCCGTCGTTCAGCGCGGTAAAAAACGAGGAGCCGAAGATCGAGAAGCCCGAAAACAGGAACGAGAACGAGAAGATCGCAAACGCGTGCTTCGTCATCGCAAACAGTCCCGGGTCATAGCCGACGAACATCCTCGAAAGCGGCGCGGACAGGCATTCTCCCGCCGCAAACATCGCCGCCGCGCACACGGCGATCATCATAAGACTCCGTTTCAGCAGACCGTTCAGCTCGCCCGCGTTTTTCGCGCCGAAATGATAGCCGACCACCGGCGCAACGCCAACCGCATAGCCGATGAAGATCGCCTGGAAGATCATGCTGACGTACATCAGCACGCCGTAGGCCGCAATGCCGTCCTGCCCGGCGTATTTGATCAGCTGAATATTATACAGCATGCTGACCAGCGACATCGATATATTGCTCATGAATTCCGACGAGCCGTTTGTACAGACCTTGCCGATCGCGCCCAGGTCGAGCTTCGTGCGCACGAGCCGCAGGCGGCTGTCGTTTTCGCGCGCAAAATAGATCAGCGGAAACAGGCCGCCGACCATCTGGCTCAGCGCGGTCGCCGCCGCCGCACCGGCGATTCCCCATCGAAACGCGCCCACGAACAGCGCGTCGAGCACCATATTCGTGCAGCCCGCCGCAACCGTGACGTACAATCCCAGCCGCGGCTTTTCCGCCGTCGCGAACAGGCACTGAAATTCAAACTGCAGCACATAAAACGGCTGCGCAATCAAAATGATGCGCGCATAGAGCACGCACTGCTCCAGCAGTTCGCCCTCCGCGCCCATTTTCCGGGCGATCGGCCGCAGAAACGCAAAGCCGATCGCACCCAGCAGCGTGCCCAGCGCCACCGAAACGATGATCACCATCGTAAAAATCTCGTTCGCGCGGTGGTCCTTGCCCTCGCCCATCGTCTTCGCAATCAGCGCACCGCCGCCGGTGCCGAACATGAATCCCACGCAGCCCAGAATCATCAGAAGCGGCATGATCAGATTCACCGCCGCAAACGGCGTTTTGCCCGCGAAATTCGAAACGAAATAGCCGTCCACCACGCCGTAAATCGATGTAAAAATCATCATGATGATCGAAGGCGCCGTGTAGCGCAGCAGTCTTTTTACATCAAAATGATCCGAAAGCCGTATCGTCATTCCATCTCCCTGCCCTTCCTGCGCAATTCCGTTTTAAACCGCTCCGTAAGCGCGAGGTATTTCTCCACGTCCTCCGCGCTCCACGATTCAAACACCTCGTTCTCCGCGCGCATCACGCGCCCCGCCGTGCGCTCCGCGAGCGCGCGCCCTGCCTCCGTCAGGCAAACCTCCTTGCGCTTGCCGTCCGTCGCTTTCAGGATCGCCGCGCCGCGCGCTTCCAATTTGCGCACGCCGGAATGAATCGTCTGCTTGCTCGCGCCGGTTACGCGCACAATTTCGCTCAGCGCGCGCCGGTCGCCCTCTTCCCATATCGCGTACAGCACCATCATTTCGCCCCCCGAAACGCCAAGGCGCAGCATCATTTCATGGTAAACGCCCTCAATTTCCTCAATCAGGTGGTTGTAGCGCCGCATCGCCACGGATATCGCCTCGTGCATATTGCCATTCCTCACTTTCACAAGATGACATTATAGTATGATTTCGGACGATTGTCAAGTAAAGAATGCTTGACCCTGCCGCCCGAAACCGATATAATAGGGATGGCCATTTCACCATAAGAGAGGAAGAGAAATATGCTGGAAGCACTGAAACAGGCGGTTTATGAGGCGAATATGGCGCTTCCGCGCCACGGACTGGTGACCTTTACGTGGGGCAACGTCAGCGGAATCGACCGGGAAAGCGGAATTGTGGTCATCAAGCCCTCGGGCGTGGATTATGAATCGCTCACGGCCGAGATGATGGTCGCAGTGGATCTGAACGGAAAGCGCGTCGAGGGCGATCTGAATCCATCCTCGGACACGGACACGCACATCGAATTGTACCGCGCCTATCCATCGATCGGCGGCATTGTGCACACGCACAGCGCGCACGCGGTGGCCTGGGCGCAGGCCGGGCGCGATATTCCCTGCTACGGAACCACGCATGCCGATTATTTTTATGGCTCCGTTCCCTGCACGCGCTCGCTCACGCCCGAAGAGGTGGAGGAAGCCTACGAGCGCAACACCGGCCGCGTTATTTGCGAGACGTTTGATTCGCGCGGGCTGAATCCGAAGCATGTGCCCGGCGTCATCTGCCGCAATCACGGGCCGTTCACCTGGGGAAAGAACGCCGCCGAGGCCGTTTATCATGCGGTGGTGCTGGAAGAAGTTGCGAAAATGGCGCTTTACACGCTGCAAATCGCGCCGAATGTCGAGCCCGCGCCGCAATACGTTCAGGATAAGCACTTCATGCGCAAGCACGGCCCGAACGCCTATTACGGACAAAAGAAATAGTTTTTCCGCAGACCGCAGTCGGCTTAAACAATAAAATCACCGACCGCAGTCTGTTATGCACAGCATTTCGGTCGGTTTTGATCACCGGGAGAGCATGCGCATTTCGCGATAGATGCTCTGCATTTCGCTGTCGAGCTCGGCGCTGCGTTCGGCGCAGAGCTTCAGGCGGTATTTGAGCGCGGTAGTGGCCTCGACGTCGTTTTTATATCGAAGCTGATGCTCGAGGCTGGCCCAGAAATCCATCGCGATGGTGCGAATCTGGATTTCGACCGGCACGGATTCGGTATGATCGGACAGATACACCGGCACGCGCACGACGAGATGCAGGCTGCGATAGCCGTTGGGCTTCGGATCGCG
The DNA here is from genome assembly GCA_934663595.1 of uncultured Clostridia bacterium. Lineage (GTDB taxonomy): Bacteria > Bacillota > Clostridia > Christensenellales > Aristaeellaceae > Faecivicinus. Next base: position 46,129 of record CAKUKM010000011.1, on the reverse strand, counting down.
AATGTAATCACACTTTTCGACCAGCTCGATGTCCTGCTGGCGGGTAATCAGATCGGCGAGGCGATAGATATCGTCGATGTAATTGCAGATGATGCGCACGCCGGCGATGTCGAACAGATGCTCCTCTGCGGATTCAATCGTGACGGGAAAGCCTTTGCGGTGCAGCTTTTCGACGATGCTCTGCGGGGACTTGAGGCGGCTGTCGATGTGGTGAATCGGGTTGGAGGAATAGTGAATGCTGAATTCCCGATCGAGGATCTCCAGCTTGGTGCGTATGGAACGGATCGCGCCGTCATAGAGATGCGCCATCTCGAGATATCGTCTGTCAAAAGGCTGATCGCCGCTCATGGGCGTCAGCGCCGTTTCGTTGTTCATATCCAGCTCCTTTCATCTTCCATTGTACCGCGCGAACATCAACGGATTATGAACGAATGGAAAGAAAAAGGGAAATTGCGATTCGCGCCAGGCCGCGCGGTTTATAATGGGTTTATGAAATTGTGCCAGAATGGTCAATGAGGTGAGGACGCATGTTTCATATTCTGGTGGTTGAGGACAATCCGAACGCGCGCAAGCTGATGGAGGCGGTGCTCAAGCAAAACGGCTATGAGCCGCTGCTGGCCGCCGACGGCATTGAGGCGTTGGAGGTTTTGGACAATAAGCATGTGGATCTGATCGTGCTGGACGTAATGATGCCGCGCATGGACGGCTATGAATTTACCGAAACGCTGCGCTCGTCCGGCTGCGATCTGCCGATACTGATGGTTACAGCAAAGGAAAAGCCCGCGGACAAGCGCAAGGGCTTCATTATCGGAACCGACGATTACATGGTCAAGCCCGTGGACGAAGAAGAAATGATCCTGCGCATCACCGCGCTGCTGCGCCGTTCGCGCATCGTAAACGAGCATCGCCTGACCGTAGGCGGCACGGTTCTGGACTACGACGCGCTGTCGGTAAAAACCGCGGAGGGCGTATCGGAGCTGCCGAAGAAGGAATTCCTGCTGCTGTTCAAGCTTCTTTCCTATTCCAACAAAATCTTCACGCGCCGCCAGCTGATGGACGAGATCTGGGACATGGACACCGATACCGACGAGCGCACGGTGGACGTGCACATCAATCGCCTGCGCGATCGCTTTCGGAACAATCCGGATTTCGACATTGTGACCGTGCGCGGGCTGGGCTACAAGGCGGTGAAGCGCGCATGAAGGGCGAGCCCAAGCATTCGCTGACCGCAATTCTGATTGCCTATCTGCTGTTCGTGCTGGTGCTGTCGGGTCTGCTGACGGGCGGATCGTATCTGCTGCTGTTTCTGACCGGCTTCATTCCAGGCTTCCTGCTGAGCCATTTCGGCATGCCGGTGCTGGTGATCCTAATGGTCATTCTGTTTTCGATGATGATCTCGGTTCGCCTCGGCTCGTCGAAGCTGAAGCCCATGAACGACCTGATCAACGCAATGGGCAAGGTTTCGCGCGGCGATTTCTCCGTGCGCGTCGACGGCGAGGACATTCCGGGTGCGATGGGCGAGGTGGTTCAGAGCTTCAACGGCATGGCCAGCGAGCTCGGCGGCATTGAAATGTTCCGCAAGGACTTCATCAACAACTTCTCGCACGAATTCAAAACGCCGATCGTATCGATTCGTGGCTTCGCCAAGCAGCTCGAGCGCGACGATCTGACCGAGGAACAGCGCCGCGAATACGCGCACATCATCGTGACCGAATCCGAGCGGCTGGCGAACATGTCGAGCAACATTCTGCTGCTGACCAAGCTGGAAAACCAGCAGATCATCACCAACAAGACCGAATACCGGCTGGACGAACAGCTGCGAAACTGCATTCTGCTGCTGGAAAAGCAATGGAGCGCGAAGGAGATCGACCTTTCGCTGAATCTGGACGAAATCACCTATACCGGCGACGAGGAAATGATGAGCCACGTATGGGTAAATCTCATCAACAACGGAATCAAGTTTTCGCCCGTCGGCGGCGTGCTGGAGCTCTCGTGCCGCAAGCGCGAAAAGCAGATCGAGGTGATCGTTCGCGATCACGGCGAGGGCATGTCGCCCGAAACCGAAAAGCGCATCTTCGAGAAGTTCTATCAGGGCGATTCCGCGCACGCGACCGAGGGCAACGGCCTGGGGCTGTCGCTGGTAAAGCGCATTGTGGATCTCTGCGGCGGCAAAATCGAGGTGGAAAGCACGCTCGGCGCGGGCACGGCGTTTACGGTTCTGTTGCCGGTATAACGAAAAAACGGCCGTTCTTCCCTTCCCTGGGAGAACGGCCGTTTCTTTTATTGCGTCTTTTTTCGAATGACCTTTGGCAGAATCGCCAGCGCGCTGAACGTGCTGAACACTGCCCACGAGGCAAACACCGCGCCCCAGCCCAGATGGTCGCGCAGGAAGCCGACGAACGTTCCCGAAAACGCGCTGCCCAAATAGATCGTCGCGTCCAGCAGGCCGGCAACCAGCGCCACGCGGCCGGTATACAGGTATTCCATCGGCGTAAGCGACGTAATCAGCGGATTCAGGCCGTACGCCATCGCGGAGCACAGCGCGAGCAGCGCGGCGCAAACCAGCGTTCCCGCGCCGAAGCACGCGAACAGGATCAGCGAAAACACGATCTCGAGCGAGACCATCGTCAGCATCGTCTTAAATACGTTGGCCTGCTGCACGCGGTACATGCGCTTGCCGAACAGTATGCCCAGATAATTCACGATCGGAATCACCAGAATTACGCCCAGCGCGCCGTTCAAATCGATATTCTGCGTATCGGACAGCATTTTCGGCGCCCAGTTCATGATGCTGTCGCGCACATAGCCGTTGAACAGGCACAGCAGCAGCGCGAAGATCAGATCCGTTTTAAACAGCAGTCCGCCCACCGACATCGCCGCCGGCTGCTCCGCGCTCTTCTCGGTCTTCTGCGCTGCATTGTCCGAATCGTGCAGTGCGCGGCAGGCAAATATGCCCATGATCGCCGTGACCGCGCCGGACGCGCCGAACGCCGCGCGCCAGCCGACGCCCTTCGTGAGCGCACCGGAGAGCATCCACGCAATCAGATAGCCGGCAATCATCGTAAACGAAATCAGGAACAGCGCGCGCGCACGCACCTTGTCCTCGTAATTCACGGCGAAAATGCGCACGATCGGCGTCCAGATCATCGATTGGAACGCGCCGTTCAGGCACCACAGCGCCATCAGCACGCCCAGTCCCGGCGCAAACGCAAACAGCGCGTTCATCAACGCCGAGCCCATCAGACCAATCCATATCAGATTGCGCGCGCGAAAACGATCCGCCAGATATCCGGTCGCGATCTGCCCAGCCGCATAGGGAATGCAGAACAGCGTTGGGAGCATGCCGACGCGCGCCGCGGAAACGCCGAAATCCGCCTGAATCGCCGCCAGCGCGGGCGTAAGATTCGTGCGGCAGATATAGGCCGCCGTATAGGCGACGCAGCAGGCGATCAGCAGCCTGCGCTGTTTTGGGGAAAAGCTTTCCATGTGTATCCTTCCTTCGCCATGAATTGTTTTCATTATATCATGTAATTGTCAAGTTTCCTAGCGCACAGGCGAATATCCGGCGCCTTTTCGCGGCATGCTATTTCAAAAACGGCTGGAGGAATGCAATATGTTCAATCCGCGCACGGATCTCGCAATGGAATGTCCCGGCGCGTCCGATATGCCCGGCGTTGAGGTGCGCCAGTGGGAACAGGCGGACGTGACGCTGACCGAGGTAATCATCACCGATTCAAGCGCCGCCGAGCAGCTCGGCAAGCCCTGCGGCACGTATTTGACGCTGGAAAGCCCGCTATTGCGCGAGCGCGACCCCGAGGTGCGCATCGCCGCGGCCAATCTGCTCGCCGAGGAACTCGCGCGGCTGCTTCCGCCGGACGGCGACGCGCCCGTGCTGGTGGTGGGCCTCGGCAATCGCTTCGTGACCCCGGATTCGCTGGGGCCGAACACGATCGATCGCACGCTGGTCACGCGCCACGCCATGGAAAACGGCCTTGCGCGCGCGAAAATGCGCTCCGTATCCGCCATTGCGCCCGGCGTGCTCGGCATTACCGGCGTGGAAACGATGGAAATGGTGGAATCGCTGGTGCAGAAAATCGCGCCGCGGCTGGTTATTTGCATCGACGCGCTCGCCGCGCGTTCCTCTTCGCGCATCGGCGCGGCCATTCAAATCACAAACGCCGGCATTCAGCCCGGCGGCGGCGTGGGCAATCATCGAAAGCCGCTGAATCGCGCGACGCTCGGCGTGGACGTGATCGCCATCGGCATGCCCACCGTGATTTACGCCGCCACGCTCGCACGCGACGCGTTTTCCCTGCTTTCCGGAACGGACGCGAACGAATCCGAGCTCGACGCAATCGAAAACCAGCTTCTCGGTGAGCCGGCCGGCGAAATGATCGTGACCCCGCGCGAAATCGATTCGCTGATTCAGGACGCGGCCGGCATTCTCGCCTCCGGAATCAATCGCGCGCTGCACCCGAGTCTGAGCGACGCGGAAATTGCCGCAATGATGGATTAATCTTTGCAAAATTGTTGCATTTATTTCCAAATTGTGCTATACTCGAGAAAAAAGTACAGAGGTGACGAAAATGAAGCGTCTTGCCGCACTGTTGTTGACGGTATGTCTCCTTGCGCTGCCCGCGCTGACCGAATCGGAATTTGAGGATCGAATCGAACGCTGCGGCTTTCTCTTCGGAAAGCGCGACGGCGGCTGGCGGCTGTACAATTCGGACGGCGCGCTCCTTCTGGATCACGTCTGGACGGACAAGGAAATGCTTACGCTTCCGCTTCTGCATCTGAACGACGCCGAACCCGATCTGTACAGTCTCCGCTATGGAAGGAAAACGGACGAGGTTTACGGCGTGATTCGCGCGGACGGCCAGCTCGTGATGGAGCCGCAGCTTGCCGAGCCGGTGAATCTGCGCGACGGACTGGCCCTGGTGGAGCTCAACGGGCTTTACGGCTATGTCGACGCGAGCGGCAAATGGGTGATTCCGGCGCATTTTGAATATGCAAACGCCTTCCACGAGGGGCTCGCTGCGGTCGCGGTGGACGGAAAATGCGGCTATATCGACACGCAGGGGCAGTGGGTGATCGTGGACGACTTTGACCGGGCGTACAATTTCCATTGCGGGCGCGCCGTGGTGGTTCAAAACGAGCTTTACGGTCTGATCGATCGGAACGGAAACTGGATTCTGCCGGCGCAATTGGGCTTTATCGACAGCTTCAGTGAGAATCTCGCCGGCGCGCATGATCCTGCGACCGATCTCTGGGGCTATCTCGACCTGAACGGCGCATGGGCGATTTCGCCGCAGTTCAGCTGGCCAGGGGATTTCGTCAACGGGCGCGCCACCATATCGCCCAGCAATAACCTGCTCGGCCGCATCGACACGCACGGAAACTACGTGATTCCCCCGAAATACGAGAATATTTGGGAATTTGGCGAGGATCGCATGATCGGCGCTGCGCCCGGATGCAGCGGGCTGTTCGATCTGGACGGCAATCCCCTTTCCGATCAGGACTACGACAATATGTTCTGTTCGGGCGGCGTAATCGTGGCGATTCGGAACAATCGCGCGAGCTTTCTGGATCGCGATGGCAACACGGTGTTCCAGTCGGAATACGCCGATATTTCCGCATTCGACGATCGTGGAACCGCCGTTTGCCAGTTGGGCGACCAGTACGGCCTGATCGACCGGAGCGGAAACGAGCTCGTTGCGCCGCAATACGATTCGCTTTCCTCCTGCCCCGCCGGGTACATTGCGGTTCAGGACGGGCGCTACGGCATTCTCTCCCACACAGGAAAGGTGCTGGTGCCGGTGGAATACGCGGAAATTCACACCTCCGGGGAATGCCTTATCAGCAAATTCCGCACCTGGATCTACACGGACGAAGCATATCATCTGAAGACCGGCGACGAGGAATTCTATTTCGATATTCTCAACGGCGAGCCCGTTCCGGCGCTCCCGAGCGCATGATCCAGGCTGATGAGGAACGAATTGAGATTTACGAGGTTAATCATGGATATGGAATTCGAGGAATTAACCCATCAGAATTTTTCGGAGGCTTGTAGTATTGATAGAGACGACATTCCTGAAGATTTTGTCGATACAGCTTCAACCATAATGAATATTACGGATTATGGTCTTGATCATCATTGCATAGGACATACCTTTGTTGTGAAGTATCACAAAAAGCCGATTGGGCTCATTCTTTTGGGTGAAGCGCTTCCTTGGAAAACAGACCCGCCAGAAATGAGAAAAGAGCCTTTCTATCGTTTGATGGGATTTGTAATTGATAAAGGATATCGCGGCCGTGGAATCGGCGGAGAAATACTGGAAAAGACCATTCAGCTTGTTTACCTCGACTTTGGCAAACGCCCCATTGCTTTAGGGTGTCATAAGGATAATATTCAGGCAGAGCGTTTCTATTTGCGACATGGGTTTGAGAAAACAAACGCGATGGAAGGGAACGACTACTATTATTTAAGATTTACCAATTGACCAATTCCAAATCCGACAAACCCTCCGCAGGATTTCATTCCATGCGGAGGGTTTTCTGTTTTATACTGAAGAGCGAGCCGGATTATCGATCCGCGATTCTCAGAATCGCCTCGATGTCCTGAACAGTCATCGGGAACGCGCCGCCGGTCGTGCCCTTGACGGGATCGCTCTTTTTCGTCTTCGCCGCAAGCGTGGGAATGTCCTCCGTGCGCGCGCCGAGCTCCTTCAGTGTCAGCGGCATGCCGATATCGCGCAGGAAATACTCGTGCGCCTCGATGCCCGCCATCGCCGTGCGCTCCGGATGCTCAAAATCCATGCTACAGCCGTAAACGCGCTGCGCGAATTGCGCAAATCGCATTACGTTCTTGTGCATCTGATACCGCATCCACGCCGGAAACACCACCGCAAGGCCCGCGCCGTGCGCCACATCGTACATCTCCGACAGCTCGTGCTCGATCTGATGGCTGCCGAAATCCTGCACGCGGCCGACGCCCACGGTATCGTTGTGCGCGATGGTCGACGCCCACATCAGCTGCGCCTGCGCCTCATAGTCGGTCGGATCGTTTACGGCGATTCGCGCCGCACGAATGACCGCCATCATCGCGCCCTCGCAGAGCCGGTCGGTCAGATCCACATCGGTCGTGCTGGTAAAATAGCGCTCCATGATGTGCGCGAGAATGTCCGTCGCGCCGGACGCGATCTGGTATTTCGGCAGCGTCATCGCGAGCTCCGGATTCATGATTGCAAATTTCGGGCGATTCAGCTCCGTGCGCAGCCCGCGCTTCGTCTTCGTCGCCTCCTGCGTAATCACGCACGAATTCGACGATTCGCTGCCCGCCGCGGCCATCGTGAGCACTACGCCGAACGGCGTGGTCGTCTTCGGCTTCGCCCTGCCGCAGAAGAAATCCCAGAAATCGCCCTCATACGGTATGCCATGCGCGATCGCCTTGCTGGAATCGATGCTCGAGCCGCCGCCGACTGCGAGAATGAAATCCACCTTCTCGCTTCTGGCCAGCTCAATTCCGCGATAAACCAGCGTGTCGCGCGGATTTGGCTGCACGCCGCCGAGCTCGACATGTGCAATTCCGGCCTCATCCAGCGATTTTTTCACCCGGTCGATCAGTCCCGAGCGCACCGCCGAGCCGCTGCCATAGTGAATCAGTGCCTTCGTGCCGCCCTGCGCGCGCACCTCCTCGCCCACCTGATTCTCCACGCCGCGGCCGAACACAAATCGCGTCGGCACCTGATAGGTAAAATTGATCATAGCATTCTTCCCTCCTGACCTGCATTTTCCAGCATTGCGCGCAGCTTTTTCGCCATACCCTCCGCCATGCGCAAATGATCCTCGCGCGTGAAGTGCAGCGAATCCAGCTCCGATAGCGCCGCAAACTGCGCCGCATCCACAAATTCGCACCGCAGCAGCCGCGCGATGCGCGCGTATTCGTCCTTCAGCCCCCGGGTCACGCGAATCGCGTCCGGGCCGAAGCAATCGCGATAGCGCGTCTTTTCCAGACAATCGCGAATCGGCGGCGGCGCAACCACGATGATTTTCGCCGGCGCGCCGTCGGAATTCTGCGCGTACATGCGCGTCAGGCGAATCAGCTGCATCATGCCCTCGCCGATCGTCATCGGCTCCAGGCCGAAGCGCTTTTTGGAATCGTTGCTGCCGAGCATGAGAATCACCGCGTCGAGCGGATTGTGGCTCATCAGGCACGGTGGCAGATAGTTCGCGCCGCTCTTGTAGCCGCCCTCGGTCGGGTCGTCCATCACGCAGGTGCGGCCGTTAAAGCCCTCCTCGATCACCGAATACTCCGGCCCGAGCAGCTTTCCCATGCGCGACGGCCAGCGCGTATCGTCGTCATAGCGCCCGCCGCGCGGATCATAGCCATAGGTATTGGAATCGCCAAAGCAGAGAACGCGCCTCTTCATGTTCATTTTCCCTTCCTATAATACATAGCCGATGTTGACGCCCAGCACCGTCATATACGCCAGCAGCGCCGCGCTGATCAGCACCATCGCCGCGCCCGTCTTTTCCCTTTTCGGCAGCAGCGCGAGCATCGGGTAAATCGCATACAGCCCTGTCGCATAGCGCACGCCGCTTAAAAGCCACGCGAGCGACATCGACAGATAAAACGCGATCGCGAGATACGCCGCGTCGCCCGGATGCTGGCGCTTGAGCGTGCCCGCCGCCAGCGCGATCACCGCGAGAATCGCAATCAGCTCCGGAATCCAGGTGCCGAGCCGGTAAATCATGCGCGGATACTGAATTGCGTTGATCAGCACATAGCGCACCGTTTCCGCCAGCGGAACCATCTGGTTATTCCAGTTTTCGCGCTGAAACTCCAAAAACTGGAGCGGATTCCCGAACAGGCGCTGGTTCATGCCCAGATAGAGCGCCGTTCCCAGCAGCATCGGCAGCGTTTTCAGCACGCAGAGCGCAATCGTCTTCGCCTCCAGGCGGCCGCGGCGTTCCCTTTCGGCATTCAGCATTTCCCAAAACACCGGCGCTGCCACCGCGAGTCCCGCCATGCGCGCCGTTGCCGCCAGTGCGCCCACAGCCACGGCTCCGGCGAATTTGCGCCTTCGCGCGAGCAGCACCGCGCCGATCGTCGTCGCCAGAAAGATCGATTCCGTATACGGCATCGACATGAAAAACGACACGGGATTGAACATTAATAGCATCGTCGCCAGCCGCGCGCGCCCCTCGCTGCCCTCTTCCAGCACGAGCGCATACATCAAATACGCGCTCAGGCAGCATGCAGCGTTCGACACGATCAGCGCCCGCGCCAGCGCGGACAGCCCCGTAAAGCCAAACGCCTGGCAGAGCATTGGATACAGCGGGAAAAACACGATGAACAGCTTATCGTCGCCCACAGAAACGTAGCCGTTCTCAATCAGCGAAACATAGTGCGGGCCGTCCCAGCGGTTGATATAGCGCTCCCATTGGCCGAACAGCTGCGAAAGCTCGCCGCGAAACACCGCCGCTGCCAGCACAATCAGCGCGATAAACAATCTCGACGCCACAAATGCGCCGATCGGCACGCGCCAATCGCCCTTCGCGCGCTTGCGCAGGCGGAAATCGCCGCACGTCGTCGTGGAAAAAAAGCGTACGAGCTGAATCAGCAGCAGGATTCCATATCCGATCATTACGACAACGCCGAACACGCGCGCCGCAATCGCAAGGAGATTTTCGTTCACAAAGAGAGCTTTCCTTTCCCGGTTTTCATTCTGCAAAGCGGCGCGAAGCCAAATCCGGCCCCGCGCCGCTGTTTTGCCGCGTCACCAGCGCCGCTTGCGATCCTTCTTCGCGCGGCTGCTCGCGCCCGGCAGATTCGACACATTGAACACCTGATCCTCGTCAAAGTCCGAATAGTCCGATTGCGTGCGGCCAATTTCGAACAACTCGTCGTCGATCTGGCCGGCCGAAATGGGTTTGCGCTGAATCAATGCAAAGCTGCGCTTTTTCTGCGGCTGAACGCGCTGCGGCCTTCTCGCGCCGCGCTGCATGCCCTCCTGCTCCGCGCGCGGCTTCACGCGCGGCGGGATCTGCGTCTGCGCGCTCGGACGCGCGACTGTGCGCGGCGGTATGCGCGTAGGATCCGTCGGCCGCGCCGTGGTTTGCACCGGCATGGAGGGTTTGTTTTCCTTCGCCGGAGTGCGCGCAGCAGCGCGGGCCTCCGGTTTTGCCGCGGGCTTTCTATTGGCGCCCTGCGCCGCCCTTTCCGGGCGAACGGTGCTCGGCCGTTTGGCGGGCGCGCGGCGCGGCGTTTGGCTGCGCACGACATAGCTTTGCCGGATCAGGCCCTCGTCATCCTCTGGATCCAGATCCTGCAGTGCCTCGCCGGCGAGCATCTTTTCATCGTTTACGATGATTCTCTTTCTCTTAAACCAGGCCCAATACGGTCGCCAGCGGAGCAGCCAGATCAGCCGATCCATCACTACGCCGACCAGCATCAGCAGAATCAGCAGCTTCAGCCAGTTGTTCGAAAGCCATTCCAGCGGGGAGCCGCCGCTGCCCGCAAGGTTGAACAGCTTCAGCACCCAGCTCGCCAGCCCCTTCAGCCAGCCCAGCATCGCATTCACGATCGCATTGGCGTATCCCGTCTGCGTCATTTAGTTTCCTCCCGTGGGTTCGTTTGCCGCCTCCTGAAGCGTCACGTGCATTTCCGCCTTTTCCGGCGTAAACGTCACGTTCGGATAGGCGTCCGTCGGGAACGCGATGGCAAGATCGTATGCTCCCGCTCCATAGCCGCTCAAATCAATCGTTCCGGTAAAGCCCTCCTGCTTGAGCGCCTCCACCGCACTGCGCGGGCCCGTCACATACACGCGAACGGTCTGCGCCTCGCTGTCCAGCGTCAGGTTTTCGCCCTTATTTACAAAGCTCACATTGACGTCCTCGATCCACGCGCCCACGGATTCCTCCGCGATCGTGACCGTGACGTAGACCTCGTCGGCCGATACGGACTTAAAGCCCGAAAGCGTCGATACACCCGCGCGGGTCGAGAAGCTCTGCGACGCGCCCTCGATGGAAATCGGCTCGATCTGCATTTCCTCGATGCTCTCCAGCAGCTCCGCGTCCGCCGCAACGGCGATCGTCTGCGGCTGCACGGTCACGCTTTCGACCACATAGCCCTGCGCCGGCTGGCCGGTCAGCACCTTCGCCGGATCGGTCGCGATCGGAATTTCGCGCATGGGGTACACGTCCACGCTCACGCTGATGGACGACGACGAGCGATTCAGCATCGGCTGCGTGATTTCCTCGCCGTTTTCATCGAGCAATACGTATTTCACCGGCGCGATGAACGAGCTGTCCGCGTCCGTCACGTCCACGATGACGTTCGCGCGCGCAATGTCCTGCACCACGCTGGCCGCGCCGCTGACCGTGAGCGTCGACGGATTGCAGCGAACGATGTTGTACCAGTAATTGTCGCTCTGCGTTCCGCCGATCTGGGCGTTAATCGGAATCTGGCGCGAATCGAGCGCCTCGAACGTCAGCGTAATCGTGTCCGGAATGATGCGCACGACGCGGCCGTAGCTCGTAGACGCCTTCAGACGCACCTCGCGCGTTCCCGCGGCGCGCACGCTGGTCAGGTCGAGCGTGACCTGCACGTTGTCCGACGACGGATACGCGTATTCCGCCTGCGGCACCTCGATCTGCACGCTGATGTTGCCCAGCTTTTCGGTGGGATTATCGAGCATGGCGAGGCCGTAGGTGCTCAGGTTCGTCTGGCCGCTGATATAGCCGGTCAGGCCCGTGAGCGTTTTGGTGCGGGTGATCGACGTATTGGACGAAACGACATAGTTCCACAAAAGCACCGCCATCACCAGCGAAAGCACCTTCAGGCCCAGATTGTGCGAAAGAATCTTCCACAGCAGCCGCACGACGCGCACGATGGTGGAAATCACGCGGTTTTTGCCGATTGCGGAAAGCAGATTTTTGAATTTAGCCTTCATTGCGCCCGTCCTTTCCGCGCCGCGCGCGCGATTTTTCGCCCGCGTCGATCAGCTCGCGCAGCGTCATGGCGTGATGCCGCTCGGGGCTGAAAATCTCGGTCAGCAGAATCGTCAGCGATTTTGCGTCCAGATAGCGCGTGAGTTTGCCGTCGCGCGCCATGGACACGATGCCCGTCTCCTCCGAAACGATCAGCGAAATTGCGTCGGTAGATTCGGTAATGCCAATCGCGGCGCGATGGCGCGTGCCCAGCTCGCGGCTGATGGTATAGTTGTCCGACAGCTGCAGGATGCACGCCGCGGCCACGATCCGCTCGTCGCGAATGACCATTGCGCCGTCGTGCAGCGGCGTGTTCGGCTCGAAGATATTCTCAATCAGCGGATCGGAGATCTCGCCGTCGATCATCGTGCCCGAATCGATGACGTCGCCCAGGCCCGTGCTGCGCTCAAATACAATCAGCGCGCCGATTTTCTTGCGGGCCATGTTGTTGATCGCGCGCACAAGTTCGGCCACGTGCTGCTCCGTCTGCGTAGAGCCCTGCCGCTTCGAGGCGGAAAACACCTGACGCGTCAGGCGCGAGCGGCCGATCTGATCCAGCGCGCGGCGCAGCTCCGGCTGAAACACGATCACCAGAACGACCAGCCCCATGCTGATGATCTGCTGCAAAATCCAGCTCAGCGCGCTGATCTGCAGCGAATCGGAAATCCATGCCAGCACCAGTATGACCGCAATGCCCTTGAACAGCGAATTGGCGCGCGTGCGGATGCCGAGCTTGATCACATTATAAATAAGTACGGTCAATATCGCGATATCGACGATATTGCGCCAGTCCGGCCGCTCGAACAGGTTCGCAAACAGCGCCCCGATCTGCGATAAAAAAGCCTGAATATGAACCACGCCGCCACCTCCTATCTTCCCCTATTTATTATAATAACATTTTCGCGCAAAAGCAACCTTCTGAGCGCGGATTATCGCAAAAAGAATCTTACATCTATTATAGGGCGTATCGGCCCGCCCAAAGGTTCCCAATCGCCCAAGGATTTAACGCGCGGGCCCGCCCGGGCTTATGTTAAGAAACGATTGTCAAACTGCTATAACGCCCTTCTTTCTTTTTGTTGATTCGAGCTATTCCCAAATTACGATATTTCTGTTATAATATCAGCATGGAATTTGGATTAGGAGGCAATAAACTATGGCAAGTCTGTCCCTTCGCAACATCTACAAGGTTTACCCGGGTGATGTCGTCGCCGTAAGCGATTTCAACCTCGAGATCGAAGACAAGGAATTCGTCGTTCTGGTCGGTCCTTCCGGCTGCGGTAAGTCCACCACCCTGCGCATGGTCGCCGGTTTGGAAGACATCTCCAGCGGTGAGCTGTACATCGATGGCAAGCTCGTCAACCACATTCCTCCGAAGGATCGCGACATTGCGATGGTTTTCCAGAGCTATGCGCTGTATCCGCATATGACCGTTTACAACAACATGGCGTTTGGTCTGAAGCTGCGCAAAATGCCGAAGGCCGATATCGACCGTCGCGTTAAGGAAGCCGCTCAGATCCTGGGCATCGAAGCGCTGCTGAATCGTAAGCCGGCCGCTCTGTCCGGTGGTCAGCGTCAGCGCGTTGCGCTGGGCCGCGCAATCGTTCGTGAGCCGAAGGTCTTCCTGATGGACGAGCCGCTCTCCAACCTCGATGCGAAGCTGCGCGTTCAGATGCGTACCGAGATCACGAAGCTGCACAAGCGCCTGCAGACCACCTTCATCTATGTTACCCATGACCAGACCGAGGCTATGACGATGGGTTCCCGTATCGTTGTCATGAAGGACGGCTTCATGCAGCAGCAGGATACCCCGCAGAACCTGTACGACTATCCGGCGAACCTGTTCGTCGCGTGCTTCATCGGCACCCCGCAGATGAACATCTTCCGCGTCAAGCTCGAGAAGCGCAACGACGGCGTGTATGCCACCTTCGGCAACAACGCGATCAAGGTTCCGGAAGGCAAGATCAAGCGCATGACCGGCGACTACATCGGCAAGGAAGTCTTCATGGGCATCCGTCCTGAGAACATCCATGACGAGCAGGCCTTCATCTCCGCGTATCCGGATGCCTGCATCGACGTCGCGATCGACGTTATCGAGCTGATGGGCTCTGAGACCTACCTGTACATGTCCACCACCGGCAAGGACGAGAACTTCATCGCGCGCGTTGATCCTCGCACCTCTTCCCGCGGCGGCGACAAGATCAAGGTTGGCTTCGACGTCAATCGTCTGCACTTCTTCGATGTCGAGACCGAGAAGACCATCCTCTCCCGCGACTAATCGAAAAAATCAAGAGCGCTCGAGCAATCGGGCGCTCTTATTATGTCTGCAAAGGATAGCGCAAATGCGAATGGATGAGCTCCAGCTCCGCGCTCGTTTCTTTTTCAGCAATTCGCAGGTGAATGATGTTCCCGTCCTTCCATTCCGGCGCTTCCTGCGCGCCTTTCAGCTCCGGCTTGCACACGGAACCGAGATTGAAATAACAGTTGCCGTTTGAATCATCGCGCTTTGAGCATTCCCGCACGGCCAGCGGCGAAATGTGCGTGTGGCCCGACAGGAAAATCAGATTGCGATGCGCGTCCAATATGCGCTGCAGCCTGTCGTTGCGGTTAAAATACGGCGCGCCCTGCCCCGCCTCGCGCAGCGGATTACTCAAAAGCAGCGGCGCATGGCAGAGAATTACGCACCGCGGCGCGCGCGTTTCGTTCAAACGCCGCTCCAGCCAATCGAGCTGCTCGCCGCCCCCGAACGTCAATCTGCGCCCCGGCGCCGCAACGTTCAGCCCGATCAGCTCCATTGCGCCCATGCAAACCGAATATGCGCCGCTCGCATCCTGAAGCGCGTTCATTCCGCTTCGCCGGAAAAGCCAATCCTGGAATTCCGCATATTCGCGCGCGTTCGCCGGCATGTCGTGGTTGCCATTCACGGCAAAAACGGGCTTCCCGGGCAGCGCGGACTCAATGCATTCGCGCACGCGCCGAAACTGCTCGGGCGTTCCATCGTTCGTCAAATCGCCCGTTATCGCCACCGCATCCGCATCGCGCGCGAGCGAAAGCGCCCGAAAAACGCGCCCCGGCTTCGCGGTCATGTGCAAATCGGTCATCGCGCAGAGGTAAAACGGCCTATCCAAAGCGCTTCTCCCACAGAACCACGACCTCGCGCAGTTCCTCCGGCAACATTTGAAGCGCCCGCTCGCGCAATTCCCGCATGCAATCGTCGATTCCGCGCCGCGCATAGTACGGCCACGCGATCGACGCGGCAATCGCGGTCAGCGTATCGCAATCGCCGCCGAGCGAAACAGCGTTCCGCACCGCATCCTCGAAGCTGGTCGATTCCAAAAACGCGACAATTGCCGGCGGAACGGTGCCCGCGCAGGTCTCGTTATAGCGATAAACCGCGTGAATTTCGGCCAGCGTCTGATTCAGCGGGTAATACGCCTCCATGGCGGCGCGGATTTCCGGAATGCTCGCGCCCTGCCGCGCGCGGAAAATCGCCTCGGCAACGGCCTGCGCGCCGCGAATGCCCTCCGGATGGTTGTGCGTAACCGCCGCAGTCTCCCGCGCGAGCCTGCCCGCTTCCTCGAGGTCGGACGCCATTTCGCCGCAGGGCGACACGCGCATTGCCGAGCCGTTGCCCAAACTGTTGTACGGCTCGGGATGTCTGCTCACCAGCCAGCCGGCAAATCGCCCGCCGTATGCGCCCTTCGGATATGGATAGCTGCGCCCGATCGCCCGCATCGACTCGACCGTCGCCTGATCGAGCGGCGCGCCTTCGTCCTTCCACCTCAGCAGCGCCTTGCCGACCGCAATCGTCATCAGCGAATCGTCCGTGTAATCGCAATCCGGCGACAGCAGCGGAAATTCCTTCGTGCGGATGTTGTGAAATTCGTATTTGGAACCAATGATATCGCCAATAATCGCGCCGATCATGGTATCGCCCCCTTTTTTGCATTGTAGCGCGTTTGCGCATGCCTGTCAAGATGTAAATTTTCTGTTTATCTCTTGACCATGACGCTGCGTCATGCATTACACTGTTTCTGCATGCGAAAGGAGAAGATCCGAAATGAAAACCATCAGCGAAGTGAGCGCGCTTGCGCGCATCAGCAAGCGGACGCTGCAATATTACGATCGAATCGGCCTGCTTTGCCCGTCGGCGCGCAGCGAGGCGGGGTATCGGCTGTATTCGGATTCCGATTTGGAGCGGCTGCAGCAGGTTTTGCTGTTTCGCGAGCTGGAATTCCCGCTCGCGGAGATCCGCAAAATCATGCACGCGCCCGGATACGATCGAACGGACGCGCTGCAAAAGCAGATCGAAATGCTCACACTGAAAAAGGAGCATCTCGAAAATCTGATCACCTTCGCGCGCGGAGTTCAGATGATTGGAGTGAAAAACATGGATTTTTCCGCATTCGACACGAAAAAGCTCGACGAATACTGCGCACGCGCCAAGGAGCTCTGGGCGGAAACGCCGGAAATGCGCGAATACGAATCGCGCGCAAAGGGCCGCACGCCGGAGGACGAGCAAAAGCTCGCCGACGCGCTCATGCATTTGTTCGTGGAATTCGGGGCGCTGAAATCCCTGGACGCGGCGGCCGCGCCCGTTCAGTCGCAGGTAAAGCGCCTGCAGGATTTCATCACCGAGCACTGCTACACCTGCAGCGACAAAATTCTTCTGGGCCTCGGCAAAATGTATTCCGGCGGCGGCGCGCTTTCGGAAAGCATCGACGAGGCCGGCGGCGAGGGCACGGCCCTGTTCGTCGCGCGCGCAATCGACATTTACTGCGCGGCGCGCTCTTAAAAACAAAAAGCGAGGGCTTCCTCGCTTCGTTCCGCAGAATTTTGTCGGCGACAATCGCGCATTAATGCGCAAAGCGAGGGTTTATCCCTCGCTTCATTCAATTCAGGCCGAACAGCAGGTGCTCCAGCCGGTGCGCGTCGGAGGTTTTGACGATCTCTTTTCCCGCCGCATTGAGCTTTTCGAGCATCCAGCCCTCCAGATACGGCTGCGTGCGATAGCCGCGCGAAATTGCGCCGTAGTTTCTTTCAAAAATCGCGGGCGTTTGCAGCAGCGCGTCCAGCGCGCGCTCCGCCGCGGCGCGATACCGCGGGTGCGCCGTGCTGAACAGGCGATCGCCCTCGTTGTACTTCGTAATCAAATCAAAATGGCCGATGATCGTGCAATGCGTCTTTTCATAAACATGCGCAACCAATGCATAATAGGTCTCCGCCGCCGCATAATAATCTCCGCCAAAATAATCCCGAACGCCCTGTTCAAAGCGCTCGCGGCTGCTGTCGACCGGCATAAAGCCATCTGCGCACGGAAGCAAATGCACCGAGCCGATCACATAATCAAAATCGTCGGTCGCCGTTTCAGAAAAATAATCCTGCTCCACGCCGACAAAAATCTGGATTTTATCCGCGTATTTCGCCCGCAATGCGCGAATACAGGCGCGATATTCCGCCATATGCGCCTCATTTCGGCAAACGGCCTGTTCAATTGTCTCTCCCGGCAGGCGTTTTCGCGCGGCAACCGGCGCGTGGCTGGAAAATCCAATCGCCGGGCAGCCGAGGCGCAGCGCCTCCTGAACGATCGCTTCAGGCTCGTCGCGCCCGTCGCAAAAGGTGCAGTGCGTATGAAAGCTGGAGGGAACGGGCTCCGTTTGAAGCCGCTCTATTGTGCGCGCGAACGCCGCGTTTCTTTCAATTTCATTCATATTCATGCAAAAAGGCCCGCACGACATTGCAATCGCGCGGGCCAATATTTCTTACTTCAGGTTCGCCGCGAAGAAATCCGCAACCGCCGCCGCAACCTTCAGGCGCAGCGCGGGATCCTCGCTGTAGAAGCCGTAGCCGTGGCCGGCGCCGGTGCCGTCGAAGGTCTCGGCATTCAGCAGCTCGGCAACGCGCGCGGACACTGCGGGATTGACGCCCTCATCGTCGCTGCCGTAGATCACGAGCGCCGGGCCCTGCCATGCGGCAGCCGCGTCGGCCGCGCAATCGGCAACCAGATCCAGATCCGCGAACCATTCCTTGCTCAGATCCTGCACCTGGCCATAGATGGTGGTGTAGGTCACATAGCCGTTTTCGTTCGCTTCCTTGCGGAGGTTCTCGTAGTTCTCCTCACCGCCGAAGAGCAGCTTGAGATCGTCGGTATCCGCCGCCGGCGCGAGCAGCACGATCGCGTCCGCCTCGGTGCCCTTCGCGAGCAGCTCCAGATCGATGCGGCCGCCCATGCTGTAGCCGAACAGGCCGACCTTGGTCACAGGCAGATTCGCCTTGACGTATTCAATCGCCGCGACGGTATCCGCTTCCATATTGCTCAGCGTGTTCATCTGGAAAGTCTCGGTGCTCTCGCCGCAGCCGGAATAATCCATGCGGATCGAGGCAATGCCCTGCTTCGCCAGCGCTTCCGCGATGTCCACAAGGCCGGTTTCGCGCTCGCCGCCATGGCCGTGGCTCAGAACCACCACGGGATAGCTGTCGAGGCCGTCCGGAGTGACCACGGTAGACGGAACCTGAACGCCGCGGGACTCGTAGGGAACGAAGGTCGCCGTAAAGGTGCTCTCCTCCGCAATCGCGCCCACGCTCATCAGCACCAGAGCCAAAGCCAACAGAACAACAGCCAGTTTCTTCATAACCAAAGTACCTCCCCTAATATTGTTCGGGTTTTTGCTTGCCTCATTCGGCAACGGTTGCAGTATACCATGTTTTTGCCATTGCTGCAAGCGAATGATGTTAAAAAGGAAGGAGATCCTCGAACATTACGAGAATCTCCTTGCATATTTTACGCCTTCTGCGCTTCTTCCACCGCGACGGCGACCGCAACGGTCATGCCGACCATCGGGTTGTTGCCAGCGCCGAGGAAGCCCATCATTTCGACGTGCGCCGGAACGGAGGACGAGCCCGCGAACTGCGCGTCGGAATGCATGCGGCCCATGGTGTCGGTCATGCCGTAGGAAGCGGGACCGGCGGCCATGTTGTCCGGATGCAGCGTGCGGCCCGTGCCGCCGCCGGAAGCGACGGAGAAATACTTCTTGCCGGCCTCGAGGCGCTCCTTCTTATAGGTGCCGGCCACGGGGTGCTGGAAGCGGGTGGGGTTGGTGGAGTTGCCGGTGATGGACACGTCGGCATTCTCATGCCACATGATCGCAACGCCCTCGCGCACGTCGTCCGCGCCGTAGCACTTGACCTTCGCGCGGTCGCCGGTGGAGTACGCGGTCTCGCTGACGATGGTCAGCGCGTGGTCTTCCTTCACGTCCGCAGACAGGTAATCGTACTTGGTCTGAACGTAGGTGAAGCCGTTGATGCGGGAGATGATCATCGCCGCGTCCTTACCCAGGCCGTTCAGGATAACGCGCAGCGGGTTCTTGCGAACCTTATTCGCGTTCAGAGCGATCTTGATCGCGCCTTCCGCCGCCGCGAAGGACTCGTGGCCCGCGAGGAACGCGAAGCACTCGGTCTTCTCATCCAGCAGCATTGCGCCGAGGTTGCCGTGGCCGAGACCAACCTGACGCTGGTCGGCAACGGAGCCGGGGATGCAGAACGCCTGCAGGCCTTCGCCGATGCAGCGCGCCGCGTCCGCCGCGGTCTTTACGCCCTTCTTGAAGGCGATCGCCGCGCCGAGCTCGTAGGCCCACTTGACGTTTTCAAAGCAGATGGGCTGGGTGCTCTCGACGATCTTATAGGCGTCTACGCCGCGGGCATTGTTGAAAGCCTTGACTTCTTCAAAATCCTTGAAGCCGTACTTGTCCAGAACGGGCTGAAGCTGGGGCATACGACCTTCATAATTCTCAAACAGGGACATTTCAGCGCACCTCCTACTTACTCTTTGCGCGGGTCAATCCACTTGACCGCGCCGTCCTCGGCCTTGAAGCGGCCGTAGGTGCCGATGTTCTTCTGATAGGCTTCCTCAACGGGCGTGCCCTTCTTGATCGCGTCCATCATCTTGCCCAGGGACAGGAACTGATAGCCGCAAACCTGGTCGTCCTTGTCCAGCGCCATCTTCAGCACGTAGCCCTCGGTCATCTCGAGGTAACGGGTGCCCTTCGCCTTGGTGCCGTACATGGTGCCGATCATGCTGCGCAGGCCCTTGCCGAGGTCTTCCAGACCCGCGCCGATGCGCAGACCGTCGTCGGAGAACGCGGACTGGGTGCGGCCGTACACGATCTGCAGGAACAGCTCGCGCATCGCGGTGTTGATCGCGTCGCAAACGAGGTCGGTATTCAGCGCCTCAAGAATGGTCTTGCCGGGCAGAATTTCGCTGGCCATCGCGGCGGAATGGGTCATGCCGGAGCAGCCGATGGTCTCTACCAGCGCCTCTTCGATCACGCCGTTTTTGACGTTCAGAGACAGCTTGCAGGCGCCCTGCTGCGGAGCGCACCAGCCAATGCCGTGGGTGTAGCCGGAAATGTCCTTAATTTCCTTGGCCTGAATCCACTTGCCCTCTTCCGGAATCGGCGCCGGGCCATGATTGGGGCCCTTGGCGACGCATACCATTTCCTCAACTTCGCGAGAATATTGCATGGTTCTTCCTCCTTACCTTTGCCACTTTGAACTGGCTGATCCACGCGCGCAAATGCGCGCTTGTATACGCATATATTATAGCACAGCTTCATCAAAAAACGAACCCATTCGGCGTTTTTTTACACGCGTTGGCAAAAATTAACCCTCTTTCCCGAGATCGCCCAGGAAGGAATCAAAATCCGAATAATCGTGGATGATTGCGTAAATATCGCTCTGCGCCCTCAGATATTCGAGGGGAACGGTCTCGTCGCGCATCACGATTCGCCCCGCATGCGCGTTTCGCGCCGACAGAAGCCCCGTTTTGGAATCCTCGACGATCACCGTTTCCTCCGGCCGCGCGTTCAGCCTGCGCATCGCCTCCAGATAAAAGTCCGGCGCGGGCTTGCAGGCGAGCGTGTCGTTGTCATAAACGATGTTTTCCAGCGTAAACCAGCGATTCAGGCCGAGCGTATCCAAATAGAATTCGACGTTCTCGATCGGCGACGCAGTTGCGAGCGCAAACGGTATTCCGCGCTCCTTCAGCGCATTCAGCATTTTCTCCGCGCCCGGAACGAGCGCGCGATATTCCTCCTTCGACCCGGCGACGGCGCGGTATTCGCGCTCCTTGTCCTCGGACAGGCGCTTCATTTCGTCCATCGGCAGATCCGGCGAGATGTGCGCGCGGAAGATATCGATGTTGCCGGGGCCAATGCACTTTGCGCGCACCTCCTGCTCGGTCATCTCCACGCCGCGGCGGCGAAAGAAATTCGTCCAGGCGGCGATGTGAAAGCGGGTATCGTTGTAGAGCGTTCCGTTAAAGTCGAATACGACGGCCTTCATGCGTTCTCTCTCCTATTTAATGATATCGGCAAAGCGCGCGGAAACAAAATTCGCCAGCGCCTCGGGCTCGATGATAATCTGGCGGCCGCGCATGCCGGCGCTTACGTAAATCGTGTCCGAAAGCAGCGCGGTTTCGTCGATTACGGTTGGAAATTTCTTCTTCATGCCGATCGGCGAGCAGCCGCCGCGAATGTAGCCGGTCAGCGCGGGCAATTCCTTTACGTGCACCATTTCCAGCTTCTTCTCTCCCACCGCCGCGGCGCACTTTTTAAGATCCAGCTCTTCCGCCGCGGGAATGCAGAACACGTACAGATGCCCCTTGTCGGTGCGCGTCACCAGCGTTTTGAACACCCGCTCGACCTCGACGCCCAGCATTTCCGCCGCATGAACGCCGCTCAAATCGTTCTCGTCCACCTCGTAGCTCGATTCGCCGAATTCAATTCCCGCCTGCCGGAGCAGGCGCATCGCGTTCGTCGTTTCCATGAAACTTCACCTCTGAATGCACAAATCGTTCGGGTCGTAAAAGACCTCCATCAGCGTAAGGCCCTGCGCGGGCGCGGTCACGCCGAGATCGAGGCGATCGCCCGTCTGAATGGCGCGCCGGAACGCGCCGCGCTCGATCCTGCCGTTGCCGACGCCCACGAGCGTGCCGGCAATGATTCGAACCATATTATATAAGAAGCCGTTGCCCTCGACGGTCAGGCGGATTTCCTCGCCATCGCGCTCCACGTCCGCGCGGTAAATCGTGCGCACCGTATCGCGAACGACCGAGCCGCTGGCGGCAAACGCGGCGAAATCGTGCGTGCCGATCAGGTCGCGCGCCTCTTCCCGCATGATTTCCTCGTCCAGCGGATAGATGATGTGCGCGTGCGTGAGGCGATTCAGCGGGCTGGAATGGGGACTGACCTGAAACAGATAGCGATATCGCTTTCCCCTTGTGGAAAAGCGCGCGTGAAAGCTCTCCGGAACCTCGCGCGACAGGCGCACGCGAATGTCCTCCGGCAGCATCGTATTGACCGCAAAGCTGAATTTCTCGGGGGGAATGCGGCTTAACGTATCAAAATGCGCCGACTGACCGCGCGCATGCACGCCCGCATCGGTGCGGCTCGCGCCATGGAGCACGATTCGCTCCTTCGTGAGCCTGCTCAGGCGTTCCTCGAGCACCTGCTGCACCGCGAGCGCGTTTTCCTGGCGCTGCCAGCCGGCGTAATTCGTTCCGTCGTATTCGATAATCAGCTGAATTCTCGGCATATTGCTCTCCCGTCAGAACGCGCCCAGGGCGTTCAGCGCGATGATTCCCGCCAGCAGCAAAAGCGTGACCGCGGCCGCAATCGCGTCGCGCGCGCCGAAGCGGAGCTTGCGCATGCGCGTTCTGCCCTCGCCGCCGCGATAGCAGCGCGCCTCCATCGCCAGCGCCAGCTCGTCCGCGCGGCGAAACGCGCTGACAAACAGCGGCACCAGCAGCGGCACCATGGCCTTCGCGCGCTGAATCAGATTGCCCGATTCAAAATCCGCGCCGCGCGCCTTCTGCGCCTTCATGATCTTGCCGGCCTCGTCCATCAGCGTCGGGATAAAGCGCAGCGCGATCGACATCATCATCGCAATCTCGTGCACCGGAAAATGAATCGCCCGCAGCGGCTTCATCAGCGATTCCAGGCCGTCCGTCAGCGCGATCGGCGAGGTCGTCAGCGTAAGCAGCTGCGTCGAAATCACCAGCATAATCAGCCGCACCGCCAGAAACAGCGCGGTTCTAAGGCCGTCGTCGGTCACGCGCAGAAAGCCAAGGCGGAAAATTTCGCTGCCCATTCCCTGAAAAAACAGATTCAGCACGAACGTGAACAGCACGATAAAGAACACCGGCTTCAGGCCCCGCAGCAGGATTTTTACCCGGATTCCGGAAGCCAGCGTCGCCGCGGCGATGAACGCGAGCACCAGCGCAAAGCCCGAAAAGCCCTGCGACACAAACACGATCACGATCAGCGCGAACGTCAAAACCAGCTTCGTCCGCGGATCGAGCTTATGCAAAAACGATTCTCCCGGAAAGAACTGGCCCAGCGTAATATCCTTGAGCATCCGTTACGCTCCCCTCCCGCCAAGACAGGCGCGAATCGCGCGCTCGACGTCCTCCATCGAATAAATATTCTCGTCCAGCTCCCAGCCCCTTGCGCGCAGCGCGCGAACGAGCTTGGCGCATTCCGGCACGTCCAGGCCGATGGCGCGCAGCTCGTCGGCATGGCGGAAGACCTCGGCGGGCGTTCCGGTAAACGCGATTTTTCCGTGATCCAGCACGTACAGCCGGTCGCACAGGCGGCCGACGTCGTCCATCGAATGCGAAACCATCACGACCGTCACGCCGCGCGCGTGGATTTTCTGAATCAGATCGAGCATGCCGCGCCGGCCCGCCGGATCAAGGCCCGCCGCCGGCTCGTCGAGAATCAGTATGCTCGGCTCCATCGCGAGCACGCCCGCAATCGCCACACGCCGCTTCTGGCCGCCGGAGAGATCAAACGGCGATTTCTCCGCGAGCGATTCGTCGAGCCCGACCGCCTGCATCGCGCTTTTCACGCGCCGCGCGATCTCCTGCTCGCTCAGCTTCAGGTTTTTCGGCCCGAACGCAATGTCCTTCGCGACCGTTTCCTCAAACAGCTGATTCTCCGGATACTGAAACACGAGACCCACGGTTCTGCGAATCGCCGCAAGATCCGCGCCCTTCTCGCCCAGATCCACGCCGTTTACAAACACCGTTCCCGGCTCTGGCCTGTCCAGCGCATTCAAATGCGAAATCAGCGTGCTCTTGCCGCTGCCGGTATGGCCGATGATTCCGATGAATTCGCCGTCGCGAATGGTCAGATGAATGTCCTTCAGGGCGTGCGCCTCGAAGGGCGTGCCCTGCATATAAACGTGGTTTAAGCCCTTGACTTCAATCGGCATAGCTCCTCCGCCATCTCCTCAACGGTCATTGCATCGCGAATCTCCGAAATGCCGTCCGCACGCAGCATCGCGGACAGACGCATCATTTCCGGAATGTCCAGCCCCAGCGCGCGAATCGCGTCGCCCTGCTTGAATACCTCGCGCGGCGCGCCCTGCAGCGCGATTTTGCCCTTGTCCATTACGATCACGCGGTCAGCGGAAACCACCTCGTCCATGAAGTGCGTGATCCAGATCACGGTGATTTTTTCCTCGCGATTCAGCCGCCGTGCAATTTCCAGCACGTCGCGCCGGCCCACGGGATCGAGCATCGCGGTCGATTCGTCGAACACGATAATCTTCGGCCGCATCGCCAGCACGCCCGCAATCGCCACGCGCTGCTTCTGTCCGCCGGACAGCATGGAAGGCGACGTCTTCGCAAACGCGCTCATGCCCACCTCGGCGAGCGTTTCCTCCACGCGCGCGCGAATCTTCTCCGGCTCAACGCCCAGATTTTCCAGCCCGAACGCGCAGTCTTCCTCCACGATCGTGGCCACAATCTGATTGTCCGGATTCTGAAACACCATGCCGCACGAGCGGCGCACGGCGTACGCGCTTTCGTCGTCGCGCGCGACGATTCCGCAGACCTCGACCGTTCCCTCCGTCGGCAGAAGCAGCGCGTTCAGGAGCTTGGCGAACGTCGATTTACCGCTGCCGTTGCGCCCGAGAATGGCCAGAAATTCGCCCTCTCCCGCCTCGAGCGACACGCCGTCGACCGCATAGGCGCTGCTGTCGTCATATTGAAAGCGCACGTTCTGCGCGCGCAAAACTGTATTCGGCATTTCAAAAACCTCCTGACGGGTCATTATAGCATGCAAACGTTAAACCGCTGCGAAATTACGGTGCGTCTAATGAGAAGTTTCTCGCGGGCGTAAGCGATTACGCAGGCAAAAAACGGCGGAAAGTCGCAGAAATTTAGCTTTTATTTCTAACCGAAATGTGCTAAAATAGAGTCATCATCATGATAAGGAGTGAAAACCATGAATCTCAATAAAATGACCATTGAAGATGTACAGGTTTCCGGCAAGAAAGTGCTGGTTCGCTGCGATTTCAACGTTCCGCTCGACGCCGAGGGCAATATCACGGATGAAACCCGCATCAACGCCGCGCTGCCCACGATCCGCTATCTGCTCGATCACAACGCCGCGGTCATCCTCTGCTCCCATCTCGGCCGTCCGAAGGGCGAATTCAATATGAAGTATTCCCTCGCGCCCGTAGCGAAGCGCCTGACCGAAAAGCTCGGCTTCGAAGTCAAGCTCGCGAAGGACGTCGTA
This sequence comes from uncultured Clostridia bacterium, assembly GCA_934663595.1. Taxonomy (GTDB): domain Bacteria; phylum Bacillota; class Clostridia; order Christensenellales; family Aristaeellaceae; genus Faecivicinus. Next base: position 20,561 of record CAKUKM010000011.1, on the reverse strand, counting down.
GGCCCGGACGCCAAGCGTCTCGCCGCTGAGGTTGAGCCCGGCAAGGCCATCCTGCTCGAGAACGTCCGCTTCATGCCCGAAGAGGAAAAGAACGATCCCGAGTTCGCCAAGGAGCTCGCGTCCATGGCGGAGCTGTACGTGTCCGACGCGTTCGGCACTGTGCATCGCGCGCATGCGTCCACGGCGGGCGTCGCGGCGTATCTGCCCGCGGTTGCCGGCTTCCTGATCGGCAAGGAGCTGAAGTTCCTGGGCGACGCGGTGGAGAATCCGGAGCGCCCGTTCCTGGCGATTCTCGGCGGCGCGAAGGTTAAGGACAAGATCGGCGTTATCCGCGCGCTGCTGGACAAGGTCGACGTGCTGCTGATCGGCGGCGGCATGTCCTATACGTTCCGCGTGGCGATGGGCGGCAAGGTTGGCCGTTCCCTGCTGGACGAGGAGCGCATTGAGCTGGCCAAGGAGCTGATGGAAGAGGCGAAGGCGAAGGGCGTTAAGATGCTGTTCCCGGTTGACAACGTTTGCGGCGACAGCTTCTCCAACGACTGCATGCGCATTACCGCCCACTCCTGGGATATCCCGGATGATTTCGAGGGCATGGACATCGGTCCGGAGACCGTGAAGCTGTTTACCGAGGAAATCAAGAAGGCGCGCACGATCGTCTGGAACGGCCCGATGGGCTGCTTCGAGATGCCGAACTTCGCCAAGGGCACGCTCGCAATCGCGCAGGCGCTGGCGGAATCCGACGCGATCACGATCATCGGCGGCGGCGACAGCGCGGCGGCCGTTACCCAGATGGGTCTGGCGGATCGCATGAGCCACATCTCCACCGGCGGCGGCGCTTCTCTCGAGTTCCTCGAGGGCAAGGAGCTGCCCGGCGTGGTCTGCCTGAAGGATCGCGTGGTTCCCGTTCGCCGTCCGATCATCGCCGGCAACTGGAAGATGAACAAGACCCCCGAAGAGGCGGCGCAGCTGGTTGCCGACCTGATTCCGCTGGTCAGGAACGCGAAGTGCGACGTCGTCATCTGCACGCCCGCGGTCTGCTTCGCGGCCGTCAAGCCCGTGATCGAGGGCACGAACATCAAGCTCGGCGCGCAGAACGTTCACTTCAAGGCTTCCGGCGCGTACACCGGCGAGCTGAGCGCGGATATGCTCAAGGCGGCCGGCTGTGAATACGTCATCATCGGCCATTCCGAGCGCCGTCAGTACTTCGGCGAGACCGACAAGACCGTCAACCTCCGCACCGTTGCCGCGGTGAAGGCGGGCCTGAAGGCGATCGTCTGCGTCGGCGAGCTCAAGGACGAGCGCGAGGCCGGCTATACCGATATGATCGTGACCTACCAGACGCAGATGGCGCTGCATGGCCTGACTGCGAAGGATCTGGAGAACGTCGTCGTCGCTTACGAGCCCGTTTGGGCCATCGGCACGGGCCTGACCGCGACCGACGAGCAGGCGAACGAGACCATCGGCGTGATCCGCAAGGCGATCGAGGAGAAGTTCGGCCGCTATGCCGCCGAGCACATCCGCATCCAGTACGGCGGAAGCATGAAGGGCTCCAACGTTAAGGGTCTGATGGCGCAGCCCGAGATCGACGGCGGTCTGATCGGCGGCGCGAGCCTGAAGGCGGCGGACTTCGCTCAGGTGGTGAACTTCTAATGGCAACCACGGCTCTTTTGATTCTGGACGGCTTTGGGATCGGCAAACCCGATCCCAAGTCCAATGCCATTTACGCCCAGGGCACGCCGAATATTGACGCGCTGAAGGCGAAATATTCCCACACCGCAATCGGCGCTTCCGGTTTGGACGTCGGTCTTCCGGATGGCCAGATGGGCAACAGCGAGGTGGGCCACACCAACATCGGCGCGGGCCGCGTGGTCTATCAGATGCTGGTGAAAATCACCAAGGATATTCAGGACGGCGTGTTCTTTGAGAACAAGGCTCTGCTGGCCGCAATGGACAATTGCGCCAGGAACGATTCCGCGCTGCACCTGATCGGCCTGGTCTCCCCCGGCGGCGTGCATTCGCACACCGAGCACCTTTACGGCCTGCTCGAAATGGCGAAGAAGCATGGCCTGAAGAAGGTCTATGTGCATGCGCTGCTCGACGGCCGCGACGTGCCGCCGGATACCGGCTGGCAGTATGTTCAGGAGCTCGAGGACAAGATGAACCAGCTCGGCGTCGGCAAGGTCGCCACCGTGATGGGCCGTCTGTACGCGATGGATCGCGATTTCGCGTGGGAGCGCGTCGAAAAGGCGTACAACGCGATGGTTTGCGCCAAAGGCATTCGCGCAAACGACGCGGTGCAGGCGATCAAGGCCTCCTATGAGACGATCGACGAGACCGGCAAGCACCTGACCGACGAGTTCGTGCTGCCCACCGTGATCGATCCCGAAGGCACCGTAAAGGCAAATGATTCGGTCGTGTTCTTCAACTTCCGCCCCGATCGCGCCCGCGAAATCACCCGCGCGTTCGTGGATCCGGATTTCACCGGCTTTACGCGCAAGCACGGCTTCTTCCCGCTGACCTACGTCTGCATGACGCAGTACGACGCGACGATGCCGAACGTGCTGGTGGCGTATCCGCCGGAGTCGCTGCATATGACGATGGGCGAATACCTGTCCAAGTGCGGCAAAACCCAGCTGCGCATCGCCGAAACGCAGAAGTACGCGCACGTCACGTTCTTCTTCAACGGCGGCGAAGAGCGCACCTTCCCCGGCGAGGATCGCATTCTGGTGCCGTCTCCGTCCGCGGAGGAGGTTCCGACGTTCGATCTGAAGCCCGAAATGAGCGCTTATGAAGTGACTGACGCAGTACTTCCCTGCATCAATGAGGACAAGTACGACGTAATCATCCTGAACTTCGCCAACTGCGACATGGTCGGCCATACCGGCGTAATGTCCGCGGCGATGAAGGCGGTCAAGACGGTGGACGAATGCGTTGCGAAGATCGTGGACGCGATTGTCGCGCACGGCGGCAAGTGCATCATCACCGCAGACCACGGCAACGCCGATCAGATGATCGATCCTGTTCACGGCGGCCCGTTTACCGCGCACACCACGAATCTGGTGCCGGTCATCGTCGTAGATCCGGAGCATCCGCAGCAGCCTCTGCGCGACGGCGGCCGCCTGTGCGACCTCTGCCCGACGATGCTGGACATGATGGGCCTTGCCAAGCCCGCGGAAATGACCGGCGAATCGCTGATCAGGCACTAAGCGCCTGCAAACGCCCTTGCTCCTGTAGCAGGGGCGTTTTTGTGCACATTGTTAAAAAGCATCACACTCTATTGCTTCTTATCACTGAATTGGGTATAATTAGAATAGGAAGTTTGATTAGCCACTCTGAAGGGAGCGATTCCATGAATACGAACATTCGCCGCTGCATGATCTCCGACGCTCACGACATTTATGAGCTCAGCCGCCAGGAGCTGGGCTATGACTTTTCCGAAGAACAGGTGGTTCAGAACGTGCGCCGGCTGATTGGCTCGGCGGAAAACCTCCTGATGGTCGCCGTGGATTCGGACGACAAGGTGATCGGCTTTATTCACGCCAATAACCACGACCCGATCTACGCGCCGCCGATGAAGGATATCGTCGCGATCGCGGTTTCCCCCGAGTTCCGCCACCACGGCATCGGCCGCAGACTGATCAACGCGGTCGAGGAATGGGCCGTCGCAACCGGCGCGAAGGGCGTGCGCGCGAACAGCGGCATTCAGCAGAAAAATGCGCTGGCCTTTTATAAATCCATGGGCTATGAATACATCAAAACCGTCTATAACGTCCGCAAAATGTTCTAAAAAAAAGAGAACGGGCTGTCGTCCGTTCCCATACAATGCGCCCGCGAAGCCTTTGACCTCGCGGGCGCATATTCATTAAATCGAGCTCTTTGCGTTTTTGCAAACCTCGGCGATGACCGCCTTGACCTTCGGATCCGTCTCCAGATCCTCGCGATGCTCCAGGAACGCGCGCACCTTCGGCTGCTTCGTCGCCGCCAGCGCGCGCACCACGTGAATGCGCGTCTCTGCATCCGATGTGTTGATCAGCGTCGTCAGCGTGTTGAAGGCCACCTCGTCCGAGCAGCGGCCCAGCGCGTCGATCGCCGCCAGGCGCACCTCCGGCTTCTTATCGCCGACCATTCCCTTCAGCTTTTCCGCATTGCCCTTCTGCGCATACTTTTCAATCTTATCCAATTTGCTTCCAAACAGACCCATAATTCCTGCCTCCTCTTGACAAATCGCCCGCAAGGATTTATCCTGTATACGGTACTCAAAACCTTACGGTAAACATATATATACTATAAACCCGTCGGCGTGCGTTGTCAAGCGCATTACGCGAGTGATACAAAATGTTCACAAATTAGGCAGGAGGACGAATATGCTTCAGGACAGAACGCGAGAGCTCAGCCGCGAAATGCTGACGTTTTACCGGCTCTACAACGAGCGAATCATGCGGCGCTTCCAGCCGCACCGCACAGGCAGCTTAACGCAGGCGGAGATGTTTCTGTTAAGCGTCGTTATCGATCAGGGGGAAATCGCGCTGAGCGAGCTGGTGCGGCGCTCGATGATGTCCAAGCAGCAAATCAACCACATTTTGAATCAATTGGAGGAAAAGGCGCTGATTGAGCGCGTGCGCCCGGCGGAAAACCGGCGAATCGTGGTGCTTCGGCCCACGGATGCGGCGCGCGCGCTGGCGGCCGACGTCATGACCGACATTGAAAACACGCTCGCGGAGCTGTTCAGTTCGCTGGAAAACGCCGAACTGAGCGAATATCTGGCCGCGATTCGCACGATCAATCGCATTCTCGACCGCTTCCCCACCGGAAAGGGTGAATAAAAGCGGCGCTGCGCGCTGGCAGGCCGCATCGCGGGAATTTACGCCCGCAGGGATTCGATTTTTGCGCGCAGCGCGTCGATCTCGCCGCGATAGGTAAAGCCGGTCAGGCCGCAGCGCTCCGCCGCTTCGGCATTCGGGGCGTTGTCGTCGATGAACATCGATTCATTCGCATTCAGCCCGAATTTCTCCAGCGTGTACTGGAAAATGTCGGCGTTCGGCTTGAATTTCTGCACCGCGCCGGAGACGACGATTCCATCCATCAGCTTCAGAATCGGATAATCGCCGAGGCGCTCGGCGAAATAGGTCGGCGCGTTGGAAAGCAGGTAAACGCGCACGCCGCGCGCCTTCAATTCCGCAATCAGCGCCCAGATCTCCGGCTTGGGCGGCAAAACATGCAGCCAATCCCGGAAAAAGCGCCTCGTCGCCTCGCGCAGGCGCTCCGGAACACGCTGAATCGTCTCCTCGGCATAGCTCCAATAATCGATTGCGCCCTCGTCCAGCGCCTGCCAATTGCGATAGAGCGTGGGCTTGACCAGCGCGCGATCGGCCTCATCCGGGAAAAACGCGCGGGTGATATCGTCGGTATTGTAGGCATACACCACGCCGCCAAAATCAAAAATCACGTTTTTGAGCATAAATCCTCCCTAAAATGCGCCCGCCGCTCGATGAAATGAAGCGGCGGGCGATTGTTTTGTGCAATTAGAAGTCCGCGTTGCCGGTCGTGCGCGGGAACGGGAGCACGTCGCGGATGTTCGCGATGCCTGTCAAATACATGATCATGCGCTCAAAGCCCATGCCGAAGCCGGAATGCGGGGTCGTGCCGTATTTGCGCAGCTCGAGATACCACCAGTAATCCTCCGGATTCATGCCCAGTTCCTCGATGCGCGCCTTCAGCACGTCGTAGCGCTCCTCGCGCTGCGAACCGCCGCACAGCTCGCCCACCGCGGGAACCAGCAGGTCCGCCGCCGCAACGGTCTTGCCATCGTCGTTTGCGCGCATGTAGAACGCCTTGATCTCCTTCGGCCAGTCGGTCACGAACACGGGCTTGCCGAAATGCTTCTCGGTCAGATACCGCTCATGCTCGGTCTGCAGATCGCTGCCCCAGAAGATCGGGTATTCGAATTTCTCGCCGCAATGGGTGAGAATGTCGATCGCCTCGGTGTACGTGCAGCGGACGAATTCGCTGTCGCGCACGAACTTCAGCCGCTCGATCAGGCCCTTGTCGACAAAGCCGTTCAGGAAGTTCATTTCCTCCGGGCATTCCTCGAGCACCGCGGAAATGATGTATTTCACCATTTCCTCCTGAAGATCCATGTCCTCCTTCAGCGTCGCAAACGCGATTTCCGGCTCGATCATCCAGAACTCGGCGGCGTGGCGCGGCGTATACGATTCCTCGGCGCGGAACGTCGGGCCGAAGGTGTAGATGTTGCGGAACGCCTGCGCGAAGATTTCCGCGTTCAGCTGGCCCGAAACGGTCAGCGATACGGGCTTTCCGAAGAAATCCTTGGAGTAATCGACCTTGCCGTCCTCCGTCATCGGGAGCGCGTCGGGATCGAGCGTGGTCACGCGGAACATCTCGCCCGCGCCCTCGCAGTCGCTGCCGGTAATCAGCGGGGTGTGCACATAGAGATAGCCCTTGTCGTGGAAGAAGCGATGAATCGCCTGCGCGGCAATGGAGCGGACGCGGAACGCGCACTGGAACAGATTCGCGCGCGGGCGCAGATGCTGAATCGTGCGCAGATATTCCAGCGTGTGACGCTTCTTCTGGAGCGGATAATCCACCGGGCTCTCGCCCACGATCGCCACATCCGCGGCCTTCAGTTCGAAGGGCTGCTTCATCTCGGGGGTGAGCACCAGCGTGCCGGTGACCTCGATGGCCGCGCCGACGCTGATCCGGCGAACCAGCTCGCGATAATTATTCAGCTTGTCCTCCTCTAGGATGATTTGCAGGTTGCGAAAGAAGGTGCCGTCGTTTAATTCAACGAATGCGAACGCCTTCGATTCGCGCATCGTCCGAACCCAGCCGTTGACCTTGACGTCCTCGAGGTTTGCCGAAGGCATTTCGGTATAAAGCTGCTTTACGAGATAGTGCGCCATTGATAGCTCTCCTTTCCGATTAATAATAGAATTATTATAGCCGTTTTGCGCGCGAATGTAAAGTATCGCCGAGTAAAAACTTACATGGATTTTCCAGAGATTTCGCCGTTTAAGAACTCCGCCAGGCGCGCCGCCGCGACAATTGCATTCGCGTCCTCGCGCGCCGGAACGCGGTCGGTCGCCGCGCTGATCGCCGTTTCGCCGAATCGATTTACGCCCATCGCGCGCAGCATTCGCTTTGCAACCGTTTCGGCGGAATCCATGCCGCCGCTGCCTCCGCCCGTCAGAAGCACGCCGCCGGACTTGCCCCGCCGAACCGGCGTATCGCCGCGAAAACGGGCGGCATAGACCGTCTGCAGCCGGCTCATCACGGCGATTGCGGGCGGCGTCGGCAGCGAATAATACACCGGCGACGCGAGCACGATCGCGTCCGCATCCATAAGGCAATCGTAAATCAGGCGCATGTCGTCCTGAATCGCGCAGTCGCGCTCGCGAAGGCAGCGCCGGCAATCGATGCACGGCGAAACCTTCCTCCGATAGCATTCAAACCGCACGATTTCGCCGTTCAGATTCTGAATCAGCGCGTCAGTCAGCGCGGCCGTATCGCCCTTTGCGTGCGGCGACGCAAAAATCAGCAGCGTCTTCATGCCTTCCTCCTTGTCGCGTTTCGCAACGCCTGCAAACGGGAAAATCCTCCGCGCGCGGAGGATTTTCGAGGATGGTGCTTATGGGACTTGAACCCATACGCCCTTTCGGGCATCAGATTTTCACGCTACATCATGTCGCCATGACCGCTTTCGCGTTGTAGTCCGGACTATCTCTTCGCCGTAGCGCTCGGCCGTAGGCGGGCGGTATATAGTCTCTACACATTTACGGCCCGAGGGCCGATTTAGCTCGGTGTTGTCCAATTCGAGGGAGTTTCACCGAATTAGCCGCCATCCGCCGGGCGGTTTCCCCTCCCGACGCTCAAAATCTAAGTCTGAGGTGTCTGCCATTCCACCAAAGCACCATATAACCAGAGTATACCACATTCCCCCCGGAAATGCAAGGAAAATAATCATTCTTTGCGCCTCCGGGCGTATATCGGCGCGCCTGAGCGTCCGTTCGCCCGGGCGCGCCGATTTGTGCGATTATTCCGCCAGGCCGGCCAGCGCCTGCGCCACGGCCGCGACGTAGTTATAGAACGGCTGCGCCACCTGCGGGGGCAAATTGCCGTTGGCGACCTCCATATTGTAATAGCCCTTATAGCCGATCTCCTTCAGCGCCGCCGAGAAATCCAGATAATCCATATTCTCGCACCAGCCGGACATGGAATACGGCACCGTGTGCGAATCCGCCTTGCCGGAATTGCCGTTCATGTGCAGCGCGTACAGGTGCTTTCCAAACGTGCGCGCCATATTGCCGATGTGAATGTCAAAGATATTCGCATGACCCGTATCGATGCAAAGGCCAACGTGCTCGCTGCCAATCGTTTCCACAACCTTGAGCATATCCTCGGGATAGGACATGTGCGTGTCCTTGTAGCCCTCCGCCCAAACGTTCTCCAGCGCGATCTTCAAATTGTACTTCTCCAGCGTCGGCATCATCTTTTCGATGAGCTTGTAATTGCCGTAGCGGGTTCTGTCCACGCTGTCCTCAATGTAATAGGGATGCATGACGGCGATTTTGCCGCCCACCTCGGCCGTCATTTCCAGAGAGCGAATATAGGCCGGCAGCAGGAAATCCTCGTATTCCTGATAGCTGCCGCTGCCGGGATGCTTCAGATGCGCATAATAAAACGGCATATGCGTCTGCGCCACCTCGAGCCCGGCCGCGCGCAGCGCATTCACATTGACCATCACGTGCGCCTTCCATTCGTCCGTCAGGATTTTCCACGGCTCCGTCTGGTATTCGCACAGGCTCAGGTCTACGCCGTGAAAGCCCGCCTTTTTCATCATCAGCGCCGATTCCGCCGCGCTGACCTTTCCAATACTGATTCCATGTCCAAGCGACGTTGATATTTTCATGCTTCTCCCTCGATTCCTCATTTTTTCAGCATTCGCTGATATTCCTGCGGCGTCATCCCGACCATGCGCTTGAAAATTCTTGAAAAGTAGTTCGCATCCAGATAACCGACCGCCTCCGCGACCTCCGCCATGTTGGCGTTGCCCTCCTGAATCAGCTTCTTGCTTTCCGCAATTCGAAGGTAATTCTTGAACTGCGAAAACGACATGCCCAGATTCTTTTTCAGCAGCGCACACAGATACCCCTTGGAAAGATAGCACGCGTCCGCGGTTTCCTCCAGAGTAATCGCCTGCGTGTAGTTCTTCCGGATATACTCCAGCGCGACCTCGAACGCCTCTCTCGGCTTTTCGTCGCTCGTCTGCATCTCGCTGTCATGCCTTTCTTCCAGCTTCGAGCAGACGCGCATCATCATTCGCTGCGCCTTTTCCTGTGAAACCGGCTTGAGGAGATAGTCGAACACCTCCTGCTGAAAGGCCTCCGATACATAGCTGAAATCGCTGTATGCGCTGACCAGAATAAAAATGGCGTCGTAATGATGATTTCGGCAGGCGCGAATCAGATCCAGCCCGCTCATATCCCCCATTCTTATATCCGTAATGATCATGTCATACGCATCCCCCGCCAAAATGCGCGAAAGGGCCTCCTCGGCAGAATTCATTTCCTCAATTCTGTCAAAGCCATGTTTCTCCAATTGTAAAACCGCACGGATGTCCTTGGCAACCCAATGATCATCATCCACAATCAGCGCGCTATACATATTCGATTTTCGCCCACTTCCCTAAAAATCCAGCCCGGCGCCGCGAAACAAAACGGAACCGAAGCCGGGATAAATCCCGGCCCGGTTTCCCCCAATCTGGAATCAGCCGCCAAAGTACTCCGCGTTCAGCTCGTTCAGCAGCGGCTCCCACATGCCCCTGTTGTCGTCGATGAACTTCTGCCACGCTTCGTCCACGTCGTCCGTTCCGATCACTACCTCCGTTACGCCGCTCTTGATATCCACCGAGTAGACATTCTTGGTCTCGCTGGAATAGAACGCGTAATCGTAGTTGTACGGCAGCACCTCGCCCGCCGCCTTGACCTCGTAGCAATGCTTGCACTGCTCCTGCAGCGCCGGATCATACGCGGGGCTTACGAAGTTGAAGTCGTCGGACAGCATGCCAAGCTGACGCCAGATGCGATAGCTCGGATTGCGATCCCACTGGCTGATGACCTTGCCGTCCTCGCCGATCGCCGCATCGAGGTAATAGGGCTTGCCCTCGGCGTCGTAATCCCATTCCACGCCCGGAACGCCCATCTGGCAGCAGAGGATGCCCTCTTCGCTGTACAGCCAGTCGATCATCGCGCACAGGCGCCCCATCGTCTCCGCGTCGTTTTCGGGATTGAAGATGATAACGGTCCAGTAGTTGGTCGTCTCCAGCGCGTGAACCACGCCGTCTTCGCCGGTCAGCAGAATCGGTTTCGCGACCGACGGATCAATGCCGTTTTCTTCCAGACCTTCCGCCGTCGCGACGTGCGACGAAACGGGGCCGTCCTTGCGCAGCGCCGCGCAATTGCCGACATAGAAGTATTCCGGCGCGTCCGTGCTGGACAGCAGGTAGTAATCCGGATAGATCAGACCCGACTGATACCAGTCGCGGATCATCTTGATCGTCTCGGGAATCGCTTCGAGCGTCGGGCCCCAGACCATTCCGTCTTCCGTTTCCATGAATCCATCGTAGTCCACGCCCGTGGCGTCAAAGAAGAAGGAATTGACATAGCCGGAAGTGCCCACCAGGCCGTAGGTCGCGTCCATGCCGGACATGTTGTTGGCAATGCAATCCTCCAGATACTTGCGGAACTCCGCGAAGGTCGCCGTATCGCCGAAATGGTAGCCCAGCTGCTCCGCCCAGTCCGCACGATACCAGGTGGTATCATGGTTGGTGATGGGATCCATGTCGAGGAAAACGCCGAAGACCGCGTTCGGAACCGCATAGAGCTTGCCGTCGATGGTCAGCTTGTCCAGCAGGCCCGTCTTTTCAATCATTCGATGCAGATTCGGATAATCCTGCTCCCAGCCCTCCGGCAGCGCGCCGAGCAGGCCCTGATCGACGTATTCGCTGTATTCGGAGATGTTCCAGTCCATCCAGGCCGTGAGGGACGGCATGGATTCGCTGTTGACCCATACGCGCACCTTTTCGTTCTGGCTGTCATAGGCAATGGGCCATACTTCGTAATCCACATTGAACTTTTCCTGCACATACTTCGCGAGCGTATCGCTGTTGTAATCGCCCGCCGCCTGCGTCTGAGACGTGCAAACCGTGAAAGAAACCTTCTGATCAAACTCCGCCAATGCGCTCGCAGCGCTCAGCAGCAGCATTACCGCCAGAACCAGCGCAACAATCTTCTTCATACCTTTTCTCCTCTCCTGTGTCCGTTTTTCCCTTAAATTGCGTGAACCCCCGACCGTCCATTGCCTCCCTTCCCGGCATTTTTCGCGTTGATCACATTTTTACCGCGCCCACCAGAATTCCCTTTGCGAAGTACTTCTGGAGGAACGGATACACGAACATAATCGGCAGCATCGTCAGCACGACGGACGCCATCTTGACGCCCATGGAGAAATTCTGCAGATCCTGCCCCGCCGCGGAATCGCTGTCGATTACGCCCGAGGCCTCCATGACGATCGCGCGCAGATAGCTCATGAGCGTCATCTTTTTGCTGGAGTTGATCACCAGCATCGACCAGAACCATTCGTTCCAATAACCGACGGCCGTAAAGAGCGTAAATGTCGCGATCTGCGCCGTCAGCAGCGGAAGCATGACCCTTACGAAAATCTGCATGTCGTTCGCGCCGTCGATCTTCGCCGCTTCCTCCAGCGCGTTCGGAATCTGTTCAAATCCGTTTTTCAGAACGATGATGTTGAACGTCGAAACTCCGCACATCAGGATGATGCACAGGCGCGTATCGATCAGGCCGAGCTGCTTGATCGTCAGATACGTCGGGATCGTGCCGCCCGAAAAGAACATCGTAAACAGCATCAGCATGAACACGAATCGCTTGCCCGGAAACGCCTTGCGCGAAAACGCAAACGCCGCCGCGACCGACGTGCTCATCGACAGCACCGTTCCGACCACCGTAATCAGAATCGTGTTGAGATAGCAGCTGAAGATGGTGCCGTTTTTCAGAACCTTCGTGTAATTCGCCAGCGTCCCCTCCGAGGGCCAGAAGGCGAACGGATTGCGCAGATAGGAGCCCGAGGTGCTGAAGGAAATCACGATGGAATTGTAAAACGGAATGAATATGCACAGCGTGATGATCGTCATCAGAATCAACGAGATCACATCCATCGCTTCCCAGCGCTTTTTGCCCGTTTGACGCGTTTTCTGCATTGCCGCTTCCTCCTTTCTTACGCGAACAGTCCGCCGCCGCCGAGCAGCTTGACCACCCGATCCGCAATCAGCAGCATGGCGAAATTGATCACCGATTTGAACATGCCGACCGCCGCGGAGAAGCCGTAGCTGGGCGTGGCCTTAAACGTAATGTTGTAAACATACACATCCAGAATCTCGCCGACGCTCTTTACGCCGTCGTTAATCAGGTTGAAGGTCTGATCAAAGCCCGCGTTCATGACGTTGCCGACCTGCATGATGAACAATACGATGATGGTAGTGCGAATTCCCGGAAGCGTCACATTCCAGATGCGGCGCAGGCGGCCGGCGCCGTCCATGATCGCGGCCTCGTGAAGCGTCGGATCAATGCCGGCAATCGCGGCGATGTAAATGATGGAGGAATAGCCCATGTTCTTCCAGTTCGCCGTAATGTACAGAAGCGGGCGGAACAGCTTTGTCGACGACAGAAAGCTGAAGCTCGTGCCGCCGAGCTTTACGATCAGCGAATTCAGCGCGCCCGTGTTCGAAAGGAAGTTCATCAGGATGGATGCGACGATGACCCACGAAAGGAAATGCGGAAAGGTCAGCACGGTCTGATACACGCGCTTGAGCTTTCTTCCCGGCATTTCGTTGATCAGCAGCGCCAGCGCAATCGGAATCGGGAACTCGAAAACCAGTCGGCTCAGGCTGATGATGATCGTGTTCTTGATCGCGCGAATCGCGTCCGGGGAAATGAAGATTCTTCGGAAATTGTCCAGGCCGATCCATTTGCTTCCCCAAATGCCGAGCTTCGCAGAATACTTCTTAAAGGCGATCTGCAGGCCGAGCATCGGCATATAGCGGAAAAGGATCAGAAAGGCAATCAGCGGAAGCAACAGGAGATACAAATATCTCGCCTCCCAGATTCTCCGCCTCAGATCCGACATTCTTGCCTTCATATGCGCTCTCTCCCTTCTCCTGATACCTTTATTATAGCTTTTCATTCCGCACAACTATTAGCATAAAAATAACAGAAACTAGCACGCTATTATGAATGTGCTGCCAGTTTCCGCTATTATCATTGCATTTCGCCACTTTGTTTACAGTTTTCGTTCTTCTGCATGCTCGATCTCCAGCGGGAAGCAAACCGTGACGATCACTCCGCCCCGCTCGCGCGCCCGATATTGCAGATAGGCCGACTTGCCGCCGATCAGTTCAATGCGCGATCGCACATTCGAAACGCCGATGCCATGATAGACCGGCCGAATCGGCAAAATCCCGTTCAGGCGCTGCAGCTGCTCCTCCGTCGCCACCGCGCCGCTGTTTCCCAGATCGATCAGGAGATGCCCGTTCAAAATCCGGCCGCGCAGCTCCAGCTGCCATTCCTCGGGCCGGCCGCGAACGAAGCCGTGGGAAAACGCGTTCTCCACCAGCGGCTCAAGAATCATGCGCGGGATGCGGCATTGCAGCATGCGCCTGTCCACATCCAGGCGGAATTGCACCTTCCGCTCGTAGCAGAGCTCGAAAACGCTGACGTACTGCCGCACGCACTCGATTTCCTCCTGAACCGTCGCGATCGGATCGTCCGACATGCAATAGCGATAGATTTCCGCAATATCGCCCGCCATTGCGCACACGTTTTCCGTGTTCCCGCACGCCGCCATTCCGCGAATGCTGCTCAGGCTGTTGAACAGGAAATGCGGGTTGATCTGCGATTGCAGGAAGATGATGTGCTCCTTTAAATAGTCCGTTTTGGATTTGATCGCCTGCTGGTTCAGCTCGTCGACGCGAATCAGCATGTCGTTGATTCCGTTGGCCAGAACCTCCATTTCGTTTCTGGATTTGCTGGCGTTGTAAACGCGCTGCAGGCGCTTGCCGTTTTGCGCACCGATCCGCTCCATCTGCAGCGTAATATCCCGCAGCGGGCGCAGAATCCAATAATAGATGAGAATCAGCAAAACCGCCTCGGTCGCGATCACCAGCATGATCGTGATCACGTCCTGATTGAGTATTCTGTCAGTAATTTCAAACACTTCGCTCTTATACAGCGGCACCGTAATTTCCCAATCGCTCGCTTCCAGCTTCCGCCGGTACAGCGAAACCTCGTCGGACTCGACTTCCCCGCTCAGACTGTTCCAGATGACTGTTTCGCCGCACCGCAGCAGCATGGGAATCTGGACGTTTTCGCTGATATCCTGCATGATTTTCTCAATGTCCAGCATGATGGTCAGGGAGCCGCAATAGCCTCTTTCGCTGAAGACCGGCTGGCTGATGGCATACAGCTTCTGATCCGTCGCGCTTAAAGCGCTTCCTTCCTCAAAAACGAGCCCGGTTTTGGTCTTGCGAAACGGCACGTTCAGCGCCTCGCGGCTCAAAACCTGATAAAAGCCCTTCAGCGTGTGATATTCCTTTCCGGCAAAGCTGTAGACGCTTCGCACCATCGAGCCGTCGATGCTGTGCAAATACAGCGCGACGACGCAGCTGTTCGTCTCCGTATAGGTATCGACAAGGATTTTGATGTATTCATAAACTCGCATGCGCTCCGGCGCGCTCATTTCGCAATAGCTGGAAATTCTGCTCTTGGCGGACAGCTGATTCAGCATCTTCGTGACATCGGACAGCTTCTGCTCCGCCTGGTGGCACGCGTCGCTCAGCATCTTGCAGGTATAGTCCACCTGCTGCTGATAGAAATCCTTGTGAAACTCGAATTCATTGTATACGCCCAAAAATACCGTTAGAAATGCGGCGACAGCCATAAAGCATCCCAGCATCGTCCTCAGCGACAGCCTCTTCAACAGCGTCATCACCGCTCTTTCGCAAATATCCGCTTTTTCGCGCCGCCCCTATTATAGCAAAAAGTCCGCTCCCCCGCAACAGAAATGCGCGCGATTTGCAAAATCCGCCCGACTCGCGCGCGAGCAGGCGGATTTTCTTTTCAATAGAGCCAAAACGCAGCCCGCGATTACCTTCCGGCTGCGTTTTTTTCAGTTTTCCCCGCGAAAGCCCGCGTGTTGCGGGTTGTCGTGGGAGGCATATCGAACGGGGGTCATGTAATTTTCGCCGTAGTTGGACACGAGCACCTCGTGCCAGCGCTTCACGATCATCAGCTCCGTATCCTCAAACGGCGCGCGAAGATATTCGTCCATTACGCCGGCGGGCAGAATCAGGCCGAGCTCGGAATACATCGTATTCGACCGGTGAATCCACTGGCCGTTGCCGCGAAAGGCGTATTTGCAGAACGCGTTCATCATTCGCGCCTTGAAGCGCGCGGTAAACGGCCGGCCCATCGCATAGCCCACGTTCAGCAGAACGCGCTTTGCGCCGTGGTGCAGATTGGCCTTGCGCGAAACCTCCATGCTCTCGCGAGTCTTCGTGAACGCGAGGAAGAACGCGCAGCCGAGCAGCTTCAATTTGCGCCTCCAGGCCACGCCGCTGATCGAATCAAAGATGAAAATATCGATCCACGCACCGGGGCGGCCCTTCCGATTCAGCCACACGCGCGGGTGCTGCGAGGCGTATTCGCGAAAGGTATAGCCCTCGCCCAGCGCGCCCGTGCGGGCCACGTCGCGAAACTTCTCGTATTCCGCGCGCGTCATCGCAATGTCCGCGTCGTCGTCCCAGGGAATGAAGCCGTGTTCGCGCACCGCGCCGAGCAGCGAGCCCGCGTCGAGCGTATAGCGAATGCCGTTCAACATGCAAACCTCGTCAAAGCGCCGGAGCAGCACCAGGATTTCGGCGTGAATCTGCTTAAGCTCAGGGTTGGATGGCATAGGCGATCCCTCCCGTCAGGCGTGCACGACCGTGCCGACGGTTTCGCCGCGCGCGACCGCGAGGATATTTTCGAGGTTATCCATATTGAACACGCGAATGCAGGGCAGCTTCTGCTCCATGCAGAGACGGAACGCCGTCGCGTCCATAACCTTCAAATTCCTGTCGAGCGCCTCCTGATACGTAAGCTCGCTCAGCAGCTTCGCATTCGGGTTCTTGCGCGGATCGGAATCATACACGCCGTCCACGGTCGTTCCCTTAAACACCGCGTCCGCGCGCAGTTCGGCCGCACGCAGCGCCGCCGCCGTATCGGTGGTGAAGAACGGATTTCCGCTGCCGCCCGCGAGCAGCACGATCTCGCCCGCATTCAGGCATGCGTCCGCGCGATCGGCGCGATACAGCTCGGCAAAGCGGGTCATTTCCTGGGCGGTAAATACGGTCGCGCGCCGGCCCATTCGCGCCAGCGCCTCGCGCACGGCGAGGGCGTTGATGATCGTGGCCAGCATGCCCATCTGATCCGCCGCCACCGGATCCATTTCGGAGGAAAAGCGGCCGCGCCAGATATTGCCGCCGCCCATGACCACGCCGACCTGCACGCCCATATCGGCAAGCCGCGCGATCATATCCGCGGCGCGCAGCACGCGCGCTTCGTCAAAGGTTACGGAGCTCTGAACCGAACCGCCGTTTTCCGGCGCGAGCGTTTCGCCGCTCAATTTCAGAATAATGCGCTTGTACATGGGAAAACACCCCTTTATTTTGCTTTCACGCGCGAAAAAAGGAACGCTTTGACACGTTCCTTTTCGCATTCAAGATTACTTCTTTCCGATCTGCTCGGCAACCTCGGCCGCAAGGTCGGAGACCTTCTTCTCGATGCCGTCGCCCATCTTATAGCGGGTGAACGCAACGATCTTCGTTCCGGGAGCGCGCTTCTCGATCATCGCGCCAACGCGGCTTTCGCCGTCCTTGACGTAGATCTGCTCGAGCAGGCAAACTTCCTCGTAGAACTTGTTGATGCGGCCCTGAACCATCTTCTCGATGATCTTCTCGGGCTTGCCCTCGTTGCGGGCCTGCGCGGCGAGGATCTCGGTCTCGTGCGCGAGGTGCTCGGCCTTGACCTGATCGCGGGTCACGTATTCGGGCGCGACCGGGGACGCAGCGGCGATCTGCAGGCAGACGTCATGCAGCGTTTCCTTCACTGCATCGGTCACGCTGTCGCACTCCGCCAGCAGCAGAACGCCGACCTTGCCGCCCATATGGATGTAGCTGTCGACGGTGCCGTTGGTCGCGGCATAGCGAACGAAGCGGCGCACGGAGATCTTCTCGCCGATCTTCGCGGTCTTCTCGGTTACCAGATCAGAAACGGTCTGCTCGGAGCCTTCCAGCTTGGTGGCGAGCAGCGCTTCGACGTCCGCGGGATCGGAAATCACGATCTGCTTCGCGATCGCATTGACCATTTCCTTGAATTCGGGGGTATTGGCAACGAAGTCGGTCTCGCAGTTGATCTCGACCAACGCGCCGGTATTGCACTTTTCGCAGATGTACGCGCCGACGCAGCCCTCGGCCGCGATGCGGCTCTGCTTCTTCGCGGCCTTCGCAAGGCCCTTCTCGCGCAGATAGTCGATCGCCTTTTCGATATCGCCTTCGCAAGCGGCAAGCGCCTTCTTGCAATCCATCATGCCACAGCCGGTGCGGCCGCGCAGATCCATAACCACTTTCGCGCTGATTTCAGCCATGTTCGTGTCCTCCTAACAAAAATTGGTCCAGACGCGATTCACGCGACGCCCGGTTGGGCGTGTCTCAGCTCATCCTGACGTCGCATGAAACGATTGCTTCTTAACTTATGCGTTCGCAGCCTCGGCCACGGGAGCGGCTTCCTCTTCGGTTGTCTGCTCGCCCTGCTTGCCCTCGAGAACGGCGTCCGCCAGCTTGCCGGCGATCAGCTTCACGGCGCGGATGGCGTCGTCGTTGCCGGGGATGACGTAATCGATCTCGTCCGGATCGCAGTTGGTATCGACGATCGCGACGATCGGAATGCCCAGAATGCGGGCTTCCTGAACGGCGATGCGCTCCTTGCGCGGGTCAACGATGAACAGCGCGCCGGGGAGCTTCTTCATCTCGCGGATACCGCCGAGGTTCTTCAGCAGCTTTTCGCGCTCTGCGCAAAGCTTGATAACTTCCTTCTTGGGGAGCATTTCGAACTGGCCGTTCTTCTCCATCGCATCGATGTCGTTCAGGCGCTTAATGCGGGTCTGAATGGTGCGGAAGTTGGTCAGCGTGCCGCCCAGCCAACGATTGTTGACATAGTACATGCCGCAGCGCTTGGCTTCGGACTCAATGGACTCCTGAGCCTGCTTCTTGGTGCCGACGAACAGCACGGTCTTGCCCTCGAGCGCGATGTCGCGAACGAACATGTACGCCTCGTCGATCTTGCGAACGGTCTTCTGCAGGTCGATGATGTAGATGCCGTTGCGCTCGGTGAAGATGTACTGCGCCATCTTCGGGTTCCAGCGGCGGGTCTGATGACCAAAGTGGACGCCAGCTTCGAGGAGCTGCTTCATGGAAATGACTGCCATAGTTGTTTTCCTCCTTGTTTTTCGGGCTGCCTCGCTTGATTGCGGGCTATGCCTTCAACCACCCTCTGTCCCTTTGCGGCGACTCACTGCATCCGCAGCACAAGGACCGCAGGACAAAGGTGCGTAGTCTTGCTGATTATACCACAAGTACGCCTGTTTTTCAACTGTTTTTTCGGGATGCGGGCAAATTTTTTGCAGGGTTTTATGCTCGATGCTTGTTGAACAGCTCCTTCACCGCCGCATAGCTCATCTTCGGCCGCCGATACTCGTCCACCACGCCCTTGTTGTTGTGCGTTTTCGGGCGGTGCATCGCCCACTCCTCCGTCACGCGGCAGTCCGCGAACTGCCACAGGAACACGCCGCTGCACGCCGGATTCGCTATCACCGCCTCCACCTGATCGCGCAGAATTGTGCACTGCCGCTCCTCCGACCACTTCGATTCGCCCAGCGGGTCATGGTAGCCGTAAATTCCGCCCGCGCCGATTTCGCTGATGATGACGGGCTTCCCTGCCCCGCCGTGCTCGCGGATTTCCTTGAGCTTCTGCGCCAGACTCTCCGCAACGGGCGTGTTGTGGTACCACTGCGGATAGATG
Source organism: uncultured Clostridia bacterium (assembly GCA_934663595.1). Classification (GTDB taxonomy): domain Bacteria; phylum Bacillota; class Clostridia; order Christensenellales; family Aristaeellaceae; genus Faecivicinus. The sequence goes on along the minus strand of CAKUKM010000011.1, from coordinate 1,356 downwards.
TTCACGCTCACCACGTCGCTGTCGCCATAGACGCGGCTGCCGGGGCGCTCCAGAAGCGCGGCGGTCATCGGGCGGGACGCGTCCAAGTCGTGCAGGAGCGCATACGTCTCGCGATAGCAGTCCGCGCCGTAATCGCAGTTGTCCGCGCACTCGTTCAGGCATCCCCAAATGAAAATGGACGGGTGATTGCGGTGCTGGGCAACCATTTCGCGCACGCACTGGCGCGTCTGCGGCATGAAGTTCGGGTTGCGCATCTGCTCTTCGGAAAGTCCCCGCGCGTGCGCCTCCTCCCAGACCAGCAAGCCCATTTCGTCGCAGAGGTCAAGGAAGCGCGGGTCATTGGGGTAGTGGCAGGTGCGCACGCAGTTGCAGCCCATGTCCTTCATCATCAGGATGTCCTGCGCCATCGCTTGCAGCGGCACAGCGCAGCCGAACGCGCCGTACTCCTCGTGGCGGTTGAAGCCCATCAGGCGGAGTTTTTCGCCGTTGAGCAGAATATCCGTGCCGGAAATGCTGATTTCGCGGAAGCCCACGCGGTCAATCAGGTCATCCAGCACTTGATTTCCTTCGCGGATTTCAGCGCGGAGGGCGTAGAGCGCGGGCGTATCGGGCGACCACGCGGTCACATCCGCATAATGCGCATCGGGAATGCGGATTGTCGCCGTGCTGTCTGCCGGGATATGCGCGGTTTGGGTGAACGTCTGCCCCGCGAGGGTGAGGGCGACGTCCGCCGACGCGTCGGTATCCGCCAGATTGCGGACGGTCGCGGAAATATCCGCCGTCCAGCCGTCCGCCACGCGCTTCGTCGTGATGCCGACGCGCTCCACAAACACGTCAGGCAGCTGCTCAATGACGACCGGGCGCGTGATGCCGCCATAAGAATAGTAGTCATTCGGAACGTGCAGGGCGGAATCCGCCCCAAAGCGGTTGTCCACCTCGACGGTCAGCGCATGTTCGCCGTCGGGCAGGTGACGCACGACTGTCTCAAACGCGGTGAACGCGCCGTAGTGCCGGGCGATTTCGGTGCCATCCAGCAGGACGCGCGCGCAGAAGGACACGCCGCCGAAATACAGGCGGATATTGCCCCCGCAGCGGATGCGGGTCGTGTAGCGCGCGCGTCCGCGGTAGTTGTGGAGCGCAGGGACAAGCTCCCACGCGCTGGGGACGGGCAGACGTGCGGGGACGGGTACGTCGGTGTCAAGGGCAGCAAAGTCCCACAGCGTCGGGACGGGGATCGCACGGCGGATTTGGTGGGTGGCGAAGGTGCGGTCAGACATATGGCTTCCTTTCTTCCTGCCGATGGCGGGAAAGGCGATTTTCTGGTTGTATTATAGGCGAAAAGGGACAAAAAGGCAA
>CAKUKM010000010.1 GCA_934663595.1 uncultured Clostridia bacterium | reverse complement strand
TTTTCAGGTTTCGCCAAAGGCGAAACTGCCGACGGCAAAATCGAAGATTTTGACGCGGCACCGAGGGGGTGGTAGTGGCGGGGGAGCTTGCTCCCCCGTCCACCAGCTTGTCAAAAAGACTTTTTTGACAAGCTGATGCCGCAGCATAAGCTGCGGCAAAAGCGGTTATTTGGAATAGGAATCCTCGATGAAGCGCTTGAATTCGGCGAGGGAATCGTTCCATGCGGCGTAGGCCACATCCTCGCGATGATCGGGCAGACCCTCGTCGTGCAGATACGCGCCGAGATAGGCGGAAACCTTGACTGCGCCGGTGTAATTCAGGTGATCGCCCGCGTCGTAGGTGTCGACCGACCAGTCGATCGGGATATCGTCCGTCATCAGGTTCATGTCCATGTACTGAATGCCCAGGCGATCGGCCAGCTTCTGAACGGCGTTGTGGCGATACATGTTCCAGTTCGTGGTGCTGGGCGAGCTGATCAGAAGAAGCTCGGCGCCGTGCGCGCGGCAGATCTCCGCAATGCGGGCGACGCTCTTTTGAGCCTGCCTGGAAATCTTTGCGGCCTCCTTGGTCGGCTTCATGTGTTCCACTTTGGTAGCCGGCTCAATTTTGCTCAGAAACGCATAGCCCTTGAACGGGTCGATGTGGGTGTATTCTACCTTCGGCACGAAATCGCGCAGCGACAGCTGCTTCCAATGGTCGTGGTAGCGGAACACGGGCAGCACGTTTGAGACGTGATTCATCAGGACATCGCTGTACGGCGTATAGCGATACAGAATGAGCGTTTCCAGAATCACGTATTTCGGCGACTGCTTTTCCAGCGCCTGATTCAGTATGCGCTCGGTCAGGTACAGCTGCTGGCTGGATGTGTTACACACAAAGGAGGTAAATCCGTATTCCTCCCACATCTGCAGCGGGATGAACGCGCGATAGCCCTCGCTGTCGCCCAGAAACAGCACGTCCAGAGTGTTTTCCGGCTCGGCCAGAAAGCCATAGGCGCGCTCGGACAGTATGCCCGCGCGCTCGGTATTGTCCTTCGGCGTCATGACGACCGATACCGCGAGCAGAATCACAATCAGACCTGCGACGAATGCGACGACGCGCAGGGCATGCTTCCAAAACTGTTTCATTCCTGCGCCTCCTTAGAAGAATGCATACATCGGGTCCACGGGCAGATAATTCTTTCCATACGCGCCGAACAGCACGATATACAGAATCATCGCATACAGAATCGCCCAGCGAACGACCGCCTTGCGCTTCTGCAGCCATTCGCGCACGACAATGCCGCGCTCGTTGAGAATGCTGACGGTCAGCACGATCAGGAGCGTGATTCCGGTAATGATCAGATCCTGCGCGTCCAGATGGAGCGACTTGAGCATTTCCGCGTTCAGCGGCGTGAATTCGAATTTCGCAATCAGCCGCGAGAGCATGCCGCCGCAGGCGCGCAGTCCCTCCGCGCGGAAGAACATTTCGCCGATCACGACCAGAATGCCGGTGCGCAGCATCTGAAACACCGCAAAGCCCCGGCTTTCGGGCTTGATGTGCAGCGCCTTATTCACCTTCTGCGTAAGCGGCGCAAACAGGCTGGCCGACAGAATCAGCACGAAATGGTACATGCCGAACAGGATGTAGTTCCATGCCGCGCCATGCCAGAGACCGTTGAAGAACCAGACCAGGAACAGCGCGATTCCGCCCGCAATCAGGGGACCGAAGTGGTTGCCGAGCTTTTTGCGCGCGGAGGAGGTCAGTTTCTTCATCGGGCCGGACATCGTGACCGGATAGAACACGTAATCCTTGAACCACGTGCCCAGCGTCGCGTGCCAGCGCTTCCAGAATTCGGAAATGTTGCGCGAGAAAAACGGGCGCAGGAAGTTTTCCGGCATCTTTACGCCCAGAATCTGCCCGACGCCGATCACCGCGTCCATCGATCCGGAGAAATCCATGTACAGCTGCACCGTGTACATCAGCGCCGCCAGCGCGATGATTCCGCCGCTGTAGGAGGCGTAATTGCCAAACACGATTCCAACCGCCGCGTTCAGGCGATCGGCTACGACGACCTTCTTGAGCATGCCGTACAGAATCCGCCACACGCCCAAGCGAAGATTGTCGTACTGAATGGGGCCGACGTTCCACAGCGCGTCCGCGGTCTGCGAATAGCGGCAGATCGGGCCTTCAACGATCTGCGGAAAGAAGCTCATGAACAGCGCGAGCCGGCCGAGATTGTCGTCCGCTGGAATCGTGCCGCGGTATACGTCCAGTATGTAGGAGACCGCCTGCAGCGTGAAAAACGAAATGCCGATCGGCAGCGCGTATTTCGGAATCTGCAATTGGAACGAAATGTTCAGCGCGGTCAGCAGAGAATTGACGTTCTTTGCGAAAAACGGCGTGTATTTCAGCACCAGCAGCCCGCCGATATGCAGAATCACCGCCAGCCACAATACGCCGCGCATCTGCCTCTGATACGCGGCCTTCACGGCCTTGCGTTCCTCGCGCGGCACGGCCTTCGCGGCCAGATCGCGCTTACCCTGAATGTGCGCAAGCCACAGGCCGAAATAGTGAATCGACATCGTGGACAGCAGCAGATACGCCAGGAGCTTTCCGCTGATCAGCCAGAAGAAGCCGTAGCTCGCAATCAGCAGGAAGTATTTCTTCGCGCGCTTCGGAACGATCGAAAACCCGATCAGCGCCAGCGGCAGAAACGCCGCCATGTATGCGATCGAAAAAAAGGCGGAGAGGCCGCCGAAGCGCCCTCCCAGCAGCAGCTTTGTGAGCGACATTTAGTCCTCCTCTTGCAGGCGGGTGATCATTTTCCAGATCGCATCGGCGGAATTGAAGTTCTCCGCGATGATTTCGACCGTCGGGATCGTGACGTCGAATTCGTCCTCGAGCTCCGCGATCAGCGAGATGATCGACAGGGAATCCAGGCGATGCGCGTCGATCAGGTCGGTGCAGTTCTCGTAATCAATGTCGGGCTGAATGTCTTTGAGGATCTCGATGAGCGTTTCCATGGTTTACCGCATCCTTTCGTAATGGGGAGTATTGAGGGAACAGGTTTCAAACGAGGCGCGCGCGCAATACAGCTCGCCATCCTCGCCAATGATGTAGATTGCCGGCAGGTCGCGGCTCAGGAACAGCGCCATGCCCTCGGTCATGCAATAGGCGCCGGCGTTTTCAAAGACCAGCGCGTCGCCGATTTCCATTTCCGGAAGCGGCGCGAGCTTGACCAGAATATCGTTCATCGAGCACAGCGAGCCCACGATATTCCATTTTTCCGCCTTCGGCGCGTCTTCCTTTCCGAATACGGAGAAATGCGGCTGCTTCATCGCCATGTACTGGCCGAAATAGGTGATGTGGTGCATGCCGCCGTCCACCAGCAGGTAATTCAGCCCGCCGTTTTGCTTGATATCCACCACGCGCGTGAAGTATTTTCCGCACGAGGCCGCGATGCTGCGCCCGAGCTCGAGCGTGATCGTCGGGTGATTCTCCATCGATTCCAGAATCTCGGAAAAGCCGCGAATCAGCGCCTCTTCATCCAATTCCTCGCCCTCGAAATAGCTCACCGGGAAGCCGGTTCCATATTCAAATTCGGGAGCAACATAGCCGTAATCCCGCTTCAGCCGCGTCAAAAACGCGTCCATGCGCTCGATTTCGCGTTTCAGCTTCTTCAGGCTCGTTTTCTGCGTGCCCGAAAAGAACTGAATGCCCAGCAGGTCGATGCGCGGGTGCTCCGAGCGATGCGCCACGATCTGCTCAATTGCGGATTCATCCATGCCGAACTGGCTGTCGTTCGTCGCGCGCGCGAGCACCGGAAGCGTGCGCGCATATTTTTCGGAAAGGGCGCACAGCAGCGCGTACTGCGATTCGGATTCCGCGGTGAAAACGCCGCGAAACTCCGGATTCGCCGCCAGCGATTCGATGAACGCGGGCGTCTTGTACACGCCGGAGATCACCATTTTCCGGCTGTCCACGCCGAGCGCAAAGCAGATTTCCGCCTCGCCGGGCGAACAGATTTCCAGCCGCGCCACCGCGTTTTCGGCCTCGCGCGTCAGAAACGGATTCGCCTTGATCGCGTAGCAGAGCTGAACGCGCTGCGGCAAAAGCGATTTCAGATACGCAATCCGCGCGTGCAGCACCCTGGAATCAAACAGGTAAAACGCGCGGTCGGTGGAGGCAATCAGGTTTGCAATCGTCAACTTCTTCGCCCCCCATACAGCTCGTCCAGCTTTTTGCGGTCGATCTTGCCGTTCTTGTTCAGAGGCATTTCGTCCACCCTGCGCAGTATGCCCGGCACCATGAAGATCGGCAGCGCTTCCTTCATCGCCGCGTGCAGCACGTCCTTTTCAATCGAGCCCACATAATAGCCGCGCAGGCGGGATTTCTTTTCGTCGAACGTGCAGCAGCAGCGCTCCACGCCGTCGATCGCCGCCATCGCGCGCTCGATTTCCTCCAGCTCGATTCGATGGCCCATGTGCTTGATCTGGAAATCCTTGCGGCCGCAGAAGAACAGCTCGCCGGATTCGGAATAGCGGCCGAGGTCGCCGGTGCGGTAAATCGTTTCCGGATAGCGATCGTTCAGCGGATTCTGAACGAAATGCGCCTGATTCTGCTCCGGGCAGCGATAATATCCCAGCGCCAGCGCGCTTCCGCGCACGCAGATCTCGCCGGGAACGTCCGCGGCCGTGATTTCGCGATTCTCCGCGTTCAGCAGGAATACGTGCTCGTTCGGGAACGGCCTTCCGATCGGCAGCCCTTCCGAATAATCGCGCTCGCGCGAGAGCACGTGGTAGGTGCAGTTGCAGGTGATTTCCGTCGGCCCGTAGAGGTTGACGAACGTCGTCTCCGGCAGATGCGTCATCCAGTTTTTCAGGTGCTTGTAGGGCATGACCTCGCCGCTGAACAGCACCTTGCGCACCGTTTCGGGCGTTTTGTAGTCCAGCCCGTGGAACGTGCTGATCAGGCACAGCGCCGAAACCGCCCACGTCATTACGGTGATTTTGTGATCGCACAGATAGTCGAGCAGCTCGACCGGCGAGGAGAACATGCGCCGCGGCACCAGAACGAGCGTCGCGCCCGTCTTGAGCGCCGGGTAGATGTCCTTGACCGATACGTCGAAATCAAACGGCGCCTGATTGGCGATCACGTCGCTTTCCGAAATCGAAAACAGCTCCGTGAAGCAATCGATGAAGTCGATCACGCTGCGATGGCCGACCGCGATGCCCTTCGGCGTGCCGGTCGAGCCGGACGTGAAGTTGATGTACAGCGGATCGGTATCGATCGCGCGCGCCCGCGCGGAGGCGAGAAGGGCTTCGTCGATCTCGGTATTCGCAATTGCCGAATACGAAACGACCTCCGATTCCGGGAACAGCGCCCTCGCGTCCTCGAGCAGCTCGTCCGAGGTCACGATTACCGCTGCGTCCAGCACCGATTGAATGCTCTGAAGGCGAACGCCCGGCAGCTCCGGATTGAAAAACGAATAGCATCCGCCGGCATACGCCGCGCCGAAGAACGCGCACAGCGCCGGAATGCTCTTTTCCATGTAAACCGCCACGGGCCTTCCGAACGCGCCCCTCTGGGCGAGCGCCGTTCCGACGCGGCGGCTGGACAGCAAAAGCTCGCGCCAGCTCGCGCTGCGCGATTCATCGATTACGGCGGTCTTTTCCGGAACGCGCCGCGCTGTATTTTCCAGATACGAGAGGATACTGTATTGCATGTAAATCCCCCTGAGTCTTCAATTGTTCTCTATATTAGACGCATTGCGCGCCCGCTTTGTTTCAATAAATCAATGTTTCTTTTTAAAAATAATCCATTTGCTCAGGACATAATTGATGATGATCACGAGCACGTTCGTCGCGATTTTGATCAGCATGCACCACGCCATGTCCTCGCCGCGCCCGGGAAGCGTCACGCACAGATACATGATGCCCGCGTCCAGCAGAAGCGTCGAGATCCGGCACGCGATGAACGAACCGAATTCGCGCCGCGCCGCCCTTCCGGCCGCGCGGCTTTCAAACACCCAGCGGCGATTGGTGAAATACGCAAACAGGATCGAAACCGCGGTCGCCGTCCAGGTCGCGGGGTCGCTCGGCACGCCGAACTTGCGCAGAAGCGCATAGCCGACGATGTTGACCAGCGTGGTCAGTCCGCCGAAGAAGAGATAATTCACCTGCTCGCGATAGCGGCGATACAGGCCGAGAATGCTTTTTTTCATGACAGAGCCTCGAATACAGATTACTCACTTCTATTATACGCCCAATTCCGAAAACGTCCAGACGTTTTAAGTAAAACAATTCCACAAAAATACCCCCGCGTTCAGCGGGGGGGGAGAAAGACGCCTTCTCAATGCGCCCAATAGTAGGCGTTGTAGATGGCCTTCTGGTGCTCGGAGTTGATCGAATCGGAGCCGTGCGTGCGGCTGTTGTACAGATGCAGGCAGAACTGTCCGTCGTAGCCGTTGTCGGTGATCGTCTGGTCGCCGTGCGGCATGGTGTTGATCGCCGCCGCGACGCATTTGCCGTTCGCAATCAGAATTACCGACCGCGAATCCCAGCTGAACTTGCCGCCGCACATCTGAAGGAGCTTCGCCGTGTCGTCCTTCGTCGCCGGCTCAATGTCCGCGTGCGAGGAACCGCCCATGCGCTTTACGCTGATTACGGCGCCGCTTTCAATGTCGTACAGCATGCCGTATTCGCCCTTTTTCAATACCGACGAGCCGCCGTCGTACCAGTCCATGACCACGACGCTTTCCTTCATCGCCTTCACAATGTCGTTCAGACTCGGCGTGGGCGAGGAGACCTTCACCTTCGTGTTGCTCACGTTCGACATCGGAATGTAGCCCACGATGCTGCCATCCTTATTCTCGACCCGGAAGAACGAGCCGTCGATGCCCAGCACGTAGATATCGGTATTCACGGAGAGCTTGGCCGGCGAGCGCGTGGAGCGCGTGGACGCTTCCAGATACAGATACGATTCGCTGCTCACATAGCCGTGCAGGCGGTTCTTCAGCGACAGGCTCGCCAGCGGGCAATAGGCCGTGACGCCGGCGCGCTGCACCTGCGCCCATGCGCCGTTCATGGCCGTGAGCGTTACGCTCAGTCCCTTCGGAACCGGCAGATACGCGCTCGACGTGTCCGGCTGGGCAAAGATCACGGAATCTGTATGAAAATACATGCTCATGCCGTCGGCCAGCGCGGTTGGAAGAATCATCGCCAGCAGCAGTGCGGCCAGCAGAAGAGTGCGCGCGATTCTGCGCCTTATCTCAATCATGGGTCATGCCTCTTTTCTTTATGCAAATTCATATTCAGCTTTAAGCCTATTATATTACAATAATATGACACGTGTGAGACAATTTGTGTGAAGTTTTCGATTTTTAATATTAAATAAACGTTAGTAACATCGATTCGCAACCGATTCGGCGTGGCTGCACAGCGCGGGATGTGCTACAATTATATGCACACAATGGGGGAAACAGTCATGAAAATGAAAGTATTTGACATTCACGCGCACATTTATCCGGAAAAAATCGCGGAGAAGGCGGTGCATTCGATCAGCGCGCTGTACGGCGGCTTTGAAATGAAGGGCGACGGCCGCGCGGAAACGCTGATTGCGCGAATGGACGCGGCGGGAATCGAGGCGTGCGCGGCGCATTCGGCGGCGACGACGGCGCATCAGGTGGCGAGCATCAATCGATTCATTCGCGCGACGGCGGACGCATATCCGGGCCGAATCGTGCCGATGGCGACGCTGCATCCCGATTTGGAGGACATGGACGCGGCGCTGGACGAAATCGTTGCGGGCGGCTTTGCGGGAATCAAGCTGCATCCGGAATTTCAGGATTTCCGGGTGGACGAGCCGCGCGCGGTGCGGATGTTTCGCAAAATCGGCGCGCGCCTTCCGGTGCTTCTGCATTGCGGCGACGCGGTGCGCGATCATTCCGCGCCGGAGCGGATATTGCGCCTGCTGGATCGGGCGCCGGAAATTCGCCTGATATGCGCACATCTGGGCGGCTGGCAGGTGTGGGAGCGCGCGTCCGCGGTGCTGACGGGCGCGGACGTGTGGGTGGATACGTCGAGCGCGCTGTATGCGCTTTCGCCGGAGCGCGCGGCGGAGATCATTCGCGGCTATGGCACGAAGCGCGCGCTGTTCGGCAGCGATTTCCCCATGTGGGACCCGGGCGAGGAGCTGCGGCGCTTTCTGCGGCTGCCGCTGGAGGATTCGGAGCGCGCGGACATTCTCTGGAACAACCATATCCGGCTGTTTCAAGGCGAAAAGTAATCCAAAAATCGACTTTTTTCCGAAAGCCGGCGCAGGCGTTTGACGATAGCCGCCGCCGCATGCTATAATAGAAACGGATATCATGCACGAATGGGAAAGGGGCGCTTTTCATGGCACGCGCAAAGAAAAGCAAAAATAGAGTTTCGGTTTGGAATTGGATGCTGACGCTTCTTCTGATGGCGATTCCGGGCGTGAATATCATCGCGCTGATTTGCTATCTGATCTTTGCCAAGGCGCAGCCGAAGCGCAGCTATATGCTGGCGGTGCTGATCTGGTCGATTCTGATCGTGGTTGGCGTTGCGGCGGTGCTGATGCTGATGCCGGAGCAGGTGGCGAAGTTCTCCGATACGCTGCGCAGCCAGCTGGACGCGCTGCCGACGATCGCGCCGGCGATCACGCCGAATCCGTAAAAATACTTCCAATTAAGCAGGCGCGCCCGATATGCGCGCCTTTTGGGCATGAAGGGAATGATGGAAATTGCATTTCGGCTATATTGAACAGCTGCTTTCGGACCCGAAGGGCACGCTGATTTTCCTGCTGCTGGCGCTGCCGGGCCGTTTGCTGGCGATTTCGTGTCACGAGGCGGCGCACGCATGGGTTGCGGACCGCTGCGGCGATCCGTCGGCGCGGCTGATGGGGAGAGTTACGCTGAATCCGTTTAAGCATCTGGATCCGGTGGGCGTGATCATGATGCTGGTGCTGGGCATCGGCTGGGCGAAGCCGGTTCCGGTTAATCCCCTGCACTTTCGCAATTACCGGAAGGACGATCTGAAGGTCTCGCTCGCGGGCGTCACGATGAACCTGATTCTGTTCTGCCTGGGCTATATTGCGATGTACGCGTTCGGGGCGCTGGCGCTGTCGAAAATTCCGTTCCGCGCGCTGCATTGGCTCGCGAACGACGACGTATTCCGCTCGGTCTATGAGGGAACGCCCGCGCTGTTCCTGGCCAGCGATGCCGGCCATTGCTATTCGCTCAACCAGGTGATCATCAGCGCGTTCGCCATGGCGGACATGTGCGTCGCGCCGGTGTTCGGCGCGGCGGCCGGATATGTGTATCAGATGATTTACTATTTCGTGATGACGAATCTGGTGCTGGCGATATTCAACCTGATTCCGGTGCCGCCGCTGGACGGCTATCACGTGCTGAACGATCTGGTGCTGAAGCGGCCGCTGTTTGCCGATCAGCGCACGCAGGGAATCGGCATGACGCTTCTGTATATCGCGTCGTTCTCCGGCGTGCTGGGCGATCTGCTGGACAAGGTGTATACGCTGGTGATGGACGGAATGGGCGGCTGGATGGTCGCGCTGTTCCAGGCGATGAAGCTGATTTAGTATGGCGTATATCGTTTCTCTCAAGCAGTTCGACGGGCCGCTGGACCTGCTGCTGACGCTGATCAGCGCGGCCAAGATCGATATTCAGGATATCTTCGTAAGCGAAATTACCGAGCAGTATCTGGAAACGATGCGCCTGGTGGACGATCTGGACATGGACGTCGCGAGCGAATTTCTGCAAATGGCGGCCACGCTTCTGGAAATCAAGAGCCGCGCGATGCTGCCGAAGCCGCCGAAGCCGGAGGACCCGAACGAGCTGAGCCCGGAGGAGGCGCTGATTAAGCAGCTGACCGAGTACAAGCAGTTCAAGGAAGCCTCCGAAAAGATGCACGTGCTGGAGGAAGAGGCGCGCGCGCTGCTGACGAAGATGCCCGAGGAATATCCGCTTCCGCCGCCGAATATCGAAATCACGGGGCTGACGCTGGAAAAGCTGGCGCGGGCGTTTCGGCGCGTGCTCGAGCGCGCGGAGGCCAGCGAGCGCGCCGACGCGATGGCGGGCCGCGAAATCCGGCGCGACCAGTTCACCGTGTCCGGCTGCATGTCGCGCATTGCGCGCAAGCTGCGCGGCGGGCGATTTGCGTTTTCGGAATTGTTCGATGATCGCATGTCCCGCGCCGAGGTGATCACGATGTTCATGGCGCTGTTGGAAATGGCGAAGCTGAATCGCCTGCACGTCGAGCAGGAGGCCGCCTACGGGGAAATCTATTTAAGTCCTCATGACCCAAAAAACGAAGAATGATCGAATCCTCCGGTTCGCGCCGGAGGATTTCAGCTTGTCAAAAAAGTTTTTTTGACAAGCTGGTGGACGGGGGAGCAAGCTCCCCCGCCACTACCACCCCCACCAAATCCCGCTAGGATTTCTTGCGAAATCCCCGGGCGCGGGATTTGCAAGGTAGCTATTTTCTCTCCGGGAAATGGGATTTCCCTGCGATAAAATAGCCCCGCGCCCACCGTACACGCCGCTGGGCTCGATTTTAAGTTCGAGAGGGCTTCGGCCCTCTCGAGCTCTCCGGGGTTTTCAACAGTCTGGAATCCTCCGGTTCGCGCCGGAGGATTTTTGCGCGCTGATTCAAAATTATACTGCTGGTATAGAAATTAAAATCCGAATGGTATTACCGGTGCGTTTACCCGGGCGGGGGAATCTGCTATAATCAGAGCGAAAAGGGGGAAGGGCGCATGGCGATCAGGCTGGCGGAGAATATTCGCGCGTTCCGAAAGGCGCGGGGGCTTACGCAGGAGCAGCTTTCGGAGGTGCTGGGGGTCACGGTGGGCGCGGTGCACAAATGGGAGGCGCGGCTGTCGCAGCCGGAGCTCGGCATGATTATGGAGCTGGCGGATTTTTTTGATACGTCGGTGGACGTGCTGCTGGGATATGAGATGAAGGACAATCGGCTCGAGACCACGGTCGCGCGGCTGAAGCAGTATCGCACGGACAAGAATCGCGCGGGCCTTTCGGAGGCCGAAAAGGCGCTGAAGAAGTATCCGCACGCGTTTTCGGTGGTGTATGGCAGCGCAAATCTGTATCTGGTGTTCGGCGTGGCGGAGCGGGACGCGGCGCTGCTGCGGCGCGCGCTGGAGCTGCTGGAGGCCGCGCGGCTGCTGATTGCGCAAAACGACGATCCCAAGGTCAGCGAAAGCACGATTTACGGCAAAATTGCGAAAGCGCAGCTCGCGCTGGGCGAAACGGATCGCGCGGTTGAAATGCTCAAGCGGCACAACGCGGGCGGGCTTTACGACGACGTGATCGGCGCGACGCTGGCGGCGGACTGCGGTCGCGTGGACGAGGCGCTGCCGTTTCTCTCGGACGCGCTGATGACGAGAGTCGCCAGCCTGATTCGCGTTGCGATCGGCTATCTGAACGTGTATTTCAAAGGAAACGATTGTGCGCAGGCGCAGGCGTTGCTGGAATGGATACTCGGCATGCTGTCCGGCCTGAAAAACGGCGATTCCCCCTGCTTTCTGGACAAGATCAACGCCGCGTTTTGCGCGTGCCTCGCGCAAACGCACCTGTTGCGCGGAGACGGCGATTCGGCGCGCGACGCGCTGACGCGCGCAAAAGCGCTGGCGGAGACGTTCGACGCGCGGCCGGATTACAGCGTCGGCGCGCTGCGGTTCCTTTCGGACGCCGAGCCGGCGGGGATTTACGACAATCTGGGCGATACGGCGATGGAGGGCGTTCGGAAAATGATAGCTTCACTCGAGAGCGCGGAGCTGGAGCAAATGTGGGAGGCGATTCGGAATGCGTGAGCAAACGCTGAAAAAGCAGCTGATCGGGCAGTTTTATCGCGGAAATCGGATGAATTTCGCGCTGGCGACATTTGTCGCGCTGGCGGTCGGAACGCTGAATCTGATCGCGTCCTGGCTCATGCAGCAGTTGATCGACGCGGTCTCCGGCGTTCCGGGCGCGCGGTCGCTCGGTTCGCTTGCGCAAATCACCGGCGGATTCATTCTGCTGTGCGCGGCGCTGTTCTGCGTAAGGGCGCTGGCCGAGCCGCGATTCATCGCGCGCGCCATGCGGCAGTACAAGGATTTTGCGTTTCAGAAGCTCACGGAAAAGAGCATTTCCTCGTTTCGCGACGAGCGAACGGCGGAATACCTGTCGGCGCTGACCAACGATGCGACCAGCATCGAGACGGATTACCTCGCCCAGCGCCTGCAGGTGATTACGAAGGCGGTCACGTTTGCCGGCGCGCTGGGGATGATGCTGTGGTATTCGCCGCTGATGACGGCGATCGCGGCGGGGCTTACGGTGCTGCCGCTGATTGCGTCGATGCTGACCGGAAGCAGGCTGCAGGCGGCGGAACGGCGCGTGTCGGAGCGCAATCGCGATTTCACCGCGGCGCTGTCGGACTGCCTGAGCGGCTTTTCGGTGGTCAAGAGCTTCAAGGCGGAGCGCGAAATCCTGCGGCTGTTCGCGGAGAGCGATCTCGCGCTGGAAAGGGAGAAATTCAGCAAGCGGCGCATTAAGCAGCTGGTGGGCGTGATCGGCGCAGTGACCGGCATTATCGCGCAGCTGGGCGTGTTTCTGGTGGGCGCGTATCTCGCGCTGACGGGCAGGGGACTCACGGCGGGCGCGGTGATCCTGTTTGTGAATCTGATGAATTTCATGATCGGGCCCGTGGCGGAGCTGCCGGCGCTGATCGCGGCGAGCCGCGCGGCGCGGGGACTGATCGACCGGCTGGCGGATGCGCTGGAAAAAAATCCGTCCGCGGCCGGCGGCAGGAGCGTTTCCCGGCTGGAGCGGGGGATCGAGCTGTGCGACGTGTCGTTTGGATATGAGCGCGAAAAGGAAATCCTGCACGACGTTACGGCGACGTTCGAGGCGGGCAAGGCGTATGCGATCGTGGGCGCGAGCGGCAGCGGCAAATCCACGCTTCTGAATCTGCTGATGGGCGGCAGCGCCGATTATCGCGGCGAGATCCGCCTGGACGGCACGGAGCTGCGCGAAATCGCGCCGGAATCGCTGTATGAAACGGTCGCGGCGATTCAGCAGAACGTGTTCGTGTTCAACGCGTCGATTCGCGACAATATCACCATGTTCCGCAGCTTCCCGGAAAATGAGCTGAGCGATTCGATTCAGCGCGCGCACCTCACGGAGCTGATTGCGGAGCGCGGCGCGGGCTTTCTCTGCGGCGAAAACGGCTGCGGCCTTTCCGGCGGCGAGAAGCAGCGCGTGTCGATTGCGCGAAGTCTATTGAAAAAGTCGTCGATTCTGCTGGCCGACGAGGCGACTTCGTCGCTGGACGCCCGGACGGCGCATCAGGTGACGGACGATCTGCTGGAGCTGAAGGGCGTTACGCGCATACTGGTCACGCACTCGCTGGAGGAATCGACGCTGCGCCGGTGCGACGGCATACTGGTTTTAAAGGACGGCCGTATCGCCGAATCCGGCAGCTTCGATTCCCTGATGGCGCAGAAGGGCTATTTCCACGCTCTGTTCATCATCGCGCAATAGAAAAAGGCCGCGCGTTGCGGCCTTTTAAAATGTCCGGAGAAGCATTCAATCCCCAATCACTCCGCCGCCGAGAACGGCGTCGCCCGTAGAATACGGCGGCACGCGGCGGGACGATGGCTCAGTCCCCCAATCACCCCTCCGCCGAGGACGGTATCGCCGTCGTAAAACACGGCGGCCTGGCCCGGGGTGACGGCGCGCTGCGGCGCATCGAATTCAATGCGCACGCGGGTTTCGCTGATCGGGTGGATTCGGGCCGGCTGCTCCGGCTGGCGATAGCGCACTCTGATTTGCGCGCGAATCGGCGCGGCGGGCGCGTCGCACGCAATCCAGTTCACGTTTTCGACCGTCGCCTCTTTGGAAAACAGCGCGCGCTCGTCCGAAACGGTCACGGTGTTTTTCCGCATGTCCTTTGCGCAGACGTAGGCGGGGAAGCCCAGCGCGAGGCCGAGTCCCTTGCGCTGGCCGATCGTATAGCGAATTGCGCCGCGGTGCTCGCCGATTTTTTCGCCGCGCGCGTTCAGGAAATCGCCCGGCGGATACGCCTTTCCGCGCGTCCGCTCCAGAAAGCCCGCGTAATCGCCGTCCGGAACGAAGCAAATGTCCTGGCTGTCCGGCTTTTCGGCGTTTACAAAGCCCTGCGCCGCCGCAATTTCGCGCGCCTCGCGCTTCGTGAGCGCGCCCAGCGGCAGCAGCGTGCGCGCGAGCTGCTCCTGCGTCATCGAATACAGCACGTAGCTCTGATCCTTGCTCGCGTCGAGCGCCTTTTTTAATAGGAAGCGATTGCCCATGCGTTCGATGCGGGCGTAGTGGCCGGTCGCCATTTTTTCGCATTCCAGCTCGCGCGCGCGGCGCAGAAAGCGCTCGAATTTGAGGCAGCGATTGCAGGTGATGCAGGGATTCGGGGTGCGTCCGCGCTCGTATTCGGAGATGAATTCGCCGATCACCTTCTCGCGGAATTCGTCGGCGAAGTTGAATACGTAAAACGGCATGCCCAGCCGAAACGCCACAGCGCGCGCGTCGGAAGCGTCGTCGAGCGAGCAGCAGGTGCGCGTGCGCTCGAGGCCGAGATCCTCATTGGTGTACAGCTTCATCATCGCCCCGATGCAATCATAGCCCATTTCGCGCACCAGAAACGCCGCGACCGACGAATCCACGCCGCCGCTCATCGCAATCAGCGCCCGTTCCCTCATGCCTGATTCCTCCATGCGTATAAATGTCCCGGCGCATATGCGCCGGGAAAGACTGGTTTATTCCACCGCGCCGCCTTCCACCACGAGGCTGTCCGGATCGACCGTTTCGCCGTAGACCTCCTTCAGCGTCGCGTCGAAATCCTGATGGAAGAACTGCTCGTCCGCGAGCTTCACGATTTCGGAATCGATGTATTCCTTCACCGTGGTATTGCCCTTCTGCACCGCCGGCGCGATCGTATCGAGACTGCCGAGCGATTCAATGCCCACCGTGAAGCCCGGATTGACCAGCGCCCATGCGAGCACCTCGGTGTTGTCCGTCGAAAGCGCGTCGCCGCGGCCGTCGAGCAGCGCGTTGAACGCCTCGGTGTAGGTGTCGAACTTCAGGAGCTTGACCTCCGGGTGATTCTCGGTGAAATACGTTTCCGCCGTGGTGCCCTTGCTCACGATCAGCGTCTTGCCGTTCAGATCGTCCACGCTCGTAATGACCGCGCTGTCCGGCGAAACCACGCCCAGCGCCACTTTCATATACGGCAGCGCGAAATCCACCGCCTCCGCGCGCTCGGGCGTTACCGTGAAGTTCGCCAGAATTACGTCCACCTTCGCGCTGGTCAGATATTCCACGCGGTTCGGCGCGTCCACCGAAACCAGCTTGAGCGCAACGCCCAGATCCTCGGCCAGGCGCCTGGCGAAGAACACGTCGTAGCCTTGGTATTCGCCGTTTTCGTCCACATAGCCAAAGGGCTTCTTATCGGAAAATACGCCGATCACAATTTCGCCGCTCTCCTTGATTTCGTCCAGAGTGCGCGCCGTCGAATCCGCATACGCCGCGGAGGCCAGAGTCAGAATCAGTACCAGAACCAGTGCAAAAACCTTACGCATTTTCATTCTCTCCTTTGATATTCGTCGTTTCAGAAGCAGTTCGGTCTGGCCGGCGCAACACGCGTCCGTCGCCCGAACGGGGAATTTCCCGCGAATCATTTGCGCACCTCCCATATAAAAAGGCGGACATTCGCCCAATGCGATATGCCCGCCCCGCAATTTCCATGCGCCTATACGGCGCCCGGCAGGACGAGCCCCATGGAACAACAACACATCATCATCATCATGGTTTCCGTCCTCCTTTTATCTATCAATCTAGTAGTTAAATAGAGTATATCCACATTTCCCGAATTTGTCAACCGGGGGAATCGGCATTTTACCAATTCTCAACGTTCGTAATCAAACGACCGCAGGAATTGCCGCGCGCGCTCGGTATCGGGTTCGTGGAAGAACTTCTTCGGCGCGTTTTCCTCGATGATTCCACCGTTTTCCAGAAGAATCACGCGATCGGCCGCGGCCTCGGCGAAGCGCATTTCGTGGGTCACGATCAGCATCGTCATGCCGCCGCGCGCGAGATCGAGCACCACCTCGAGCACCTCGCGCACCATTTCGGGATCGAGCGCGGCGGTGATTTCGTCCAGCAGCAATACGTCCGGGTGCATCAGCATCGCGCGAACGAGCGCCACGCGCTGCTTCTGGCCGCCGGAGAGCTGATTGGGGGACGCGTGAATGCGGTCGCCCAGCCCCACGCGCTCGAGCGCCTGCACAGCCTCGGCCTCGACCTCCGCGCGCGGCCGCTTCAGCGCCTTCGTCGGCCCCAGCGTGAGATTTGCCATTACGTCCATGTGCGGGAACAGGTCGTAGCTTTGAAACACCATGCCCACCCGGCGGCGCACCTCGGTCAGATCGCCCTTTTCATCGATGCGCGCGCCGTTTAGGCGAATTTCGCCGCCATCGATCTTTTCAAGGCCGTTCAGGCATCGCAGCAGCGTGGATTTTCCGCAGCCGCTCGGGCCGACGATCACGACGACCTCGCCCCGGTGAATCTGAAGCGTGATTCCATTCAGAACCGTCCGCTCGCCAAACGTCTTTTTCAGATTCCGCGCTTCCAACAAAATTTCGCTCATGCCTGCGCCCTCCATTTTTTCTCCAGCCTGCCCGCCGCGAAGGTGATCGATCGGCAAATCAGGAAGTACAAAAGAAACACCGCGCCATAGATCCAAAGCGCCGCCTGCGGCGAATCATAGCGCGAGGCGTCGATGATCTGGCCGCTCACCTTCAGCATTTCGACCACGCCGATCAGCATCGCCAGCGGCGTGGTTTTGATCATGCGCGTGGACAGATTGATCGCCTGCGGAATCAGCCGGCGCACCGTCTGCGGCAGCAGGATGTATCGGAACACCTGCATTCGCGTGAGTCCCAGCGCCGCGCCGCTCTCGCGCTGATGCGCCGGAATCGATTCCAGCGCGCCGCGCACCAGATCGCCCATTTCGCCCGTGCCCCAGAATGTGAATACGATCACCGAGGCCGCAAAGCCGCTCAATTGAATGTCAAACGCCCGCGCCAGCCCGAAATAGGCCAAAAACAGCAGCACCAGCTGCGGCATGATTCGAATTGTCTCCAGCCAGAGCCGGCAGAAGGCCCGCACCGCGCGGTTTTTCACCGTCATCAGCAGCCCCAGCCCCACGCCCAGCACGATCGACAGCGCGATCGATACCGCCGCAATCTCAATCGTTACGCCCAGGCCCTCTAGCAGCCGCGCGAAATTGCGCCCCTTAAACAGCACCGCCATGCCGGAGCCTCCTTTCCAGCCGCGAAAAGATCCACGAAATCGGCAGCAGAATCGCCAGATACGCGATCACCAGCATCAGAAGCGCCTCGTCGGTCTTGTAATACATGCCGATCAGATCCTTCGCGACATACATCAAATCCGCAATCGCTACCGCGCTGAACACGCTGGTCTCTTTTAATAGGAAGATCACGTTCGCGCAGATCGCCGGAATCGCCGTCGCCAGCGCCTGCGGCAGAATTACATAGCGCAAATTCTGCATCCGCGTAAGCCCCAGGCACGCGCCGGCCTCCTTCTGCGCGCGGCTGACCGCCTCCAGCCCGCTGCGAAACGATTCCGCCATATACGCGCCGCCCAGAAACGCAAGGCCCGCAATCGCGCACGTCTCGCCGGACAGCCGAACGCCGATTTTCGGCAGCCCGAAATACAGAAAGAACAGCTGCACCATCAGCGGCGTGTTGCGCGCCAGCTCGATATAGCCCGAGCAGATCTGGCTCAAAACCGGCACGCGCGCCTGCCGCGCCATGCAGCAGAGCAGCCCGACCGCGGCCGAAAGCAGAATGCCGATTCCGCCGATGCGCACCGTGAGCCACGCCGCCTCGACATACATCGGCGCGTATTTCTGAATAAACGCCCAGTCCATTTCCTCGCCTCCCGAATAAAAAAAGGGGAAACGCGCCGATTGCCGACCCGTTTCCCCTTCAAAGACACGCTTGCTTTCATTTACCCACGCAAAGCGCCGCCCCGGACAAACGAGTCCCGGACGCAGCAACACGAGCAGGTAAATCCCTTGCGCACAAGCAGCCCTCATTTCATATAAATCCGCTAGACATTAGCATAGTAGCATTATATCCACATCCGCCCGATCTGTCAATCCCAAAAAGCGCGGAAAAAGCGTAAACTTTTCCGCGCAAGGGAGTTGCCCCAGAAAAAGCCCCCGATCGACCGGATGAGCTATGCCTTTACCGAGCCGACCAGCAGGCCCGATATGAAATACCGCGAGATGAACGGATACAGGCACATGATGGGGAATACGGTAATGACCGTGATCGCCATCTTGAGCGTCTGCGTGCTCACGCGCCGCGAGGCGCTTCCGCCCTTCGCCACCGCCTCCTGAAGCGACTGCGAGACGTTCGCCTGCAGGCTCTGATAGAGATAGTATTGCAGCGTGTACAGCTCCTTGCTCATGGAATTGTAAAACTGCGTGTCGATAAAGCTGTTCCAATGGCCGATTGCGCTGAAGAGCACCACCGCCGCGTTGACCGGCAGGCACACATGCATGATGACGCGGAAGTACGCCTGCAGCTCGTTGCCGCCGTCGATCTGCACCGCCTCGTCCAGCTCGTGCGGGAGGTTTTCGATGTAGGTGCGCATGAGAACGACGTTGTAGGCGCTGGCCAGCGACGGTAGAATGTAGACCCAGAACGAGCGGGTGAGCCGCAGCGTCTTGATCAGGAGGTAAGTCGGGATTACGCCGGCGGAGAAATACATCGTAAAGAAAATCAGCATCCGGAAGAATTTGCCGAACACGAGATCGCGCTTCGACAGCGCGTAGGCACCCATGCCGCACACGATCAGCATGCCGAGCGGGCCCAGCACGGTTCGCGCCACGCTGACCAGCACGGAATGAAAGAAGTCCGCGTCGGCAAACAGCGTCGCATAGGCCTTGACGTTAAAGCCCTGCGGCCAGAGCAGGAGCGGATTGGTGATCTTGGAGGGCGTTGAAAACGAATAGCTGAATACGTACAGAAACGGATACAGCATGATGATGAAGATCACGAGCATCAGAAGCGAATTGAGCGCGTCGAAGGTGACGCCGCCCACGGTCAGAGGGCGATCGATGCCCGCATGGTTTTTCTGCTTTCGCATGGTTCGTCCCTCCCTTAAAAGATGCCGGTGCCGCTGAGCTTCTTTACGGTTTTATTCACGATGACCAGCAGCAGCAGACTCACGGCGGTCTTGGCAATGCCCGCGGCCGTTGCATAGGAATAATCCATCAGCTTCAGGCCGTATTTGTAAATGTACATGTCCAGAACCTCCATCGTTTCCATGTTGGTGGTGTTCTGGAATACCATGAACATGTCCAGCGAGCTGTTCAGGATCCAGCCGCTGTTCATGATCAGCAGCACCGCCGCGGTGGGCAGCAGGCTCGGCAGCGTGATGTAAACGGCCTTCTGAAAGCGCGTCGCGCCGTCGATATCCGCCGATTCGTATTGATCCATCGGAATGCCCGCCGCAGCCGCCATGAACAGAACGCAGTTGTAGCCCGTGTATTTCCAGAGGTTGACCAGAATCATCAGACCCCAGGAATACTTCGCATCGCCCAGGAAATTGAATCCGCGCTTTACGACGCCCGCGCGCACCAGCGCCATGTTGATTGCGCCCGAGTTGACCGAGAACAGCGAATTGATGATCGCATAGGCGATTACGGAGGATACGAAATACGGAAAGAAGGTAACGGTCTGCACGGCCTTTGCGCCGAATTTCCATTTCACCTCGCGCAGCAGCAGCGTCATCACCAGCGCGCACGCGAGATTGTTGAATACCGAAACGAAATTGATCACCACGGTATTGCGCAGCAGGCGCGCCAGATCGCTGGAATACGTGCCCAGACGGATGAACTGCTTAAGGCCCGTCCATGGATTTCCGAACAGGCGATCGCCGATATTGTAATCGGTAAACGCCATCGTCCAGCCCGCGAGCGGCAGATAGGAGAACACGATGGTCAGTATCAGCAGGGGAAGCAGCATCAGAAGCACCCATTTCTGCCGCCGAATGCGCTGCCACAGCGTCGGACGGTTGACCGCAAAGGGAATCATAGCTTTCGCCACCTTTTTCATTTGATAGGAAGCGGCGGAGCGTTCTTGCCGCTCCGCCGCCAGCAGGCAACAGCCTTATTTCGTTTCCTGATACAGGCGGTTGTATTCGTCTACGACGCTCTGGTGGTCCAGCTTGTCGTATTCGGCGACCGCGTCCGTCCAGATGGATTCAAACTGCTCGTCGGTTTCCGCCATCATCAGCTTTGCCGTCCACTTCACGCGGCAATCGACCATCTGCTGCTGAATCTTGGCAAATTCGCTGGTCGCGTCCAGCGTGATCGAACCGGACGTTCCGGTATCGACGAACGCGCCGTGCTCGTCGCCCCACTGCTTGGAGTAATCAAAGCCCATCCTGTGTATCACCTCGCGCTGCCGCTCGGTGTAGTTCATCTGATCCGTGTAGAGCGCCTCGTTCAGCAGATTGAAGAACTGGCCGTCCTGCGAATTGCGGGTGATGTCGCGCGGCAGGAACTGCATCGTGTTCTGAATGCCGATGGCGTTGCGCTCCTCGCTGGTGGAATTCAGCAGCGATTCGGTCGGCACGCGCTTGCCGTCTTCGCCGATGGTGTAATTCACGCCCTCAAAGCCGGCCTGAATGATCGTCTGGCCCTCGTTGGTCGCCGCCCAGTCGAGCAGCTCAATCAGGCGCTCGGGATAGCGGCAGGCGGTCGTGATTGCCCAGGAATCAAAGGGACGCGCGGTTTCCACCTTGAACGAGCGCGGTTCGCCCGCCGCCGCCTGCGAATCCAGCTGAATGAAGCAGTTCACATACTGGTATTCGTCCAGACCGGCGTTGTGCAGCTCGGTGTTCGCGGTGCCCGCAAGCCACGTCGCATACCAGACCGCAAACGCCTGGCCGGTGGACATCTTCGCCTGCGTCTGATCGCCGAAGTCCGTGAAGCATTCCACGTCCAGCACGCCTTCCTGATACATGGTGTTGAACATCTTCAGGCTTTCCTTGCTCTCGGGAATCAGGAAGTAATCCTCGAATTTGTCCTCGGGCCAGTTGAACGTAACGCCCTCATTGCCGATCGACAGATACTTGCCGCCCTTTTCATAGCCGATGCAGGCCACGCCCTGCAGGCCCCACGGCTCTGCGAACGGCGCGGTCATGCCCACGGTCATCATGCCGTCGACGGTGGTGGGGTAGGCCTCCTTGGCTTTTTTCAAAAGATCGATCAGCGCCGAAGCGGTGGTCGGCATCTGCCAGTCGACCAGCTCGAGAATGTCCGAACGAATCGCGACCTCGCAGGATTCATACAGCGCGCTCGGCGTGTTCGTCTCCCACTTGTAGAGCTTGCCGCCCGTCGGCTGGCGCCAGCGATCCAGCTGCGCCTCATAGCGCCTGGCGAAATTGGGCATCTTGTCCAGATAGTCCTCCAGACACAGCAGCGCGCCTGCATTGTAATACGCGGAAACCATGTCGTTTCTCTGCAGATACACGATTTCGCCCAGCTCGCCCGCCGCGAGATTCGTGGACTGCTTTTCGCGCATGTCGCCGGCGTAGTAGATGTTCTTGAATACGATGCCGAACTGATCGGCGATGTAGCGGCCCACCTCGGAATCGGTGGACAGTTCCCAGTCCGACGAGGAAGTCATGACCTCGATCGTGTAGGTCTCCCGGCCCTCAGCCAGTCCCGCCATCGACGTTCCCAGCATGCACAGCGCCAACAAAACAACCAGCAGCTTCTTCACCTTAGAATCGCCCCTCTCTTTAATCTGGATGCGCAGCGTTTTCCCGCCTGCTCACCCTTGAACCAATTCTATCATCGCACAAAATTCATCGCTTTTGCACCGGAAAGAAATGCAAAAAATCCCTGAAAAATAACAAAATTGCGGCCGGTTTTCTGGGAAAATCGACCGCAACAGCCCGCAAAATCCGGGAAAGACGCCGAAATCCAATCGACCGCGCGCCGCAAATTACCCGTGATTCTTCCGCCAGTCGCGGGGCGTGCAGCCGGCGTTCTGCTTAAATACCTTCGTGAAATAATCGATGTCCTGAAAGCCGACGGCGATCGCGATTTCGTAAATCATCTTGTCCGTGTGCTCGAGCAGGAATTTCGCCCGCTTCATGCGTGCGTCGTTTATGTATTCCTTGACGCTCATGTCAAAGCGCTTGCGGAACATGCCGTTCAGCCGCGCCGGGGATACGTACAGCCTCCTGGCGAGCGATTCGGTGGTCAGATTGCAGCCGTCCGGCGCGTGAATCAGCTCCACCGCCTGGCCGATCACGTCAGTTTCGGCCTGCAACGCCGCACGCGGGGCCGCGTCCAGCCGCGCTCTGGCCTTTCGAAGTGCGTTTTCCAGAAGAATTTCGTCCACCGGCTTCAGAATGTATTCCACCACGCCGTCCGAAATGGCGCGCCGCGCGTAATCAAAATCCGGATAGGCGCTGATGATGATGACCTCCGTGGGCAGATTCGCCCCGCGCAGCCAGTGAATCAGCTCCAGTCCGCTCATGCCCGGAATGTGAATATCGCACAGCAGCAGATCGTATTTCTCCATTTCCAGCTGGCGCTGCGCGGAAAGGCCGTCGCCGACGAAGCCGCTGATGTGGAAGCCCAGCGCCTCCCAATCGACCAGAACGGAAAGTCCGCGGCAGACGTTCAGCTCGTCCTCGACAATCAATACGCTATACATTTTCCCCGTCTCCCTTCTTCGCAAGCGGCATGCGCACCGTGACAATCGATCCGCGGCCCTCGATGGATTCAATGGTCAGCACGCTTTCCTCACCGAACAGCAGCTTCAGCCGCCGATGAATGTTCTTCAGCGCCAGATGCCGGCCCGAATCGCTGTCGGACAGGAGACTGGCCCGGAGCGAAAGCAGCTGCGCCTCGCTCATGCCGATGCCATTGTCGGTCACGCGCAGCAGCAGCCGATCATGATCGCAGAGCGCCTCCAGGCGGACGTATCCGCCCTCGACTTTTGGATCGATTCCGTGGTTGATGGCGTTTTCCACCAGCGGCTGCAGAATCAGGCGCGGCACCTCCGTTTCCAGCAGCTCTTCGGGCACATCCTGAATGTATTGCACGCGTGCGCCCATTCGGAAGCGCTGAATTTCCATGTAGTAGCCCAGAAACCGCAGCTCCTCGCCCAGGGAAGCGTACAGGCGGTCGACGTCCATGTATTCGCGCATGGTGTCTGCGAAAATGCGCATGATGCGCGCGCCCTCGCGCTCGCCGTCGATCAGCAGGCTCATGCGAATGCTTTCCAGCGTGTTGAACAGATAATGCGGATTGATTTGCGCGCGCAGCACCTGATATTCCGTGTCGCGCCACGACATCATCAGCTCCTTTTGCCGGCGCTCGTAGCCCACCTTGTCGCTGTAGGCGCTCTCCATGTCCTGAATCAGCTGGTGAATGCGATCGCGCATTGCGTCGAACCGCGCGCTGATGCGCGAAATTTCGTCGCGGCCGGGAATGTCGATCTCCACCGAGAAATCGCCCCGCGTGAGCGCGCTGATCTTTTTCATCAGGAGATTCAGCCGCGATGTGATGTTGTGCGAAACGGACAGCGCGAGCGCCGCCGCGCCCAGCACGATGCCGATGCAGATCTGCGCCGATCGCCGGGTCTGCGCGCGGATGCTTTCGGCAATTTCCGTAAAATCCTGCAGATAGAGAATGCGCCAGCCCTTGGGAATGCCCGCGTCGTCCGGATGAAAGCTCTCCAAACGAACGTAGTATTCCACGCCGTTTAGGAATGTCGTGTCGCCGGATTCAATCTGGCCGCTCTCCAGAAGTGCGCCGCCGGGCACGGAGGAAAGCGCCTCGCCGACCGCGCTGTCGTCGTTGGAAGAGATGATCCGGTTTTCCTCGTTGATCAGGTAATAGCGGCTGTTTTCAACGCGAATGTCCTTCCGAAGCGATTCCGAGCTCTGCGAAACCACGATCGCGCGTTTCGTTTCGCCCCTTTCCGCGTCCCATACGTTTCGGTAATAGATCAGCGCGTTGGTGTATCGGCTGCCGATTACCGTGCGCGCAAATACCGCATGCAGCGGATTCTGCAGGCTGGTCGCTTCCTCGTACCATTCGCGCGTGCGCAGAAGACTGAGCTTGCCGCCGGTGATGGAGGAAATGCTGACGTATTTGCCGTCGAGATAGACCTTCAAATCCAGCTCCTTGTTCGATCGTCGCAGCCATTCCAGCCATGGCCACACCGTGTCCGAAAATTCCAGATAGCTTGAATAGGCCGTTTCGTGCTCCTTTTCCAGAAAATTCGCCAGCGGCTGGAATTCCGCGAGTTCGCGCGTGGCCTCGTATTGCCGCGTGACTGCGCTCGTATAGCCCGCGATGATGCCGGCCAGCTCCTGCTCGGACTGGTGCAGGCTGTTTTCCCGCAGCAGCGCGCCCGTATTGGCAATCAGAATAAACGATACGCAGAAGCAGGCGAGAATCAGCGCCACTACGCTGCTGAGCATCAGCTTTGCGTTGATGGACATTCGGCTCAGGAAGCTGCCGCGCTGCGCGTTCATTTCAAATGCACCTCCACGCCCTTTTCGCGGAGGCGCGATTCCAGCGCCGGGGACAGCTCCGTATCGCTGATTACGGCGTCCAGCTTCTCCATCGGCGCATACGTAAACAGCGCGCCGGCGCGGAATTTCTCGGAATCCATCAAAACGATGCGCCGCCGGCTCCGATCGACCGCGAGACTGCCCAGCCGCGCGGTTTCCATGTCCGTGCAGGAAACGCCCTGATCGATATCGCAGCCGTCCGCGCCCAGAAAGCACAGATCAAAATTCAGCTCCTTCAGCGCTTCCTCCGCCAGAAAGCCGCAGCAATCCTGCCGGTGCTCGCGGTATTTTCCGCCGATGAACTGGATTTCCGCTAGACCCGAGAGCGCCTGCAGGTTTTTTACGGAATTCGTAAACAGCCGGATCGTCTCGCGCCGCCCGGCGCGCAGCCAGTCCACGATGCACAGGCTCAGCTGATACACCGTGCTGCCGCTGTCCAGAAAAATGATTCGCGAGGGGCCGATCAGGTCGATCGCCGCGCGCGCAATGCGCTTTTTCTGCGCCAGACGGCGCGATTCCATGCAGGGGTAGCTGTATTCCGGCCTGGATTTCGGAATGCTCTGAACGCCGCCGTGCACGCGAATCGCGCTTCCGCGTTCCTCCAGCCGCGCAAACAGGCGGCGCACCGTCGAATCCGATACGTCCAGAAGCGTCCGCGCGTCCGCAAGCGACATCTTCGGCGAATCCTGCAGATAGCCCTCCATCTGAATGAGCTGCCTTTCAATCTTTCCCAATCTGCTCACCTCTGGAAAAGAGAGTATCACATTTGATCGATTCAGTCAATACTCATTTAATTTACGCCATTTTGATCGATTCGCTTGACAATTCCGGGAAATTGCGCCTATAATACACCCGAATTCCTCCGGCGCCGGCGGCGCGGGGAGAAAAAAGCGCAAAGGAGAATGAACCATGGCAAAGACTCTCAAGGTCGGCATCGCGGGCGGGCGCGGACTGTCCACGCTGATGGGCTTCAAGGCGATGGAGAATGTGGAAATCGCGGCGCTGTGCGATCTGGACGAGGAACTTCTCAAGGCGAAGAGCAGCGAACACGGCATTCCGCACACCTATCGCGTGTTCGACGACATGCTGGAATCGGACGTCGATGCGGTGGTGATCGCAACGCCGATGCAGTGCCATGTGCCGCAGGCGATCGCGGCGCTGGAGGCGGGCAAGCACGTGCTGAGCGAAGTGACCGCGGGCGTTACGATGGACGAGCTGTGGTGGCTGAAGGAGGCGGTGGAGAAGAGCGGGAAGACGTATATGTATTCCGAAAACTACTGCTACATGCCGTATTGCCAGCAGATTCGCCAGATGGTGCGCAGCGGGCTGTTCGGCGAGGTCTATTACGCCGAATGCGAATACCTCCACAACGTGACCAACCTGATGAAATACCCGAACGGCAAGACCTCGTGGCGCTCGTACTGGCAGCTCGGCAAGCGCGGCTCGTTTTATCCCACGCATTCGCTCGGCCCGGTGATGCAGTGGTTCGAGGGCGATTCCATTGCCTCGATCAGCTGCTTCTCGGCGGGACATCACAACGGCCTCCGCCAGGACGATACGTCCGTGACCATGTGCCAGACGAAGAGCGGCAAGCTGATCAAGCTCCGCGTGGACTGCACGTCGCCGCGCCCGCACAACATGACCGGCTACCAGCTGCAGGGCACCCGCGGCGCGTTTGAAAGCGCGCGCGAGCACGAGGGGAAGAATCTCGTCTGGCTCGATTCGCTGGGCGAGGATGTGTTTGCATCCAAATGGCACGATCTTTCCGATTTCGGCGAATATCTGCCCGAGCGCTATCGCAACGCCACCGAGGCGCAGAACCATGCCGGCCATGGCGGCGGCGATTTCTTCCTCGTTGAGGATTTCGTGGATGCGATTCGGCTGAATAAGAAGCCGGATATCGATGTGTATCAGGCGTGCGAATGGACGGCGGTCGGCCTGCTGAGCGAGCTGTCCGTAATGAACGGCGGCCGCGCGATCGACATGCCCGATTTCCGCAAAAACGCGGTCGAGGACCAGATCATCCGCCTGTAAGCGGCAAATCCATATGCTTTGCGCCCGGCCTTTGCAGACCGGGCGCGAGGCATGCCCTTTTTAAATCCGATCGGCGTTCGCCGGTTGGGAAACGGCCGATTCCTTTTGCATTCCGCGCGGCAGCGTGAGCGTAAAGACGCTGCCCTTTCCGGGAATGGAGGCGGCCTCCAGCGCGCCGCGCAGCCGTTTGGCATAGTCGCGCGCGATGGCGAGGCCGAGGCCGTAGCCCGAATCCGTTTCACCGGGCAGAAAAATGCGCGCCAGGCGCTCCGGCTCAATGCCGCAGCCGTCGTCGGCAACGGCGACGCGAACGCACGCTTCCTCCGCGGCCAGCGAAATTGCGATATGCCCGCCGGACGGCGTGTATTTCAGCGCGTTCGAGAGAAGATTGGCCAGTATGCGCGCGTATTTGCCGGTATCCAGGCGCATGGGAACGGCCGCGTCGCTGGCGGAAAACGTCAGCCGAACGCCCCTTCGCGCGGCGTTTAAGCGATAGCGCGCGCAGATTTCGCGCGTTCGGCGAACCAGCTCGACCGATTCGGCGCTCGATCGCGCCTCCGCCCGGCCGCTCTCGAGCGCGCTTTCGAGCATGGCGCGCATTTCGGCCGCGCTTTCGGACAGCAGGCGCACGTATTCGCCGGCGCGCGCGTTTTCGCCCAGCTCCATTTCCAGCATTTCGGCGCAGCCGGCAATCAGCTGCAGCGGCGCGCGCAAATCGTGAATCAGCGCCTCGCGCGCATTCATCGGCCTCGCCCCCTCGCATTGCTTCATGAATACAGCCTATGCCCGCGCAAACGAAAAAATGCCTCCCTCGCAATGGAGGGAGGCGTTTGGCCCGTCAATATTTACTTGCTCAGGCGATCGTAGTGGTATACCGGGTGCAGCGCGTCGGTCCATTCGGCGACGGCGTTCGTGAACGTTTCGCTGATCTTGGTATCCAGCAGGCTGCTCGAAAGCGCCACGCGGATGTCGTCCAGCGGAACCTCGCCGGCGGGAATGTCCGCGAAGTAGTGGATCACGTAAATGCCATACGCGCCCTTGACCGGCTCGGAGATGCCGCCCAGCTCGGCGATGGACATCGCGCCCTCGGTGAACGCCGCGTCATACGCGGTGGAGTCCGCCTTCACGGCATAGCCCTGCGACTTGGTGGGCTCGCTGGTCATGCCCGGATCGCCGTTGTAGGTCTCGATCAGACTTTCGAAGGATTCGCCGGCGTTGAATTTGTCGACGACCTCCTGCGCGGTGGGCATCAGCTCTTCATAGAGCGCGTCGAGCTCGGCCTGCACGGAATCGATATCGGCCTGAATTTCCTCGGCGGTGCGCTCTACGGTCTCTTCGGCGGCGGGCTCCGCGGTCGCCTCGGCGGAATCAGTCGCTTCGGCGGTCTCAGCCGGATTCAGCGCCTCTTCGAGCGCCTCGTTCAGGTTGTTCAGCTGGCTGGTCAGGTCGTTGTAGCGCGTGGACTGATCGTCGTCGAACTTGATCAGCACGTGCTTGACCGCGCGATAGCCCTCCGGATTCCAGGCGATCGTCGTGCCGGAATTGCGGGCGGAATTGTAGGCGGTATCGCTGGTATAGCTCTCCTTGTCCGAGGCGATCTTCTCTTCATAGGCCGCCTGAATGTCCTCGTCGGTCACGGTGACATCCGCGGTCACGGTTTCATAGAGCTTGTCCTCGATGTAGTTGTGCTTGAGATCCTCGAGCAGGCTCTCCTGCGTGTAGCCGAGGTTCTGGAGATACGCGATCGCGTCGTCGCGCACGTCCTCGACCGTCTGCTCGTCGGTCTTCATCTGCTCGGCGATGCTCTGAATGTAGTTTTCCCACATTTCATCGGCCTGCGCGGTCAGATCGGCGGTCGTCGTCTCGTCCAGCGCGTCGAGGCCCAGCTCCGTCGCCTTCATGTGCTTTACGGCTTCCTCCATCAGGTACTGCGCCGCCTGCTGCTTGACCTGGGCGTCCAGGCCGTAGGAGGCGAGGTCGATGCCGTAGGACTGGGAATACATCTGCTCGTAATAGGAATACTCCTCGAGCACGTCGTCCAGGAAGATCACGCCGCCATCGTATTCCACGATGACCTGCGCGTCGTAATAGGGCTTGTAGAGCTCCACCAGCGCCTCGAGCTCGGCGATGCGCGCCTCGGGATCCTCGGTCGTTTCTGCAAACGCGAGCGTGCCCAGACATGCCAGCGCAAGGAACAGGCAGATCAATTTCTTCAACATTGGGAAAATCCTCCTCATGATATTGCTTCCGCTGATCGGAACTGCACCAATTATAGCATAGCGCGATTCAAAAGTAAAATGTATGCGTCGGTTTTTTAAAAATTGTTCACAACTGATTCGGCGTTGACAAACGCGCGCGCGTGCGATATCATGAAACCAGCCTATTTGAAATAAGGGGAGGAACGATTCATGGAATACGGACTTCAGCTCTACAGCGTGCGCGATCTTACCGAAAAAAATCTGGACGAGGCGCTCCGGCAGGTGAGCGCGCTCGGGTATAAATTCGTGGAATTTGCGGGCTTCTTTGGCCATTCCGCCGAGGAGGTGCGCGGCATGCTGGAAAAATACGGCCTGCGCGTGTCCGGAACGCACACCGGCTGGCAGGAAATCGCCGAGCATTTTGAGGAGACCGTCGCGTATCACAAGGCGATCGGCAATACGAACATCATCGTGCCCGGCGCGGATCTGTCCGACCAGAAGAAGCTGGACGCGTTTATCGAAATGGCGAACGAGTTCCAGCCGCGCCTGGCCGCGGAGGGCATTCGCATGGGCTATCACAACCATTCGCATGAATTCAGACCCAATTCGGACGGCTCGATGATTCACGATCAGCTCGTGTATCGCACGCAGCTGGAGCTGGAAATCGATACGTTCTGGGCGTTTGCTGGCGGCGTGGAGCCCACGGAGATCATGGAGCGCCTGAAGGATCGCGTGCATGTGATTCACATCAAGGACGGCATGAAGAACGGCAGAGGCATACCGCTCGGCGAGGGCGAGGCGCCGGTCGCCGCGGTGTATCAGAAGGCGGTTCAGATGGGCATTCCGATGGTGGTGGAGAGCGAAACGCTCACGCCCAGCGGCATGGACGAGGCGCGGGTCTGCATTGAATACTTGAAGAAACTGGAGAAGGAATATGTGGTTCGATAAACAGGGACTTTCCTGGCGCATTCCGCCGGCGGAGGAACAGGTGCGTGCGCTCGCGCTGCCCGAGGGCAAAATCGATATGGTGCTGGATACCGACACCTACAACGAGGTCGACGATCAGTTCGCGCTCGCCTATGCATTGCTTTCGCCGGAGCGGCTGAACGTGCAGGCGATCTATGCCGCGCCGTTTTACAACGACCGCTCGACCGGCCCGAAGGACGGCATGGAGAAGAGCTATGCGGAAATTCAGCGTCTGCTTCAAAAGATGAATCGCACGGAAACCGTGTTGCGCGGCTCCGAGGCGTATTTGCCCGAAAACGGCTATGTGGACAGCCCCGCCGCGCGCGATCTGGTAGCGCGCGCAATGGCGCGTCCGGACGGCGATCGGCTGTACGTGGTGGCGATCGGCGCGATCACGAACGTCGCGTCCGCGCTGCTGATGGAGCCGAAAATCGCTGAAAAGATCGCGATCGTGTGGCTCGGCGGCCATCCGACCAGCTATCCGACCGCGCGGGAATTCAACCTCTCGCAGGACGTGCGCGCCGCGCGAATCGCGCTGGATTGCGGATGCCCGCTCACGCTGGTTCCGTGCATGGGCGTGGCCAGCCATTTGCTCACCAGCGTTCAGGAGTTGAGCGCGTGCATCGGCGGCAAAAATCCGCTGTGCGACGCGCTGGTCGAGCTGTTCAGCGCCTATTCCAGCGATCATTTCGCCTGGGCGAAGGAAATCTGGGACGTTTCGACGATCGCCTATCTGATCCATCCCGACTGGGTGCCGACGAAGCTTACGCACAGCCCGCTGCTGACCGACGACAGCCATTGGGCGCACGATGAAACGCGCCATTTGATTCGCGAGGCGTATTTCTGCCATCGCAATCCGATCTTCCGCGACCTGTTTGAAAAGCTCGCGCGCGCCTGAGGAGGCCGAAAAATGAAAAAATGCGCCGTGATCGGCTCGATCAATACCGACATGGTGGCGCGCACGCCGCGCTTTCCCGCGCCGGGCGAGTCCATTATAGGCTCTCTTTTCCAGACGGAATTCGGCGGCAAGGGCGCGAATCAGGCGATTGCGCTGGCCCGGCTGGGGGCGGAAACGCGCATGGCCGGCAAGGTGGGCGACGACCTGTTCGGCAGGAACTACCTTTCGCATTTCGCGGCCGAGGGCGTGAATACCGATTCCGTGGGCGTGGAGGCCGGCACAACCACCGGCATTGCCGATATCTGGGTGACCGATTCGGGCGAAAACAGCATCGTTTCCATTCCGGGCGCGAACGCGAAATGCGATATCGCCTGGATGGACGCGGCGCTGGACGCGCTGGCCGATTGCGAAATCTTTCTCATTCAATTGGAAATTCCGCTGGAAACGGTGGGGCACGCGTTGAAACGGCTGCGCGCAATGGGCAAAACGGTGATTCTCGATCCCGCGCCCGCGGCTCCGCTGCCCGCCGAATGGCTGGCGTGCGCCGATTTTATTACGCCGAACGAAACCGAGCTGCAAATCCTGACCGGCGAGCTTCCGGAGGACGCGCCGATGGAGGCGCGAATGCGGCGGCTGATCGATTTAAGCGGCTGCACCGTGATTCACAAGCGCGGCGCGGAGGGCGCGTTTATCGGCTCCGAAGCGGGCATTCAGCCTGTGCCGGGCTTTTCGGTGCGCGCTGTGGATACCACCGCCGCGGGCGATACGTTTAACGCCGGTCTGGCCGCGGGTCTCGCGATGGAATGGCCGATTCCGCAATGCGTGCGCCTGGCGAACGCCGCCGGCGCGCTCTCCGTAACCGGGCTCGGCGCGCAATCCGCCATGCCCACGATGGAACAGATTCGAAAGGAGTGGGGGCTGTGAATGCGCAGGAGGCCATGCCGGGAATCATTCGGCGCGCGATCGACGCATCGCTGCCCGAAACCGCCGTGCGCGCGGCGCTCGCCGAGCTTCCGCAGGAAAGCGGAAGGCTGATTGTCATTGCCGTGGGCAAGGCGGCGTGGCGCATGGCGAACGCGGCGTGCGAGGATCTCGGCCCGCGCGTGCAGGGCGGAGTCGTCATTACCAAATACGGCCATTCGCTCGGCCCGATCGACGGCCTGCGCATCTTCGAGGCGGGACATCCCGTGCCGGATGCGAATTCCTTTTCGGCCACGCGCGAGGCGATGAACGCGGTGCGCGGGCTGAGCGCGGACGATCAGGTGCTGTTTCTGCTGTCCGGCGGAGGATCGGCGCTGTTTGAATCGCCGCTGATTGAGCCGGACGAGCTCGCGGACATTACGCGCCAGCTGCTTGCGTGCGGCGCGGAGATTTCCGAAATCAACGCCGTTCGCAAGCGCCTTTCCGCCGTAAAGGGCGGCAAATTTGCGCGCCTCTGCGCGCCCGCGCGCGTGTTTACGGTCGCGCTGTCGGACGTGCTCGGCGATGCGGCGGACGTCATTGCGTCGGGTCCGACCTGCCCGGACGTGTCCACCTGCGCGTCGGCGCGCGCCGTTGCGGAAAAATACCATCTGAAAATCAGCGATCGCGCCCGCGCGTGCCTGGATCAGGAAACGCCGAAGGCGCTGGAAAACGCGATGATTACCGTGACCGGCTCCGTTCGCGGCCTGTGTGCGGCGGCGGCCGACGCGTGCGCGGAATGCGGATTTGCGCCGATCGTGCTCACCGCGAGTCTCGATTGCGAGGCGCGCGAGGCGGGCAGTTTTCTCGCGGCCATTGCGCGCGAGCATGCGGGGAAGGGCGAGCGCCGGGCGTTTATTCTCGGCGGCGAAACGGTGGTGCATCTGACCGGAACGGGGATGGGCGGCCGCAATCAGGAGCTGGCCTTCAGCGCCGCGCGCGGAATGGAGAATCTGCCGGGCGTTTTGCTGTTTTCCATCGGCTCGGACGGCACCGACGGCCCGACCGACGCGGCGGGCGGCTGGTGCGACGGCGCGACGGCCCAAAAGCTGCGCAGGGCGGGCGTTTCCATCGATCAGGCGCTCAAGGACAACGATTCCTATCCCGCGCTGAAGCGCATTGGAAACCTGATTATCACCGGCCCGACCGGCACCAACGTCAACGATCTGACCGTGCTGCTGGTGGAATAAGAAAAGCGGAGCTGCAGCCCGATGCGGGAAGCAGCTCCGTTTTTCAGCGTGAAAAGCCGTCCGTTCCATTATTCCATTTTGATATTCGCCATGGCGGCGATTTTGCCCTCGCGCTTAACGGCGATCCGGCTTTGGCTTTCCTCGCGGCGCACGTAAATGGCCAGCTCGTCGCCCTCCAGACACGGCGCGAAATAGTGAATCTCCACCGATTTCATCCGGCCGGACGCGATTTCCTTCGCCGAAAAGCAATCCATAACCGCGCGGACGTACTGCACGTTGTTCATGTGCCGCCCGAGATCGATGTCCGTCGCGCGCACGCGATGCGTAAGGCACAGGTCGGATTCGGTGAAATCATCGTGGAAGCGCGCGTTCGGCCCCTGAACGCTCTCGCGATCAATGAACGGAAAATCCTTAGGGAAGCCCGATTCCGCGAATTTCAGCGTCTTTTTCTCCGGCCCCAGAATCGCCCACTGCGTGCGCCCGACCGCAATCGTCTCGTCGCCGCGCGAAAGACTGTAGCTGCGGTAGCATCGCGAGGCGCTTTCATCGCACCGCTCGGGCCATGTCGTTGCCGTGAGCGCGTCCATCAGCTTTGCGCGGCCAAAAAAGTCGATGCGCGTGTGCACGGTCAGCCAGAACTCGCGCCGCCGCGCCATCGCCTCGAAGCCCACGCCGATCTGTTCGGCATGCTCGCTCGCGACGCCCTGAAAGATCGTAAACGCGCCCAGCGGCGAAAGGCCCGCCGCCATGTCGCAGTAATCCGGGGTCAATACCAGTTCCTTTTCAAAATAGCCCTTTTGCATGATATCCTCCATTATTTCAGCCGTGGGATTGTGTCGTAGGTCAGGCCGATTTTCGCCATTGCTTCGCCGAAATAGGTCTCCATCTGCGCCTGCGAAAGATTCAGCGCCTTGGAATATTTCAGGAATTGCAGTATGCGCGTCGGCCGGCTCTGCGCGTAGTTGACCAGCACCTCCACCGCGCGATTGTATTTGCCCTCGCTCCAGCTCCAGCGCTCGAAATGCTCCGGCAGGATCGTCATCAGCAGCTGATAGCGCTCCTGGAAGCGGCTGAGCACGCTTTCGGTGGTCATGTTCGTGGCGAGCTGTTGGCCGAAATAGCGAAGGAAGCGGTCGCGGAAGGTATCGTTCTGCATGCAGGCGATGAAGAACGTGTTGTCCGTCCGCAGGCCGTTGCCAACGCCGCCGGGCGCGAGCCAGCGCGCGATCGAATTCGTGTCCTGCAGGAAGCTCCAGTCGATGTCGTAGAGCACCCAGCGCCATTTGCCGTCCGCATTCGGGTTGCGATAGCGCTTTACGTTGCTCGGGTCGGTGTTTCCGCAGAAAATCTCGATCGACATGTATTCGATATAATTCTGGATATCGATCGTCGCGTCGATTTTCTGATAGGCCTCGTCGGTGTTCGGGTTGTTCGTTTTCAGATACGAGAGCAGATTCTGGAACGTTCCGTCCGAGCCCTGCAGCAGGGTATCGTTTTTCAGTACGAAATCCAGCCTGCCTTCGTCGCCCTCCCAGCCCTCGTTCAGGCAGATCAGCGTGGGGTTGACGGCCTCGCGCAGGTTGTAATGCCCCCAGTATTCGCCGTTCAGATACACCACGCAGACCTCGGTTTCCTGATACAGCACACTCGTGTCCTCCGCGAGCGTCTGCAGCACGGAATCGCGCATGCGGGTCTTGTTCGCGTCGTCGCTGGAATTGCGAATCAGAATCGCCTTGCAAACGTCGTAATCGCGCTTGGAAAAGATGTGGCCGCGGAAGAACGCGTCGCCGTATTCGCTGCGCGCGATCAGCTTAAAGCACTGCTGCGGCTCGGAGCGGCAGGTCTGTCCCTGCTGGCGCATGCCGCACTCCTGCGAGAGAATCAGCTTGCCCTCGCGATCGTAGATTTCGACGTGCGCCTCGCGCTCCCAGTCCTGATTGTAATTCGGCGTGCTGCCCGAGCCCTCGACGAGTATGCCCGCCTCGTCGCTCGTCAGGTTGTAGGGATCGGAAACCAGCGACACGGTATAGACCGCGCCGGAGCCGTTTTTCGCGGCGAAGAGATAGCTCTGCGTGTCCATATACGAGGGCATGCAGCCGTCCTTGAACGCGCGCACGCGCAGAATCGTCTGCTGCGAAATCGAAATCGGCCCGGTATACGGCGTGGACTGCTCGGTCGGGTCGGTGGAATCCGTGGTGTAGTACACGCGGCAGTCGCTCGGCGCGCTCAGCTCCACGGTCAGCGCGTCGCCCTGCTGATACAGCCCGCCCTTGACTGAGAATTCCGGCGTCGCCGCGCGGCCCTGATAGGTTTCGTCCGCGTTCGCGGCGCCCGGCGTCATTTCGGTAAAATAGAAGCATTCGCCGCCGCTCGATTTGCGGCCGTAGGTCATGTCGCGATATTGTTCGGGCAGCCATACGCGATCGACGATTTCGCCGTTCGGATTCGCGAGCACCACCGCATACCCGCCCGCCGCGGACAGGTTGAATTCGGCGATCAGATTCGTGTTCGGCGAGCGCGAAGCGTCCACGAGATCGTCGTCGCCGTCGCGATCCGCGTAAACGCACAGATACTGGCTCGGCTGAATCACCGTGCCCTGCGGGAACTGCCATTTGCGCGGGCGGGCGGAATTGTTCGAAAGTCCCCAGCCGGAGAGATCGACCGCCTGGCTCGACGCATTTATCAATTCAATCCAGTCCGCCGATGCGGAGGTCGTGGCCGCGATTTCGGAAATGTATACGTCCGGAAGCGATTCGCGCGCGTCGATGGCGCTGGCGCCGGCGATCGAGTTCGCCTCGCCCGGCGTGGGGGCCAGCGCGGTCGTCCAGCCGGATTCCGTGAGCGAACAGGCCTGATCGGCCTCCAGCGCCGGAACCGTGACCTGCGAAGTCAGCGTGCCGTCCGGCTCGGTCAGATACACCTCCGCGCCCGAGGCCGGGAGGCGGAAATTCGCGTGCACGTGCCCGTCGCTCACCCGATTCAGGCCCGACAGGTGAATCGCCCGGTATTCGCCCGGCGCGAGCACGATGGCCGGCAGCGCCCAGCGGCGAGGGCTCTCCTTCGCGTTCGACAGATACCAGCCCGCGAGGCTGACCTCCTCGTCTGAGGCGTTGTGCAGCTCGACATAATCGTGGAATTCGCCGTTTTCATCCGGGAAATACGACCGGTTTTTCGAGGAAACCTCGCTGATTTCCACGCTTCCGGGAAGCGCGAGCCGGGACTGGCTGCGAACGTCGTCCAGATCCGCGATTTCGTTCTTCGCGCCCGGCGTGGCGGCGTAGCTCAGCGTCCATTCGCCGCTCTCGTCCCGGCAATAGACCTGATCGCGCCCGAGGCCCGGCACGTCCACGCAGTCGATCGTGCTTCCGGATTTGTTCAGAAGGTAAATCGTCTCGCTGCCGGAGGACAGCCGGAACGGCGCGTGAAGAGAGCCGTTCTTTTCGGCCGTGTTCGTTCCATCCGCGAGCACCACCAGATATTCGCCCGGCGTAATCGTGCGGCTCGGGAATACAAACGCCTTTTTCGGCTCCGCGGCGTTCACCAGCGCATAGCCATACAGCGAAATCGCCGTTTCGCCCGCGTTTTCAATTTCGATCCAGTCCACAGAAACGTCGTCGGTGTCGGACATGACCTCGCTGATGCGCAGAGCGCTTTCCGTGTCGCGCGCGCTTCCGTTCAGACGGGGATTCGATTCCAGCCGCCACGCCAGCAGAATGGCGAGCGCGCCGACGACCGCCATCACTGCAATCGTCCTCCACGGAATGCCGCGGGCCGTGTTTTTCTTCATTTTGGCCTCCCTATAAGTGCATGGGCACATCATTTCTATTCTATTCTACCGCAAAACGCGCGGATTCACAAGGCGAACCGCCCGATCCTTACACATTTTTCATCTTTGCCGCCGGATTTGACTTTTTTCGCGCATCCTATTACAATAGACCCATTCCACACCTTTTTTGATTCGGAGGTTTTCGATATGTGGACGCTGTTTATGATTGCGCTGGCGCTGCTGTTTGCCGGCGCGTTTCTCGCGCTGGCCGCGCTGTTTGCGCGCCTGCTTCCCGCGCGCGGGCGCATTCGGTCGCTCGCGCTGGGCGCGATTCCCGCCGCCGCGCTGATTGCGATCCTGACCTTGACCATGGGAATGGTGAACGCGATCGTCTGCGCGCTGAACCTGATTGCGATCTGGGGAATCGTCTGCCTGCTGCTGCGCCTGATTCGAAGACAGCACGCGCGATTCTTAAGCGCCGCGCTCGCCATTGCGATTACGGCCGGGTATCTCGCGTTCGGCTGGGTGAGCGCGCATCGCGTGCAGCGCGAATACTATCTGCTGCAAAGCCCGAAGCTCGCTTCGCCCATGCGGCTGGCGGTATTTACGGATTCGCACGTCGGAACCACGTTTTCCGGAAAGGGCCTTGCGCCGTATCTGGATCGGATGCAGGCAGAAAATCCCGACGCCGTGCTGATCGTGGGCGATTTCGTGGACGACGACACCTCGCGCGGCGAGATGCTCGACGCCTGCGCGGCGCTCGGCGCGCTCGATTGCCCGGTCTATTACGTGTTCGGCAATCACGATAAGGGCTATTACGACGACGCGCGGCGCGGCTACGGCGCGGCGGAGCTCGTTTCCGCGCTGGAGGCGGCCGGCGTGACCGTGCTGGAGGACGAAGCGGTTTCGCTGCGCGGGGACGTGCGCCTGATCGGCCGAAACGACCTTTCCGAGAATCATCGCGGCAACGCGCGCGCAGAGATCGCAGAGCTGGCGCAGACGGGCGAAAATGCCGGGGCATTTGCGATTGTAATGGATCATCAGCCCGCGGATTTCGATGCGGAGGCGGCCGCGGGGGTCGATCTCGTGCTCTGCGGCCACACGCACGGCGGCCAGATGATCCCGATCAACCATGTCGGCGAATGGCTGGGAATCAACGATCTGGTCTACGGCCGCGAAACGCGCGGGAGCACGCAGTTCATCGTCAGCTCCGGCATTTCGGATTGGGCGCTCCAGTTCAAAACCGGCTGCCATTCGGAATATCTGATCGTCGATCTGCAGCCCGAGGAATAAAGGAAATCCGCACCGACTCCAAAGATCGGTGCGGATTTTGCCGTATGATTTACCCGCGCGCATAGGCCGGCGCGGACAGCGCGACCATGCATTCGCGATTCGCGGCCGTCCCATGGGCCTCCAGGCGCGCGTATTTTGCGCCGGTCAGGTCGACGTTCGCGCTCAATATCCCGTCCGGCTCGCCGTTTAGCGGGATCACCGCCAGCACGCGGCCGTTTTCGGCCAGCAGGCGCAATTCGGAAATGCTTTCCTTAAAGCGATCCCAGTGCCTGCGCCGGCGGCTCCAATCGATGCGCACCGTCCAGCGCGCTGCGCCCGCGGCGGTGAATTCGTCGCCGGCGCGAACGATTCCGCTCGGCGTTTCCAATTGCCATTCCAGATCCGGACCCAGCGAAAGCAGCGTTCTGCCGCCCCGAAGCGCGTCCAGCGCCGCCGATTCCGTCGCGGCCTCGGCCTCGAGATACGTGCATGCAAACGGCACGGGCAGGAATTTCTGAACGTGCCAGTCACGCCCGTAGCTCGGCGCAATCCGGAAGCCCTGATCCAGCAGCGAGATCCACCAGCGCACGGCGCGCTGATTGTGCAGCGCGGCGCTCGGGAATTCCTCGCTCCAGACCTCGATGTAATTCACCAGCGTCCAGTCCTGAACGCGGAAATCCCAATAGCAGCCGGTGCACATCGGGCTTCCCGGCGCAAACGGGTGCGCAATGCCGACGAGACCGCCGGCCTGATGCACCTGAAGCATCTTCCGGTCGATCGTGTCCGGCGTCGCATCGCGCCAGTCGACGAAGCGGTCGCAGCCCAGCGCCAGCATGTGGCCGAAAAAGGTGGTCCATTCAATGCCGTGAATAAACGGAATGCCCGTCTTTTCCAGCGGAAGCCAGGCCGACGTGGTGTTGTGGTCGGTCATCGCGATCACGTCCAGCTCCTCCGCGCGCGCGGCCTCGGCCAGCTCCTCGGGCAAAAAGGACGCGTCGGAATGGCAGGTGTGGCAGTGCAGCTCTGCGGCGATTCTCATGCTTCCACCTCCTCAACGGAAAGCTCAAACCGGCATTCGGGCGTGACGACCGCGTGCACGCTCAGGCACAGCGACCAGCAGCCCGCTTCCATTTCACAGGGATCGAAGCCGTAGGAGCTCTCGTCCGGGCCGATCACGTGCTCCTGCACCGGATCGTGCCGGTGCGCCGCGCCGACATAGTGCGTCGGGCTGTCCACGCTGAGCGTGACCAGATTGACCAGCGGCTTGACTTCCTCGCGCAGCGAACGCAGCGCCTCGCGATCCTCGGGCAGAATGTAGCGCTCAAAGCCCTCGTCGATCAGCGCGTCGGTCAGCGCGGCGTCGGAGAGCATTTTCGGCGCGTACGAAAAGCAAATGCGAATCGCGCGCACGCCCTTGCGCAGGCTGAACGGAAAGCGCAGATTCGTCTGGCTGTTTTCGGGATACAGCACCCCGCTGATTTGCAAAATCCGGCTCATATTTCCCCCTCGAAGGCCTCGGGATAGCTCACCAGCTTCAGGCCCTCCTTGCAGATTTCGTTGTAAACCACATCGTCCTGCAG
The DNA here is from genome assembly GCA_934663595.1 of uncultured Clostridia bacterium. Classification (GTDB taxonomy): domain Bacteria; phylum Bacillota; class Clostridia; order Christensenellales; family Aristaeellaceae; genus Faecivicinus. Next base: position 29,668 of record CAKUKM010000010.1, on the reverse strand, counting down.
AAGCCGGTATTCCCATACGCGCTTCTGCCATTGGGAATTGACGTATCTTACCTCCGGCGCGTCCACGCAGGGATGCATGTACAGCTCGTTCACGCCCTCCCTGCAGGCGCGAATCAGATTCAGATACAGCTCGCGGAAGCTCTCGTAGGTGTCGCCGGGTGCAACGTCGTCCTCGTCGCTGAGCAGATGATCGATCAAATGAACGCCCGTCTGCCTGGCCAGCGCCGCGACCGCCTCGCTTCCCGGCGCACGCGCGGGCAGGCGAAAGCCGATTCCGTGCCGCGCGCACAGCGCAAACACCGGCTGCAGATGCCCGGGACCGAGAATGCCGTAGACCGTGGCCATGTGATTGTCGATGTGATCGGGCGCGACGCCGCGGGCGCGCATCCATTCGTATTGCGCCTCGATTTCCCGCGCCATGTCCTCGCCCGTCGCGTAAAGAAGGCTCTCCCGCGCCGTCGGATAGAAATAGCCGCGCGCGTCCGTCAGGCTGGAAACGCCGTCTGCGACCGGCCCCCACGGCAGGCGCGGGTATTCCGCCGTCGTGGTGATGTGGAGACCTACGTGCATTTTGGGATTGGCCCTTGCGCGCGCAATCGCGTCCTCCGCCCATGCGCAGCAGGTCATCAGCGTGGTCGAGGTCAGAAAGCCGCGATCAAACGATTGCGCCACGGCCTCGTTCGCCGCCCAGAAGCTGCCGAAATCGTCCGCGTTCAGAATCAGCTTTCGATCCATGAAATCACCCCTTGATCGCGCTGGACACGATGCCCTCGGTAATGCGCTCCTGCAGCAGCGCGTACACCACGATGCACGGCAGGATGATGATCACCACCACCGCGAACAGCGACGGATAATCATACGTAAAGTTTGTCAGGAAATATTTCAGCGCCAGCGGGAGCGTGCGGTTCGCCGTCTTGCTCGTGAGCGTCAGCGCGAAGATGAAGTCGTTCCAGGAATTGAAAAACGCCAGAATGGCCACCGTGACCAGACTTGCCGACGAAATCGGCATGACGATCCGGAAGAACGTAGTCCATACGCTCGCGCCGTCGATATACGCCGCCTCTTCGATCTCCACCGGCAGATTGTTGAAAAAGCCGCGCAGCACGAAGAACGACATCGGCAGTCCCATCGCCACAAATACCAGCACCAGGCCGGCCTTCGTGTCGTACAGGCCCAGCCGGCGGATGATAAAGAAGATCGGATACAGCAGCGAGTTCACCGGAATCAGCAGCGTCATCGAGAAAAACACGATGATCACGTTCCGGCCGCGGAACGGAAAGCGCGTAAGGCCGTAGGCCGCCATGGAATACAGCAGCACCGAAAGCACGGTGTTGCACGCCGAAACCACGACGGAGTTTAAAAAGAACGTCCCCACGTCCGCCGTTTCAAACGCGCGCCTGTAGGCGTCCAGCGAAAAGCGCGCCGGCCACGTGAACGGGGATTCCAGCACCTCCATGTTCGTCTTGAATGTGGACAGGAACACCCACAGGATCGGAATCAGGCAATAGCCGAGCACGAATATCATGAACAGATACGCAAGCGTCTTGCCGAGCACGCCCAGCACCGTCCGCCTCGGCCGAATTGCGGAATTCTTTCTCTTCATAATTCAGCACCTCACTGCGCAAACGAGCGATCCATGCGCATGGTCTTTTGAATCAGCAGAATCACGAACACGCCCAGCAGCATCAGCACCATGCCGATGGCGTTTCCATAGCCGTAGCGGAAGCCGGTGGTCATGTTCTGATAGATGAGCAGCGCGAGCGTGCTGGTGGTGTAGCCCGGGCCGCCGGCGGTGGTCAGGTAAATCTGCTCGAAGAATTTGAACATGCCCGTGACCATCAGAATCATGCAGGAGCCGACCGTGTGCCGGATCAGCGGCAGATGAATATACAGATCGATCTGAACGGAGCTCGCGCCGTCCAGCTGCGCGCTTTCGCGATAGGAAACCGGCAGCGACTGCAGCTCGCTCAGCGTAATCAGCAGCACATACCCGAAATGGAAAATCCAGGTTGCCGTGACCGCCCAGAACGCGGTGTTTTTATTGTAAAACCAGTTGATGGCGAACTGCGGATCAAACAGCCGGACAAAGCCGTTCAGCAGTCCGATTCCGGGATTGAATACGAACACGAATATGACCGCCTTGACGGAGCTGGAAATGATGTCCGGGATCATGCTCACCGAACGCAGCACCTTCCAGCCGACCGGCCGGCGATACAGAAACAGCGCCAGAATCGTGCCCAGCGGCACATGAACGAACGCGGCCAGAAGGCCCATCGAAAGCGTATTGCGCAGGGATTGGAGGAATCCCGCGTCGCGGAACATTTCCGCATAGTTGGCAAGTCCAACCCATTCCGGCGTATGCTTGCCGTCCCACTCGGTAAAGCTGGTGGCAATCAGGATTCCCGTGGGCAGAACGAAGATCAACAGGAACACAATCAGCGCCGGCGCGGCGAACAACAGGCCGTACCGCCAGCCGTTTTTGCGAATCATACTCCGGCCTCCTATTCATTCGGATGCTTTGGTTTTCCCGGCCCGAGGCGCTTTGCCCCGGGCCGGAAACGGGTGAAAATCAGTTGCGCACGTACTTCTGCGCGGTTTCGGTCAGCTTCGTGCAGAATTCCTCGGCGGTGTAGGTGCCGTCGGCCAGGAAGGGCATTTCCTTCGCCAGCGCTTCGGAAACGATCGAGGTATCCCACATGTAGGAGAAGTTCGGGCAGATGACCTTGTATTCGCCCAGCGCCTTGTACGCCTCGACGAACAGGCCCGGCAGCGCCGCGATCTCTTCCTCGCTGATCGGCACGTGGGGGGCGATTGCGCCGGTCGAGAAGCACAGCTGCTTGATTTCGGATTCAGAGGTCATGAACTTCAGGAAGGCGATCGCGCATTCCTGCTCCTCGGGAGAAGCATCCTTGTTGATGCCGGAGCCGTAGCGCGTGACGGTGCCGAGAACGATTCCGCCCGGCCAGGTCGCATAGCCGACCTTGTCCGCAAAGCCCGCGGGCGCGGTGTTTTCATCGTAGAAGGTCATTACAACCCAGGGGCCGTTCGGCAGCATGGCCGCCTTGCCGCTGATGAAGTTGTTCGCCGCCATCGCGTAGGTCGCGCCAATCGCGTCTACGGTGGTGTAGTTGAACAGCTTCTGCACGTATTCCGCGGCCGCTTCTACGGCGGGCACGTTGTAATTGGTCGGGAAGCGCTGGTACATGAAGTCCAGGCCACCTTCCTGGCCGGCGATGTAGGCGCAGAAGGGCAGCATCGTCGTCCACGCATCCTCGTTGGTCATCAGCGCGATCGGAGCAACGCCGGTCGCCTTGATCTTCTCGCACGCCTCCAGCAGGCCGTCCCAGGTGGTGGGGAACTCGTCGACGCCGGCGTTTGCGAACACTTCCTTGTTGTACCATACGCCGCTGTAGGAATCCTGATATGCCGGCGCGGCAATCAGCTTGCCGTTTACGGTGTTGAATTCCACGGATTCCTCAATCAGCACGCTCATCCAGTCCGCGTCGTTCAGAATCACGTCGCTCAGGTCGAGCAGCTTGTCGTCGGCGATGATCATTTCCGCCAGCGTCGGGTCCGCCCCCAGATCGAACAGCACCGGCAGCTCGTCGTTGCTGTTGAGCAGCTTCAGCTTTTCAATGTAGTCCTGCTGGCCGGGGATTTCCTCCACCACGATTTCATATTTGCCTGCATACGCCTCGTTGAAGCGCTGAATCAGGCCGTCCATGTAGGTCGCGGAGCCGTCCACGCCCACCTGGTAGCTCGGGTAAACGATGGAGATCGGCTCGTCCGCCATCGCCGGCAGCGCCATAACGCACAGAAGCGCGATGCAGAGCGCCATAGTCAACAGTTTCTTCATGGTCTATTTCCTCCTTTATATTATCTTCGCCCGCTCGAGCGCGGCGCGAGATTTCTTTATTTCCAATCGCCCACATACGGCGCGTGCGCCTTCAGATATTCGTCCACCAGCATTTTCGCGCGCGAATAGGAGCCGATCAGCGGATGCAGCGCCAGCGCCTGCGCCGCCAGCTCGCGATCGCGATTCAGAATCGCCCGCGCCGCCGTGCGCTCGTAGTGCTTCATCAAAAGCAGCTGCGCGCGGATCATGCCCGTGGGCTCGGCCATTTTCCGGGGGTGAATGCCGCGCTGATCCACCGTGCACGTGACTTCAACAATGTCTTCGGGCAAAAGAGCCGGAATGCTGTCTCCGTTCGGCGCCGACAGCACCATGCGATAGCCATCGCCCGAGCGCATTGCGCGAATGATGTTCAGCGCCACGCCCGCATAGCCGTCGTTGTCCGTTCGGCGATAGTCCATTTCCATCTTCGGCTGCTCCTTGCTGCCGCGCGGGCCGCCGGATTCGATGGTCATGTAGCTGTTTTCGCGCATGTAATAGTATCTGAGATAAATCTGCATCGCCGCGTCGAAGTTCGCGTCGCAGTCCATATCGCGCAGCTCGGCGAGCATCGCGCGATTGATTTCGCGAATGGTTTCGCCGCGCGTCTTTTCGCTGCGGCAGATGTTCGCGATCGCGCGCTCCGGATGATAATAGTAATAGAGATAGCCGTTCATCAATACGCCAAGGCTCCGCGGCAGATCCGGATCGAAAAAGCGCATCTCCGTATCGCGGAAAAGGTCGTCGCGCGCGAGGATTTCCGGCAGAAGATCCCGGCCGTCCCGGCGAATGGAGGTGTACCACGAATAGTGATTCAGCCCCATGCAGTCCACGTCCAGACTGCCGCCCGGAGCGTCCAGCAGCCGCTCGACCTCCTTGATGAATTCGCTGGGCCCGTCGCAGATGCCGACCACGAAATCATAGCCCGCGTCGTGCGCCGCCTGCGTCACCAGCCCGGAGGGATTCGTGAAATTGAACACGAGCGCGCCCGGCCGCGCCAGCGCGCGCACCCGCTCGCATGCCCGCAGCATCGCCGGAATGGAGCGCATCGCCATCGCAAAGCCGCCCGCGCCGGTGGTTTCCTGCCCGAGCAGGCCCATCGAAAGCGGAATCCGCTCGTCGTGCACGCGGCCCTCGTCGCCGCCGACGCGCATCGTGGTAATGACATAATCCGCATCGCGCACCGCGTCGTCCAGGTCGCTCGTCAATTCAAATTGGAGCTCCGGATCGATGATGCGCGCGACATGCCTGGCCAGCGCGCCGTAGCAGCGCAGCTTTTCCTCGCAATCGTCCATGAACACCACGCGCCGAATGCCCAGCGCGCGCGCGCGATTGGCGATCGATTTGGCGAGCATCGGCGCGCGCACGCCGCCGCCGCCCAGCACAGTCAGTTTCATTTACAAGCGCTCCTTTTCAAAGAGATGTTATTTCAGCTTCCGGCAGCTCTGCCGCTCCGTAATTTCAAAGGGAACCACGACCGACGCGCCCACGCCGCCGATTTCGCTGCGATCCAGAAATTCGACGCTGCGCGCCACGATCGCCTTCAGCGGCTGATGAATCGTCGTCAGCTGCGGGCGCACGCGCTGCGCCAGCGGCAGATCGTCGAAGCCCAGCACGGAAACGTCCCCGGGAATGGTCAGTCCCGCGTCCGTCAGCGCGCACATGGCGCCCATCGCCGCCTCGTCGCTGAAGGCGAAGATCGCGGTAATTTCCGGAAAGCGCGCAATCAGCCGCCGCGTGCCCGCATAGCCGCTTTCATAGGTGCAGCCCTCGCAGACCACGCATTCCGGATTCCATTCCGCGCCTGCGTCCTCAAACGCCTTTTTGCAGCCGGTCACGCGCTGAAAGCCCGAGCTGATCGAGGTCTGCGGATCGGAAATAAAGCCGATGCGCCGGTGCCCCAGCCGGAACAGGTATTGAACGCCGCCATAGGCCGCCGCCATGTCGTCCACATGCACGGAGGAAAAGCGCTGATTGCGCGAGGTTTCGCCGCACATCACGATCGGCACGTTCAGCGCCGCCAGCGATTTCTGCGCGTCCTCGGCAATGTCGCCGTCCAGCAGCACGATTCCCGCCGGGCGCAGCCTGCGCAGCATGTCCAGGCACACCGCTTCCTTTCCCGCGGGCATGAACAGCACCGCCGATTCCCGGCCCGCGGCGCAGAGCTGCCGCTCGAGCAGCTCGATCGCGCTCTGGAAGAAATGGTGATTCAGCGTCGGCGCAACGATTGCGATCATTCCGCCCTGCGGCGCGCGGCGCGATTTGCGCTGCGGCGCATAGCCCGTTTTGCAAATGGCCGCCTCCAGCTTTTCCGCCGTTTCCGGAGAAACCATGTCCGGCTGATTCAGATAGCGCGATACCGTCGCCGGCGAAACCTGACACATCCGGGCCAATTCGCGAATATTCATGCGTTCCTCCGATTCCGCCACAGCGCCATCGACGGCCGGGCCGTCAGACAGCCGATCGCCGTTGTCGCCGTCGCTCCCGTGTAATTGGCGAGGCAAACCGCCTCCTCCATGTCCCAGCCGCTGGCCAGCCCGTAGACCAGCCCGCCCAGAAACGCGTCGCCCGCGCCGGTGCTGTCCACGGCCGCCACCTTTTCGCCGGGCACGCGGCGCGCGCGGCCGTTTTGAACGTACATCGCGCCCTCCGCGCCCAGCTTTACCACTACGTTTTCCACATGCCGCGCCAGCGCCAGCGCCGCCGATTCCACATCCGCGCAGCCCGTGAGCTGGCGGGCCTCCTTTTCATTGGGTGTAAACAGCCATGCCCTGCGCAGCCACGGAAGGTAGTCCTCCAGCTTCATGCCGTCGCGCCAGGAGACGTCGAACGCAATGCGCGCCGGAAGCGATTCAAATTCCTCCGGAATCCGGTTCGACAGAATGCATACGTCGCAATCGCGGAGCGCCTCCGCCTTTTCGCGCATGCGCGTGGCGAAAAAATCCGTATCGGGAAAATAGGAAACAAACGCGCGATCGCTGCCCGCGAAGGTCATCACGGAGGTGTAATAGACCGGCGATCCGCCGCGCGCGTCGCAATCGAAGTGCAGGCATTCCACGCCCTCGCCGCGCAATATGCCCGCGCCCATCGCGCTTCCCGCGTCGTCGCCGATGCACGTGCACAGCCGCGTCTGCGCGCCCAGCCTTCCCGCCGTCACCAGCGAAGCGATCGGCCCGCCGCCAAGCGTCATCCGAAAGCTCCGGCTGCAAACCTCTTCGCCCAGCGCGGGCAGATGGGGCAGCGCCGAATAAATGGCGTCGATCGTCATCAGATCCATGGAACCAATTCGCATTGTTTCATCTCAAATCCTATAGTTGTTTCATTGCTCACGTTACGAGAGGATTTGTACACATTGCCTCTCTGTTGATGGTTTAATTATATAATTTGAGGGATTCACTGTCAATAGAAGGCGTTTCCAGCGCGCAAAGTTTGTCGCAACATGCCATAAAACGCCTGCGCAAGCCGACCGTTTCACAACGTTTCATGCAAACATCGCGGGGATGTTCGCAAATTGTAAAACCCGAAGGACGCGAGGGCATGACAAAGCCCCGGCATGTCCCAAAGGAATGCCGGGGCGCAATGGATTGGAATTTGTGAAGTTAAAACTGGCGGGAGAAGCGCTCGCCCGCGCGCAGCGCAATGTCGATCGTATCGCCGGGCAAATACAGGCGCGCGCTCGCGTCTGCCTGCGCTGAAACGGCGATGGCAGTCAGCCGTCCGTTTGCCCATTCCAGGTCGATCGTCAGCCCGCCGTACGCGCGCAAACCGCGCGCCGCGCCGCTTCTCCAGCGCTTTGGCAGCGCCGGGAGAATCCGGATTCCGTCCCTCCGGCTCTGCACGAGCATTTCCGCAATGCCCGCGCACGCGCCGAAATTGCCGTCGATCTGGAACGGCGGATGCGCGTCCATCAGGTTCGGATAGGTGCCGCCGCCGGTGTGGTGGGTTTCGAAATCGTCCATTCCCGCGGGCGTGAGCTGGCGATCGATCAGCTTCAGCGCGTGATCGCCGTCCTCCAGGCGCGCCCACAGGCAGATTTTCCAGCCCATGCTCCATCCGGTGCCGATATCCGTGCGCTTTTCCAGCGATTTGCGGCACGCGTTTGCCAGCTCGGGCGTGTCCTCCGGCGTAATCTGCCGCGCGGGATACAGGCCGAACAGGTGCGAAACATGGCGATGCGTGATTTCCTTTTCGCACAGCTCCTCCGGCCATTCCATCAGCCGACCCTCGGAATCGATTTCATACGGCGGAAGATCGGCCAGCGCCTGCGCAAGCTCCCGCGCGAATTCCGCCTCGCCCGGCACCTGCGCGCTCATTTCCAGACAATCCGAGAATACCTCGCGCAGAATCGCCGTGGTCATCGTGGCCGTCCGGACCAGGCCCAGCGTCGCGCCATTCAGCAAATACCGGTTCTCCGGCGAGGTCGACGGGCTCATGATCCGGTGGCCGCGGCCGTCCTCGGTCAGGCAGTCGAGATAGAACCGCGCCGCGTCCTTCAGAATCGGATACGCCGTTTCGCGCAGGAATTGCTCGTCCGGCGCGTATTTCCATTGCTCATACAGGTGCGTCGCCAGCCAGCCCGAGGCCATCGGCCAGAACGCGCACGGCACCATGCCCTCGCGATCGCGCCCAACCGGAACGGTCAGCCGCCAGAGATCCGTGTTGTGGTGGCAGACGAAGCCGCGCGCATGATAGTATTCGCGCGCCGTTTCCGCGCCGGAAACGCGCAGCTCGCCCAGAAATCGATTCAGCGGCTCCTGCATTTCGGCGAGATTCGCGCTCAGAACGGGCCAGTAGTTCATTTCGGTGTTGATGTTCGTGGTGTAATTGCTGCTCCACGGCGGAATTATCGATTCATTCCAGATACCCTGCAGGTTCGTCGGCTGCGTTCCCGGGCGCGAACCGGCGATCATCAGATAGCGGCCGTAATCAAACAGCAGCTCAAACAGCCCCGCGTCCTCCTGCCCGGCCGCGTGCGCGCGCAGGCGCTCATCCGTCGGCAATTCCTCGTGCGATTCGCCGTCCAGACGAATGCCGCAGCGCGTCCACCAGGCCGAATGCTCCTGAATATGCCGCTCGAACGCGCCGTCCAGTTTGCCGCGCAGCGCCTCCCAATCGGCCGCCGCGTTCTCGAGATAGGGAACACCCGCCGTTTCGGGCGCAGCGTTCCAGCCCGCGAAATTGCTCCGGCAGGTCAGCGCCAGCACGGCCTCCGTCGCGTTCGCCACCCGCAGCGCGCCGCCCTCGTTCGCGATCGTTCCGTCGGTCTGCGCGTTCAGCAGCGCGCAATAGCGAATGCCCATCTTTTCCGGAACGGACGACCATTCCAGCGGATTCGGATCGTGCAGATATTGCGGCTGCGCGTGCGACGGGCATTGCGCCACAAGGCAAATGCCGCTGCCCAGCGCCCGCGTTTCGCCGCGCAGCTGCGTTTCCAGCGCGGCCGAAAAGGCCAGCGCGCCCTTTTTTGATGCGCGCAGGCGAAGAATCAGCGCCTGATCCGGCGCGGATACGATGATTTCACGCGTGAATCGCGTTCCGTCCGGCGTTTCGTATTCCACGGTGCATTCCGCGCGCGCCAGATCCAGCGCCCGGCGATACGTGCCCGGCGCGATTTCATGGCCGGAATCAAGCCGCAAATCGCCCAGCGGCATGTACGCCTCGCTGTAGCGGCTCAAAAAATCGCGCGTCAGAACCGCTTCCGCCTCCACCATTTTGCCCTCTTCCACCAGCGCGCGCGCCCGATTCAGCGCGCCAAACGCCTCCGGGCGCGATTCACGCCCCGGCGCGCCGGACCACAGCGTGTCCTCGTTCAGCGCAATGCGCTCCCGATCCGTAGCGCCGAATACCATCGCGCCGATGCGCCCGTTGCCCAGCGGCAGCGCCTCAACCCACTGCCGCGCCGGCCTGCGATACCACAGCATTCCGGACATACGATCCCTCCTTGTTGCAATAAAACTTATAACGTTTCATATATGAAAATTATAACACAAACGCCGCGGACTGTCAATATTGGCCGAATCGCCTCAGCGGATTTCCTGCTCGAGCGCGTCGAAAACGGGCGCGGAAAAGAACGCGCCGAGCGAAATTTCCAGCCCGTCGCAGAGCTTTTTGATCAAATTGATGGACAGCTCCTTGCGCCGCGCGTCCAGCATGCTGTAAACGCTGGAGGGGGTTACGCCCGCGAGCGTCGCCAGCTCGTTCGGGCGCATATTCCGCTCGTGCAAAATCTCCAGAAATCGCGCGACAACAGCTTCCTTAACGGTCATTTTTCGATCACCTCATTCAAGATGATAGAAAAATTTGCGCAACTGCGTATACGCGCTTGCGCAAATTCGGAAAATAAATGAAGACCCGCGAGATTGGAAACGGACAGGAAAAAAGGCGATTCGAAAATCGAATCGCCCTTTTCCATTATGCGCTCTTCTTCATTGCGATTTTTTCTACGATGCAGGAGATGAATTCGCCGTTCGTGGGCTTTTCCTCCTTGCGGAAGACCTTGTAGCCGTAGAGCTGATTGACCGTGTCCAGCCGCCCGCGCGTCCAGGCCACTTCGATCGCATGGCGCATCGCGCGCTCGACCTTGCTGGGGCTGGTGGCGAATTTGCGGGCCACGCCGGGATAGAGCTCCTTCGTGATGCGGTTGATCAGATCGTGGTTGGAGAGCACCATGCGCACCGCCTCGCGCAGGTATTGATAGCCCTTGATGTGCGCGGGAATGCCGAGGGTGAGGAACAGGTTCGTGATCTGATCGTCGGGCGATTCGGTTTGCGGCTCCGGCTCGGGAAGCGGCTCGTCGTCGCGCGCGAAATCGAGAATCCGCGCGTAAAGCGACTGCATGTCGAAGGGCTTGACCATGTAATAGCTCGCGCCGAGGCGCAGCGCGCGAATCACGAAATCGTCGCGCCCGAGGCCGGTGAGCACGATCACCTTCGGCTTTTTCACGCCCTCGAGCCGCGAGAGCTCTTCCAGCACCATAAAGCCGTCCCGGCGCGGCATGATGATGTCCATAATCAGGACGTCCGGCGCGCATTCGCACACGGTATCCACGATCGCGGCGCCGTCGGTCACGGCGGCGACCAGCTCGATTTCGCCCTTGCGGGAGAGAAAGTCGGTAAGAAGGCGCACGACGTTGGGATTGTCGTCGGCGAGCATTACGCGAATTCGATCCATAGTATCCTGTCCTTTCGCTGTGAATGTAGTATTCTATATTCGTCATGCGCCGCGGAAATACGCGAAAGGAATCATTTCGTTGATAATTAACGCAAAGAAACCGGCCTGCGCGATTGACAATTTTCCCTTTTTCGGGTTAAAATTAAGGTTGTGATTTTATGCGCGGAGGGAAACAATATGCTGAGACCGCATTGAGCCGTGGACGGACGCGAATCCCCATTTTGACTTGCAGGAGGTTGATTATGCTTCATCCCGAGCTTCAGGCGGAAGTGGCGCGCAGGCGCACCTTCGCAATTATTTCTCACCCGGACGCCGGTAAAACGACGCTGACGGAAAAGCTGCTGCTCTACGGCGGCGCGATTCGACAGGCCGGCTCCGTCAAGGCGCGCAAGACCGCGCGCCATGCGACCTCGGACTGGATGGAAATCGAAAAGCAGCGCGGCATTTCGGTCACGTCCTCCGCAATGCAGTTTGATTACAACGGCTATCGCATCAATATTCTGGACACCCCCGGCCATCAGGACTTCTCGGAGGACACGTATCGCACGCTCGTGGCCGCGGACAGCGCGGTCATGCTGATCGACAACGCCAAGGGCGTTGAGGAACAGACGATCAAGCTGTTCAAGGTCTGCCGGCTGCGCTCGATTCCGATTTTTACGTTCGTAAACAAGATGGACCGCGCGGGCAGAGATCCGTTTGAACTGATGGAGGAAATCGAGCAGGTGCTCGGCATCCGCTCGTGCCCGGTGAACTGGCCGATCGGCATTCACGGCGATTTCAAGGGCGTTTACCACCGCGACACGCGCATGATCGAGCTGTACCGCGGCGGCGATCACGGACAGACGCAGGTCGAGGTTCGCGAGGTCAGCCTGGACGATCCGGAATGCGCGTCGGTGATCGGGCAGAGCTATTACGACAAGCTGATCGAGGATATCGAGCTGCTCGACGTTGCGGGCGACGAATTCGACCTCGAAAAGGTGCTCGCCGGCCAGCTCACGCCGATGTTCTTCGGCTCCGCAACCAACAATTTCGGCGTAAAGCCGTTCCTCGAAAGGTTTTTGACCTATACCAAATCGCCCACGCCGCGCGTTGCGGATATCGGCGCGATCGATCCGGCGGACGAGAAGTTCACGGGCTTCATCTTCAAGATTCAGGCGAACATGAATCCCGCGCACCGCGACCGGCTGGCGTTCATGCGCGTGTGCTCCGGCGTGTTCGAAAAGGGCATGACGGTGTGGCATTCGTCCACGAACAGCCGCATCAAGCTCGCGCAGCCGCAGGCGTTCATGGCGCAGGAGCATGAAACGGTCGAGGTCGCGTATCCGGGCGACATCATCGGCCTGTTCGATCCCGGCATCTTCCGCCTGGGCGACACGATCTGCACCGGCACGCCCGTTCGCTACAGCGGCATTCCGCTGTTCGCGCCGGAATACTTCTGCCGCGTCTCTCCCGAGGATTCGATGAAGAGAAAGCAGTTCCTGAAGGGCGTGGATCAGCTCTCGCAGGAGGGCGCGATTCAGACGTTCAAGCGCCCGAACATCGGCCGCGAGGAAATGATCGCCGGCGTGGTCGGCATCCTGCAGATGGACGTGCTGGAATACCGCCTGAAGAGCGAATACGGCGTGGACATCGTGCGCGAGGCGCTGCCGTTCAGGTTCGTTCGCTGGATTCAGGAAACGCCGAAGCCGGTGGACAAGCTGCGGCTCACGTCCACCAGCGCGTTGGCGATCGACCGCGCGGGCCGAGACGTAATCATGTTTGAAAATGAATGGAGCATCCGCCTCGCCTGCGAAAACAACGAGGGCCTGGTGCTCGCCGAAACCGCCGACCGCATGACCGCCGACGAAATGGTTTTCTAAGTTGTGGACGGGGGAGCAAGCTCCCTCTCCGCGATTTCCCAATCCGCCCAAGCAGAAAAGAGGTTTTTCCCTTGAATATCGTTCGAGAAGACATTCGCAATATCGCCATCATCGCTCACGTTGACCACGGCAAGACCACGCTCGTAGACGAGATGCTCAAGCAGGGCGGCGTTTTCCGCTCGAACCAGCAGGTCGCAGACCGCGTGATGGACTCCAATGATCTGGAGCGCGAGCGCGGAATCACGATTCTGTCCAAGAATACCGCCGTGCACTATGGCAACACCAAGATCAACATCGTCGACACCCCCGGCCACGCGGACTTCTCCGGCGAGGTCGAGCGCGTATTGAAGATGGTCAGCGGCGTGCTTTTGCTGGTGGACTCGTTTGAAGGCCCGATGCCGCAGACGCGCTTCGTGCTGAAAAAGGCGCTGGAGCTGAATCTGAAGGTGATCATCGTAATCAACAAGATGGACCGCCCGGATCAGAGATGCGAGGAGGTTGTGGACGAGACGCTGGAGCTGCTGATGGAGCTGGACGCGACCGACGAGCAGCTCGACAGCCCGATTCTGTTCGCCTCCGGCCGCACCGGCGTGGCGACCACGGACTGGCGCAATCCCGGCACCGACCTGCGCCCGCTGTTCGATTGCATTCTCGAGCACATTCCCGCGCCCGAGGGCGATCCGGAAGCGCCGCTGCAGCTGCTGATTTCCACGATCGACTACAATGATTACGTCGGCCGCATCGGCGTCGGCCGCATTGAAAGCGGCAGCATCGAGGCCGGACAGATGGCGATTCGCTGCGTGTACGGCTCGAGCTTCGTTTCCGCGCCGGCGCGTCTGGCGGGCCTGTTTGAGTTCGACGGATTGAAGCGCGTGAACACCGAAAAGGCCGAGGTGGGCGATATCGTCGCGATTTCGGGCTTCCCGGATCTGCTGATCGGCGATACGATCTGCAATGTGGCGATGGCGAAGCCGCTGCCGTTTGTGAAGATCGACGAGCCGACCATTTCGATGACCTTCTGCGTAAACGATAGCCCCTTTGCCGGCACGGAGGGCACGTATGTGACCTCGCGCCATCTGCGCGCGCGCCTGGAAAAGGAAGCGCTGACGGACGTTTCGCTGCGCGTGGAGGAGACGAACGGCACCGACGCGTTCCGCGTATATGGCCGCGGCGAGCTGCATCTGTCGATTCTGATTGAGACGATGCGCCGCCAGGGCTATGAATTCGCGGTCACGAAGCCGGAGGTGCTGTACAAGACGATCGACGGCGTGCTCTGCGAGCCGATGGAGCGCCTGGTGTGCGATGTGCCGGCGGAATATTCCGGCAGCGTGATCGACAAGATCGGTCGCCGCCGCGGCACGCTGATTTCGATGCACGGCGAAAGCCGCATGCGCCTGGAGTTCATCGTTCCGTCGCGCGGCCTGTTCGGCTATCGCGGCGAGTTCCTGACCGACACGCGCGGCGAGGGCGTCATGAGCAGCGTATTCGAGGATTACGAGCCCGCAAAGGGCGATATCCCGACGCGCAATTCCGGCGCGCTGGTGGCGTGGGAAGAGGGCGTGACGACGAGCTACGCGCTGTTTAACATTCAGGATCGCGGCGAGCTGTTCGTGACCGCGGGTGTGAAGGTCTACACCGGCATGATCATCGGCCGCAATTCGCGCCCCGGCGATATCGACGTCAACGTTTGCAAGAAAAAGCACATGACCAACAACCGCAACTCGGCGGCGGCTGAGGAAGCGTTCAAAATCACCGGCATTCACATTCCCACCCTCGAAGAGGCCATGGAATTCATTGCCGACGATGAGCTGGTCGAAATTACCCCGAAATCCATCCGCATGCGCAAGAAGATTCTCGGAACCGAAGCGAGAAAGAAGCTTGCAAGCAAGATGAAGTGATGGGGGTTTTTGCGGGGGGATGCTTTCTTTTGAAAAAAGAAAGCATCCCCCCGCGCCCCCCTTTAAAGAAAACTGCTCTTTTTGGAAGAAATTTTTTGGTTCTATTGGGGGCGGATCGCGCCTTTGGCGGCGCGATTCGCTTTTGGAGATGGCGGGCCTTTTTTTGGGGAAACTGCGTTTCCCCTTGCCCCTTTTCCTTTTTGGTGAACGGAGGGCTGGTTTGAGGATTGTTCAGTTGCGGCTTCGGGATTTTCGGTCGTATTCGGAATGCCTGTTCGCGCCGTGCGAGGGCGTTACGGCTCTGGTCGGCGATAACGGGCAGGGAAAGACGAACATTCTGGAAGCGGTTTACCTGACCTGCACCGGGCGCTCGCATCGAACGCGGCAGGATCGCGATCTGGTACGCTGGGGCGCGGACGCGGCGGATGTGGAAATCGACACGCTGCGCCGCGACGGCAGCCACAATGTCGAAATCATTCTGCCGGCGACGGGCAAGCGGCGGCTGAAGATCGCGGGGCAGGAGGTTTCGCGCTCGGGCGAGCTGCTGGGGCATGTCACGGGCGTGCTGTTTTCGCCGGAGGATTTGCGAACGGTGAAGGACGGCCCGGCGGAGCGGCGCAGATTTGTGGATATGGCGCTTTCGCAGCTGCAGCCGGCGTATTATTATGCGATGCAGCGCTACAATCGGGCGCTGAAGCAGCGCAACGAGCTTTTGCGCGCGGCGGCGGCGCGTCCGGCGCTTTTGAGCACGCTGGACGCGTGGGACGAGCAGCTGGCCGAGGTGGGCGCGGATCTGATCCGGCGGCGGCGCGAATACATTTCCAAATTGTCGCTCGTGGCGGGCGAAACGCATCGCGACATTGCCAGCGATCGCGAGCAGCTGGAGATTCAATACAGTCCGAATGTAAACGGCGAATCGCCGCAGGAGCTGATCGACGCACTGTTTGCGGCGCGCGAGACGGATTTGCGGCGGCTGACCACGTCGGTCGGCCCGCATCGCGACGATGTGGCGCTGAATGTGGATGGGCGCGACGTGCGCGCGTTCGGCTCGCAGGGCCAGCAGCGCACGGCAGCGCTGTCGATGCGTCTGGCAGAGCTGAATGTAATGCGCGACGCGCTGGGCGAATGGCCGGTGCTGATGCTGGACGACGTAATGAGCGAGCTGGATCCCGGCCGGCGCCGGCAGCTGCTTTCACACATTCGCGGCATTCAGACGCTGGTGACCTGCACCGATCCCGACGATCTGGCCGGCGCGGAAACCGGCGCGGTCTATCGCGTGCAGGGCGCGGCGATTGCGAAAATCGAATAAACGGCGATGGAGAAAACGCGCTCCATCGCTTTTTTGTGCTTGACAATTGCCGAAAGGCATGCTATAATCCGTCTGAAATTATCGTAAAACGATAATTCAAGGAGGGCACTATGAATAAGAAGACCTGGATCGCGCTCGGGGTCGAGGCGGTCGGCTGCATGGCGATTGCAATGAGCCTGCGCGAAGTGGGAATGGAGGCGGCGGCGTTTCCGTATGCGCAGCTCGGCGCGCTGCTGCGCGGGCTTTCGTTTTCGGGGAAGGCGGGCAACATCGCGGCGTGGGCGCTGCTGATTCTGATGGCGTGCCTTCCGGGAATCTGGCTGATTTACGCGCGCACGAAGCGCACATGGCGCGCGGAGGACGGTCTGCCCGCGCTGATTGCCTGTTTGATGGTTCCGGCGCTGTATGGCGCGGTGAATCCCGAATGGCTCGCGGGCGCGCTGGGCTTTCCGGAGGCGAGTCTGGCGGTCGCGGCAGTTGCGGCGTGCCTGAATGCGCTGTGGATTGCGTATATCGCGCTGCGGGTGCTGCGCAGAACGCGCGAAAACGGCGAGCAGGCGCTGCTGAAGGATATGGACGTAATTCTGCTCGCGGGCATGGCCGCGCTGGTTGCGGCGGCGTTCTGCGGCGTTCCGGCGGCGCTGCGCGGCCAGCTGGCGCAGGCGGCCGCGGGCAATACCGGGGGCCTGGGAATGACGAAGACGCTCATCTTCTGGGGCGCGCTGGTCGATGAAATTCCGCTGATGGGCGATTTCTGGGCGCTGGCGGAGGCGCGGAGACTGGTTTGCGCGCGGCGCGCGGGCGAGTCGGGTCTGCGCGAGGCGGAGGCGCTGGCGCGGCGATCGTCGCTGGCGATTGCGGCCACGGTGCTTTCGCAGGCGGCGCTGAATCTGGTCGTCGCGCTCACGGCGCGCTGGAACCGGGCGATTCAGCTGAATGTAAATCTGCCGGTGGGCGAATTGACGATCGCGCTTGCGCTGATGCTCGCGGCGCGCGGGATCGCGGAAAACAAGCGTCTGCGCGACGACAGCGCGCTGTTCATCTGACCATGATCGAGGTGCATTTGGACGAGCTGCTGCGCGCGCGCGGCATGACGAGCAAACAGCTCTGCGCGCTGGTGGGCATTACGGAGGCGAATCTCTCGGTGCTGCGAAGCGGCAGGGCGAAGGGCGTGCGGTTCGGCACGATCAATCGAATCTGCTATTATCTGAATTGCGAAGTGGGCGAGCTGCTGCAGTTTGACGGGCGGCTGGAGGAGGACGAAGATGCGTAGACTGGCGGGAATGCTGTTGGTGATTGCGCTTTTGCTGGCGGGCTGCCAGCTGGCGCGCGAGGAGAGCGAAACGAGCGCGGACGCGCTGATCGGCGTGCTGATTACGTCGGACGACTGGACCGGCGAAAAGCTCTATGCGGAAGACGGGCGGTTTGAAACGGGAAAGGCGCTCCTGTTCCCGACCGCGAACGACGTCGTGTGCCTTTCCGCGGACGAATGCTTTGAATCGCGGATGAATGTAAAGGTCGCCGACGAGGGAACGACCAGCGAGGTCGCGGCCACTGTGTATATCAATCCGAGCGCCGGGCGGCGCGCCTATCGCGTAAATCCCGTGTATCAGCAGGCAGACGGGCAGATTTACGCGCTGGCGGGCAATGCATGGATGGTGGACGCGGACGGCGAGGGCGCGCGCTATTCGACGAAGCTGGAATCGACCGCCGCGCGCGTGCAGGACGGCAAGCGGATCGAGGAACACGCGGAGGTGGAGATCGCGTTTGAGACGCGCTTCCCGGCCCAAACGGTTCGCATTCTCGAAATGAACGCGAACGGAATTGCCCAAACGCATTCGTTTGCGCCGGACGAGCTGCCGGAGACGTTCCACCCGGCCGCCGGAACGGAATATCTGATTGTGGAGAGCATCCATTCAAACGGCGGCGCGCGGCGCACGCTTCTGGAGAGGGAAGGAGAGTCCTTCAAAATACAGGTTTCCGTCGGCGAGCCGATGCTGATCAATCGAGAGGTTCTGGTGAACTGGGAATAAGAAAAAGGGGAAGGCCATTCGGCCTTCCCCCTTATGCTATTGCTGATCCAGATTGCGCAGCGCCTTATGGAGCTTGCGAGCGCGCACGTCCATCTGATCCAGCGAATCGCGCGTCTGCTCCAGACGGCGGCGCACGATTTCGACGGATTCTTCGTATTTGTCAAATTCCGCGCGCACCTCGGAAAGCAGGCGCAGCACCTCGGCGCTCTTTTTTTCGAGCGTTACGCTGCGAAAGCCCATTCGCAGGCTCGTCAGCAGCGCGGCGAGCGTGTTCGGCCCGGCGACCAGCACGCGGTATTTGCTCTGCAGCCGCTCGCACAGACCGCGCCGGCGCGCCGCCTCCGCGTACAGGCTCTCCACCGGCAGAAACATGATCGCGTAGTCCACCGTCTGCGGCGGGCGAATGTATTTGTCGGAAATCAGCTTCGCCTGCTCGGTCAGCGCGCGCTCCAGCGCCGCCGCGCAGCGCTCCGATTGCTCGGAATCGCCCGCCTCCGCGGCCTCGATCAGGCGCAGGTAATCCTCCTGCGGGAATTTGGAATCGATCGGCAGCAGCAGCTCGCCGTCCGTCGCCGGCATGCGCACCGCAAATTCCACGCGCGTCTGGCTGCCCGCCGGAATCGCCGCGTTTTCCAGATATTGATCGGGCGACAGAATCTCCGAAAGCAGCGCGCCCAATTGGATCTCGCCCCACATGCCGCGCGTCTTTACGCCGCCCAGAACCTTTTTCAGATCCGCAAATTCGCCCGCGAACGCGCGCATCTGGCCCAAACCCGCGTGTACGTCCGCCAGCTGGCGATTCACCGTCTGAAACGATTCGCTCAGCCGCGCGTCCAGCTTGGTCGAAACCGTGTCGCGCACCTCGGAGAGCGTCTCCGCGTTCGTTCGCCGCAGCGATTCCAGCCGTGCGTCCATCGAATCGCGCAAACGATCCTGCCGGCGGGAGAGCTCGTCGGTCGTGTCCGAAAGCCGCGCGCCGAGATCGGATACCGCGTCAAACAGCGAATTCATCGCGCGCGCCTGCGCCTCCGCATCGCGCTGCAAGCGCAAATAAGTCCGCCGCCGCTCGCGCCGGGAAACGAAAAAGACCGCCAGCACCAAAACCAGAAAAACGCCGATCAAAGCAGGAATCAGCCAGGGATACCGATCCAACCAGCTCAAAAAATCACCTCCCGATTCAAAGAAAGGAGGCGAAAGCCTCCTGAAAAAGTGAATGATAAATGCAGCTTTCGCTCCACTCGCCGCGCCAAAGCCCTGAATGCACCAGAGAGCAAATTGCGCCGCTTCCCGGTGCAATTTGCGGAAAATTGGGAACAGCCCACCACTGCGAACAAAGGTAGATTTTGAGTCGCTATCCGACTCAAAATCGTCGCGAATAAGCGCGGCAGCAACTGGCAGTGGGCACCGCCCACCAAAGCCCGCAAGCCGCCACCACGGCGGCGCAGCGGGCGGTAAATTGGGCACCGCCCACCAATGCGAACAGGGAAGATTTTGAGTCGCTACCCGACTCAAAATCGTCGCGAACAAGCGCGGCAGCAATCGCCAGCGGGCGCCGCCCGCCTACATGCGGGTGGGGGCCGTGATGCCGATCAGGTTCAGGGAGAGACGGAGCAGATCGCGCGTCGCACGGGTCAGCTGAATGCGCGCCGCGCGCACGCCGGGCTCGTCAACCATGACCTTGCGCTCGTAATAGAACTTGTTGTAGGCCTGCGCGAGATCGACGCTGTAGCGCGTGATCATCGACGGCTCGCTGCGAACGAGCGCCGCCTTCGCAACCTCCGGGAATTGCCCGAGCAGACGCACTACGTCCTGCGCCTCCGGATCGGACAGGGCCGAGTAATCCGGCGCGGCGTCGCAGTCGCCCGCCTTGCGCAGTACGCTGCACGCGCGCGCGTGCGTGTACATCACATACGGGCCCGTCTCGCCATCGAAATTCAGCGCGCGATCCCACCAGAAATCAATGTCCTTGATGCGGTTGTTGTAAAGCGCGAAGAATACCACTGCGCCTACGCCGATCTGCCGCGCCACTTCATCCTTGTTTTCCAGATCCGGGCTCTTTTCCTCAATGATCGCCCGCGCCTTCTGAATGGACGTGTTCAGCAGATCCTCGAGGTATACAATGCGGCCCTCGCGTGTCGACAGCGTCTGTCCCTCAAAGGAAACCATGCCGAACGCCACGTGCTCGCACTTCGAATACCATTCATAGCCCATCAGCTCCAGCACCTTGAACAGCTGGCGGAAATGCAGATCCTGCTGATACGCAACCACATACAGCGACCTGTCGAAATGATACGTGTCCATGCGGTATTTCGCCGCCGCCAGATCGCGCGTGATGTAAAGCGTCGCGCCGTCGGAGCGCAGAATCAGCGCCGGCGGCATGCCGTAGGGCTCCAGATCCACGATCTGCGCGCCCTGATCCTCCTTCAAGAGCCCCTTTTCGCGCAGCGTGTCCACGATCGGCTGCATCTTGTCGTTGTAAAAGCTCTCGCCGGCATAGGAATCAAACTTCACGCCCAGCATGTCGTATACGCGCTCCGCATCCTTGAGCGTGACCGATTTGAACCAGTTGAAGATCTCCAGAGCCTCCGGATCGCCGTCCTCAATGCGCTTGAACCAGTGGCGGCCCTCGTCGTTGAGAGAAGGATTCTCCTTTGCCTCGGAATTAAAGCGCACGTAGAGCTTGACCATCTCGTCCACGCCGCCCCGGGCCACCGTGTCGTGGTCGCCCCAGCGCTTGTAGGCCGCGATCATCTTGCCGAACTGCGTGCCCCAGTCGCCCAGGTGATTGACGCCCACGGCGTTGTAGCCGAAGAACCTGTGCAGCTTGTACAGGGAATTGCCGATCATCGTCGTCGACAGATGGCCGATGTGGAAGCGCTTGGCGATGTTGAGCGAGGAATAGTCGATCACGACCGTCTTGCCCTCGCCGGAATGATCGCTGCCGTAGGAATCGCCCTGCGCGAGCACCGCGGAAACGATCTTTTCGGCATAGGTCGCGCGATCGATAAAGAAGTTGAGATAGCCCTTTACCGATTCAATTTTGCCCAGATAATCGGCGTGAATCGCATCCTTCAGGGAATCGGCGATCATCATCGGACTCTTGCGCAGGCCCTTGGAGAGCTTGAAGCACGGAAACGCATAATCGCCCATCGCGGTGTCCGGCGGAACCTCGAGGCCCGCGGCGATTTCCGAAACGGAAAGGGGCTCGGCGTCGTAAACCGCCTTCAGCGCGGAAGCAATTTCTTCGGAAATGGAAAGCTTGAAATCCATCGTATTCACTCCTGAAACGCATTTTTACCCATTATAACACACTTGCGCAAGCATGACCAGCGGATTTTGGGACGCGGCGAAAAAGATTACATTATCGTGCTGGTTAAGGATGTCAATCCGTGGTAGAATATTATAGAAGAAATTTTTTGAAAAGAGCGTGCCCAAACGCGCTTTGCGAGGTTTGATATGACGCAGCATAACCATGATTCCCATTATGACGAGAGCCAGATTCAGGTGCTGGAGGGCCTCGAGGCCGTTCGCCGCAGACCGGGCATGTATATCGGCTCGACCGACGAGCGCGGCCTGCATCATCTGGTGTATGAAATCGTCGACAACGCGGTCGACGAGGCGCTCGCCGGCTATTGCGATTGCATCGTGGTCACGATTCACCGGGACGGCTCCGTAACCGTTCAGGATAACGGCCGCGGCTTCCCGGTGGGCATTCATCCGAAGATGCATCGCCCGGCGGTCGAGGTGTGCCTGACGGTGCTGCACGCGGGCGGCAAGTTTGGCGGCGAGGGCTATAAGGTTTCCGGCGGCCTGCACGGCGTGGGCGCGTCGGTCGTCAACGCGCTGTCGAAGCATTTGACGGTCACCGTGTATCAGGATGGGAAGATCTATCAGCAGGAATATGAGCGCGGCAAGGTGCTCTACGATCTGAAGGTCATCGGCGAAACCGAGCGCACGGGTACGACGATTACGTTCCTTCCGGACGTAAAGACCGGCGAGAATCCGGAGCCCGGAGTGTTTGAAACCGGCGAATTCAGCTTCGATACGCTGAAGACCCGCTTCCGCGAGATGGCGTTTCTGAATAAGGGCATTCGCATCGAGCTGGTGGACGAGCGCGTGGAGCCGAAGCACGAGGCGGTGTTCCATTACGAGGGCGGCATCATTTCGTTCGTCGAATACCTGAACAAGAACAAAGAGGTGCTGTTTCCGAAGCCGATCTATATCGAGGGCCTTAAGAACGGCTCGACCGTAGAGGTCGCGCTGCAGTGGAACGACGGCTTCAACGAAAATGTATTCTCGTTTGCCAACAATATCTATACGCCCGAGGGCGGCACGCATCTGGCGGGCTTCCGCAACGCGCTGACCCGCGTGATCAACGATTACGGCCGCCGCACCGGCGCAATCAAGGCCACCGATCAGAACCTGACCGGCGACGACGTGCGCGAGGGTCTGGCCGCGATCGTATCGGTCAAGCTGGTCGAGCCGCAGTTCGAGGGCCAGACGAAGACGAAGCTCGGCAATTCCGAGATTCGCCCGCTGGTGGACGCGCTGGTGAGCGACAAGCTGTCGACCTATTTCGAGGAGAACCCGACCGCGGCGCGCGCGGTGCTGGACAAATGCCTGTCGGCGGCCAGAGCGCGCGAGGCGGCGCGCAAGGCCCGCGATCTCACCCGCAGAAAGACGGCGCTGGAATCCGCGGCGCTGCCCGGAAAGCTGGCGGACTGCTCCGAGCGCGATCCCTCGAAGTGCGAAATCTTCATCGTCGAGGGCGATTCCGCAGGCGGCAGCGCAAAGCAGGGCCGCGATCGCCATTTCCAGGCGATTCTCCCGCTGCGCGGCAAGATCCTGAACGTGGAAAAGACGCGCATCGACAAGGCGCTGGGCAACGCCGAAATCAAGGCGATGATCACGGCGTTCGGCGCGGGCTTCGGCAAGAATTTCGATGAAACGAAGCTCAGATATCACCGGATTGTCTGCATGACCGATGCGGACGTCGACGGCGCGCACATTCGCATTCTGCTGCTCACGTTCTTCTATCGCTTCATGCCGCAGCTGATTGAAAAGGGCTATGTCTACGCGGCGCAGCCGCCGCTTTTCAAGGTTACGCGCGGCAAGTTTGAAAAGTATGTCTATTCGGACGTGGAGCTGCAGCAGACGCTCGACGAGCTCGGGCGCGACGCGAAGCCCGACGTGCAGAGATACAAAGGCCTGGGCGAAATGAGCTATCAGCAGCTGTGGGACACCACGATGGACCCGGCGAAGCGGAGCATGTACCGCGTGGAGATGAAGGACGCGATTGCGGCGGACGAGCTGTTTACGCTTTTGATGGGCGATAAGGTCGAGCCGCGCAAGGTGTTCATCGAGCAGAACGCGAAGCTGGTCGCGAACCTCGATATTTGATGAAACGGAGGATCCTGAATCTTGATCGATGATAAGAACGTCGGGCATCTGATGCCCCTGAATATCGAGGACGAACTGAAAACCTCGTTCATCTCCTATGCGATGGCGGTCATCGTCAGCCGCGCGCTGCCGGACGTGCGCGACGGATTGAAGCCCGTGCACCGCAGAATCCTGTATTCGATGCAGGAGCTGGGCGTAACGCCCGACAAGCCGTTCAGAAAGTCGGCGCGTATCGTCGGCGACGTGCTCGGTAAATATCACCCGCACGGCGATTCGTCCGTTTACGACGCGATGGTGCGCCTCGCGCAGGATTTCGCCACGCATTACCCGCTGGTCGACGGCCAGGGCAACTTCGGCTCCGTCGATGGCGACGGCGCGGCTGCAATGCGTTATACCGAGGCGCGGCTTTCGAAGCTGTCGATGGAAATGGTGCGCGACATCGAAAAGGAAACGGTGGATTTCTATCCGAACTTCGATGAAACGCTGATGCAGCCCGCGGTAATGCCGTGCCGATTCCCGAACCTGCTGGTCAACGGCTCGTCCGGCATCGCGGTCGGCATGGCCACGAACATCCCGCCGCACAATCTGGGCGAGGTGATCGACGGCGTGGTCTGCATGCTGGACAACCCCGATTGCACGGTCGACGACCTGATGCAGTACGTCAAGGGCCCGGATTTCCCGACCGGCGGCGTGATTCTCGGCCGGCGCGGCATTTACGACGCGTACCACGAGGGCCGCGGTCGCATCATCGTGCGCGCGAAGAGCGAAATCGAGGAAATGCCCGGCAATCGCCAGAGAATCGTCGTGACCGAGATTCCGTACATGGTCAACAAGGCGAAGCTGATTGAAAAGATCGCCGAAATGGTGCATGAAAAGACGGTCGAGGGCATTTCGGACATCCGCGACGAGTCCGACCGCGTGGGCATGCGCATCGTGATCGAGCTAAAGCGCGACACGAACGCAAACGTGGTTCTGAATACGCTCTATAAGCATACGCAGCTGCAGGATACGTTCGGCGCGATCATGCTGGCGCTGGTGGATGGCGAGCCGAAGATTCTGTCGCTGAAGCAGATGATCCACCACTATATCGAGCATCAGGAGGACGTGATTCGCCGCAGGACGAAATACGACCTCGACAAGGCCGAGGCGCGCAGCCACATTCTGGAAGGACTGATGGTCGCGCTGGATCATATCGACGAGGTCATCGCGCTGATTCGCGCATCCCGCACCGCGCAGGAGGCGCGCGAGGGCCTGATGAGCCGGTTCGGCCTGACCGAGCGGCAGGCGCAGGCGATTCTGGATATGCGCCTGCAGCGCCTGACCGGATTGGAGCGCGACAAGATCGAGGAGGAATACGCGGATTTGCAGAAGCAGATCGCCTATTTCCGCCAGGTGCTCGCGGACGAAAAGCTCGTCTTCGGCATCATCAAGGACGAAATCCTCGAAATCAAGCGCAAATACGCCGACCCGCGCAAGACCGAAATCTCCGCGATGGAGGGCGAGATCGATATGCTCGACCTGATCGACGAGGAGGATATGGTCGTGACGATGACGCACTTCGGCTACGTCAAGCGCCTGCCGAAGACCACTTACCGCGCGCAGCGGCGCGGCGGCAAGGGCGTGATCGGCGCCACCACGCGCGAGGAGGACTTCGTGGAGCAGATGTACGTGACCAGCACGCACGATCCGATTCTGTTCTTCACGAACCGCGGGCGTGTGTACCAGCTGAATTGCTATGAGATCCCCGAGGCGGGCCGCACCGCGCGCGGAACGGCGATTGTGAACCTCCTGCAGCTCGATCCGGGCGAGAAGGTCACGGTGATGCTGCCGCTGCCGATGGAGAAGGTCGAGGGCCACTATCTCGTGATGGCCACGAAGAAGGGCGTGATCAAGCGCACGGCGCTGAATGAATTCGTCAATCTGCGCAAATCCGGCCTGATCGCGCTGGTGCTGCGCGAGGACGACGATTTGATCGGCGTTGCGCTCACGGACGGCAGCTACGAGATGCTGCTCGGCACGCGCGACGGCATGGCGATTCGCTTCCCCGAAACCGATATGCGCCCGATGGGCCGAAACGCAATGGGCGTAAAGGCCATTGAGCTCACGGACGACGACGAGGTTGTGGATATGTGCCCGGTGTTCCCGGAGATGAAGGTGCTGTCGATTACCGAAAACGGCTATGGCAAGCGCACCGAAATCGAGGAATACCGCGTCCAGAGCCGCGGCGGCAAGGGCATTAAGGCAATGAACCTGACGGCGAAGACCGGCCTGCTCACCTGCCAGCTGCTCGTGCACGAGGACGAGGATATCATCCTGATTACCGACGACGGAACGGTCATTCGCATGCCGGTCGCGGATATCTCGGTGCTCGGCAGAAGCACGCAGGGCGTGCGCCTGATGCGCGTCGAAGGCGGCAGTAAGGTCGTCTGCGTCGCCCGCACCGAGGCGGAAGAGGAAGAGCCGGAAGAAGCGGAAGACGCGGAAATCAGCGCCGGCGAAGAAACGAATCCCGAAGCCCCGGAAATCCCCGATGAAATCTAAATCCAAATCATAAAAAAGGCGGCGACTCCAAAAACAGGAGCAGCCGCCTTTCTCTAAAAGAAAAACGAACCAGAAAAGCAAATGGAGTCGCTATCCGACTCCATTTGCGTCCAATTGGGAACGAGAGCTGCCAAGCACAACACCGGAATTGAGTCGCTTCCCGACTCAATTCCGGGCGACCAAGCGCGTCAGCAACTGGCTGGCGGCACTGCCGCCAAGCGCGTCAGCAACTGGCTGGCGGCCCAGCCGCCCCCTGAAGCAACCCAGGGCGAAAGCCGCCACCACGGCGGCGCATCGCCCGGAAAGTTGGGAACAAGTGTCGCCAAGTACAACACCGGAATTGAGTCGCTTCTCGACTCAATTCCGGGCGACCAAGCGCGTCAGCAATCGGCCGGCGGCACTGCCGCCAGTTGGGTAAGGTGGTGGGGGAGGATTTCGAAGACGGCAACGTCGTGCTCCAGAACTGCTTCGGCGAGTACATCGCCATCCAGATTGGTCAGGAACGCCTTCGTGGGCGCAAACGGCAAGCGTACGCGAACCGTTTCCGGCTTGCCCTCCGCCTCGTATAGACGAACGACAAACGCGCCGTCCTTCGAAATGAAGGCCGAGGTCAGTACCGAATGCTCCGCCTCAAAGCCGAGCAGAGACGCTTTCGCAGGCAGCTTGCCCGCGTGCGTGGACGTCGGCACGCCTACCATCGGGCGAATCAGCGCTTCCGATTCGCGCTTCAGCATGGTCGGATTGCCGTCCGTCAAGGCAACGAACAGCTTGATCGCGTGTACGCCGCGCTCCGGATACAGATCCGGCGTGCCGGCCGTGTTGATCAGCGTGCAGGAAAGCACGTTGTCCGCCAGACGGAAGCCGTATTTGCAGTCCGCAATCAGCGCCGCCGTCGTCCCCGCCGTTACCGCGCACGCACCGGTCAGCGCCGGTACGTCGATCTCGCGCGCCGCGCGCGTGGCATAGCCCGCGGGCACGTCGGTCAGAATCGTGTCCGAACCATTCTTCAGGGGCAGACGATACGCCAGCAGCGGAATCCACTTCTGGGCCTTGCACGTCTCGTGCCAGTCGATCGAGAAATCGTATTTCAGTACGTCGGAATCCCGATCGAGCGATACGGTCATGTAAACGGTCGAATGCATGACGCTCTGGTCAAAGCGGATCGTCGTGCGCAGATCGCCGGTTTCCACGCGAACGCGGTTCGTGTCGGTCACGGGCTCATAGCCGAAATAGCGGCCGATGCGCCATGCGGACATGTCCGAATCCTCCGTGCGCACCAGATGCAGGCCCGCGGGCCCGGAGAGCAGCTCATCGCCGGTCTTTTTGTCAATCAGCGATTGCAGCATGCCGCTGCCGGTGTCAAACGTCGCGCGAATCTTCGCGTTTTCCAATACGACCGGGCCGCACGGCAGCTCCTCGCGCTCCGCCTTGAGCAGATGCGTCGGGTAATCGTCCGGTTCCACCGGCTCGATCGCGTAGGTCGCATAGCCCATCGGCGGAACGTCCGTCTCAATCAGCATGCGCATGAACATGTGATCCCAGTAGCGCACCGGCTCGCGATCCAGCAGCTGGAACGAAACGGGCGCGCCCTCATGGTCGACCACCTTGATCTGATCGTAATTGCCCGTGTAGTCCCATACGGTGATCTCGGTCATCTCCCGGCGGCGCATCGCGGAGGGGTTGAATACCGTGTAAACGCGCACCTTGCCCGCGCCGCGCTCCGGATTCGGTACGCCCGCGTAGTTCGCAATGCCGAAGCCCACGCCCGCGCCCTCGGCGAGCGTGCCGGAAATGCAGGAATCCTTCGGGAAGGCGGAGGTGTCGATGTTCTGCGAAAGCGCCTCGAACGCGCGCGTTTCGGCGCTCTGCGCGTGCGCAATCGCGTCGGCCAGCTTGCCCATTGCAAATTCGCGGCTCTCCTGCACGCAGGAACCGGTCAGAATGTCGTGGAAATGCGTAAACAGCGTGCTCTGCCACGCCTTTTCATATTGCTCGCGCGGGAACGCCGTGCCCAGAGTCGCGTGCGCCAAAGCGGTCATGCGCTCGGAATCCAGCAGCGCGGCCTCCGCGCGGCGGTTCGCCAGCTTGATGCGGCTCTGCGTGGAATAGCAGCCGGTGAAGATCGCGTTCAATTCGTGATTTACCACCGGCAGACCCTCGCGAACCGCGTCCGCCTTGTGGAAGAATTCCGCGATCGTGCCAAAGCGCAGCGTCGGGAATACCGGCCATGCGCGCATTTCGAGCATCTTGTCCACGTCTCTGCGCGACGGCCCGCCGCCATGATCGCCCACGCCATAGACGATCAGCGCCGTCTTCAGGCCGTTGCAGCGCTTTTCCATTTCAAATACGCCGGTGCCGTTGTCCGGGCAAACGCCGGAATTGTACCAGTACGGCTCCTTGTACATCAAAACCTCGCTGCCGGACGGCGCGATATAGCGATAAAGCGTCAGATCGTCCTGCAGGCCGCGGCAGTGATAGTAATAGGGGATGTTGCCGAAGGTGTTGATCTCCGGAACAAAGCGGCTGTGGCCGAACGTGTCGGGCGAGAAGTCCACCTCGACCTTCTCGACGCCCCACACGTCCTTCAGGTAATCGCGCGTTACGCGGATATGGCGCAGCAGCGATTCCGTATCGGGCATGTTCTTGTCGGTCTCGACCCACGCGTTCGCCGTCACTTCCCAGCGACCTTCGCGAATGCGCGCCTGAATTTCCTTCATCATGTCGGGATCGAATTCCTCGACGATCTTATAGACCGAAGCCTGCGACTGGCTGAACGTGAATTCCGGGTATTCCTTCATCAGATTCAGCATCGTGCGGAACGTCGAAAGCGTGACCGCGACCGTTTCCTGCCAGCCCCACATCCAGTTCATGTCGATATGCGCGTGCGAGGCGTAGATGACTTCGTATTCCTTCGCCGCCGCGGACAGCGGAAGCAGTGCGCCCTCCGCCTCCATGCACGCGGATCTGGTCAGAACGCCCTCCGCGTCCATGCAGGCTTCCAGAATGTTTAGAG
Source organism: uncultured Clostridia bacterium (assembly GCA_934663595.1). Taxonomy (GTDB): domain Bacteria; phylum Bacillota; class Clostridia; order Christensenellales; family Aristaeellaceae; genus Faecivicinus. The sequence goes on along the minus strand of CAKUKM010000010.1, from coordinate 553 downwards.
CGGAATCCAGCTGGGAATCATACATGCCGCCGTGCCGCTTGGAAAGCTGCAGACCAAAGTGGATTTCGGAAAGAATGCGTTCGATTGCCGCGGACGGCCTGGTCACGCCGATGCGCTCCGCCGCGTCAGGCCCCATTGTGAATTCGAACCCACGCTTTTCGCGGTTGCCGCCGACCCTCTGCTTGAGCGCAGAAAAACGTGCAAACAGATTCATAGGACACCCTCCGTATTCATTTTAAATTGGGATTTTCGATGCCATTGAATAAAATCCCTTTACCATATTATAACCTGCGAACGCCCGCTTGTCAATCCACAATTGGGGGGGCGGCAGGGCCGCCGGCCAGTTGCTGCCGCGCTTGGTCGCCCGGAATTGAGTCGGGAAGCGACTCAATTCCGGTGTTGTACTTGGCAACGCTTGTTCCCAATTTGACGCAAATGGAGTCGGATAGCGACTCCATTTACTTTCTTAGTTCCTTTTTAGACAGTGTCTACATGAGATCAAGCCAAAACAGCCAGCCAAATAGCGATACACCTGATATGAACAGCAGAAAGG
>CAKUKM010000009.1 GCA_934663595.1 uncultured Clostridia bacterium | reverse complement strand
TTTTACAAACACGGCCGCCGCTTTTCCCTGCTCCAGCTGCTGAATCATATCGGCAAAGCCGGGACGATCCATCGTAAGGTCAGCCTTACAGGGAAGTTGTGGTAGAAGAACATGGCTTCCGCCCACATCAGATCGATATACGCCCTCGATGCGGCTTCATCCTCCAGAATGTGAACCTTGGCGTTCTCTGCGTGTACCATGATGGGCAAGAACCTTCGGTTGCCGCTTCGGTCAAGGGGCAGGAAGTCCATCGTATTGGAGCTGCCGCCGAACACGCATTGCCGCAGTCGGTCTGCCGGGTGGATTTCATACGGCACTTTATAGGTTTCCTTCGCCCTGCTGATAAAGGACTTAATATCGCCCGTCGGCTCTTCCGCAGTTTAGGCCGTTGCGTCCGGCTTTGGAGTAATTTCCGCGTGATCAGCGCAGAAAAAAGCGCATGCGTCCAAAAACGCAGCGCCTATGCAAAGCCGCCCCCGATTGATCAGATCGCAAGCGGCGTGTTGCCGTGAATTAGTTCATCGCTTCCGCAGCCGTAAAGACCGCGAGCATCTTGGGAAACTGAATTGCTACCCAGTCCGTCATTTCCTCGTTGAACGCCCACGGGCTGTTTACCGCAAGCCCGCTTTCATACGCAAATGCGTGAATCAGCTCGTGACGGATGTTCTGCCGCGCAATTTTGTCCAGATCGCGCATGTTCATCACATCGTCCTGCACTTTTTCAATGATGATCTCGCCGCACGAATAATCACAGTATCCGCCGCATTCCTTGAGCTTTGCGTCCTCGCTCTGTGTGCGAAAGTCGATCGTGTAATCGCGTCCTAAAACATTGACAGTCTTCATTGTTCCTCCTTTGGGGCATAAGAAAACCGCCTTGCATGCACAAGACGGTTTTGTCGGTCGTATTTGCTTTTCCGCACTTCATGAGCCCTTGGCAGGCGTGCCGTTCCCCTGCATCTCTTTTGACCACGTGGGCGTATGGATGACACGAAATCTCCACTTCAAGGGTTCAATTTACAATGCTACAGCACCTTATCCAGATCCATATCCAGCCCCAGCGTCTTCAAATCCAGCCCATTGGCCTCCGCTTCCGCCTGAATGATGTTGAGCACCTCATAATAGGCGAGCCGTCTGCCGGATTTGAACTCGCTTTTTTTGTCCGCCGCCAGCTCCGCGGCCGCTTCCTGAGCGTTTTCCAGTATTCGGGCGATCAGGTAACGCAAAAATTCATTCGTCATAGGGTTCACCCGCATTCCATCGAAGCGCGAGATGCCCGTTCTCGACGCTCCACTCGAGGCAGCCGAAATGCGCGTCGTCCTTTTCCGTCACGCCCTCCGGAAGCAGCCAGCCCCACACGTCGTCGATCGCCATACCGTCGATCATGCTTTCGCGCCCGTCGCACGCCTGGGGTTCGAACGTGCAGCCGCGATCCCTCGCCCATTGCTTGATGAATTCAAAAAATTTCTGGTCAGGGTTCAATTTTTCTGCCTCCTTTCACACGGGCGTTATTAATGCCATCCTTTATTGTCGTAATATACTCGCCGTCATCTGATACGAGAACAACATCGTTTCCTTTGATATATGCGTTTACCTCCACGGTGCGCTTGCCGGTTTCCTTATCAAACAGCCATTGCACTCTGCGCACCTCGTCCGCATTTTCCCAAATGTCTCTCGTTATATCAATAAACTTCTTGCGATCCTCTTCTGAAGAGGGAGATAGGCCCCATTCTTCCATATGCTTGCCCGCTTTTTTGCCCATCTGCTTCTCGGATATATGCATTGGAGCAGGCGCAGCGTTTGCAGCAGGCGGCGCTTGCGTCTGCGTAGCGCCGCCCGCATCCTTCCGAAAGAATGCCGCTACGATCGCGGTATCCGTCTCTATTATACGCTTTTCTTCCTGCTTTTGCAAGGGCTGTGTCTGAGCGTCCGGGGCGCTTCTTTGAGCCGTTCGAGGCGCTTCAGCAGCCGTTTGCCGCCGCGCCGTCTGGTCGGATTGCGCCGCCTGTCCCTTCTCCCCTTGCGTTTCCCGATAGCCCCGCACGTATGCGCGCGCATACTGCTTGTCCAGCCCCGCCGCGTCGCTGATGCGGTCGTAGCGCGCATAGAGCCTGTCGATCGCCGCGCTGGCCTGTCGCGCCGTTTTCATGTCGCCGGATGCGCGGGCGAGGTTCGCAATGTCCTTCTGCCGGCGAATCGCCGCCTCGATCCGGCGCTGCTCCTGCGTCCATTCGTAGCGCGAAAGCGTCCGGCCGTCGATCTCGATCTTCTCAGCGCTGTTTTTGCGGTACTGCTCGATCTCTTCCTCGGAATAGGTCGGCGGCGCGCTCATCAGCGCGGGGAACATCGTATGCTTGCAGTTCCACATGCCAAACGGACGCGGAAGCCGGTTCTGCAGCCGCTCGAACTGCTTATTGGTGAATCTCCTGCCCTGATAGGGCAAATGATCCTCCGCGCACAGCGCATGCAGCGAAATCTGCACGCCGTCCGCGCCGAATTCCTTGCCGAGCTGCCGGAGTGTGTCGTTATTGACCGCGCGCACACCGTCGAGCACGTTCTGCCGCACGGCGCTGTCCAGTCGCCGCGAATAGCCGCTGGGATACTTCACGCGCAGCCCCACGCCGCCGACCTCGATCATCGCCTTGCGAATCGCCGAATTGTAATCGGCAAGCCCGCCCTGCACCGTCTGAACGGCCACGTCGATCGCCCGCCGGTATGCGCCTGTCTCGATCGTCGTCTGCGAAAGGTTCTGCATGGTCTGCTTCGTGATCCGGAGCTGCGCCTTTAATATGCGCTCGATCGGCGCGGAATGCCCGGCAGAACCCTTGTTTGGCGCTTCCTGATCGCTGCCGTAATACTGCCGTGCAAACGCCTCGTTGCTTTCGGCGACCGCCTGAAACACCTTTTCCACATCCTGAACAGACAGCCGCGCCGCTCTTGCGATCTCCCGCTTAATGCGCCGCGTGTTGGCGTTCAGGCGCTTCAATTCCGCAAGCCGGTGCACGTCCGTCGGCGTGAGCTGCCCAATATCGCGCAAATGCTCGCCCACCTGCTGCAGGTATTGATCCACAACCTTCTGCATGCGCGCGGTAAACGCCTCCATCAACGCGTCCAGCTGCCGTTCCGAAAGCATTATTCAATCCCTTCTCCCGGCTCGGCCGCATTCAGAAGCGCGTTCATATCCGGCATGCTCGCGTCCCCCCGAATCCTCTCAGCCTCGGCCTGCACCATTTCGTCCGTCCAGTCGTCGGCGGCGTGCAGCATGCGCACCTTCGTTTCCGTGCTCGCCGCGCCCGCCGCGTCCGCCGTCTGCGCCAGCTGCGCGTATTCCAGATTGTTCGCGGGCAATGCGCGCGTCATCGTGATCTTGACGTTATCCACATCCAGCTGGGGAAAACCCTTCACCTCCGCGAAATGCGCGAACAGCTTCAGCCGCGCCCGCAGGCCCTCCATAAACCATTGCTGCTTTACGTTCGTGAGCTGCTCGAGGCCCCACAGCTTATAGCGCATCGCCACGCCGCTTACGTTGTTCGCGAAATCCTTGTCGGACAGGTCGGGCACCATGCTCATCTTGTGGATATCGGCAATCAGCGCGCCGCGCATGATCTCGTCCTCGGAGCTGGACGATGCGCCGTCCAGATAGCTCGCCTGCGCCTGCGTATCCGGCAGACACAGCGCCTTGTCCTCGCGCAGCTGCTGCCACGGCTCGCGGCCGCGTTCGTCCTGTTCGAGCGTGCAGCCGGTCAGCAGCAGCAGCTTGTCGACCTCCTGCTCTTTGTCGTTCACGCGGTCGGATTCCAGCTTGTCGTATGCGTCAATCAGCGTAAGCACGCTCTCGAAATCGCCGCGCTCCTGATCGTCGTTCCAGTATTCCACCATCGGCACATCGCCGAAAAAGTGATCGGTTACGGCGATCTCCTGAATGCTCGTTGCGCCCAGATCGCCGATTTTGCATTCGCGAATCAGGTTCGCGCCCGAAATCCACAGCCGATAGCCGTCCGCCGAGCCGTCTTCCTTCGTGTCCTGAATGTAATACACGCCGAACAGCGGCGTGAAATGGTAATCGTCGTCATAGACCACGAACGCCTGTTCGGGTGGCAGCGACACCACGCACGCGCGCACCTGTTTTGCGTCGCCCTCGATCGTCTGCACATGCACGTATTCCACCGCACGGCCATAGATCGAGGCATTGCGCGCGTTCTCCGCATCCACGGAGGAAACGGCGCAGCGGGCGTACATTTCGGCAATCGGATCGAGCGCCGCCTGTTCCTGTTCGCCGTCGATCGCATAGGCGACCGGTTGACCGGCCAGATAGCCCGTCGCCACCGAAACGATATAGCGCGCAATCGGGTGTGCAATGCGGTTGTTCGGCAGGCCCTTCGCGCGCACGCGGCTCATGATCGGGCTGTTGCCCAGATAATAATCCCGCAGCATGCTAAGCCGCGGAAGATTGCGGACGTGCTCGCTCAGCACGCTGCGGAGCATTGCGTCCGTCGGCATGCCGCGCTCGTCCAGATAGCGCCTTGCGCGTCGAATCATCGTGTTTCACCCCTGTTTAATAAATATCAGACCGCGTATAAGCCACGCGGCGGTCGATTTCAGGTTCCATGCTATAGCGTGCGGAATCGATGCAGTTATGCACAATCAATCCACCGTTTACCGCGAAATTGTGAAACTGCTCGACCTCCATGTTGTACACGGGCTCAGCAGCCGTTTTCCGAATGCGCCGCACGCGAGCGAAGCCAACGCGCTCTGTTGGCGCAACTTCGCGAGCAGGTGTGAACATCGGCATATTTGTTGCTCTTAAACTCTCGGCCGCACCATTCGCATTGCTTAATGATATCATCCAGTCCTGCCTTTCTGCGCCATGCGCTTTTACATGCATTGGAACAAAAACGCGCTGTACCATTCGCAACGCCATTGAAGCCACGGCCGCAATACTCGCACAGCATCCACTCGCGCCGATGCATCTTGTCGTGCATCTCAGCATAGTGTTTCGCATGCCACGCGCGGCCTGCGTCGCTGCCGTGCCATTTGGCCGCGGCAGGGCGCGCCTTATTATCCAGATTGTCGCACAGCCTTTTGCGCGTTTCTTCCGTCATTTCCGCCGCGTGAATCCTTCTATGGTCTTTGCCCGTAACGGCGATCAGATTCTCCGGTTCGTTGTTGCTCCGGTTATGATCGACGTGGTGAATATGATAGCCCTTGGGAATCGCGCCGTTGCAGCGCTCATAAACCGCTCTATGCAGGCGCTGATGCACCGTCGAATTCAGGTAATACCACTGCTTGTCCGCGTCGGAAACATAGTACAGTGGGCGAAGGCGGAAAGATCCGTTTGCAGTCTCTGTAAAGCACAGACTTGTGTTGTCTGACCGTGGAACGCTTCGCATGCCGCCCTCGTCCCGGCGCTCGCCAGTGATAACCATTTCATAGCCCTTTTGTACGGCATGAGCCACCTGTTTCTTGCAGATGTCGCAGCACCGATTTGACACCCTGAAAGGGATTGGATTCTCTCGAATGAAGTCCAACATGTATTTGCTGGAATTGATAACCAGTTGGATGTTTGGACGCGGTTCTCCCTTGCTGTTGCAGCAGCACAGGAAATTGATCGTGCTTTCGCATTTGGGGTAGCGCTCGCGCAGCTCTTCGCGCTTGGCGACCTTGTCCTCGGCCTCTGCGTACTCATCCGCAATGCTCAGAGGAATGCCCTTCTTCTGCACGCCTTCCAGACCGGCGGACATGATCTTGGAGACGAATGGTTGCCCATATTCGCGGACGGCAGTCACGATACTTTTTTTCGGGCGGCAGGTCTTGATCTCAATACCATGTTTTTCAGCAACTTCCTTGACGTGGCGCTTGGTTGCCTCCATCTCAAGTCCCGTGTTGAAAAAAACATACGCCACGGGTGGAAGGTTGAACATATTGCGCACACGTTCAATAAGGTTAAGTAAGATATCGCTGTCACTACCGCCGGAATAGGAACAGATCGCGTCTGGATGTTCAACCAGGCGCTTGGCCACAATGGCTTCGATGGCCGCGAACTTATGCGGCGCGTCATAGTCTGCATAAGGCGGTCGGTCGTTGTATACATTGCTGCGAAAAGCGTTTTTTGCGTCTTTCATTTTGGTTGTCATCTCCTGTCTTTCTTATTCTGTACTGCCTGCGCGTGCCTCCGCACCACGTCGGCCAGCTCGTCCCACATCGCGACCGCCGCCGCCTTTTCCTCGCTGGTCAGCTTGCCGAGCCGCCTCCGCCGGTATTCCTCGCCCAGCAGCGTACTGCGGATGGTCGCCGAAAACGGCGTTTGCAGCCCGTTGTACACCCTCGGGCGCTGCCAGCCCAGTTCCTCCCCCAGCGCCCCGGCCTTCTCGTCCGGCCAATGGTCGATCCCGTTCGCCTGAATCAATGCCTGGGCCTTCAGCCCCTCGATCTCCGCTTCCATTGCTTTGATGCGCTCTTCGATGGTCATTTGCTTTATCCTCCCTTACGCGTCCTGCTCGTTTTCCTTCAGCCAGTCCCAGAGGATTTCTCTGATCAACCCGGTGAGCGTTTGCCCTCTTTTTTGAGCGATCTCCTTGATATCCCTGTGCAGACAATCCGGTATGCTGATTAAAAATCTCATCGCGCCCTCCTATAGATTTCTATTTGATATCTATATTATATCTGCATCTGTATTCATTGTCAATACCTTTTTGATATCTTTTTGAATACTTGATAATTTCGTATCATGTGATATAATTTTGATATCTAATTGAACGGAGGAATCACATGGCACAGATGAACCCTTATCCGCTTCGCGTCGATAAGACCATTATGGACAAATTCAAAGTCCTATCGAGCGAAAACGGACGTTCCGTCAACAAGGAAATCGAAATGCTCATGAAGTCGGCGATTTCGGACTATGAGGCGAAGAACGGCGCGATTCAAATTCAAACCCAAGTCTCAGATACCGAATAACCGTTTCATTGAAGCTGTCGCCTCTCTCTTGCGCCTGCTGCCTGAGCTTATCCATGAGCTCTACCGGCAGGCGCAGCGTCGTCTGTTCGCGATCCATTGCTTCATACTCCTTTCTGCTTGAATGCCAGGACGGCAAGTAGAGCGATGGTTATCCGCTTCCATTGCCTTGAATTGCAGTATCTTTAAGTGTAAAATAGTGTATGAAAGGCACTATTTACAAGGAGGGTTACAACATGCCGCCGAAAATTCCAGATCGCGAGCGTACTCAGCTCCGTTTAAACGAAACCCTGTTCCGCAAAGCGAAGGCCATTGCCAAGCTCGAAAACCGCACCATGAACAGCCAGTTCGAATATTTCATCCGCATGGGGATTGAGAAATACGAGGCCGAGCATGGCAAGGTTATTTTGCCCGACGATCTTCAGAAATGACATCCCCCCAGTGTTGGTCTAAGTGATAGGAGGCGCTCTATGATTCCAGCTAAAATCCAAACCGGACTGCGCATTGATGAAGTCACCTACAGGAAACTCAAAACGCTGTCTCGGCAGGACGGCCGCACACTGAACAACCTTGTTGAACACATCATTCGTCAGTATCTTGCCGCTTACGAGCAAGATCACGGCCCTGTTCCCGAATGCCAAGATTAACCGCTCGCATTCCAACGTCGAGCAGAAACAGGATTTGCGCGTTGATCGATATGCCGTTTCGCTTTGCGTCCTCGCAGAGCTGGTCATAGAGCGCTTCGGGAATGCGTAATCCGGTTTGAATTTTGTTTCCGTCTTTTGCCATTTCGAGCATCCTTTCCTGAAAGGTGTGTTGTTATGAAAGTAATCCTTGAATACGTGGGCCTCGCCGGTTTGCTTCTGTCGCTGTTTAACCTTCTGCATTCCCTGTGGATGCGCCGTCTGAAGCTCCGCGTGGACAATTGCATTCTGGTATGCATGGACGAAAACTCGTTTCTTCTGGAATACTGCGTATCGAATTTATCCGCGGTTACGGTTTCCGTTCTTCAAGTGAAGCTGAAAACCGGGAAGAATATGGCTGAATCCATGAACATACAGAGAAGTCTTCGAGTCGGCAGCGAGCGCGTTATTTCTGATTTTCCGGTGAATGTTCTTCCGGGGGAAGCACGGCGAATCGCATTACTGTTTTCTCATCCAGAGTTACGTCGACAATTCTTTGGTAATTCTCCGGCGGATCTGAATCCAGCGGAATTCCAACCAGACGCGGCATTTCCCTGCGTTGGCATTCGCCTTGTGATGGACACGCCGCGCAGATCGGCCCGCGTTTCCGCTTCTGCGGCCATCGTACCCGGCGGAGAATGGACTCGGAGATACGTTTGAAAACCATTGCCGTTTACTTCCTTTCCGGCGCCAGCTCGTAATCCTCGATCTCGCGATCGGTCAGCTCCCGGTCGTATTGTGCCCAGCCGTGGACGGTTTTGCCGATCGAATGGATGTAGGTCGGCTCGTCATAATCCGCAACCGCCCGCGCCCCGGCCGGTATCGCCCCCGGAGCCGGTGGCCGCTGCGTCAGATAGTAGCGCATTATTCGTTCGCCTCCACGAATTCGCCGCCCTTGAGCTTGTAGAACACGTTCGGCTTGAGCTTCTCGCCGTCGATCTGCGCGGCCTTTACGCAAATGGGTTCGCCGTCGCTGTTGAATTCCGCAAGCACGATCCAGCTCCCCAGCGAAGCGGAGGCCGCGCTGTTCCTGCCAATCGCCGCCGCAATGGAATGCGCGCCCGATGCGGCGATCCTGCTCCCATAGCCCGATGCGGCGATCCGGCTCCAATTGCCTGATGCGGCGAGCTGGCTCTCATCGCCCGATGCGGCGAGCTGGCTCCAATTGCCTGATGCGGCGAGCTGGCTCTCATCGCCCGATGCGGCGATCCGGCTCCCATCGCCCGATGCGGCGATCCGACTCCCATTGCCCGATGCGGCGAGCTGGCTCCAATTGCCCGATGCGGCGATCCTGCTCCCATCGCCCGATGCGGCGATCCTGCTCCCATTGCCCGATGCGGCGATCCGGCTATCATAGCCCGATGCGGCGAGCTTGCTCCCATAGCCCGATGCGGCGATCCGGCTCCCATTGCCCGATGCGGCAGTATCACAAGCACCCTTCTCCATCTGGATATCAACCTGCGCGTTAATCACGTCCTTCAGCGATAGCTTCGCACCAATATGCAGCTTGCGGCACGCTCGCTTGTTTCCCCTTTTCAGCACCACGTCCGTTGGCGTAACCTCCGCGAATTCCGTGACGCGCCCATCATTGCCGACGAGCGGATAGTAATCGAGGCAATCGAACGGCGTTTCGCAGAAGTGCATTACGCCATTTTCGCAGATGGTATTGCCGTTTTCCTCATAAACCGTGTTCTCGGCATACTGCATGCCTTTGCAGATCATGCCGGGGTGAAATGCCTTGAAATAGCGCATGGCCGTTTCCTCCTTACACGCAGTATTTGACCTTGTTCCTGCGGCAGTAACGCCGCTTGCGGGCCTCTTCCTTGATCTGGGCGGGCATGCAGATGTAGCGCGCGATGCTGCGCATATCCACCATTTGCCCTTCGCATGCCCATTCCAATCGGCCGTCCGAGAGCATGCTGTTGATCGTCGGTGACGATACATGCAGTATCCTCGCCGCGTCCGACCGTTTGCAAACCTCGCCGTAAAGGGAAACCATTTCGTCCGTTCGTTCCTTCAGTGTCATGGGTTGTTCCTCCTTTTTCATCATTGGCGCAATGGGGAATACGGATCGTCGTTGAAATCCAGCTCCGCGCCGAAGCAATTCCTGAATCAACTCTTCCGTGCTGGTTGCTTCCAGCATTCTGGAATTCGTGGTTTCCATTGTCTTGCGCTCCTTCCTGCCTTCATGCTGGATGACCTTAGTGAATGGACTGCGTCTCGTAGAAATTGGAAAGGAAGCCCGAAACGCAAACGATCTTGGAAGGGATGCCTTCCTCGCGCCATTCTTTTTCGATTTCCTCTATCATCTCCGGATATGCGATATAAACGCGTTCTCCGACTTCGAGTGCTACCTTCTTCCGGCCCTTGACTACCTCCCAGTAGTTTGCGTTCATTGTGTGGTGATCTCCTTTCCTGTGGTATAATCACCTCAAAGGGAGGTGATTTGAATGAAATTGATCTTCTCATCCGGTGAACACCCGGAATTGGGCTATTACGTCTGCGCAAATTGCCAAAATGCAGACAGCCCGATCGCAATCACCGATGAGGAAGCAATTCTTCCGGTATGCCCTAATTGCGGCGGTATCCATTGGATTAAGGCGCTTTAGGCCTAGGAAACTCGCGGTTGAGCGGATTCAGGCGCTCGTCGACTTCATCCACAACGGCGTAACGCCTGATCCACTCTACCCCTCTCAAGCCGCACTTGATGATTACAAGCAGCTTCTTTCCGTCCACCTCCATGTGGTGCAATCGCACCGGGCGAAGAATGAAGCCGATTCTCGTGCGGATATCCATCCCCTTCACCTCCCTCATTGTCACACATGGTGATCGTCTTTTTCGTCAGATGCTACCGGCAATTCTGCCGGATTCTTTCGCAAATTGCATCGATCGGTTGACAGCTGGAAAAATATTTCCTATAATGGAAGTGCCATTCATATGTGGCGGGAAGGAGTGGTCGCTATGACCAAACTTTTGAAACCACATGTTCCTGAAGTCAACCGTCGATGCTAGTGGCTAGCGGAGCCGAAACCGCTAAAGTGAGACGTGTGCGAAGAAGCGTTCTAGGGTACTTTCCGCACAATGCTTACCCGACAAGAGCCCGACAGAGAAGTCGTTAAAACGCATCCCCAACAAAAGCGCTCTTCACATAGCACAGAGAAGTGCAGGCGGGCTATCCCGCAAACAAACGCAGCGATAGGCGCGGCATTGTTGCAGCACATTCAGGTAAACAAATCTCGGAGCCGCCGATCTGTGAACTTAAGTACCCTCGCAGGTCGGCGTGTCTTTTTGCGGCCCGTTCCGGTAATCCCTCAATCTTCCGAGCCGCTCAGGGTTGGCGCTCTGTTTTCAAGCAGGGCCTCCGCAATCCTGAGCAGCTTTTTCGAATGTGAAATCGGCGGCTCATCAATCGCCAGCGTTTCAAGGATGATGCGCAGTTTGCGCTTGGACGTATCGTCCAGTTGCAGCTTGATAGCCCTTTCGTCCGTAGTGATGCTCATTTGCTTTATCCTCCCTTACGCGCTCTGGTCGTCGGTGGCGAAGAGGTATTCGAACGTCTTGCCGAAATACCGAATGAGCTTCCAGCACTCGATCGCGGTGAAATGCCCGTTCTTCATCTTGCTTTCGAACGTCGGGCGGGATACGCCCGCGATTTCGGCCATCCGCTGATTCGACAGCCGGTGGATCGCCTTTTCGGCGATGAGATTCTTGAACATGGCTTACCTCATTCTGCTCGCGGCTTTCTTTGCTTCCTCGAGCGTGTCATAGTGGGCCGATTCATAGACAATAAACGCCTTCATGGTGCACCCGGGCTTGTAGCCAACTTCAATACCGCCTTCATGCTGGATGCCCTTCTCGACAGCATAACCGCCATGCGAGCTTTCTCTGATCCTGATTTCCATCGTTTTGCGCTCCTTTCTACCCTCACCACCGCCGAAGCTCTGGCAATCCTTCCTGCACGCTGAAGCCGTCGATCAACAGCATCAGGCACTCGTGGGAAAGCCGGATCGGCGCTTGCGGGCTTCCATTAAACGCGGATGCTCCGCGTCGAAGCAATTCCTGAATCAGTTCTTCCGTGCTGGCAGCTTCCAGCATTCTGGAATTCGTGGTTTCCATTGTCTTGCGCTCCTTCCTGCCTTCATGCTGGATGACCTTAGTGAATGGACTGCGTCTCGTAGAAATTGGAAAGGAAGCCCGAAACGCAAACGATCTTGGAAGGGATGCCTTCCTCGCGCCATTCTTTTTCGATTTCCTCTATCATCTCCGGATATGCGATATAAACGCGTTCTCCGACTTCGAGTGCTACCTTCTTCCGGCCCTTGACTACTTCCCAGAAGTTTGTGTTCATTGTTTTGCGTTCCTTTCTGCTTGCTGACTATGTGAGTATTATAGCTTACGCCGTTAGTTTTGTCAATAGTTTTTCTGCCGATTTTCAAAAAAATATTGACAGCGTAAGTTTTTAGCGGTATAATAGGCATAGTTAAGAACAGCGGGGGAATAGCATGGAAAAAAGAATCAAAGAACTGAGAAAATCCAAAAATCTGACGCAAGTGGAATTTGGAGCGCGCGTCGGACTAACAGGAAGTGCAATTACTACTTATGAGAAGGGCGTTCGTGTTCCGTCCAATACTGTAATTACGGCCATCTGCCGCGAGTTCAACGTTCGGCGCGAGTGGCTGGAAACCGGCGAGGGCGCGATGGAGCTGGAAACGCAGACGCAAATGCTGGATCGGGTGGCGCGCCGGTATTCCAAATCGCGAACGTTCCGCGCGCTGCTGGACGTGTTTATGCAATTGGATGAAGAAGGGCAGGATAGTGTAGAAACCTACATTGAAAAGCTCACGGACGCGCTGGCAAGAAGCGAAGACCCGGCGGGCGTGGAGATCACGCAGGAAGACCTTGCGAAGAACGAAAAGCATGTGCTTGAGTACGTGGAGAAGGGCGAAGAAAAGGGCCTCGACAAGATGAGCAAGGCGGCAGGGAAATAGGAATAACAGCGATTTACGGGTATAGCAACTTCAGATAAGAGGGGCGCGCAATGAGCGATTACACGGCATATATAGATGAGGCTGGCGATCTGGGGATTAACAGGGGAACGCAATGGTTTGTTCTCACTGCCGTGCTTGTAAAAAAAGAGGCCGAGGCGCAGATACGGCGTCGGATGGCGGGTATCAAGTCGAGGCTGAATATCAAGGAAATACACTTCAGGACAATAACCGATTTTAAGAAACGAGGATTTATTGTTCGAGAGCTGAAGGATCAGGATTTCATTTATATGAGCGCGCTGGTCGATACCAATAAGTTCGACGCAAGCAAGATTCCGGATACGCATGTTGCATATAATTTTGTATGCAAGTATCTGTTGCAGCGGGTATCTTGGTTTTTGAATGCGCAGGGGAAAACATGCGATGTGGTTTTATCAGCGCGAGGAACCGCAAGGGACGGCGAACTGATTGAATACATTCAGGACAAGCTGCTGCCGTATGATTACAACAGCATTTATTCCAGCGCTTTCGAAAAAATATCCGCCAAACCTGCGGCAGGCTGGGACATGCTGCAGTTAGCGGATGTATGTGCGACAACGATGTTCCTGACGTATGAAATAAACAGCTATGGATTCTCTACGCCGTGCTTCAGCATAGCGTTGGCCGATCATTTATATCGCAAGGATGGAAAACTGGACAGCTATGGCGTTAAGTTCTTCACTCGCGATATGAAGCCGGATAAAGAAGCGCTGCAGGCTACTCGCGTTTGTTCTGGCTGTATAAAGCAAGAAAGAACCCCCGGCGCGACTTCCACATGACAAGCATGCTGGTGATACACCCTCGCGTTAGTCCGGCGACGTTCTTTCATACTCATTATATGCGAAAATGGCAAAAAAGTCAACAGGCAATTGCTGCCATATTCGCACTATGGGCGAATGAGTCGCGAAATGTTTGCATCATGCTTGGCATTGATGTTGATGAAGCGAGTTCTTGCGCCGGATGCATCAGGCGGCGTAATGAACTCGAAGACCTCCGGGCACTCCGGATAATTCCCAAATACTACGCGAAAGCGCCCTTCATGGGAGAGCCTGCGCGCGAGCCATTGCCGGTAGTTCGGATTGAGCATTGCGTTGTTCATCATGGTCGAATGTACCTCCTGCGTGTTCGTGGATTCCTGTTGATTCCATGGTGACACACTTAACGGGAAGAATCAATACCACAGGAGAAGAACCGAAAAAGAATCCGCTTTTTGTAGGAAGAATTTTCTTCTCCTGAGAAGAATTCCACTTCTCATGAGAAGAAATCCCCCAATTTGGGGATATTTTGGAGAAAACAGAGAAAAAGGAGGGAAGACGCGGAAGCAGTCAACTATGGGTCAACGATGTTAGGAGGCGAGAGAAACGACGAATCGGATTACACCGTACCTGCGCAGGCTCAAGGAGAAGGACGGGCGCACACAGAGTGAAATCGCGGAGACCGCCAACGTGAATGCGAACACGATTGGGAAGTATTTCTCTGGCATCAACGATGATTCTGCGAACTTTGAAATCGTGCGCAAGCTGGTCGCAACCATGGGCGGCAGTCTCGACGAGCTGGCAGGAATCGGAACCAGCGCAGACCGCGATCTGGATGCTTATCAGCTGGTGGTTGCCGGTCTGGAAGCGCGGCTGGGCGAGAAGGACGAGCGCATCAGCGCGCGATGGAGGCTCGCCGAGAAGGAGCGGGAGCGCGCGGAAGCGGAAATTGCCTATGAGCGCAGGCGGGCGCGGGCGGCGATCATCATATCGTATGTCGCGCTGGGCCTGTTCGCGCTGCTGTTCCTGCTGGATTTTCTTCTGCCGTCGATGGGATGGATAAGGAGGTAACTATTTTCCCCGCTTCGGCGGGGTTTTTGATAGGAGGGGGAACGATGGCAAGCAAACGAATGTCGGAAGCAATCTGGATCGAGTCAAAGGGATACTGGCAGGTCAAGGTGCAGAAGGACGGCGTGCGCAAGGGGTTTACATCGGCCATAAAAGGCCGCAAGGGCAAGCATGCCGCCGAGATTAAGGCCGATGAATGGCTGGAGAAGGGAACAATAGACATGCGGTTCCCGGCGGCGTGGGAGGCGTTTATGGCCGTTCAGCGCGAGCGTACCGGTACTGCGAACGTCAATAAACTCGACCAGATCTATCGAGTGTATTTGTCGCCCTGCATTCTCGAGCGTCGATTGTCCATCATCACGCCGATCATGTGGCAATCGTGCATTGATACAGCGGCGCAAAAGGGCCTGTCGGCGCGCACCTGCACCAACATTCGCGCGGCGATCAATGAATTCGTCGGCTTTGCGCTGCGGTCGAGATGGAATGTGCAGCGTCTCGAAAAGGGCGATCTGGTGATCCCGAAAAACGCGGCGGCACGCAGGGAAAAGATTGTGCTTCAACCGTACGAAATTCGCGTACTGTTCGCGGACGCGTGCTTCCCGAGATACGGGCGGCAGGAAGAGGCGCATTTCATTCATGCATGGCGCTTTCTGGTGGCAACAGGGCTGCGGCGCGGGGAGATGTGCGGGTTGCGCACGGAGGATATCGACGGACGCACGCTGACGATCTGCCGGTCGATCAATTCCGAAAACGAGATCACCGAGGGCAAAAACAGGAACGCCCGCAGAACGATCGAGCTGACCGACACGGCGCTGAAAGTGCTCACCGATCAGCGTGCGATGCTGCAGCGCAAGGCCCTGATTTCGCCGTGGGTATTCTGCGATCGATATGGCGAGCGCCCGTCGCCAAACTGCGTATACGACCAATGGGACACCTACCGCAAGCACCATGGCATACGCTCGAATCTGCACGAACTGCGGCACACGTTCATCTCGATTAATAAGGCCGATTTGCCGCTGGAGCTGATGAAGTCGGTAGTCGGGCACTCGGAAAGCATGGACACGTTCGGCGTTTACGGCCATGAAATCGAGGGCGACCGGCATCGCGCCGCAACGATTATCGACGGCGTATTTCGCGATATTTTGAATGTAAAAAAATAAAGTGGGTGGGAAAGTGGGTGGAAGGAAAAAAGAAAAACGCCCGAAACCGCGATGGTTGGGCGTTTTTTGGAAGTGGAGCCGAGGGGAGTCGAACCCCTGTCCGAAGACCGGCCGAACGAAGCTTCTCCGAGCGCAGTCCGTGATTTGACATTCCCTCCGCCGGGCTCCCGCGGACAGGATACCGGTTTTAGTAGCTTCATAAAATCCCACCGACCGCAAAGCTTGAGCCGGCTGGTTCCCTGCTATTCTGACGCCGCTGGCCTACGCCGCAGGAGGCTTAGGGGCGACGTTTCGCATTAAGCTGCGAAAGCTACGTTTTCGTAGTTGTCAGTTAATCTTTAAGTCCCGTTTTTGAGGCAGTCCAGGGCTGCCGCTCGCTTCTTCGCCCCTCCGCATCCCCGTCGAAACCATTTACGGCCCCGCGTGAATGGGGTTTGGGCAAACCGCCGTGGTGAAAATCAGCCGCGCCCCGCCATTGTGCGCTCAATATCGCGCTTGGCGTCGCGCTTGGCCATGTCGTCGCGCTTGTCGTAGAGCTTTTTGCCCTTGCACAGCGCGAGCTCCAGCTTCATCCGGCCGTCCTTTAAATAGATCGACAGCGGAATCAGCGAAAGGCCCTGCTGCATCACGCTCTGCTGCGCCTTTCGGATTTCCGATTTGTGCATCAGCAGGCGCTTGGGGCGCATTGGATCGGTATTGAAGATGTTGCCGTTTTCGTAGGGGCTGATGTGCATGCCCTGAACGAGCATTTCGCCGTTTTTCACCTGCGCGAAGCTGTCCTTCAGGTTGCATTTGCCCAGGCGCAGGGATTTGACCTCCGTGCCCCGCAGCTCAATACCGGCTTCCCACGTATCGAGGATGAAATAATCATGCCGCGCGCGACGATTCTGCGCGATCACCTTTACGCCCTTCTGCGGCATGCTGCTTCCTCCCTTCGCGGTTGCTTCCATTATTATACCACGGTTTCGCGCGCTTGTAAACGCCCGGGCGCATGAATTTTTGAAGCGGCGCGAGGACTCGTTTTTATTTGACGCGCGTGCGGCGGTATGGTATAATGCAATCGAAGCTTCGGCTTCCGGCAGGAAGGAACCAGATGGCGCTTGGCTTTTCACCTCCTACAAAAGCAAAGGAGGTGAGATCATGTCTGACTTCGAGATTATCTCCGCGGTCGTTATGATCATCTCTGGCGCTGCGGTACAAATCTTCGATTTGAACCGTCAGCGGTTTTTGCCAAGCAAAAACTCGGAAACCTCCGGTTGCCGACCTTTTGTATTGAAAGCGATCAAGTTCGGTCGCGATACCAAGAACAAGAAATAATGCTAAAAGCAAAGCCGCCATCCAGCGCTAACTGGTAGGCGGCATCCCTCTAATACGGAGGGGAGAAGCCACACCAAAAGCGTCATCCCTTCCTGCTGTTATTATATCACAGCATTCCTGTGCTGTCAACGCGCCCGCTTCAAAATTTGGCGGGGCGGGCGAGAACTTTTCAAAATGAAGGAAAAAACTGCTTGCACATTTGCTTAAGATACGATACAATATATTCAGAAAAATAGCGTGAATGCGCTTTGAACATTTGGAGGGATGATCATGTATAAAGAGACGATCAAGACGGCCGGCGAAAAGATGGACAAGACCATTTCCGTAATTCAGAAGGATTTGAGCACGCTGCGCGCGGGCCGCGCCAATCCGCAGATTCTCGATAAGATCACCGTGGACTATTATGGAACGCCCACGCCGCTGAACCAGGTGGGCAATATCTCTTCTCCGGAGCCGCGCATGCTCGTGATCGCGCCGTGGGAGCCGAAGATGATCGGGCCCATCGAAAAGGCCATTCAGAAATCCGATATCGGCATCAATCCCTCCAACGACGGCAAGGTGATCCGCCTGCTCGTTCCGGAGCTGAACGAGGAACGCCGCAAGGAGCTGTGCAAGCAGGTTCGCAAGCAGATTGAAGAGGGCAAGGTTGCGATTCGCGCGATCCGCCGCGACGCGATGGAGGCCATCAAGAAAATGAAGAAGGATTCCGTGATCACCGAGGACGATCAGAAGGTCGCGGAAAACGAGCTGCAAAAGGTTACGGACAATCACATCAAGGATCTCGACCGCATCGGCGCGGACAAGGAAAAGGAGATCATGGCGGTTTAACCCGATTCATATTATCGCACATTCATTGGGCAGCCCGCGCGGCTGCCCATTATGACATTGTAGAGGAGGCGGCAGGATGTTTGCGGAAAAACTGGGCAGGCTCATGCAGAATATGCTTCGCGGAAGAACGAAATACATTACCGTTGCGGTTTCGCCGGGAGAGGCGCAGCAGCAGGCGCTGCCGCCAGACAACCTGCCGAAGCACGTGGCGATTATCATGGACGGCAACGGCCGCTGGGCGGTGCAGCGCGGGCTTCCGCGCTCGGCCGGACACGCCGCGGGCACCGAGGCCGTTCGCGAAATCATTCGCGCGAGCGACGATTGGGGAATTAAGCATCTGACGCTGTATGCGTTTTCGACGGAGAACTGGTCGCGGTCGAAGGAAGAGGTCAATGCCCTGATGGGGCTTTTGCTTAAATACTTCGCCTCCGAAATCGACGAGCTGGACGCAAAGAACGTCTGCATTCGCATACTGGGCGACGTGGAGGGCCTTCCCGAGGCGCAGCGCGACGCGGTCAGGGCGGCGATGGAGCGCACGAAGGACAATACGGGCCTGAATCTGAATATCGCGCTGAATTACGGCGGGCGCGCCGAGCTGGTTCGCGCGGCGAAGGCGCTTGCCGGAAGGGTCAAAGCCGGCGAGCTGGAGCCGGACGCGATCGACGAGGCGGCGTTTGCGGGCGAGCTGTATACCGCCGGCCAGCCGGACGTGGATCTGCTGATTCGCACCAGCGGCGAAATGCGGCTTTCGAACTTCCTGCCGTGGCAGACGGCGTATACTGAGATGGTATTTGAAA
This sequence comes from uncultured Clostridia bacterium, assembly GCA_934663595.1. Lineage (GTDB taxonomy): Bacteria > Bacillota > Clostridia > Christensenellales > Aristaeellaceae > Faecivicinus. The sequence continues at coordinate 56,259 of CAKUKM010000009.1, read as the reverse complement.
AGACCTATTGGCCGGATTACGACCGCGCGGCCTATCTGAATTCGCTCAGAGCGTATTCCATGCGCAAGCGCCGGTTCGGAAACGCATAATCCTTAAAAAACGGAGGAAACGACATGCTCAAGCGTGTGGCGACGGGCGCGGTGTTTACCGCGATCATTCTGGGGGGAATCTACCTGCGGGGCTGGCCGCTGCGGGCGCTGATGCTTGCGGCAATGCTGATCGGCATGTTCGAGGTGTATCGCGCGATCAAAAAGACCGGCGCGAAGCCCGCGGAATGGGCGGGCTATGTCTATGCCGTGCTCGCGATCGGACTGCAGGCGGGGGCGAACGCGCCCGGCGCGCCGGAATGGCTGCGGAGCATGAACGCGCAGGCGGCGGCGCTGGCAATCGGCCTTCTGATGGGCTTGAGCGCGATCGTGCTGCGCGGCAGGGTCGATTTCCCGGCGCTTTCGGCCACGGTGCTGCCAATGGCGTATCCGGGATTCCTGTTTTCGATGCTCGCGTCGCTGCAGGACATTCCAAACGCCACGATGGCGCTGGCGGCGCTGCTGATCGCGTTCTTCCTGGCTTCGATCAACGATGTGTTCGCGCTGTTTACCGGAATGGCGCTGGGCAAACATAAGCTCTCGCCCGAAATCAGCCCGAAGAAGACGATCGAGGGCTCGATCGGCGGACTGGTCGCGAGCGCCGTGTTTGCGATGCTGGTGGCATGGCTGCTGGATTGGGCGCAGGAGACGGCGGGAATCGCGCAGGCGCTTCGAATCGGCGAGGCGGAGGCGGAGTTCTCGATCCCCGGATTTGCGATTATGGGCGTGTTTGCGGGCGCGATGTCGCAGATCGGGGATCTGACGGCGTCGCTGGTGAAGCGCCATTGCGGCGTAAAGGACTATGGAACGATCTTTCCCGGCCATGGCGGCGTGATGGATCGGTTCGACGGCATCCTGTTCTGCGGCGCGGTGTGCGCGGTGTTTTTTCAGATCATGAGGTGATTTTGAATGCGAACGATAGCGGTTTTGGGCGCGACCGGCTCGATCGGCACGCAGACGCTGGATCTGGCGCGGCGGTATCCGGAGCGATTTTATGTAAACTGTCTGGCGGCGAACGCGTCGAAGGAGAAGCTGTTTGATCTCGTGCGCGAATTCAGGCCCGACGCGGCGGCGCTGGTCTGCGAGCCGGACGAGATTCCGGAGGATCTGCGCTTCTGCGAATGGTTTTTCGGGAAAGACGCGTGCGTAAACGCGCTGAAGGCGGCGAAATCGCAGGACGCGCTGTGCGCGATCGTGGGAATCGCGGGTTTGGACGCGGTGCTTACGGCGCTGGACGTTTCCGAGCGCGTGCTGCTGGCCAATAAAGAGGCGCTGGTCACGGGCGGCAATCTCGTAATGGAAAAGGCGAAGCGGCTGAATAAGCCGCTGCTTCCGGTGGACAGCGAGCATTCGGCGATCTTCCAGTGCCTGCAGGCGCGGGGCGGAAATCCCGTGCGGCGATTGCATTTGACCGCGTCCGGCGGCGCGCTGCGCGATTGGAGCTGCGAGGCGATTCAGACGGCTTCGGTCGAGGACGTGCTCAGGCATCCGAACTGGAAGATGGGCGCGAAGATCACCGTCGACTGCGCGACGATGGTGAACAAGGGCCTCGAGGTGATCGAGGCACACTATCTGTTTTCCATGCCGGCGGAGCGGATCAACGTCGTGGTGCATCCGGAGAGCGTGATTCATTCGATGATTGAATTCGAGGACGGCGCGGTGCTCGCGCAGCTGGGCAATCCGGACATGCGCGGCCCGATCGGCTATGCGATGGGCTATCCGGAGCGCTTGCCCTACGACGCAAAGCCGCTGGATTTTGCCGCTCTTGCAAAGCTCACGTTCCGCGCGCCGGATACGGAGCGCTTTCCGTGCTTGAAGATGGCGGTGGACGCGCTGAAAGCGGGCGGAAGCGCGCCGGTTGTGTTCAACGGGGCGAACGAGGCGGCGGTCGCGGCGTTTTTGAGGCGCGAAATACCGTTCGGGCGCATTGCGCGCGCGATTGCGGAGGCGATGGAGAAGCTCGAGAGAGCGGACATTTCGTCGATCGCGGACGTTTATGAAGCGGACGCGCGGGCGCGCGCGCTGACAGGGGAAATTCTCGGGAGGGCGTAAATGCTGAGCAATATTCTGTATATTCTTCTGGCGATTGTGATTCTGGGCGTAATCATCGTCTTTCATGAATTCGGCCACTTCATCGTCGGCCGGCTGTGCGGCGTCGGCGTGGTGGAGTTCTCGGTCGGATTTGGGCCGAAGCTGCTGGGCTGGAAGCGAAAGGGCACGCAGTTTTCGCTGCGCGCGATTCCGCTGGGCGGCTTCTGCAAATTCGTGGGCGAGGACGAGAGCAATTCCGCGCCGGACGCGATGAACAACGCGAGCGTATGGAAGCGGATTCTGACCGTGTTCGCGGGCCCGGCGATGAATTTTCTGGTCGCGTTTCTGGCGGGAATCGCGATGCTGTGCCTGTTTTACAATGCGGACGTGTACCCGGTGGTGAATCAGGTGGTGGATGCGTCGGCGGCGCAGGAGGCGGGACTGCTTCCGGGAGATGCGATTCTGGCTGCAAACGGCGCGGAAATTGCGCAGAATTCGACCGGCACACAGGCGCTGAGCCAGCAGATCGCGCAGGGCGGCGAGATTCGTCTCACCGTGCGCCGCGGCGAGGAGACGCTTGAGATCAATGCGTCGCCGAAGGAGATTCAGAACGAGGACGGCTCGAAGAGCTATCTGCTGGGCGTGGTGTTCCAGACGCGGAGATACGGCTTTTTCGAGGCGATTCCCGCATCCGGGCGCATGATGGCGAACGTGACCGAGCAGCTGTTCGACACGCTGCGGAAGCTGATTTTCCACGGCGAGGGCGCGAATGAGATGACCGGCACGGTCGGCACGGTGGTCGTAATCAGCGAGGTCATGCAGCGCGACCGCAGCATGATCTGGGATATCCTGTTCCTGATTTCGCTGAATCTGGGAATTATGAATCTTCTGCCCATTCCGGCGCTGGACGGCGGGCGGCTGGTGTTCCTGATCGTTGAGGCGATCCGCGGAAAGCCCGTGCCGCCGGAGAAGGAGGGCATGGTGCACCTGATCGGATTCGGGCTGATTCTGATTCTGTTCGTGGCGCTCACCTGGCACGATATTGTGAATATACCGAATCTGATAAAGACCATTGGAGGCACGCCATGACGAAGCAGGTGCATGCGGGCGCGGTCGCGATCGGCGGCGGCGCGCCGGTATCGGTTCAGACGATGACGAACACCGACACCCGGGATGTGGAGGCGACGTTAAAACAGATTCGCGCCATGGCGGCGGCCGGCGCGGATATCGTGCGCGTTTCGGTGTATGACGAGGCGTGCGCGAAGGCGGTGCGCGCGCTGGTGGACGGAAGCCCCGTTCCGCTGGTGGCGGACATTCACTTTGATTACCGGCTGGCGATTGAGTCCATCGAAAACGGCATCGCGAAGGTGCGCATCAATCCCGGCAATATCGGCGGCGAAAAGAATGTGCGGATTCTGGCGGACTGCTTAAAGCAGCATCGCATTCCGGTGCGCATCGGCGTCAATTCCGGGTCGATTGAAAAGGATTTATTGAATAAATACGGCGGCGTGACGCCCGAGGCGATGGTCGAAAGCGGTCTGAACCACGCGCGCATGCTCGAGCGCGCGGGCTATGACCAGATCGTGCTGTCCTATAAGGCGACGGACGTGAAAACGATGATCGAGGCCTGCCGTCTGGCGGCGCGGACGAGCGATTACCCGCAGCATATCGGCGTGACCGAATCCGGCACGGCGGACGTGGGCGTGGTCAAAAGCGCGGTCGGCATCGGAACGCTGCTGATGGAGGGCATCGGCGATACGATTCGCGTGTCGCTCTCCGGCGATCCGGTTCCGGAGGTCGAGGCGGGGCTTTCGATCCTGCGTGCGTGCGGTCTCAGGCGCGATTTTATTGAAATCGTGTCCTGCCCGACCTGCGGGCGCACGACGATCGACGTTTCCGGCATCGCCACCCGCGTGCGCGAGGCGACGCGCGACATTCGCATTCCGATGAAGGTCGCGGTCATGGGCTGCATCGTAAACGGCCCGGGCGAGGCGAAGGAGGCCGATCTCGGCGTTGCCGGCGGGCGCGATGGCGGCGCGCTGTTCGTGAAGGGACAGAAGCCGCGCGCGGTGAAGGGCGATCTGGCCGAGGCACTGATTGCCGAAATCAGGAGGATTGCCGATGAGCGCGCCTGAAAAGCGGGACAATTACCAGATCACGCTGGTGCGGACGCGCGAGCTGTTTTTGAAATACGACCAGCAGGCGATCATCGACCGGTTTTCATTAAATGCGGACGAGCGGTATCTGTATCTTACGTTCGTTGCGCGGCCGTATCGCATTGAGCGCGCGACCGGCGCGATTGAATTTCTGAAGGAACGGTGGCAGCCCGCCGGCCACGGCGACGGCATGACGATTTACGATATCCTCTGCGATGCGAAGCCGGGCGCGCGCGTTTCCGGGCGGTTTCAGAACGCGTGGAACCAGAGAAACGTGTCCTCCGCGCCGAACGGCAGCCTGTTTCAGGATTCGGCGAACTGTTTTTCCGGCAAATGCGCGCTGCTTTCCGCGGCGTGCGAGCGCCTGGGCGGCGAACGGACCGGCACGGGCGATGTGGGCTTTGATATTCCGGTGCTTAAGGAAATCAAGATGCGGATTCTGTTCTGGGACGCGGACGACGAGTTCCCGGCGAGCATGAATCTGCAGTGGGACGAGCACATTCTGGACTTTATGCGCTACGAGACGACGTTTTACGCGGCGGGATTCGTTATGAATCGCCTGCGCGAGGAGGCGGCAGATGAGCGAGGTATGGCGAAAGCTGATTGAAACGGATGATGGCGAGCTGGCGAAATGCCTGAGCCTCGCGCGCGTTTCGATCTCCAAACAAACGGGAAACATGCAGGTGCGTCTGAATTCGACGCGCCTTTTATCGAGCGTTGAAAGCACGCTGGTGGAGGGTCGCTTTGCCGGCGCGTTTCCGGCGGTGAAGGTGGAAACGCTGATCAGCTATCCGGAGCTGGGCGAGCGCGTGCGCGGCAATATCGCGATGGCGCTGGGCGTTTTAAGGGATAAGCTGTGGCTGGAGAGCCCGGGCAGCGCGTCGTTTCTCCGGTTTACCGGCGAGGACTGGTCGCTGGAGGGGGACAAGCTGAATATCAGCGTCTCGTCCGAGGAGGGCGCGGCGTTTTTGCGCATGCGCGGCATCGACCGGCGCATTGAGACGCTGATGCGCGAGATGTTTGGAATTGCCTGCGCGGCGACGATTTCCGTGCGCGGCGGCGAGGAAAAGCGCATTCAGGAGATCGCCGAGGCGCGCGCGCGCGAGGCCGAGGCGCTGGCGATGGACACGACGCTGCGCGCAAAGAGCGCCGCGAACGACAAAAAGCCGATGCCGGCGGACGTGGTTTACGGAAAGCCGATTCACGATTCGATTCTGGACATGAACGAGCTGACCGAGGACGTGGGCCGCTGCACGGTGCGCGGCGAGGTGTCCGGCCTGGACATGCGCGACACGAAGAACGGCAAGACCAAAATCGTGACGTTCTCGATGACCGACCGGCTGGGCTCGGTGAACTGCAAGCTGTTTCTGGGCGGGCGGCGCGGCGCGGAGACGAGTGCGAAGACGCTGCAGGCGCAGGCGGACGCGCTTTCCGCAAAGCTGAAGGACGGCAAATGGGCCACCGTGCGCGGCAGCTATCGCTACGACGATTTCAAGCGCGAAATGGTTTTGATGGTTTCCGATATTATGGAGGCCGAAAAGCCGGTGCGCCGCGATACGGCGAGCGAGAAGCGCGTGGAGCTGCATTTGCACACCACGTTTTCGACCATGGACGCGTGCGCGACGGCGACCGACCTGATCAAGCAGGCCGCGGCATGGGGCCATAAGGCGATTGCGGTCACGGATCACGGCGTGGTGCAGTCGTTCCCGGAGGCGTTCGGCGCGGCGAAAAAGGCGGGAATCAAGCTGATTCCCGGGTGCGAGGGCTATCTGATCGAGGATGCGGCCGATATCGTGAAGGCCGCGGGCGACGAGGAAATCGATTCGAGCACGTATGTGGTGCTGGACGTGGAAACCACGGGTCTGAATACGTTTACGGACGAGATCATCGAAATCGGCGCGGTGCGGTTTGAAAACGGCGTGGAGGTCGATTCGTTCTCCGAGCTGATCGATCCCTGCCGGCCGCTGCCGGACAAGATCGTGGAAATTACCGGAATTACATCCGCAATGCTGAGCGGCAAGCGCACGCTGCGCGAGGCGATGCCGGATTTCGCCAAATTCTGCGAGGGTGCGGTGCTGGTCGCGCACAACGCGGCGTTTGACATGTCGTTTTTCAAGCGCGCGTTCCCGCTGATCGGGCGCGAATTTGATTTCGTGACGCTGGATACGCTGGCGCTGGCGCGCAATCTCTATCCGAACATCAAAAACCACAAGCTGGGGACGCTGGCGAAGCTGTTCAACGTTTCGCTCACGAACGCGCACCGCGCGGTGCACGACGCGCGCGCGACGGCGCTGGTGCTGATGAAGATGCTGGAGGAGCTGAAATCGCGCAAGAGCGTATCCAGACTGCGCGAGATCAACTACTGCTTCCAGGTGGACGCGGGCAAGCAGGCGTATCACATCATATTGCTCGCAACCTCGCAGACGGGCATTACGAACCTGTACCGGCTGGTGAGCGAGGCGCATCTGAATTACTTCCACCGCACGCCGCGCATACCGCGCAGCCTGATCGAGAAATACCGCGAGGGGCTGATTGTGGGCAGCGCCTGCGAATCGGGCGAGCTGTTCCGCGCGGTGCTGGCGGGCGAGCGCGAATCCGAGATCGAGCGAATCGCGAAATTCTATGATTATCTCGAGGTGCAGCCGATCGGCAACAACGCGTTTTTGGTGCGCGAGGGCACGGTCAGGGACGACGACGGGCTGCGCGAGCTGAACCGGAAGATCGTGCGCCTCGGCGAAAAGCTGAATATCCCGGTCTGCGCGACCGGCGACGTGCATTTTCTGGACCCGACGGACAGCATTTACCGCGCGATATTGCTGGCGACGCGCGGCTTCGAGGACGCGGACTTCCAGCCGCCGCTGTATTTCAAGACGACGGACGAAATGCTGGAGGAGTTTTCGTATCTCGGGCGCGAAAAGGCGAAGGAAATCGTGATTGCGAATCCGAACAAAATCGCCGATCTGGTGGGCGACGTCAAGGTATTCCTGCCGCATCCGGAGGGCAAGGAGACGTTCCAGCCGTTCTGGCCGGAGGCCGAGGGCGAGCTGCGCAATCTCGTGATGACGAAGGCGGAATCGATTTACGGCTCCCCCCTTCCGGAAATCGTGCAGAAGCGCGTGGACAAGGAGCTGGGCGCGATCATCGGCTATGGATTTTCGACGCTTTACATGATTGCGGTCAAGCTCGTGGCGAAATCGCTGTCGGACGGCTATATCGTCGGCTCGCGCGGCTCGGTCGGCTCGTCGCTGGTGGCGTATCTTTCGGGAATTACGGAGGTCAATTCGCTGCCGCCGCACTACGTCTGCCCGAAATGCAAGCACCATGAATTCGATATCCCGAAGGAGTATTCCACCGGCCTGGATCTGCCGCCGAAGAAATGCCCGGAATGCGGCGCACAGATGGACAAGGACGGCTTCAACATCCCGTTCGAGGTGTTCCTGGGCTTTAAGGGCAACAAGGTTCCGGATATCGATCTGAACTTCTCCGGCGTGTATCAGCCGGTGGCGCACAATTACATCAAGGAGCTGTTCGGCGCAGAAAACTGCTTCCGCGCGGGCACGATCGGCACGATTGCGGAAAAGACGGCGTATGGCTACGTGCTCAAATACGCCGAGGAACGCAATCTGAGCCTGACGAACGCGGAAAAGGAGCGCCTCGCGCGCGGCATTACCGGCGTAAAGCGCACGACCGGCCAGCATCCGGCGGGCATGGTCGTTCTGCCGAAGGACTACGAGATCTATCAGTTCACGCCCATTCAGCATCCGGCGGACGATCAGACGACCGATACGATCACCACGCACTTCGACTTTAACTCCATGCACGACGTGCTGGTCAAGCTCGACGTGCTGGGCCACGATGATCCGACGATGCTGAGAAAGCTGCAGGATCTGACCGGCATCGCGCCGCAGGCGGTTCCCCTGAACGATCCGGAGGTATTTGGAAAGATCATTTCGCTGTTTTCCGGCACCGAGGCGCTCGGGATTACCCCCGAAGAGCTGGGCGTGGCCGAGAGCGGCACGCTGGGCGTCCCCGAATTCGGAACGAAATTCGTGCGCGGCATGCTGAAGGAGACGAAGCCGAAGAGCATGGAGGAACTGATTCGCATTTCCGGCCTTTCGCACGGCACGGACGTGTGGGTCGGCAACGCGCAGGATCTGGTGCGCCAGGGCATTCCGCTGCGCGAATGCATCTGCACACGCGATGACATCATGAACCAGATGATCGCCTACGGCATCGATTCGGAGATTTCGTTTAAGACGATGGAATCCGTCCGCAAGGGCAAGGGCCTGAAGCCCGAGATGGAGGAGGCGCTGGTGGGCAACGATCAGGTGCCACCGTGGTTCATCGACAGCTGCAAGAAGATCAAATACATGTTCCCGAAGGCGCACGCCGTCGCGTATGTCACGATGGCGCTGAGAATCGCGTATTTCAAGATCTTCTATCCGTCGGCGTATTACTGCTGCTATCTTTCCCGAAACGCCGAGAGCTTCGACGCGACGCGCATGACCACGCGCAATGTGGACGAGCTGCGCGCGATGATCGACGCGATTAAGGAGCTCGACCGCTCCGAGCGCACCGACGCGATGGACGACGAGAACACGATACTGGAAATACTGATTGAGATGAATCTGCGCGGCGTGCATGTAAAGCCGGTGGACATCTACAAATCCAGCGCCACGGAATACCTGCTGGCCGACGACGGCGAGATACTGCCGCCGATTACGTCGCTGCCCGGCGTGGGTCAGAGCGCGGCGGAGGGATTCGTTGCGGCCAGACAGGGCGGGCCGTTTATTTCGCAGGACGATATGCAGCGGCGCAAGGTGCCCAAATCGCTGATTGCGACGTTTGAAAAGCTCGGCTGTATCAACGATCTGCCGAAGACGAGCCAGGTTACGCTGTTTGAATTTGAAATGTAAGAGGGATACAAGATGCAGGCAACGCTGGAGCAGAAATACAGAACGATGACGGAGGCGCCGGTTCGAGGGCTGATTGTAAAGCTGGCGATCCCCACGATGATCAGCATGCTGGTGACGTCGTTTTACAACATGGCGGACACGTTCTTTGTCGGAAAGCTCGGGCCGAGCGCGACCGGCGCGGTGGGCGTGGTGTTTTCCGTAATGGCGATCATTCAGGCGGTCGGATTCTTCTTCGGCCACGGATCGGGCAATTACATCTCCCGCGCGCTGGGCGCGCACGACGTGTCCGGCGCGGAAAACATGGCGGCCACGGGCTTCTTTTCGGCGCTGATCGGCGGAACGGTGATCATGATCGGCGGGCTTCTGTTTCTGGAGCCGCTGGCGCTGGCGCTCGGCTCGTCGGAAACGATTCTGCCCTACGCGGTGGATTACCTGCGCTGGATTTTGATCGGCGCGCCGTATATGACCGCATCGCTGGTTTTGAACAATCAGCTGCGCTTTCAGGGCAACGCGGTTTACGCGATGGTCGGCCTGGTTTCGGGCGCGGTGATCAACATCGGGCTCGATCCGCTGCTGATTTTCGCGCTGGATATGGGCGTGTCCGGCGCGGCGGTCGCCACGATCGTCAGCCAGCTGGCCAGCTTTGTAATTTTGCTGATCGGCATTTACCGCAGCAACGCGATCGACATTCGCCTGCGCAATTTCAGGCCCACGGTCGAGCGGTACAGGATCATCGTAAACGGCGGCGCGCCCTCGCTGTTCCGGCAGGGGCTGAATTCCGTGGCGACGATCTGCCTGAACGTCGCAGCGCGCGCCTACGGCGATTACGCGATTGCGGGCATGTCGATCGTCACGCGCATCATGCAGTTTGCAAACAGCTGCTTAATCGGCTTCGGCCAGGGCTTTCAGCCGGTCTGCGGCTTCAATTACGGCGCGAAGAAATTCGACCGCGTGCGCGAGGGCTTCTGGTTCTGCGTAAAGCTCTCGACGGCGGTGCTGCTGGTGCTCGCGGCGGCGGACTATGTCTTCGCGCCGGGAATCATCGCGCTGTTTCAGGACGACGCGGGTGTGGTCGAGGTCGGCCGAATCGCGCTGCGGCTGCAGTGCATTACCTTCCCGCTCGCGGGTTGGATCGTAATGAGCAATATGATGAGCCAGACGATCGGCAAGGCGATTCCGGCGTCGTTTCTGGCGATGGCGCGGCAGGGACTGTTCTTCATTCCGGCGGTGCTGATTCTGCCGCAGTTTCTGGGCGTCCTCGGCGTGGAGCTCGCGCAGGCGGCGGCCGACGTGATTACGATTGCGGTCGCGATACCGCTGCAGCTGAAGATACTAAAAGAGATGAAATAAACTTTGAGGAGCCGCCTTTCGCGGCTTCTTTTTTTGCCGGTTTTTGATCATCAGGAATTACCAGCGTAAAATGCCGGGCCGCGCGCACAATAGTGCCAGACCAAAACAAGGAGGTGAATGCAATGAGCAAGCAGATGAAGCCCGAGCTGGAAAACATGAAGTTCGAGGTGGCGCGCGAAATGGGAATCAACCTCACGCGCGGCTACAACGGCAATCTTTCCAGCGTTGAAAACGGCCGGGTGGGCGGTCAGATGGTTCGCAAGATGATCGAGGACTATCAGCGCCAGCATGGCATGCAGCAGTAAGTAAGCGTTCAGACCGAAAGGAGTGTATCCCAAATGGCGAATAAGAATTCCAACCAGATCAATATCCCCGAGGCGCGTCAGGCGATGTATAATATGAAGCACGAGGTCGCCAACGAGCTCGGCATCACCCTGAACAACGGCTACAACGGCAATCTCTCCAGCAAGGACGCCGGTCAGATTGGCGGCAACATGGTCAAAAAGATGATCGAGGCCCAGGAAAAGCAGATGGGCGGCGCGCAGAAGTACTGAGCGCAGATCTATTATAAATCCGCGCGTGAAAATTCATGCGCCGGGCGAGGCCGATCGCGGTTTCGCCCGCTTTGCGTTGATTGGAATTCGTGTAAAGTATATTTATTATGGGAGCCGAACAAGCGCTTATTGGAGCGGATTGTTTTACATCGTGAATCAGTTTGAGGGTGGAACAAGCGCCGCGTAACACAAAATGCGCAACAATTGTGCAGAACGACGAAAATACTTCAACACCGCTAATTTCCGATTGACAAATGGGCATAAATTCATATAATAAATATGTGTTTTTACGACACGCACTTTCAAGGAGGGAAAAAACCATGAAGAAACTCTTGTCCTGCCTGCTTCTGCTTGCGGTCATGGCGACGTCCTTTGCGTTCGCGAGCGCTGAGACGACGGCCGTAAAGGGGACGACGCTGTTCCCCTGCAATGAGAAGGGCTATCCGGATCTGGGCGGCGTTACGCTGACCATTTGGATTCCGATGGACGCTTCCATGACCGAGTTTATCGACACCTATTCCGACCTGCAGGTCATCAAGAACCTCGAAGAGATGTTCAACGTCAATCTCGAGTTCGTGCATCCGCCGGTTGGCAGCGAGAAGGAAGGCTTCTCCACCATGCTCGCGGACCAGGACTATCCGGATATGATCTTCGACAGCTATGTTCGCGATTACTATGCGGGCGGCATCTCCATGGCGTATGACGACGGCCTGATCTACGATTACACCGAGCTCGTCAGCGAAGAGACCACCCCGCATTTCTATGAGAAGGTTCTGGCTGATCCGTACCTCGTCAAGGGCGCTTACGACGACTACGGCCGCGTGATCGCGCTGGGCACCCGCGTCAGCGGCAGCGAAGAGAGCTGCACCTGCATGTGGGGCATGATGATCCGCAAGGACGCTCTGGAAGCCGTTGGTCTGGATGTTCCGGTAACCATCGACGACTGGACCGAAATGCTCCGAGCCTTCAAGGCGAATGGCATCAACTATCCGCTGCTTCTGAACAAGTCCAACTACTGGAGAACCCGCAATGCCTTCTCCGCTGCCTGGAATATCGATGCGCGCAACTTCTTCATCACTGAAGACGGCACCGTCGCGTACGGCCCGGCGACTCAGGAATACAAGGATTACCTCGCGACCATGCGTCTGTGGTACTCCGAAGGCCTGATCAACCCCGACTTCACCACCGACACCCAGACCGATACCTGGGCGATGCTGGCGAACGAAGAGGCTGGCTGCGTGGTTGACCACACCTACAACTATGCGGCGAACTACTACAATGTCGTTGAAATCGAGCATCCGGAGCGCGGCCTGGTCGCGGCTCAGATGCCGAAGCTGACCGAGGATGCGCCTCTGACCCGCGTTATGGTGACCAACCGTGGCCTCGACGCTCAGAAGTACATCTGCGCTTCTTCCGAACACAAGGAAGAGTGCGTGGCGTTCCTGGATGCGCTGTATCTGGACGACGTCGAGTTCATGATGTCCAACGGCATCGAGGGCAAGGGCTACAACCTCAACGATATGGGCTACCCGGTCATCACCGACGTCGAGTACAATGCGGATGCGTCCGTTGAGGACAAGCGCTGCATGCGTCTGTATCAGTTCGAGACCGAGTCCGACTCCGACCTCGACTATATCCTGACCAGCAAGTACTGCTACGGCGTACAGCCCGAGTGCGTAAAGCTCTACGTTCAGTGCTCCTACGACGGCATCTGGCCCTTCGGCTGCACCTTCACCACTGAAGAGTCCGAGATCCTCGCCGAGTATCGCACCAATGTCGAGACCTACCGCGATGAAATGTGCATCAACTTCATCACCGGCAAGGCCGATCTCGACACCGAGTTCGACAGCTACCTCGAGAAGCTGAACGAGCTGGGCCTGAGCGAAATGCAGAAGGTTTACGAAGCCTCCTACGCGCGCTACCTCGCCCGCTAAGCGACAAAACGGGTCAAAACGAAGGGCGGTTCGTCCGCCCTTCGTTTCCTATTCCAATCAGAGACGGGATTGTTTCCTTAAGATTGCGCGAATCATTCTTTAAGTGAAACCTTTACTTGATATGCAAGGGGAGAGCGCACGCATGAAATCGATTTCCACTCGGAAGAAGGAAGGCTTCTTCTCGCGTTTGGCTACGAATATTCGCAGGCATCCGCTGGTATACGTCATGCTGATCGTCGTGATGATATACTTCGTGCTGTTCTGCTATTGGCCGATGTACGGCAATATAATCGCGTTCCAGAAGTATAAGCCGGTCAAGGGCATTCTGGGCAGCAAGTTTGTAGGGCTCGATAACTTCAAGAAGTTCTTCGGAAACTTCTATTTCTATCGCCTTCTGCGCAATACGCTGGTGATCAGCGGACTGAACCTCGTGTTCGGCTTCCCGTTCCCGATCATCTTCGCGATTCTGCTCAACGAGGTGCGCAATCAGAGCTGCAAGAAGGTCGTTCAGACGATCACGTACCTGCCGCATTTCATTACGACGGTCGTTATCTGCAGTATGATCACGCAGTTCACGAATTCGACGGGCTTTATTACGTCGATCGTGAATTCGATATCGTCGCACGAGGGCTCGCTGATCGGCGATTCGGGAGCGTTCCGCGCGATCTATGTCGTGTCGGACATCTGGCAGAGCTTCGGCTGGAATTCGATCATCTATATCGCCGCGATTTCGGGCATCAATCCGGATCTGTACGAGGCGGCGGCGATCGACGGCGCGAACCGCGCGCAGCGCATGTGGCACGTGACGCTCCCGGGCATTCGCGAAACGATCGTAATCATGCTGATCATGGCGTGCGGCCGACTGATGAACGTCGGCTGGGAAAAGGCGTTCCTGCTGCAGTCCGAGGCGACGTATGAGACGAGCGATATCATCTCGACGTTCGTTTACCGCAAGGGCTTCGTCGAGAACGACTACAGCTATTCCGCGGCGGTCAACATCTTCAATTCGCTGATCAACCTGATTCTGCTCACGGTCGCGAACAAGGTCAGCAACAAGCTGGCCGGCAGCGGCCTGTGGTAAGGAGGTGCGGAATATGGCGAAGCAGAAAATTCAATTGAGCGACGGCATTCATACCACAAAGGGCGATAAGATATTCTTCTTCATCAACTATGTGTTCATGATTCTGCTGGCGGTGATTACGCTGTATCCGATGCTGTACGTGCTGTTCTGCTCGTTCAGCAGCCCGAACGAATTCGCGCTGGTGCGCGGAATCATGTTCCGTCCGGCGGGCTTCTCGGTGGAGGGCTATCGGATGGTGCTCAAGATGAGCACGCTGTGGCAGGGCTATCGGAACACGCTGATTTACGTTCTGATCGGCACGAGCATTTCGATGGTGATGACGATCATGGGCGCGTATATCCTGTCGCACACCGATTTCATGCTCAAGAAGGTCACGATGATCCTGATCGTGTTCACGATGTATTTCGGCGGCGGCATGATCCCGACGTATTTGACCGTGGTTCAGATGGGCCTGAACAACACGATGTGGGCGGTTATGCTGCCCGGCGCGGTCAGCGTTTACAACATGATCGTTCTGCGCACGAGCTTCAAGGGCATTCCGACGGCGCTGCTTGAATCGGCGACGATCGACGGCGCGAACGACGTAACCTTGCTGTTCCGCATCATTCTGCCGCTGTCCGGCGCGGCGCTGGCGACGATTACGCTGTTTTACGCGGTCGGCAACTGGAGCGCATGGTACAACGCGATGGTCTATCTGCAGAAGCGCCGCGACCTGTATCCGCTGCAGCTGTATCTGCGCGAGCTGCTGATTCTGGACAAGAATACGGACTCGTTCATGAACGCGCTGTCCGGCACGAGCGCGAACAGCTATCTGATGAAGGAAATCATGAAGTACTGCACGATCATCGTTTCGACTGTGCCGGTGCTGCTGATTTACCCGTTCGTTCAGAAGTATTTCGTCAAGGGCGTTATGGTTGGCGCGATCAAGGAGTAAAAGATGCTGTACAGAGATCCCTGCGTGTTCGCTGTCGAGCACGAATATCAGATTGCATTCAACACCACGGAATTTGGAATTGCATGGGTCGAGGTCGGCGGCCGCGAATACCGCGACAGCCGCAACGGCCTGATGCGCTCCGAAACGCTGATTCATAAGGTCTCCGTTCCGATGGAGGAATTGGATAAGGCGAAGGGCTATCGCGTGTGCTTCCGCGCGCTTCCGGAGCGCCGCCCGTATTTCCCGGAGCTGGGCGAGCTCGAGACGGCGGATTACGCGTTCCGGCCGGCGGATTTCTCGAAGGAAACGCATGTGTACATGCTGGCGGACACGCATTCGCGCGTGGACGATCCGTGCCGCGCGGCGAAGTATTTCGGCGATAAGCTCGATATGCTGATTCTGAACGGCGATATTCCCGCCGAGAGCAAAACGCCGGAGGACATTCGCGCGATTTACGACATCACCAGCGAGCTGACGCACGGCGAGATCCCGGTCGTGTTTGCGCGCGGCAATCATGATTACCGCGGCCGGCTGGCGACGGATTTGCCCGATTATATCGGCACGCGCGACGGAGAGACGTATTTTACGTTCCGGATCGGCTCCCTGTGGGGCGTCGCGCTGGATTGCGGCGAGGACAAGATGGATTCCGACGTGGAATACGGCGGGCTGGTCGATTGCCACGACATGCGCGAAAAGGAAACGGAATTCCTGAAGCGCGTGATCGAGCATGCCGATCAGGAATACCTGGCCGAGGGCGTAACGCATCGCATTGCGCTTTCGCATTTGCCGTTCCCGTCCCGCGAGATTGACCGCCAGGAGGCGAAATTCAACATCGAGCGCGACATTCTGGCCGAGTGGACGGCGCTGCTGAATCAGATGCACATCGATCTGATGCTCTGCGGCCACATGCACTGGCTGAAGGTGGATCGCCCGGGCGAGGAAGACATGCGCTTCCCCGCGAATTTCCCGATCGTAATCGGCTCCGCGCCGATGCAGCGCGACAATGGGCGGCGCTATCCCGAGCACCCGAACGCGAAGTTCATCGGAACTGCGATCACGTTTGGCAAGGATGGAATCACCGTTGAATCGACCGACGATCAGGGCGCCTCCGCCCCGATGTTCCCGTAAAAGACAAAACAAAGGCCGTTCGGCGCAATGCCGGGCGGCCTTTTGCGTGCAAACGCCCGGAATCAGGCGTTGATTCGGATTCTCAGGATATCGCCGGGGGCAACGGGGATTTCGCAGCGCATGGAATAGCGCTCGTTCGGGCGCGCGGCGGCGGATTCGGATTCGCCGCTTGCGTTTTGAATCTCCTCGGCGAGGAACGATTTCCCCAGCGTGTGGGGCGAGAGAATTTCAATTCGGTCGCCGGAATGAATCTTGTTGCGGCATTCAAACGTGATTCGGTCGCCGATTTGCGCCTCGACCACGCCTGCGAACGTGCAATCCTGCAGATACGCGCCGGTATCGGGCGCATGGTGAATCAGTTCGCCAAAGTAGAATCCGGAGGAATACGGCCGATGGCTCGCGGCGTTCAATTCGCGCTCGAGCAGCGCGGTATTTTCCGCCGAGGCGGTTCCGGAGAGAATCGCGTCGATCCGGCGGCGATAGGCGTTTACGACGGTCGCGACATAGTACGGCGACTTCATGCGCCCCTCGATTTTGAAGGAAATCACGCCCGCCGCCATGATCTGGTCGAGAAACGACAGGCAATTCAAATCCAGCGAGCTGAGAATCGTGGTGCCGCGCTCGTCTTCCTCGATGGGGAAGAACTGCCCGGGGCGCTTTTCCTCCATCAGGTGATACGTCCAGCGGCACGATTGCGCGCACGCGCCGCGATTTGCGCTGCGGCCCGTCAGATACGCGCTGAGCATGCAGCGGCCGGAATAGCTCATGCACATCGCGCCGTGCACAAACGCCTCCAGCTCCAGCCCGGCGGGCGCTTTCGCGCGCAGCTCGGCGATATCGGCAAGCGACATTTCGCGCGCCAGCACCACGCGCGTCGCGCCCAGATCGGCATAAACGCGCGTGGACGCGTAATTCAGGCAGTTCGCCTGCGTGCTTACGTGAACGGGCAAATGCGGGCAGGCTTTGCGAATGGTCGCGATCGCGCCCAGATCGGACACGATGACCGCATCCGCGCCGAGCGCCTCGAGCGCCTGCGCATATTCGGGAAGCGCGTCGATATCGCGATTATAGGCGAATGCGTTGACCGTGACATATACGCGGCGATTCAGCGCGTGGGCCTCGCGAATCGCCTGGGAGAGGCTTTCCATCGAAAAGCCGACCTGGCCGGCGCGCAGCTGCATCTGCGGCCCGCCGAGATACACCGCGTCCGCGCCGAACCGCAGCGCCGTGCGCACGCGCTCCAAATCGCCGGCCGGCGCGAGAAGTTCCAATTTCTGCATGACAAGCTCCCTTTCCAGAAAAAAGCGGCGGGCTCAGAAGGAAGAGCCCGCCGGTGTGAATGGCTTTATTCGTCGTCCTCGGGGCGGTATTCGGTATCGTCCCAGTCGTCCGGGCGCAGGCCGATGTTGGTCGGCGCGCCGATTTTCGTGTTCAGATACTTTTCGCACAGCGCGTTGGAATACGAGCACGTAATCAGGCGGTTGAACGCCGGCAGATAGAGCAGGCACAGCAGACCCAGCACCAGCAGCACGGGAACCTCGATCGACGGAATGAAGATCAGCAGCGCGATCGCGATTGCCGGAATCAGCGCCGTCAGAAGCTTGATGCCGACCGCCAGCGGGAGATTGCCGACCGTGAGCAGAATGGCGTTGCGAATCAGATCCTTCGTCTTCAGATCGTAGGTCACCATCAGCGTGTAGATGATCATTTCGCTGAGCTTCCATACGATGAATACCAGGAACAGAATCGCCAGCGGAATCATGAACACGAACGATTTCGTGCTCGCCATCGTGCCGTAGAACGTATAGCCCATATACAGCACATACGGCATCAGGCCGCTGATTACCGATACGACCAGGCCCTGCTTCCAGTTGCCCTTGACTGCATCCCAGAAGTCGCTCCAGACGAAGCTGTGTTCGTCGCGCGCCCAGTTGCGCAGCACGTAGGTCGCGCCCGCGGTGAACGGGCCGGTGATCGCAATCAGCGGAATCAGAATCAGCAGATAGGTCGAAAGCAGGCTCACCGGATCGCCCGCGCCGGAAACGAGCGTGATGTAGTTCAAAATCGTCCACGCGGCGGCGGGCAGCCAGAACAGCACCTGCAGCAGGTTTACGCCCACCAGCGCGCTCCAGCGCACCTTCAGCACCGCGCCGAACAGCTGGCGGCGGTTCTGCGGCATGTCCTCAACGCGATAATCGCCCTTGCCGGATTTGCCGTAAAAGTAATTGTTCATCAGATTTCCGAAAAATGCCATGCGCGTATCCCCTTGGTTTAAATTTATTTCTTATTATAACACGGTTTGCGCGCTGTTTGCAATAGGTTTTTCTTCTTTTCAATGCGCCAATTTGCCCGGCTTTCAAGCACGGCGCGATAATTTCCTGTGAATTTTGCTTGAAATAAGGCGGAAACGTTGCAATTTGGGCGGAAATAAGCTATAATAAAAGCTCATAGGATGCTTTGCGGCAGGCGGACGGAGGCGATTGGATCGTGAGAAGAACGTACATGAGGGTTTCCATCGAAACGCTGGTGGAAAATGCGCGCGTGCTCCGATCGAGAATTCCCGAATCCGTTCGGATGTTGTGCGTGGTCAAGGCGGACGCCTACGGCCACGGCGCGGCGAAGCTGGCTCCGGCGCTTTCCGGCGTGGCCGACGCGTTTGCGGTGGCGATCGTGGAGGAGGCGCGCGAGCTGCGCGAGGCGGGCATTCGGCAAATGATCGTGATTCTGGGCGGCGCGTGCGAGGAGAGCGTGCGCGAGGCGGTGCGTCTCGGCGCGTCTCAGGCGGTTTACGAGCCGGAAATGCTGATGGAGCTGGAGGACGAGGCGAAGAAGCTGAACGTCACGGCGAAGGCGCATTTGAAGGTCGATACCGGCATGGCGCGCATCGGCGTGCGCGGCGAGGACGCGCTGAAGGCGCTGCTGGACGCATGGAAGAAGTGCCCGCATGTGGAAATGGAGGGGATTTTCACCCATTTCTGCGTGGCGGAAAACGATCCGGAGTTCACGGAGGCGCAGAACGCGCGGTTCGAGCGGGCGATTCAGATTGTGCGCGCGGCGGGCTATTCGCCGATTGCGCATGCGGCGGCTTCGTCGGCAATGCTGAATCCGCGGTATCAGCACGACATGGTGCGCGCGGGCATCGCGCTATATGGCGGCGGCATGCCGGAGGTTCCGGAGCTTCAATACGCGCAAACGCTGATTTCCATGCCCATTCGCATGGAGACGATCGAACCGGGAGATACTGTCGGATATGGAAGAACCTTCACGGCGGCGCGCAGAACGCGCGTAATGACGCTGCCGATCGGCTATGGGGACGGGTATCCGCGTCTGCTCGGCAATCGCGCGGAGGTGCTGATCCGGGGACGGCGCGCGCCGGTGATCGGCAATGTGTGCATGGATATGCTGATGGTGGACGTAACGGACGTTCCGGACGCCGCCGTGGGCGATACGGTGGTGCTGATGGGCGCGCAGGGGGACGACCGGATTACGCCGGACGAGCTGGCGGAGAAGGCGGAAACCATCGGCTATGAGATTATGCTCGGATTTACCGCACGCGTTCCGCGCGTGTATGCGTAGCAGACCAAAGAGAGGAGAGGCGTTGAGTGAACGTAACGGAAATGTGGCGCAGTACGCTGGCGATTAAGGTTTTGCTGGTTGTGCTCGGGTTTATGGTGTTCTCGTTCGGCGTTACGGGGCTGTGGGTCGGCGTTGGTATCGCGCTGCTGCTGGGCGGCTGCCTGATGGTGTTCCGCCAAGGCCAGACCGCCGGACACGAGGCGTGCGCGGTGAGCAAGTCGGTTCAGAATGTCGGCCTCGACAAGGCGGACAAGAAGATGCTTTCGCAGATGTGGAGCGTTTCCAACGGCGTGCGCGCGATTTTCGCCGGCGCGGTCTTTTCGTATTCGATCAATGCGATCTACATCATCATCATGCTCGTGGGCGCGCCGGTGATGGTGCAGTTCGTGGCCCGGCTGGTTTCCTGGGCGGTTACGATGCCGTATTGGCCGCTGATCGCCGCCTGGCACGAGACGTATGAATTCCTGACGACGGATATCATACTGGTCTTGATGATTTCGCCGTTTATTCTGCCGCTGTTCCAGTTCTGGGGCTATATGCAGGGTCCGAAGCTGTGGAAAAAGACCGAACAGGCGATGGCCGACGGTCGCCGCCGCGCCAAGGCGCGCTCGCGCATCGTCAAAAAAAATAAGCTCCCTCGCACAATGAAGCCTGAAATTTGATAAAATTTCGAAAAAATCATTTGCATATACGGCTTAATTGTGATATAATTACGACAAACCCAATAGGTGAACTATGCGCATCATTTCGGGAGAGGCCCGCGGACGGAAGCTTTTCGCGCCGGCGGGCGAGGATACGCGGCCCACGGCGGATCGCATTCGCGAATCGGTATTCAATATACTGTCCGCGCGGGTGTGGGACGCGGAGGTGCTGGATCTGTTCGGCGGCACGGGCGCGATGGCGCTGGAGGCGCTGAGCCGGGGCGCGGAGCACGCGGTGATTGTGGACAGCGGGCGCGAGGCGATTCGCGCCATTGAGCGCAACAGCCGGAGCGTGCTGAAGGACGCGGCGCCCGAGCGGGTGAAGATCCTGCGCGCAGATTATCGCGCCGCGATCGACGCGATGAGAGACGTGCGCTTCGATTTGGTGTTTTTGGATCCGCCGTATCGGATGGCGGACGCCTATGCGGACGCGCTGACGCGGCTGCGCGCGCGCGGATTGCTGGGGGAGGATTGCATTTGCCTGCTCGAAAGGGCGGCGGATGCGCAGATTTCGCTGCCGGACGGATTTGAGCGGTATGACACGCGCACCTACGGCGGCACGAGCGTTGAATTTGTCAGGGAGGCGCGATGAAAGCCATCTACGCGGGCAGCTTTTCGCCGCCCACAAACGGGCATATGGATATTATTTCCCGCGCGAGCGCGATGTTTGACGAGCTGATCGTCGCGGTGCTTTCGCAGGCGGAAAAGAAATATCTGTTTTCGACCGAAATGCGGGAGGAAATGCTCAAAACGGTCACGGCGGGCATGAAAAACGTGCGCGTGGTGTCGGGGCAGGGCCTGCTCGTGGATCTGGTCAGGCGCGAGGGCGCGGACGTGATTGTCCGGGGCCTGCGCGGGCCGGACGACCTGACGTTTGAAATGCAGATGGCGGAGGCCAACCGCTTGATCGGCGGTGTGGAGACGGTTTTTTTAACCAGCCGGCCCGAATATGGCATGATTTCCTCGACGATTGTGCGCGATTGCGCATCGCACGGCGCGCCGATTGATCGGATGGCGCCGAAGGAAATCATTCAACAAATCTATGACGTTTTCGGTGTTTCGCCGGCGATGGAAAGGAAGGTCTAAGGATGGATCGCGACCAGCAGCATTATTATACCGATGAAGAGGTCGAATCTCGCGATACGGCCGCGCCGGAGGAGGATCCCATTCAGGCGCAGCCGGACGAGATCGACGATATGGGCTTTTTTATGGAGCTTCTCGGCCATCTGCGCACGATGATTCAGATGGGCAAGCGCATTCCGCTGACCGGGCGCTCTCTGGTGGACAGCGATTCCTGCATGATGATCATCGACGATCTGGAAAAGAATCTGCCGGCGGCGATTCTGTTCTGCCAGAAAATGGGCGCGGAAAAGGATCGCATTCTGAATCTCGCGTCTGAAAAGGCGATGAAGCGCGTTGCGGAGAGCGAGCTGCGCGCGAAGCAGGCGA
Source organism: uncultured Clostridia bacterium (assembly GCA_934663595.1). Lineage (GTDB taxonomy): Bacteria > Bacillota > Clostridia > Christensenellales > Aristaeellaceae > Faecivicinus. Next base: position 34,363 of record CAKUKM010000009.1, on the reverse strand, counting down.
CGCAGCGAGCCAACGAGGAGGCGGCGCAGATCCTGTCCGACGCGGAGGCCGAGGCGAACGCGATCGTGGCGGACGCGCAGGAGCGCGCGGATCGCATGGTTGCCGAGAGCGAAGTGGTTCGCAGGGCGGACGAGGATGCGCGCAGCATTCGCAACGAGGCGCGCGTGGACGCGGACGAGATGCGCCTGAAGGCGAATCACGATGCGTATCAGCTGCTCGGCAGTGTGGAAAGCCAGCTGGCGGGCGCGTGCGAGAAGCTGCGCTCGATGCGCAAGAAGCTCGGCGAGGAAGAGGACTGATTTATTCAAAAAGCGCTTGACAGACGGCCGGCGCGAAGGTATAATCTATAATCAATCAGGGCACGAGAGGGAGTAGCTTGCGGAGAAATCCGTGCCAGCAAGCGTCAATCACGGCCGGAAACGGCCCGCTGTTGGATTAAAAAGCGAGACTTTTTTGCGTATATGCGCAAGAGGTCTCGCTTTTTTATATTGATTGGAGGGGTTGGATTGGGCGTTTTATTGGAGACTTTTCAGAGCCTGACCTGGCAGCAGGTCGTGATGTGGGTGATCGGCGGCGCGCTGATCTATCTGGCGATCAAGAAGGAAATGGAGCCCTCGCTGCTGCTGCCGATTGGCTTTGGCGCAATTCTGGCAAATATTCCGCTGTCCGGCGCGGTGACGCAGGCGATTTACGACGAAGAGGGCGTAATGAACATTCTGTACAACGCCGGCATCGCCAATGAGCTGTTCCCGCTGCTTCTGTTCGTGGGCATCGGCGCGATGATTGATTTCACGCCGTTGCTTGCCAATCCGAAGCTGATGATCTTCGGCGCGGCGGCGCAGTTCGGCATCTTCTTTACGCTTCTGATGGCAAAGCTGCTGGGCTTTTCTCTTCCGGACGCGGTTTCGATCGCGGTCATCGGCGCGGCGGACGGCCCGACCTCGATCGTCGTTGCAAACATCATGAAATCCGGCTATATCGGCGCGATCGTCGTGGCGGCGTATTCGTATATGGCGCTGGTGCCGATCGTGCAGCCGCCGGTAATCAAGCTGTGCACGACGCGCAAGGAGCGCCTGATCCGCATGGAATACGCGCCGCACGAGGTCTCGAAGACCACGAAGATCCTGTTCCCGATCGTGATTACCGTGATTGCGGGTCTGGTTTCGCCGCGCAGCGTGGCGCTGATCGGATTTTTGATGTTCGGCAATCTGATTCGCGAATGCGGCGTGCTGAACGGCCTTTCCGAAACGGCGCAGAAGACGCTGGCGAATCTGGTAACGCTGTTCCTGGGCATTACGATTGCGGCGAATATGCGCGCGGAGCAGTTCCTGACGTGGAACACGCTGCTGATTCTCGGCCTCGGCCTGGTCGCGTTCGTGTTCGATACGATCGGCGGCGTAATGATCGCGAAGATTCTGAATCTGTTCCTGAAGAAGAAGATCAACCCGATGATCGGCGCGGCGGGCATCTCTGCGTTCCCGATGTCGGCGCGCGTGATCAACAAGCTGGGTCTGGAGGAGGACAACCAGAACTTCCTGCTGATGCACGCGGTGGGCGTGAACGTTTCGGGCCAGATCGCATCGGTGCTTGCGGGCGGCCTGCTGCTGGCGCTGTTCGGCTGATAAGGAGGAGAGAATATGCATTTTGATCCGAAGGGAATGCTGGAGGTTTTTCCGAAGGCGATGCTCGGCTGGGCGGGCGTGTTTGCGGTCACGATCGTGATCATCGGGGTTACGGCGATTCTGAATAAGATCACGAGCAAAAAGTAAAAAAACGACGGGGCACTCTTCAAGGAAAGAGCGCCCCGTTTGTTTTGACAAAAACATCTCCCGACTGCAGCGAGCCGGGAGATTGCCTTTATTTCCAGAGCTTTCGCGGGTACTGGCCGGAGACGCGCATCTGCTCGATCGCGGCCTGCACCTTTTCCAGATCCGCATGATACGTAACGCCATACCAGCGCTCGGCCGTGTTCAGCACGCGCACGCTGCCCTTGCCCTCCTGAATCAGCAGATTCGGAATCAGCGGCAGGAAGTATTCGCATTTCAGCGGGTTCTTCGCCACGTTTTCCTCCAGCCAGGCGGGGAAGCGGGCCTCCATTTCCTCCAGCATGGAATGCGAAAACGCCCACAGGTTCATCGAAACCGGCGTGCCGGCGGGCAGGAACGTCTCCTCCGCGCCCTCGATGAACTTCGCGCCGCCCTCGCACGGGACGATCTGCGTGCGCTCGACAATGCCGGAGAGCAGGCCGTCCTTGACTGTGCACACGCCGCGCGATACGGAGCCATTCTCCGTGAGCGTGTTTTCAACGCGATAGGCCACCATCGCATGCTCGTTCTCGGCGTGCGGGGCGGAAAGGAAGCGCGCCGCCTCGCGGAAAGCGCCCGCGCCGTAGAAATCGTCGGCGTTAATTGCGGCAAACGCGCCGGAAACGAGATTCTTTGCGCACAGCACCGCGTGCGCCGTGCCCCACGGCTTCGTGCGGCCCTCGGGAACGGAATAGCCCGCGGGCAGGCGATCGATCGTCTGATAGGCGTAATGCAGATCCACGTGCTCGGCAATGCGGTCGCCGATCGCCGCGCGGAAATCGCTTTCCATTTCCGGCTTGATGACGCACACGACCGAGCCGAAGCCCGCGCGCACCGCATCGTAAATCGAATAGTCGATAATGATATGTCCGTCCGCGTCCACGGGCGTAATCTGCTTGCAGCCGCCGAACCGGCTGCCCATGCCCGCCGCCATAATCACCAGCGTAGGTTTATTCATGCTGTTGCCTCCCCCGTATCTGTTGCACTTTCTGAATCCTATTATAGCGGAATTCCACGCGCGCGTCAATCCGGCCGGAGCATGGTCAGGGCGATGCGCTTTTTCTTTTCGTCGACCTCCAGAACCCAGACTTTGATTACGTCGCCGACCTTGACCACCTCGCTCGGATGGCGAATGAAGCGGTCGGCCATGCGCGACAGGTGCACCAGGCCGTCCTGATGCACGCCGATATCCACAAACGCGCCGAAATCGACGACGTTGCGCACCGTGCCGGTCAGCTCCATGCCGGGCTTTAAATCGCTCATTTCCAGAACGGACGCGCTGAGCACCGGCGCGGGCAGATCGTCGCGCGGATCGCGGCCGGGCTTCGTGAGCTCCGCGAGAATGTCCGAAAGCGTCGGCCGGCCGATTCCGAGCTCCTTTGCGAGCGCGTCCAGCCCATATTCCTGCGCGCGGGCGGAAATATCGCGAATGCCGCCGCCCTTCAGCGCCTTTAAATCGCAGGAAAGCGTTTCCAGCAGCCGCTTTGCGACCGGATAGCTCTCCGGGTGAACGGCGGTTGCGTCGAGGGGATTTGCGCTGTCGCGCACGCGCAGGAAGCCCGCGCACTGCTCAAACGCCTTCGCGCCGAGCTTCGGCACCTTCTTCAGCGCCGCGCGGCTGGGAATGCCGTTTTCCTCGCGATAGGCGACGATATTCTTCGCCAGCGCCGGGCCCACGCCCGCGACATGCTCCAGCAGCGCCGCCGACGCGGTGCTGATTTCCACGCCGACCGTGTTTACGCACGATTCGACCACGCCGCCCAGCGCCTCGGCCAGCTTATTCTGCTTCAAATCATGCTGGTACTGGCCCACGCCGATGGATTTGGGATCGATCTTGACCAGCTCGGCCAGCGGGTCCTGCATGCGCCGCGCAATCGAAACCGCGCTGCGGAGCGATACGTCGTAATCCGGAAATTCCTTCGCGGCCAGCTCGCTCGCCGAATAGACCGACGCGCCGGCCTCGCTCACGATCATGTATTTCACGCCCGGAACCTCCGGGAGAATCGACGCGATGAATTTCTCGCTCTCGCGCGACGCGGTGCCGTTGCCGATTGCAATGGCCGTGATATTGTGGCGGCGAATCATATTCAGAATCAGCTGCTTCGCCTGCTCCTTCTGCCGCTCGTGAACGGGCAGCGTAAAATAGCCCACGCCCGTTTCGAGCACCTTGCCGGTCGCGTCGATCGCGGCGAGCTTGCAGCCGGTGCGGAAGCCCGGGTCCACGCCCAGCGTCGCGTGGCCGCGAATCGGCGGCGTCATCAGCAGCTGATACAGGTTTTCGGAAAACACGCGGATGGCCGATTCGTTTGCGCGGTCGGTGAGCTCCGAGCGGGCCTCGCGCTCCAGCGACGGCGCGATCAGCCGGTCCCACGCGTCCTCGCACGCGGCGCGCATTTCGCCCTCGGCAACGGAGCCGGCGCGGACGTAGGCGCGATTCAGAAGGGCGATCGCCTCGTCCTCCGGAACGGACACGGAGACCTTCAGGAATTCTTCGCGCTCGCCGCGATTGATTGCGAGAATGCGGTGCGGCTGCGCGCGCAAAACCGGCTCGGAATAATCGTAATACAGGCGGTAAACGCTGTCCTCGTCCTTCGCGGCGCGGCTGATCAGAACGCCCCGGCGATTCATCAGTGCGCGGAGCGATTTGCGCGCGTCCGCATCGTCGCTGATCATTTCGGCGAGGATGTCGCGCGCGCCGGCGAGCGCGGACTGCGCGTCCGGAACCTCGGCGGAGAGGTATTTTTTCGCCTCGATATCGACGTTTCCGCGCATCGGCTGCAGCCGCAGGAACATCGCGAGGCCCTCGAGCCCGCGCTCCCGGGCGATGGTTGCGCGCGTGCGGCGCTTCGGACGGAAGGGACGATAGAGGTCTTCGAGCTCCGAAAGCGTGGCGGCCGATTCGATTTTCCGTTTGAGCGCGTCGGTCAGCTGCTGCTGATCGGCGATGCTGCGCAGGATTTCCTCGCGGCGCTTGTCGAGGCCGCGCAGGTATTCCAGACGCTCGGCGAGCGCGCGCAGGACGGTATCGTCGAGCGAGCCGTGCGCCTCCTTGCGGTAGCGGGCGATAAAGGGAATGGTATTGCCGGCGTCGAGCAGATCGATCACCGCCTGCGCCTGGGCTGGGCGAATGCCGAGCTCGGACGAAAGAATCTGTGCGTAATTCATGTTTTCCTCCAAATTATTGCGCCTGACGGATCAGTGCGGAGACCTCGCTCGCGGTTTCGGTATCGCGCAGCCGCCGCAGCGCCAGCACGAAGCGCCCGTCGCGCTCGTCGTAATCGCAGGTCACGAGCAGCAGCAGCTGATCGCCCCAGGACACGTCGAGCGGCACGGAAAACGACGATCGATCGCGCATTTGCCCCACGAAATCGGCGAATTCCGATTCGTCCAGCACGTATTTGCGGAAATCCGTCTCCGCCGAGAGCCGGAACGCCGCGAACGGCGCGTACAGCCCGTTTTCATAGATCGTATCGAACGAAATCAGCGGGCAGTTCCGCACGGCGGCCGCGCTTTCAAACAGGTGCAGCCGGCCGAACATCGTGCCGTTCTGCATGTTGTGGCCGTAAATGATCAGGCAGTCGTCCGCCGGAATCAGCCGGTTGTAGCCGTCCAGAAACAGCGCGCCCTCCGGGGCAATTTCGCCGGAAAAGCTGTGGTCGAGGTAGGTTTCGTTGTCGTTTTCGCGCCAGACCACCGGAAGCGACACCACGTCGCCCGCGGTGAGATAGCCGATCGTGTCGGCATTTCGATTCAGAAGCTCCGAAAAGCTGTCCTGAATCGGCGGCGCGGTCGGCAGGCGATAGATATACGCCCCGGCCTGATCGGTCTCCGCGGCCGCCGGCTCCGGAGAGGCGGCTGCGCGCGGGCGATCGTCGACGCTGGGAAGCGCGGTCGCCGGGCCTGCGGTGATTGCTGGGGCCGTGGTGGGCTCCGGCGACGGGGTGATTTCCCATTGCACGGTGGGCGCGGGCGTGCGATAGAGGCGCTGGTATTCCTGCGTCTCGCGCTCGATGCGGGCGCGGGAGGCATACCAGCGCGCGATATAGATTGCGCCGAGAATCAGTAGAATCCAGCAGATCAAAAGGGGAATCCTGCGGGTCGATTTGCGTGATTTGCCCATTGCGCGCCTCCGAAGAATTGATCCATTCTATTATAAACGGCGGGGCGCAATTTTGCAAGGCATACCGGCCGGGGGCGGTTCATAGGTTTGAGAAGAGACTTTAGGCGGGAGGCATGAATCATGGACCAAACCAAACTTTACCGCGATATTGCCGGCAGGTGCGACGGGGATATCTATCTGGGAGTTGTCGGGCCGGTGCGCACCGGAAAGTCGACGTTCATCAAGCGGTTCATGGAGCTGCTTGTGCTGCCGAATATGACGGACGGCGGCAACCGCGAGCGCGCGGTCGACGAGCTGCCCCAGAGCGGCGCGGGGCGCACGATCATGACGACGCAGCCGAAATTCATTCCCAACGAGGCGGCGCAGATTGAGCTGCGCGATTCGGCGGTGGCGCGCGTGCGGCTGGTGGACTGCGTGGGCTATCTGATTCCGGGCGTGCTGGGCCTGAACGAGGGCGAGGAATCGCGCATGGTGCGCACGCCGTGGTTCGACCACGATATTCCGTTTGAGGACGCGGCCGAGATCGGCACCCGCAAGGTGATTCAGGAGCATTCGACGATCGGCGTGGTGGTCACGACCGACGGAAGCATCGTGGATATGCCGCGGAGCGCGTATCGGGAGGCCGAGGAACGCGTGGTGCGGGAGCTGAAGGCGCTGGGCAAGCCGTTTGCGGTGCTTCTGAATTCGAAGCTGCCGGACGGCGCGGACGCGCTGAAGCTGCGAAACGAGCTGCGCGAGAAGTACGCCGTTCCCGTGCTCTCGACGGACGTGGAGAATATGACGATCGAAAACGTGAACGCGCTGATGGAGAGCGTGCTGTTTGAGTTCCCGCTGCGCGAGATCCGGATTCACGCGCCGTCGTGGCTGACGTCGCTTTCGGACGATCACTGGCTGGGCAAATCGATTTTCGGCTCGGTGCGCGGGTGCGCGGAAAAGCTGCGGCGCGTGCGCGATACGGACGCGCTGAAGGAGGCGCTCAGCGAAAACGAATACACCGAGGATGTGCTGCCCGGCGAGATCAATTTAAACGAGGGCACGCTCGAATACCGCCTGACGATGAAGGACGGATTGTTCTATAAAATCCTCGGCGAGGCGAGCGGCCAGGAGATCGACGGCGAGGAACACCTGTTTGAACTGATGAAGCAATTGGTGGAGGCCAAGCGCGAATACGATCGCGTGGCGGACGCGCTTGCGAGCGTGCGCGAGACCGGCTACGGCATGGTCGCCCCGGAAATGGCGGAAATGAAGCTGAACGAGCCGGAGATCGTGCGCCAGGGCGGGCGGTTCGGCGTGCGGCTGAAGGCGAGCGCGCCGTCGCTGCACATGATTCGCGTGGATATTCAGACCGAGGTCAGCCCGATCGTCGGCACCGAAAAGCAGTCCGAGGAGCTGGTCAATCACCTGATGAGCGAGGTGGAATCCAATCCCACGGGCATATGGGACACCGAAATCTTCGGAAAATCCCTGAACGATCTCGTGCGCGAGGGCATGAGCAGCAAGCTGACCCGCATGCCCGAGGACGTGCGCGCGAAAATTCAGGAATCGCTCGGCAAGATCATCAACGAGGGCAGCGGCGGCATGATCTGCATCCTGCTGTAAAAACCGCCCTTTTCCGGAGCCGGATTTTGTGCTTGCATATCGCGCCAAAAACGTGTATAATTGTAGTGTAAAATTCAGGCGAAGGAGGAACCATGTATGAAACTGATTATCGCGATCGTTCAGGACGAGGATGCGTCCCGTCTGGTTTCCAACCTTATGAGCGAGGGCTACGGCGTTACCAAGCTCGCAACCACCGGCGGATTCCTCCGCGCGGGAAACACCACGCTGCTCGTCGGCGTGGACGACGACAAGTTCGACGGCGCCATGAAGGTGATTGAGCACGTGTGCAAGAGCCGCAAGCAGATTGCGACCTCGCCCTCGCCGATTGCCGGCACCACGGGCGTGTATGTTCCGTATCCGGTGGAGGTTATGGTCGGCGGCGCAACGATCTTCGTGCTCAATGTAGAGCAGTTCGTCAAAATCTGACGGGCGGAAAGAGCGCGTAAATGCGGATCGAATTGGTCGGACAGGGCGACAAAATGGAACATTTGATGCGTTCGGTTCAAGCCGGGCGCATTGTTCATGCCCTTCTTTTTACCGGGCCGCGCGGAAGCGGCAAAAAAACCGCGGCGAATCTGTTTGCGCAGGCGATATTCTGCGCCGGCGCGGACAGGCCGTGCGGCGTTTGCCCCGCGTGCAAGCGCGTGCAGGCGGGCGTGCACCCCGATCTGCATCGCGTGGTTCCGGAGAAGAACGCGATTCGCGTGGATGCGATTCGCGAATTGATCGACGCGCTGTCCATGCGCCCCTACGAGGGCGGGTATCATGTCGCGATCATCGAGCAGGCGGACAGGATGAATCCGAGCGCGCAGAACGCGCTGCTGAAAACGCTGGAAAGCCCGGTGGGCGATGTGATGTTTTTTCTGATTTCCGATACGCCCGGCGCGCTGCTGCCGACGGTCGTGTCCAGATGCCAGGAAATCCGGATGCGGCCGCTGAATGTGGAGGACTGCGCGCGGGTGCTCGTTTCGCGCGGAATTCCCGAAGCGCGCGCGAAAATGCTGAGCGGGCTGGCGCAGGGCTCGGTCGGCCGCGCGCTGGAGCTGAATGAGGACGGCGAGTTCTTTTCGCTGCGCGACAGGACGCTGTCCGCGCTCGGAAAGCTCCGGGATGCGGCGAGCGTCGCGGGCGCGGCGGCGGAGATTTCCGATTTAAAGGGCGGAGAAGAGACGGTTCTGGAAATACTGGAGCTGTGGGCGCGCGATCTGATGGCGATTCAGAATGGCGCGGAGCCGTTTTCGGAGGCGGACGCGGAGAAGCTGCGGGCGGACAAACTGTCCGGCGCGCGGCTTTTGAAGGCGGTCATGCTCGCGCGGCAGAGGCTGAGCGCGAACGTGGCCTGGACGAGCGTTCTGGAGAGCATGTTTTTTTCTCTGATAGAATAAATGGAGGTACCTTGAATGGCAACCGTAATCGGCGTCCGCTTCAAGAAGGCGGGCAAGGTGTATTATTTTGACCCGAACGGCCTGTGGCCGAAGCCGGGCGAGAACGTGGTGGTGGAGACCGCGCGCGGCGTGGAATACGGCGAGGCGGTCACGAGCCCGCGCACGGTGGACGACGCGCAGGTGGTATCGCCGCTGAAAAAGGTGGTGCGCATCGCGACGGAGGAGGACGCGCGCCGCGCCGAGCAGAACGCGCAGCACGAGATCGAGGCGTTCAAAATCTGCCAGGAGCGCGTGAAAAAGCACAAGCTGGATATGAAGCTGGTGAGCGTGGAGCACACGTTCGACAATTCCAAAATTATTTTCTATTTCACGGCCGACGGGCGCGTGGATTTCCGCGAGCTGGTGAAGGATCTGGCCAGCGTGTTCAAAATGCGCATCGAGCTCAGGCAGATCGGCGTGCGCGACGAGGCGAAGATGCTCGGCGGACTCGGCTCGTGCGGCCGGCCCATCTGCTGCGGCGCGTTCCTGGGCGATTTCCAGCCGGTTTCGATCAAGATGGCGAAGGAACAGGGCCTTTCGCTGAATCCGACGAAGATTTCGGGCCTGTGCGGAAGACTCATGTGCTGCCTGAAATACGAGCAGGACAATTACGAGGCCGTGCTCAAGCGCATTCCGAAGGTGGGCAAGGATCTGGTCACGCCCGACGGCGTGGGCGTGCTGACCGAAATCAATGCGATCAAGGAGTGCGTGAAGGTGCGCATTCGCACGGCGGAGGACACGTTCGACGTGCGCGAATATGCGATCGACGACGTGCGCAAGCCCGGCCCCGGCGACGCGGCGGCCGTGCGCGAAGCGCCGAAGCCGAAGCCGCAGCGCCCGAAGAAGGGCGCGGAGCCCGAGCCGGAGACGCCCGAGGAAGACGCGAAGCCGAAGCGCAAGACCTATCCGCATCAGAAAGCGCCGAAGAATCTGAGCACCGATCAGTTCCTCGAAAAGCTGCGCGAGAGCTCGGCGACGGTCGATACGGAGGCGGTCAAGGAGCGCAAGGGCGCGGCGAACGCCGATCCCGAGGCGTTGAAGGAGCGCAAAAAGCGCCGCCGCAGCGCGAAGGGCCGCAAGGGCGACGAGCTGCCGAACGAAAGCGCGCCGGAGACGGAGAGCGCGCCGGCGGAATCCGCAAACGCGCCGGAGAATACTGCCGAAACGGCGAAGTCCGCGCCGGAACCTGCGGAGAAGGCCGTTGAAACGGCGAATGCGGCGGAGAAGACCGCCGAACCGGCCGCGCCGGAGGCGTGAGGCGGTTTTGCGCGAAAGGAGTACGCATAGAACGTGGGAAAGTCAAATTTCGCCGTATTCGTGGATTTGGAAAATGCCGGCGCGAAGGAGAGCATGCTGCGATCGATCATTGAAAAGGTCAAGATTCGCGGCGATATCCTGCTCGGCAAGGTGTATGGCTACACGGACCGGTATTCGGAGCTCAAGGAATGCCTGCTGTCGAATACGTTTTTCGTGGTGCCGTCGCTGCGATACGGCAAGAATCAGAAAAACAATCTGGATATTCAGCTGGTGATCGACGCGATGGAGGTCGCGTACACGAACCCGCTGATCGACAGCTTCTGCATCGTGTCCGGCGACAGCGATTATACGCCGCTGGTCGGAAAGCTGAAGACGATGGGCAAAACCGTGCTCGGCATCTCCCGATCGGAGGTCGCCTCGAGCATATTCATCAACGCCTGCAATGAATTCGTGTTTCTGGAATCCGTGGCCGCGAAGAAGCCGCAGAAGCCCAAGAAGGGCGAGCGCGTGGTGGACGGCGACTTGAACGAGCTGATTGCGCAGGTGGAAACGATCGTGGAGGATCAGGACGAGGAGCAGATGTATGCCAGCGAGCTCAAGGACACGCTGATGCGCCTGCGCCCGGACTTCGAGGAACGGAGCTACGGCTGCGCGACGTTTGGAAAGCTGATTGCGCTGATTACCTCAAAGAGCGAAAAGCTCTGCTCGTGGACGGAGGCGTCGTCGCTGATGATCGGCCTTTCCGGCGCGGAGGAAAACGCGAACAAGATGGACAAGACGAACTGGCTGCCGGCGTTCAAGGCCGCGCTGGAGCGGTTCAAGGCGGAGGGATTCGAGCGAATCAACCCGTCGATTCTCAAATCCACCATTCAGGCGGATTACCCGAACTTCGACGAGCGCACGATCGGCTTCAAGCGCTTCAGCGACGTGATGAAGGAGCTGGAGAAGCAGGGGCTGCTGCGCGTCGAAATGGACGAAGCACACACGATGCTTTTGAAGATTTGCTGATGATGAAGAAGATTTTGAAGGCACTGCTGATCGTCGTGATCGCGATTGTGGTGGCGTTTGCGGGGTATTTTGCGTATCTGATGATTCAGTATTCGCGCATTGAGGACAAGCTCGCGCTGGACGTGGCTCAGCATGCGTCCGGCGCGGCGAATGTGAACGAGGAATATTCCATTGCGACCTGGAATCTCGGCTTCGGCGCGTACAGCGACGATTATTCGTTCTTCATGGACGGAGGAACGGAATCGCGCGCGCGTTCGAAGGAGGCCGTGGTCGAGAATATTTCCGGCATGCTCGAGCGGCTGAAGGCGCTGAATCCTGATTTTCTGCTGCTGCAGGAGCTGGACACGGACGCGACGCGCAGCCACCATGTGAACGAGCGCGAAATGGCGGAAGCGGCGTTTCCGGAAAAGAGCGCGGCGTTTGCGGTGAACTACCATTCGGCGTATCTGTTTTACCCGTTCCTTGAGCCGCACGGCGCGTCGAACGCGGGCATACTGACGCTTTCGAGCTGCGAAATGGCATCCGCGCTGCGGCGGAGTCTGCCGGTGGAGACGGGGCTTACGAAGTTTCTGGATCTCGACCGCTGCTATTCGGTCAGCCGCATTCCGGTTTCGAACGGCAAGACGCTGTGCCTGTACAACCTGCACCTCTCCGCGTACACCTCGGACGGCACGATCGCGGACGACCAGCTGGAAATGCTGATTGCGGACATGCAGGCCGAATACGAGGCGGGCAATTACGTGGTCGGCGGCGGCGATTTCAACAAGGATCTGCTCGGCGATTCCGCGGCCGTGTTCGGCGTGTCCGGCGAGGGCTACACGTGGGCGCAGCCGATTCCGGACGGGCTGATTGGCGGGGGCGTTCGCCTCGCGGCGGCGGACAATCCGGTTCCGTCCTGTCGAAACGCCGATCGCGCGTATGCGCCGGGCGAGAGCTTCGTTCTGACTGTGGACGGCTTCCTGGTTTCGGAGAATGTCGAGATTCGCGCGCTGGAGACGATCGACGCGGGCTTTGAATTTTCCGATCATAACCCGGTGCGGATGACGTTTATGCTGGCAGATTAAAGATTTATCTATACTTTTAACAATGCGAGGCAGGAAAACAGGGAGGCTTTCGAGAATTAACAGACTACTATAATAAACCAAAGGTGGTTGCGAGGGTGGACAAGAAAATCAGTGGCAGAAACTATATGTTGATCGCATCGATGCTGTTCGGGCTGTTCTTCGGCGCGGGCAATCTGATCTTCCCAATCCGCATGGGCGCGCTGGCGGGCGAGAATGTGGGCGCGGCGCTGGTGGGCATGCTGGTGTCCGCGGTGGGCATTCCGCTGCTGGGCATCATTTCGATGGGCATTTCCCGCAGCGAGGGCCTGATGCACATGTCGGGGCGCGTGTCGAAGGGCTACAGCTATTTCTTCACCTGCGCGCTGTATCTGACGATCGGGCCGCTGTTTGCGATTCCCCGCTGCGCGGCGGTTTCGTTTACGGTGGGCGTGGTTCCGCTGCTGGGCGAAAGCAGCGTTGCGGTTCCGCAGCTGATTTTCACGACGGTGTTCTTCGCGCTGGTGCTGTATTTCTCGCTGAAGCCGTCGAAGATCATGGATTCGGTGGGCAAGTTCCTGAATCCGGTTTTCCTGGTTTTCCTGGGCATATTGATGATTACGGCGCTGATCAAGCCGGTGCAGTCGATCGGCAGCGTGCCGGCGGCGGGCGATTACGTAAACGGCGCGTTCTTCGCGGGATTCCTGCAGGGCTATGACACGCTCGACGCGCTGGCCTCGCTGGCGTTCGGCATTGTGGTGATCACGGTCATTCGCGGTCTGGGCGTGACGGAGCCGACCGACATCGCCAAGAGCACGGTGAAATCCGGCGTATTCAGCATGATTCTGATGGCGGCGATTTACGCGGGCATCGCGGTGGTCGGCACGCAGTGCCACGGCCTGTATGCGGACCGGCTGGCGGAATCGAGCTTTACCGGCGGCGACATTTTCGCGATCGTATCGCGCCACTATTTCGGCGAGACGGGCGGCATTCTTCTGGCGCTGACGGCGACGTTCTGCTGCATGAAGACGGCGGTCGGACTGATTACGTCGTGCTCGGAGACGTTCTCGTCGATGTTCAAGTGGGTGAAGTACCGCCCCTGCGCGATTGCGCTTACGGTATTTGCGCTGCTGATTTCGAATGTGGGCCTGAATCTGATCATTCAGTTCTCCGCGCCGGTGCTGTATTTCCTGTACCCGCTGGCGATCGTGCTGATTCTGCTGAGCCTGTTCGGCCGGTTCTTCCACTATGACAAAAACGTCATGGTCTGGACGATCGGCTTTACGGTGGCGGCGGCGGCGCTGGAGATTCCGCGCGTGGGCGGCATTCTGCCGGGCGTTGCGGCGTGGACGAAGGGCTGGCTTCCGCTGTATTCGCTGGGCCTGGGCTGGGTCGCTCCGGCGGCGCTGGGCCTTGCCATCGGCTTTATTCTCAGGGCGCGCGGACGCAAGGCCGCGTGACACGCAAATCGCCTCCTCCGCATAGGATACAGCGGGGGAGGCGATTTTATGGGCAAATGCGTTCGGCGAACGAATTGGGCGCGCACGATCGGCGGGCTGCTGATGCTGGCGGGGGCGATCCTTCTGCTTTTGTCGCTGCCGAGCTGGTTCTGGTTTACGGGGCTGGGGCTGATTCTGGTGGGCGTGGGGTACCTGCTGTGGCGATTTCTATAGAAAAAACCGGCGAATATCGAATAAGGCATTCGATTCATTCGCCGGTTCTCTTTGCGTTTCTTCGCATTACAGGGCGCGTTCGACCTTGTTGCTGCGCAGGCAACGCGTGCAAACGGACATGCGCTTGGACACGCCATTGACCAGAACATGCACCTTCTGCGTGTTCGGAGCCCAGGTGCGGCGCGTCTTGCGGTTCGAATGGCTGACATTGTTGCCATAAACAACGCCCTTGCCGCAAACTTCACAATACTTTCCCATACTCTATCACACCTCCTTCAAGGGTATGTCACAACAAACATTAGAATTATACCACCATTCCCCCGAAAACGCAATAGGATTGGATGTAAAAAATATGCTTGTCAGGAAAAAGTCACGTTTCGATGTAAAAAATGGGCGGATTTTTGAGGAAATTGCCTTCCGCGCCGATTCGGACGCTTGCATAATCGGGCAAAAAACGGTATACTGTTATTTGAGAGGATGCAATAGAATCAGCCTTTGATGGGAGGTTTGAATATGGACTGCAAATTCACTACCGATCTCGGTCTGGTAACGGTTAACGACGAGGTTCTGGTGCGCGTGGCGGGCTACGCCGCGCTGGATTGCTATGGCATTGTCGGCATGGCTTCCAAGAGATCCACGGACGGCATCGTTCAGCTGATGGGTATTGAAAATCTGGGCCGCGGCGTAAAGATCCGCACCTCCGGCGACAAGGTGGATATCGATCTGTTCATTATTGTGGAATACGGTATTTCCATCAGCGCCGTCGCGGCGGCGATTATCGAGACCGTGAAGTACAAGGTGGAGCACTATACGGGAATCCCCGTCGGTCGCGTCAATGTCTGCGTAGAGGATATCCGCGTCTGATTGAGAACCGCATGAGCGCGAAACACGGCGGGCGTTAAACGGGCCCTGCTTTTTGTGCGCTTCGCGCGACCGATTATTGGAGGGCAAAGAGGCATGGTAAACAGAATAGACGGCATGATGCTCAAGGAGATGTTTGCGTCGGGAGCCGCGCTTTTGACGCAAAATCGCGAGAGCGTCGACGCCCTGAACGTATTCCCCGTACCGGACGGCGATACGGGCACCAACATGACCCAGACGATCACATCCGCAATCAAGGAAATGAACCTGAAGCGCTATACGAGCGTGGCGGACGTGTCCGATGCGGTTGCCCGCGGCGCGCTGAAGGGCGCCAGAGGCAATTCGGGCGTAATCCTGAGCCAGATTCTGCGCGGCTTTGCGCGCGCGCTGGCGGGCCATGAGGAAATCGACGCGCCGCTGCTGGTCAAGATGGTGCGCGAGGGCGCGAACACGGCCTATAAGGCGGTTATGAAGCCCAAGGAGGGCACGATTCTGACCGTCGCGCGCGTAATTGCCGACGAGGTGGAAAAGGCCGGCGCGCAGGAAACGGATATCGTGGAGCTGTTCAAGGTCATTCTCTCCGGCGGCGACGCGATTCTGCGCAAGACCCCCGAGATGCTGCCGGTGCTGAAGCAGGCGGGCGTGGTCGACAGCGGCGGAATGGGCCTGATGGTGGTCTATCGCGGCATGTACGCGGCGCTGACCGGCGAAACGGTCGAGGCGCAGGCGGACGAGGGCAAGACCGAAAAGGCGCTGCCCGGCGAATTCGTGGACGATCACGGCGATCTGTCGCCCGATCAGATCAAATACGGCTATTGCACGGAATTCATCGTGTCGCATCCGCGGCCGGACATGAAGGAGAGCGAGGTCGTTCGCCTTCGCAAGCGCCTGGAGCGCATCGGCGATTGCGTGCTGGTCATTTCCGATCTTTCGGTGGTCAAGGTGCACGTGCACACGAACGATCCCGGCAAGGCGATTCAGTACGCGCTGGAGCTGGGCGAGCTGGACGCGCTGAAGATCGACAACATGTTCGAGGAAGCGCGCGAGCGCGAGGCGATGCGCCACGAGGCCGAGGAGGCCAGAAAGGCCGAGCTGAAGGAATATGGCATTGTGGCCGTGGCGCTGGGCGACGGGCTGGTGAATATCTTCCGCGATCTGAATGTGGATAAGGTGGTCGACGGCGGACAGACGATGAATCCGAGCATTCAGGATCTGGCCGAGGCGGTGGAGGCCACGGGCGCGAAGAATGTGTTCATCCTGCCGAACAACACCAACATCATTCTCGCCGCGCAGCAGGCGAAGGGGCTTACGGACAAGAATGTGATCGTGCTGCCGACCAAATCGGTGCCGATGGGCATTTCCGCGGCGCTGGCGTTCAACCCGGAGGCCGGCGTGGAGGAAAACACCGAGGCGATGACCGAGGCGGCGGAGAATGTGAATACCGCGTCGATCACGTTCGCCGTGCGCAACACGAACTATGATTCCCACGAGATCCATTCCGGCGACATCATGGGCATGATCAACAACAAGCTCGAGGTGCTCGGGCACGAGATTGATCAGGTGGCCGCGGAATGCGCGGAGAAGATGGTGAACGAGGAATCCTCGCTGATTACGATCTATTACGGCGCGGACGTGGAGGAGACGCAGGCGCAGGCGCTTTGCGACCGGTTCGCGGAGCAGTACCCCGATTGCGATGTGGACGTGCAGAACGGCGGCCAGCCGCTGTACTATTACCTGATCGCAGTGGAATAAATCGGTTGAATGGCAATGCCGCGCAGTACATACGCTGTGCGGCATTTGCTTTGAAGGGAGACATGGCCGTTGGAAACGATGCTTTCGCAGATTCGCGGGATCGGCCCGGCGCGCCTGAAGGCGCTGAACGACGCGGGGATTTTCTCCGTGCGGGATCTTGCGATGCTTCTGCCGCGCGATTATCGCGATCTGAGCGCGATTACGCCGCTGGACGCGCTGGTTGCCGGGCAGCCGGCGGCGGTGCGCGTGCGCGTGACCGGCGAAGCGCGCGAGCAGCGCGCGAAGAAGCTGCTGATTACAAAGGCGTTCGTGACCGACGGCGAAACGGTGATTCAGGCGGTCTGGTACAATCAGCCGTGGCTGAAAAAGCAGCTGACGCGCGATCGCGAGCTGCTGCTGTATGGAAAGCCGGAATGGAAAAAGGGCGTTTTGATGCTGGTAAGCCCCACGATCGAGCAAAGCGGCGGGCTGGTTCCGGTGTATCGCGCGATTCCCGGCATTCCGCCCAGGGCGCTGCGAGCCACGATTGAATGCGCGCTCGACGCGTGCGACAGCTCGTGGCGCGACGATTTGCCGGAGAACATTCGCGAGCGATTCGGATTGTGCGAGCGCAATTTCGCGCTGCGCAACGCGCACTTCCCCGTCAGCCGCGAGGCGCTTTCGGAGGCGCGCAGGCGACTCGCTTTCGAGGACCTGCTTTTGTATCAGATGGCGCTCCGATTGATTCGAAACGCCGGGCGCACGGGCATTCAAATGGATTTCGCGGACGAGCGGCTGGACGCGTTCTGGAGGACGCTGCCGTTTCCGCCCACGAACGCGCAGAGGCGCGTGGCGCATGAAATTGCAGACGATTTGCGCTCCGACCGCGCGATGACGCGCATGGTGCAGGGCGACGTGGGCTGCGGAAAGACGGCGATTGCGTTTGCCGCGATTGCAATGGCGCACGAATGCGGCTATCAGTCCGCGCTGATGGCGCCGACGGAGGTGCTCGCGCAGCAGCATTTCGAATCGGCAAAGGCGGTTTTGGAGCCGCTCGGCTGCCGGATCGGCCTGCTCACGGGGAGCCTCACCGCAAAGGGCCATCGCATTGCGCACGCGGCGATTCAGTCCGGCGAGTGGGACGTGGTGATCGGCACGCACGCGCTGATTACCGACAAGGTGGAATACCGGAATCTGGGCCTGGTCGTGACGGACGAGCAGCACCGATTCGGCGTTCGCCAGCGCACGCGCCTGGGCGAAAAGGGCGATGCGACGAACGTGCTGGTCATGTCCGCCACGCCGATTCCGCGGTCGCTTTCGCTGATTCTGTATGGCGATCTCGATATTTCCATCGTGGACGAGCTGCCGCCGGGCCGCAAGCCGGTGGCCACGCGCATCGTCCCGGAGGCGAAGCGCGACGGGCTGTACGGCTTTCTGCGCGCGGAAATCGCAAAGGGGCGGCAGGCGTATGTCGTCTGCCCGCTGGTGGAGGAATCCGAGGCCGTGGACGCGTCGCCCGCCGAGCTGGTCTATGAGGATTTGCGCACAAATCGATTGCCGGAGCTGCGAATTGAACTGGTGCACGGCCGAATGCGCCCCGCCGATAAGGACGCGGTGCTCGAAAAATTCCGCCGGGGCGAGGCCGACGTGCTGGTTTCGACCACGGTGATCGAGGTGGGCGTGAACGTGCCGAACGCCACGATTATGGTAATTGAGAATGCAGAGCGATTCGGCCTGGCCCAGCTGCATCAGCTGCGCGGGCGCGTGGGCCGCGGCGCGCATGAATCGTGGTGCTTCCTGATGGCCGAGCCGAACGAGCGATTGCGATTCCTGACCGGCACGAGCGACGGATTCAAAATTGCGCAAAAGGATATGGAGCTGCGCGGGCCGGGCGAGCTGTTCGGAACGCGCCAGTCCGGCGCCATCGCCGAAGGAATCGGCCTGGCCGGAACGGATACGGCGCTGCTGAAGCAAACGCACGACCTGGCGCGGGAGCTGATGAGCGCCGATACCGAGAAAAGCAAAAAGATCATCGAAATGGCGCAAACCCGCTTCGGCGACAAACTGGACGGAGTGGCGGTGAACTAAAAAAGGGAATGAATCCGCCATCCGGAGCAAGCCGCACCATAGTTTTCAGCTAAAATTGAAATAGGAAAAAAGAAAGCACATTGAGCCGCTATCCGGCTCAATGTGCGTCTTAATGGGAACAAAGCCAGCAATTACCGCCCACCCAGATTTTGAGTCGCTACCCGACTCAAAATCGCCATGATCAAGCGCGGCAGCAATTGACAGTCGGTTCTACCGACACTCCGGAAAGAGGCCGGCGGGGGAGAGGGGCTCGGAGGCCGCGTAGAGATGACTGGTGTCGCCCAGCTGCATGCATTTGAAGTAGACTTCGCCTTTTACGCGCTCTTCGGTGATGAAGGTCGTGACCGAGCTGGTCGGGAGGAAGAAGCCCTGCCACATCACAACCGGAGAAACGCCGATCAGATGCGCGACAATCGCCATGCCCAGCGCGAAATGACAGAACAGCGCAATCGTGTCGCATGTGTTCTCCGCGCAGCGGTAAATGCCGCCGTCGCGCTGGTAACCGTAGCGCAGCAGCAGCGCGTCAATCCCCGCCGCCGTTTCATCAAAGACCTTTTCCACCGTGCCCGGCTTGTAAAGCGCGTGATCGCGCCAGGCAACGGGATCGTAGAGATCCGGCTGCTTCGTCCAGTATTGCGGCGCAAGATTCCACGGAATGCATCTTTCCCCGGTGGATGGATTGATTATCTGACCGCGGAACTCGTGCAGCCAGTCCAATACCTCCGCCGTGCGGCCGAGACGCTCGAGCGTCGGCTTCGCAGTCGCGCGCGCACGGCCCATGGGCGAAACATAAAAATCGCGGATTTGCAGCTTGGACAGGCGATCAGCCAATAGCTCCGCCTCGCGCCAGCCCTTTTCGGTCAGCGAATCGATGGAATAGTCCGGTTCGCCGTGTCGGATAATCAACAGTTTCATGAAGCGATTCCCTCATTTGCTTTTTTATTGAATATAACACGTCCGGGCGGGACTGTCAAGCCGGAGGGCGAATTGAAAAAATGGCGTTAACGCTTGAACGAAGCGGCGTTTTGTGCTATCCTGAATACAGCTTTACGAACGAAAAACGCGATGGAGGAGCTCGCAATGGTCTTTAATTCCTACCTGTTTATACTGGCGTTTCTGCCGATTCTGCTGATTGCGTATTTCGGCGCGAATAAAATCGGAACGCGCTGGGGCAAGATTGCGCTCATCGCGGGCAGCGCGCTGTTTTACGGCTACGCCAATTTGAAGGCGCTGATGCTGCTGGCGGCGAGCATCGCGGTCAATTATGCCTTCGCGCGGCTGATTCAGCATGGACGCAGGAAAAAGGCACTGCTGTTTCTGCCGGTCGCAGTCAACGCCGGACTGCTGCTGGCGCTGAAATACGCCAATTTCGCGATTTCGAACGTCAACGCGCTGCTGGGCGCGCAGATTCCGCTGCGGAATTGGATATTGCCGATCGGCATCAGCTTTTTTACGTTCCAGCAGATTGCGTATCTCGTGAGCGTGGAGCGGGAGGAAATCCGGGATTGCGCGCTGATGGATTATTTAACGTATATCCTGTATTTCCCGAAGCTGCTGATGGGCCCGCTGGCGGAGCCGACGGATTTCATCGGGCAGCTGAACGATCCGGAGCGCAAGAAGCTCAATTGGGAGCACCTGGCCGAGGGAATTAAGATGTTCAGCTTCGGCCTGTTTAAGAAAATGGTGCTGGCGGATACGTTTGCGGCGGCGGTGAGCTGGGGCTTTGCGCGAGCGGAAACGGCCACGTCGATGGAGCTGATTCTGACGATGCTGAGCTATACGTTTGAAATCTATTTTGATTTCAGCGGCTACAGCGATATGGCGATCGGCGTTTCGCGAATGCTGAATATCGAGCTGGCGATGAACTTTGATTCGCCGTATAAGGCGCTGTCGATCCGCGATTTCTGGAAGCGCTGGCATATTTCGCTTACGAAATTCCTGACGAAATACATCTATATCCCACTGGGCGGCAGCCGGAAGGGCAGGGCGATGACCTATCTGAACACGATGATCGTGTTCCTGATCAGCGGTCTCTGGCACGGCGCGAACTGGACGTTTCTGCTGTGGGGCGCGCTGCACGGGCTGCTGAGCATTTTGGATCGCCTGTTTGAAAAGAAGGAATCGAAGCTGATGGAGACGGTGCGGTGGACGGGCACGTTCGCGTGCGTCAACGCGCTGTGGCTGCTGTTCCGCGCGCCGAGCGTGGGCGCATGGCTTCAGATGCTCAAGCGGATTTTGAAGTTCCAGTCCACGGCGATTGGCGACGGGCTGATTGCGGCGTTCGAGCTGCCGGAGCTCTCGGTTTTCGCGCGCGTTTTGCACATTGCGGGAAAGATCGATCAGGTGCGCGGCTTCTGGATGCTCGCGTTCTTCGCGGCGGCGTTTCTGATTTGCCTGATTCCGGAGAACAATTACCGCACGCGCACGCGAAAGGGCTTTGCATCGATGGTGTTTGCGGCGATCGCGATGGTCTGGTGCGTGCTGTGCCTGAGCGCGGAATCCGTGTTCGTGTATTTCAATTTCTAAGGAGGCGGGCGGCATGAAGAAAATGAAGCTCTGGGTTGCGGGATATCTTGCGATCGTGCTGGCCGCGCTGGGCGTCGCGGGCGGACTGGTCTATAAGGTCGATCCGTTTTTCCATTATCACGCGCCGGACACGGAGACCTATTACTACCGGCTGAACAACGAGCGCAGCCAGAACAACGGCATCAGCCGCAATTTCGATTACGACGCACTGATTACCGGCACGTCGATGACGGAGAATTTTGCGACCACGGAGATGGACGCGCTGTTCGGGACGCATTCGATCAAGGTGCCCTATTCCGGCGGCACGTATCGCGAGGTCAACGACAATCTGAAGGTCGCCCTCGCGAGCCAGCCGAAGCTGAAAACGGTGGTGCGCTGCCTGGATATGGAGAAGTTCGCGCAGGGTAAGGACGAAATGCGCACGGATCTCGGCGCGTATCCGACGTATCTGTACGACGACAATCCCTTTAACGACCTGAAATACGTGCTGAATCGCAATGTGATCATGGAGCGCGTGCTTCCGATGATTGCGGAAACGCGGCACGCGGATTTCGCGCCGGGCATGGATTCCTTCGATGAATACGCCCGGTGGGAGAATCGATTTACCTACGGCCGGGAGGCGGTGTTCAAGGACAATCGCAATCGCGCGCAGGTGCCGCCCGACACGCATTTGTCGGACGAGGAACGCGAGACGATTCGCGAAAACATCGAAACGAACGTGACCGATCTGGCCCGGCAGTATCCGGACGTGACGTTTTACTATTTCCTCTCGCCCTACAGCGCCGCGTGGTGGCGGCTGACGGTGGAGCGCGGGCAGCTGCTTCGCCAGATCGAGGAGGAGCAGTATGTGATCGAGCTGGTGCTGGAATGCCCGAATATTCGCCTGTATTCGTTCAACAACCGCACGGATATTACGACGGATCTGAACAACTACAAGGATTTCACCCATTACGGCGGCTGGGTGAGCAGCCTGATTCTGCGCTGGATGCGCGATGGAGAATACCTGCTTACGAAGGAGAACTACAGGGACTATCTGGAAGAGGAATACGCGTTCTATAGGGACTATGATTACGATCTGCTCAACCAGCAGCCGGACTACGCGTTCGACCGCTATGCCGCGGCGCTGCTCAACCGGGAGGCGACCGGCGCCGTGCCCGAGCAGGCGGCCGCCGCGCCGGAAATGGCGCTTTCGCTGAAGGGACATCGCTATCTGGCGTTCGAGCTGCGCCGGACGGGCGAGGCGGCGTTTGAGATTGCGGCGCAGGACGAGCGGGGAAAGACCGCGAAAATTGCGCGCAAGGCGGAAAAGGTCAGCGGCGAATGGCAGCTGTACGTGCTGGACATGCGCGCGCTGCAGGGCGAGGTGCAGGTGCAGCTCACGACGGACGGCTATGAATTTAAAAATATGACGCTGTATTGATCAAGCTGCGACTTTTCGGGAGATTGGTTGCGATTTGTAAAAAAATGGGATATAATGGTAAAAAACGTTGATACGGAGGTGCGGTATGAGAAAAACGCTGGGGATTTTGATTTGCCTTGCGCTGCTGCTGGGCATGAGCGCGTTCGCGGAGGCCGGAAACGGCTTTATCGGCGATATGACGGTGGTTCGCTGCGACGAATGGGTTTCGATGCGCGCGGAGCCGGATACTTCGGCCGAGCGCCTGATTCAGGTGCCCCTGGGCGCGCTGGTGGAGGACTGCTCCTGGTATTCGCAGGAGTTCATCTACGGCTCCTACGGCGGCTTCAGCGGCTATATTCTGGCGGAATATCTGGAGGCGACTGCCGCGCCCGTAGAAGAGACGCCGGTGGAAGAGCCTGGCGACGGCTATCTGGGCGATCAGACCACCGTGCGCGCCAATACGCTTCTGTATGCGGAGGCGGATTCGACCTCCGCGGTGCTGGCCGAGATTCCGGAGGGCGCGGGCGTGACCAACTGCCATCAATACAATGCGGAATTCGTGTATTGCGAATACGACGGCCAGATCGGCTATGTGCGCGCGGCGGACGTGGATTCCAACGACCCGTTCCAGATCTTTGAGCGCATTGCGGACGGCCTGTTCCTGCGCGCGGAGCTTTCGTATGGCGATGGCGACGAGACGCTGGACGTGCGCGTGACCGACGCGGCGGGCAATGTGGTCTGGAGCACGGCGCTCTATCAGCCGTATGCAACGGAGCTGGACAGCACGACGGCGTTTGTGAATGCCAACGGCGGCAGCGCGCTGGTGATGCTCTACAACGCGGCAGAGGGCCTGACGGCGGTGGATGCGGCGACCGGCGATTTCGTCTGGGGGCTTCCGATAGAGCAAATCAGTCTGGGCGCGTCGATCAGCTATGCGATCGACGGCTATGGAACGATGTACATCGGCGGCTATTACGGCCCGGACCCGGTGGCGATTTCGCGCGAGGGCGAGGTGCTCTGGCAGGCGGACACCGGGCGCGAGGACATTTACTGGCTGTATAAGATCGAGCTGGACGAGAACGACGGCGTGATTGCGACTTACGACGTGATCGGCGACGGCTCCGGCCGCGTATGCTTCGGCTGGAATGGCGAGGTCGCGTGGATCAGCGCGAATTAAGAGCGCGAAAAAACGGGTGGGGAACGAACCCCGCCCGTTTTTTTCAAAGAAAATTTCGCTTCGAGACGACCGCCGGTTTATCCGGCGGTCATGATTTATTTGAGCTGATTTACGATTTTCTGGTACAGCGCCATGTCGAGCAGACAGTCGACCTTCGTGCCCTCGGCGAGGTATTCCTCGCTTAATACCTGGCCCGAGGAATGGATCATCGAAAGCAGATTGCCCTTCGAATAGGGAATTATCAGCTCCGCGCGATGGCGCATGGCGGCGATCCGGCGCGCGATTTCGGCTTTCAGCGTTTCCAGACCCATGCCGTCGCGCGCGGAGATCAGGATCGCGTCCGCGGGCTCGACGATCGCGTCCGGCTTTACGCGGTCGGCCTTGTTCAGCACCTCGAGAATCGGCCGGTCGGTTGCGCCGAGGTCGTTTAAAACCTCGAATACGGTGTCGCGCTGCTGCTTGTAATTCGGGCTGGACAGGTCGGACACCACGATCAGGAGATCGGCGTAAATCGCTTCCTCCAGCGTGGAGCGAAACGCCTGAACGAGCGGATGCGGCAGCTTCCGGATGAAGCCGACCGTATCGACCAGCAGACAGCTGCGGTTTTCGGGCAAATCGACATTGCGCATGACCGTGTCCAGCGTCGCGAACAGCTTGTCCTCGACCAGCACGTCCGATCCGGCGAGCGCGTTGAGCAGCGTGGATTTGCCGGCGTTGGTATAGCCCACGAGCGCGACGGTGGTCTGGCCCTGCTTTTCGCGGCGCGCGCGGCGCAAATCGCGGCGCTGCTTGATTTCCTTCAGCTCACGCTCGAGATCGTCGATGCGCTTGCGAATGCGGCGGCGATCCACCTCGAGCTGCGTTTCGCCCGGGCCGCGCGTGCCGATGCCGCCGCCCAGACGGGACATTTCAGTGCCCTGGCCGGTCAGGCGCGGCAGGCGATATTTCATTTGCGCGAGCTCGACCTGCAGCTTGCCCTCGGCGGACTGCGCGTGCTGGGCGAAGATATCCAGAATCAGCGCCGTGCGGTCGATTACGCGCACGCCGAGCGCATTTTCCAGATTGCGCCGCTGCGCGCCGGTCAGTTCGTCGTCGAAGATCGCGAGGTCGATTTCCAGCGCCTGACAGGTGAGCGACAGTTCCTCGGCCTTGCCGCTGCCGATATAGGTGGCCGGATCGGGCTTTTGGCGATTCTGCAGCACGCGCGTGATCACCAGCGCGCCCGCAGTTTCGGCCAGACCGGCCAGCTCGTCGAGCGACTGCTCGGAATCGGTCGAAATCAGCATGGCCTTTTCGGCTTCCTCGACGATGCCGCCCTTCGCGATCGCGGCGGAAACGCGCGCGTCGGCCAGTTCGATTTCGTGCATCCACAGCTGCTGCGGAATGCGGCCGGGCTTGACCGGGCCGTAGGTGAGGATCGACAGCTTGTCGTATTCGGTTTCGCCCAAAAACGCGGCGCAGACGCCGGTGCAGCGCGCGTCCTGCACGCCGACGGCGCACATGGAATCAAACCGGAGCAGGCGCAGCGCCTGCAGATCCACGGTCGAAAGCCGCGCGTCTCCGCCGGGATGCGTGTGAATGCAGCGGAAGCCGGACAGCCGGTCGAGATTGCGGCGCAGATGCAGCTCCGGCAGCGCGATCGAGCCGATATCGCCGATGGCAATTTCGAGCACCGCGCCGTCGCGACCGAGATACACCAGCATTTCGCGGTTGATTTGATCGGTGAATCGAACCAGCGTGTTCAAAAGCCGGTCGGGCAGAAACTGGTCGCGCTCGAACTCCGCGTCGTAGAGCTTTTCCAGCTCGGCGAGCATGCTTTCGCGAATGCCCGCGGTATTTCCATGAATCATGTTGCCTCCATATCTACGCCAAAGCAGCCGTCTCGTATGCTACGGGATGGATGTTCTGTTTGTCAAAACAGGTTTTGACAAACAGGTGGACGGGGGAACTGCTTCCCCCGCCACTGCCACCCCCACGGTGCCGCGTCAAAATCTTCGATTTTGCCGTCGGCAGTTTCGCCTTTGGCGAAACCTGAAAACCCTTTGGGTTTTCAGCCTTTACCAGATTTTGCTAGGATTCTTTCAGAATCCCCGGGCGCAAAATCTGCAAGGTAGCGATTTTCTCTCCGGGAAATAGGATTTCCCTGCGATAAAATCGCCCCGCCCCCGCCGTACACGCCGCCGGGTACGATTGAAAGTTCGAGAGGGTTTTGACCCTCTCGAGCTCTCTGGGGCTTTAATACCAGGAGCAGCCGTCTCGTATGCTACGGGATGGCTGCCTGTTGCTATTCTGCTTGGTTAGACGTATTTAATCTCTTCGGGCTTCTCTTCCTCCGGCTCGTCCGGATTTTCGCCGCGCTCGAGCTTGTCCTTGTAGTCCTGAATCGCCGCGTGCAGCGCTTCCTCCGCCAGCACGGAGCAATGCATTTTCACTTCCGGAAGTCCGCCCAGCGATTCGGCCACCATCTTGTTCGTGACCTTCAGAGCCTCTTCGATCGTCTTGCCCTTGACCATTTCGGTCGCGCGGCTGGAGGTAGCGATCGCCGCGCCGCAGCCGAAGGTCTTGAACTTCACGTCCTCGATCACGCCGTCCCTGACCTTGATATACATCTTCATAATGTCGCCGCACTTCGCGTTGCCGACGGTGCCGACGCCGCTCGCGTCTTCGATTTCGCCCACGTTGCGGGGATTCATAAAGTGATCCATGACCTGCTCGGTATACATTCAGGATTCCTCCTTCTTATTTGCAATTACTGGTTCTGCTGCGCGAGGAAGTCGTCGTACAGGGGCGACATGCTTCTCAGGCGCGCGACGATTTCCTTCAGCGCGTCCACGACCTTGTCCGCCTGCTCGAGCGTGTTTTCCTCGCTCAGCGACAGGCGCAGCGAGCCGTGCGCGATTTCGTGCGGAAGGCCGATGGCCAGCAGCACGTGCGACGGATCGAGCGAGCCGGACGTGCAGGCCGAGCCGGACGACGCGGCGACGCCCTTCAGATCCAGGCTCAGCAGCAGCGATTCGCCCTCGATGAACTGGAACGAGATGTTGCAGTTGCCCGGCAGGCGCTGCGTGCGATGACCGTTCAGACGCGTGTACGGGATTTCCGCGAGGATTCGGTCGATCAGGCGATCGCGAACCGCAGAGAGCTGCGCGTTGTGGCGGTCGATATTTGCGGTCGCCAGTTCAATCGCCTTGCCCATGCCGACGATCGACGCGAGGTTTTCGGTGCCCGGGCGCTGCGTGCGCTCCTGTGCGCCGCCGGTCATCAGCCGCTGAATGCGAACGCCGTTGCGGATGTACAGCGCGCCGATGCCCTTCGGGGAATGGAATTTGTGGCCGGACATCGAAAGCATGTCAATGCCCATGGCCTTTACGTCGAAGTGGATGCTGCCGATGGCCTGCACCGCGTCGGTGTGGAAGAGAATGCCGTGCGCGTGCGCGAGCTTCGCGATTTCCTCGATCGGCTGAATCGTGCCGATTTCGTTGTTCGCGCTCATGACGCTGATCAGAATCGTGTCCGGGCGAATCGCGCGCTCCAGCTCGTCCATGCGGATGACGCCGAATTCATCGACCGGAACGTAGGTGACCTCGAAGCCCTCCTGCTCCAGCTGCTGGCAGGTGTGCAGGATCGCGTGGTGCTCGATGGCCGAGGTGATGATGTGCTTGCCCTTGTTCTTGCGGGCGTACGCCGTGCCGCGCACCGCCCAGTTGTCTGCCTCGGTGCCGCAGCCGGTGAAGTAGATCTCGTTCGGCTTTGCACCGATGGCGTCGGCCACCTGCTTGCGCGCCTTTTCCACGGCGATGCGCGATTCGCGGCCGAAGCCGTGGATCGACATGGGATTGCCGAAAATTTCGCAGAAATACGGCTGCATCGCTTCCATAACCGGCTCGGTCACGCGCGTGGTCGCCGCGTTGTCCATATAAATGCGTTCCATCTGTTATTCCCCCTGCGCCTTCAGGCGCGTGTATTCATCGATCATGTCCGTCAGTGTGATTCCGTCCACGATGGCGTTCAGGCCGTCGCGGATTTTCAGCCATACGATTCGCGTCGGGCACGCGCAGGATTTGCCGCACGCGTCCTCCTCCGTAAGGCAGTCCACCAGATTCAGGCCGCCCTCCAGCGACCGCAGCACGTCGCCGACGGTAATTTCCCCCGGCGGGCGCGACAGCATGTAGCCGCCCTGCGCGCCGCGCACGCTCGTGACCAGCTTATCGCGCTTTAAAACCGCGAACAGCTGCTCCAGATAGGCCTCCGGAATCGCCTGGCGCTCGGCAATCGCCTTGATCGGCTGCGGCCCCGCGTCTGCGTTGCAGGCCAGATCGTACATCGCGTGAATGCCGTAGCGTCCGCGCGTCGACAGCTTCATCAGCGCCACCTCCCGTTCAGGAAAGAATTCCGACCTTTTTACTCGGGCTTTCCGAATCGTATTGTAGCACTCCGCGCGCGATTCGTCAATCAATCCCGACTGATTTCATCGGATTTTAACCTCATCGCGCCAATCCGGGGCGATTTTGAAGAATGCGTTAGGACGAAAAAACTGCGAGGGAGCGGTTTTTGCTCCTTCGCAGCGGACTGCCGAAAAACTCAGGAGAGCTCGAGAGGGCCGCAGCCCTCTCGAGCTTAAAATCGAGCCCAGCGGCGTGTACGGTGGGCTCGGGGCTATTTTATCGCAGGGAAATCCCATTTCCCGGAGAGAAAATAGCTACCTTGCAGATTTTGCGGCCGGAGTCTGAAAGACTCAAGCAAAATCTGGTAAAGGCTGAAAACCCAAAGGGTTTTCAGGTTTCGCCGAAGGCGAAACTGCCGACGGCAAAATCGAAGATTTTGACGCGGCACCGTGGGGGTGGCAGTGGCGGGGGAGCTTGCTCCCCCGTCCACCAGCTTGTCAAAAAGACTTTTTTGACAAGCTGCTGCGAGGGAGCGGTTTTGCTCCTTCGCAGCATTGCAGATATGGAATTTAGTCCGCGTACATCAGGTCGGCGAACGCATCGTCGGCGTTGACGGTCTTGCCGCTTACGCGAATCGTGGCGGGATAATCGGAATAGTCGCCGTAGAACCAGCCGGAAACCGTGCCGTCGAGGCTGGAGGCGTAAACCCAATGCAGATTATCGGTCGCGGCGAATACGATCTTTTCACCCGCGGCAATCGTACCGGAGACGGTATCGTCGGTGCGGCTCGCCTGCAGGGGCAGATCGATCTTCGTCTCGGCGATCAGGCCCATGGGGTAAATGTCGCGCGGGATTTCGCAGATCGCGTAGGTGGAGACGTAGTTCTCGCCGTTCATCGAATAGCCGTAGGCGATTTTGTAGGCAGCCGCGCGGCCCCAGGTGCCCAGAATGTCGCAGCGAACGGTGGTTTCAATCAGCTCGCCGTTCAGATGCATCGAGGTCGGCAGCGCTTCGATCTTGCCGATGGAATAGAGCGTTCCGTTGGTGTAGAGATAGCAATAGCTGACCGGATCGTCGCTCGGGCCGTATTCAAACGGCATCAGCAGCGTGCCCCAAGGCGTATCGGAGCCGGGACGCGTCAGCGAAAACGCGTACAGCTCGCCGCCGAGCGAGATGCAGTTTTCCTGCGATACGGTGGCACCGCCCACGGTCAATGTAAATTTGCCGTCGCCATATTCGTCTCTTTCCTCCGCGAATGCGATCGGCTCGTCGGTTCCGTCGCCGTCGAGATCGATAGTCGCGCCGTTTTCAATCTGAACCGGACCGTTGGAGGCGGATTCAGCGTTTACGGACAGGGGAAGCGCGATCAAAAGCGCGCACAGCAGCAGGGAAAGCAGTTTCCTCATTCTAATTCACCCTTTCTTCCAAACCATTTGACTGTTTAGACGAAGGGCCATGCCAAAGAGTTCCATCGCGCGGGCTATTTTTCGCGATTTCGGATGCCGTAATCAAACAGGAGGTTGCCCTTGAACGTTTCGGCGATTACGCCGATCACGCTCGCGGCCACCTCCAGATCCTCGCGCCGCTGCGCGTGCATTACGTCCACATGGCGATAGCGATGCAGATAGAACCGCTCGTTCAGCTCCCGCTCGATGCGCGCGAGGTTTTCCTCGCTGATGAAGTGCGCGTCGTCGCCCAGTATGATCGCCTGCGGATTCAGGAGATTGACCAGCGTGGTAAACAGCGTGGTCACGATTTCGAGCTGCGCGTCCATCGTGCCCTCGGCGGCCGCGCGGCGAAAATCGAGGTAATTGCCGAGGCAGCCGACGTTTCCGCAGGAGCCGTCGTTCGCGCCGATGCACGCGCCGCCGCTGAATTGCACGCTGAAATGCTCCAGATCGCACGGGAATCCGCTGAACGACGAGAGCAGCTCATGGCCGGTTACGATGCTCAGGTTGATTCCATCGGTGTTGAAAAACAGAAAATCGTGATACGGTCGGCCCGCACCGTAAAACTTTTCGGCCAGCGCCATGTTGTCGTGATGATGGCCGAGATAGACCGGCAGATGATAGCGCTCGGCGAACAGATCCACGATCGGCACGTCGTGCACGCCGCAGAAGCGCGGCGGATTCAGCAGCACGCCGCGCTGGTTGTCCAGCGGCCCGATTGCGCTTACGCCGATTCCTGCGATGGGATGCACGCCCGCGATCACCTCGTCCAGCGCCGCAAACGCCGTTTCCATCAGGGATTGCTCGTTAAATTCGGTCAGCTCCACGCGCTTTGAGCGCAGCACCTGCATCCGGTAATCGCAAAGAACGGCGGCGATATACGTGCGGTAAATCAATACGCCCGCGATTTTCGGCGCGTCCGGCGACAGAATCAGCCGCTGCGCAATGTTGCGCGCGCTCGCTGGCGCGGTCGGATCCTCCATCACATAGCCCATATCGATGAATTCGGAAATGATATTGCTCAGCGTCATCTTGGTCAGGCCGCTCTTGCGCGCCAGCACGCAGCGCGACGATTCATCGCGCGTGACGATGCCCTGAAAGATGAGGCCGCGATTGTATTGCTTCTGCTGAAGATGATTCATGCCCTTTTTCATGGAAAACGCCTCCAAATTATAGTGTAGCAGATATGCGCCCGCATTGCAAGCGCAAAAGCCGCGCTCTACGCAGCGTCGGTTGATTTTCGCGCGCTTGCGCGGTAGAATCAAGGCGACAGGAGGGATGAATATGGATCCAATCAAGATGGGAATGCTGATTCGCCGCCTTCGTCTGCGCAAGGGCCTTACGCAGCGCGCGCTCGCCGAGAAAATCGGCGTCAGCGATAAGGCGGTTTCCAAATGGGAGCGCGGCTGCGGCGCGCCCGACCCGGCGCTGCTCGCCCCGATTTGCGACGCGCTGGATACCGACGCCGAGGCGCTGCTGCGCGGCGAATCCAGAGAAAATCGCGCCGCAAACGGCAATATGAGGCGCTGCGCGTTTTACGTTTGCCCGACCTGCGGCAATATCGCGCTTTCCACCGACGGCGCGCGCGTGCATTGCTGCGGCCAGCGCCTCGCAGCCCTGAAGGCGCAAAACGCGGACGAGGCGCATGCGCTTGTCTGCGAAAAAAACGACGGCGAATGGCTGATTGCGGGCGCGCATCCGATGACGAGAGAGCATTTCGTGGCGTTCGCCGCATTGCTCACGGGCGATACGGCCATCGTGAAGCGCCTCTATCCCGAATGGAATCTCGAATTCCGCCTGCCGTACCAGCACGGCACGCTCTATTGGTATTGCACCCAGCACGGCCTGTACAGCCAAAAACTATAAAAAATGCAGCGCCAAAAAATGGCGCTGCACCCCGTAAACGAAAACGAACAACCCAAAAACCCAGCGCGCAAGCCGCCACCACGGCGGCGCAGCGAGCGGTGCAATGGGTGCAAAGTTCCAATTGCCGGCCACCCAGATTTTGAGTCGCTATCCGACTCAAAATCGTCCCGATTAAGCGCGGCAGCAACTGGGTCAAGGCTCAGCCTTGGCGCAATGGGAACAAAGTTCCAATTGCCAGTCACCCAGATTTTGAGTCGCTATCCGACTCAAAATCGTCCCGATCAAGCGCGGCAGCAACTGAGTCAAGGCTCAGCCTTGCCAGAGTGGAAGGCGGAGAGGTTCGTGGAGAGGAATTGGGGCTTTACGTACTTTTGGAGGGCCGATAGCCAGAGCGACTCCGGGAATTCCGGAAGCATCCGCGAAAGCCGACCGAGCAGCACAACGTTTACCGCCTTCGCCGTGCCTGCGCGCTCCGCCAGCGCCAGCGCGTCGAGCGCAACGACGTTCGCCCGCGCGGCGAGCTTCGCAATCAGATCCTCCGGATATGCCGCTTGCCCGGTGATTACCGGCATCGGCAGTACCGGACGCGCGTTGACCAGAATCGTTCCGCCCTTTTTCAAACGCGGCAGCCACCGCGCAGCCTCCAAAGGCTCAAAGGCCAGAATCAGATCCGCCTCGCCTTCCTCTACAATGGGCGAGTAAACCCGATCGCCGTAGCGCACATACGTCACAACCGAACCGCCGCGCTGCGACATGCCGTGTACCTCGCTGAGCTTGACGTCATATCCGCTCGAAAGCAGCACATCGCCAATTACGCGCGATGCCAGAAGCGTGCCCTGACCGCCAACGCCGACAATCATCATCGAAACCGTGTTCATTTATTTCGCCTCCCCGATCGCGCCGAACGCGCAGAGCTGACCGCATAGCCCGCAGCCCACGCATTGCGCATGATCGATCGCCGCATGCCCGGATTGAATGCTGATCGCCGGACAGCCGAGCTTCATGCACTTCTTGCAGCCGCGGCACTTCTCCGCATCCACCGAAAGCGCCGGACGCACGATCGCCGTCTTCAAAAGCATGCACGGCCGCCGGCAGATGATTACGCTCGCCTCGTCCGCCGCCAGCTCTTCAGTAAGCGCCGCTTCCAAGGCCGCCAGATCGCCCGGGTCCACTACGCGTACCCGCCGAATGCCCACCGCCTCGCAAACTCTTTCGAGACTGACCGGCGGCACCGCCTCCATCTGAAGCGTGTAGCCCGTGGCCGGGTTCTGCTGATGCCCCGTCATGCCCGTGATCGAGTTGTCCAAAATCAACACCGTCGCGCGGCTCTGGTTGTAGGCAATGTTCGTTAAACTCGTGATTCCCGAATGCAGGAACGTCGAATCGCCGATTACGCAAACCGTCCGATTGCGCTCGCCCGGCCGCACCGTCGCAAAGCCGTGCAGCGACGAAATCGACGAGCCCATGCAAATGCACGTCTCCAGCGAGCCGAGCGGCGCCGCCGCGCCCAGCGTGTAGCAACCGATGTCGCCCAATACCGTCAGCTTCATTTTGCCCAGCGTGTAAAATACGCCGCGATGCGGACAGCCCGCGCACATAACCGGCGGCCGCGGCGGAATGGAATCGTCCAAACGCGCGCTCTCCGGGGCCGGAACACCCATCGCGCGGCGAATCGCCGCCTGCGAAAGCTCGCCGAGATTCGAAAACAGATCCTTGCCGCCGTCCACGCGAACGCCCGCCGCGCGCAGCTCGGTTTCGATCACGCCGTCGAGCTCCTCCACCACGATCAGGCGATTCACATTTTCCGCAAACGCCGCAATCTTCTTCATCGGCAGCGGGTGCGTCATGCCCAGCTTCAATACGCTCGCATTCGGAAAAACTTCTTTTATATATAGGTAGCAGCTGCCCGAACAGACGAAGCCCGTCTCGCGATCGCCCATTTCCTCGCGGTTCAGCGCGCTCTGCTCGCTGTATTCCGCCAGCGCGCTCAAACGCGCCTCTACGATCGGATGCCGGTGAATCGCGTTGCCGGGCGCCATTACGTATTTGCGCGCGTCCTTCTGATACGGCCGAACGGCGATCTCCGCGCGCGGCCGCTCGTCCACCGCGTTCTGCGCGTGCGCCACGCGCGTGCACGTGCGAATCAGCACCGGCGTGTCGAACTGTTCGGAAATCTCAAACGCCTGCACCGTGAAATCGCGGCATTCGGCGCTGTCGGACGGCTCCAGCATCGGAAGCTTCGCCGCGCGCGCGTAATGGCGCGAATCCTGCTCGTTCTGCGAGGAATGCATCGCCGGATCGTCGGCCACGATCGCCACAAAGCCGCCGTTTATGCCGGTGTACGCGCTGGTAAACATCGGATCGGCCGCCACGTTCAGGCCCACGTGCTTCATCGCCGTGGCGCTGCGCGCGCCCGCAATCGACGCGCCGAGCGCGGATTCATAGGCAACCTTCTCGTTCGGCGCCCATTCGGCGTGAATTTCCGGGTATTTCGCCGCAAATTCGGTAATTTCCGTGCTGGGCGTGCCCGGGTAGGAGGACACAAACGTCACGCCCGCCTCATACAGGCCGCGCGCAATCGCCTCGTTTCCGAGCATCAGTCGTTTCATATACAGGTCACTCCTTTTCGACCGCTTTCTGCAAAAAAACCTCCTGCCGAACAAAATTCGGAAAGAGGATAGTATCGGATAAATCTATTGTATCACCCGCGCAGCAGCTTGTCAAGCACGCGATTTCATGCGCAAATGCGCCAATCGAACACCGCGTAAAACGCATGATAAGTATAAAATCGTAAATGAATGGTGAAAACACCAAAATATGGGTTGACAAACGGACTGCGTTTTGCTATACTAAATAAGCTGTCAGCGAGTGAGACACTTGCGGCGCGATCCTTGAAAACGATACAGATAAGAGACAAACTGTACAAGAAACAGTCAGATTCGAATGAGTTAGACGC
>CAKUKM010000008.1 GCA_934663595.1 uncultured Clostridia bacterium | reverse complement strand
TTATAGCAAAAGGAGTTTCTCTTTCCCCCTCACCGCTTAAGCTCCACTGAACCCCACGCCTAGCGTGGGGTTTTCGGGGTACAAAAACGGCGCGCTCCCCTCTCCAAGCGCGCCCATGAAAAGAGCGAAGCCTCATTTCCAGGCTTCGCTCTTCATTGTTTTATGCATCCAACCGGCCCTCATAGAGCACCGTATCGCCCTCGCTGGACCATTCCTCGATCAGATCGGCCGCGTCGTCGGAATCGGCCACGATCTGCACTGCGCTCTTGGGGAAGCCCGTGCTCAGCAGGCCCTTCTGCACCGCGCGCAGCTTCTGGCGATCGCCCACGAGAATCACATAGTCCGCGCAGCCCTTCATCTGCGTGCCGAACGCGTAATTCACCTCGTCCGGCTGATTGCCCGGCTCGGGAATGCCGCTGGTGACGATCACGCGGCGGCCCGGGAATTCGGCCAGCACGCTCAGCGCCTCCGCCGCGCCCTCGGAATACAGATTCAGCGTATCGTCGATCACCGTTCGCTCGCCGGGAATCAGCTGCAGCTTGTGCTCAAACGAGCGCAGCCGCGCGACGCCCGATGCGATTTCCTCCATCGAAAGGCCCATGCGATGCGCCGTGGCCGCCGCGAGCGCGATGTTCTGCGCGTTGAACCGGCCGAGCAGACGCGTATGGCACCGCGCAAAGCCGCCGTCCGAACAGCGGAGCGTGAAATGCATGCCCTTTGCGTCGATCTTCAAATCGGTCGCGCGCATGTAGTAATCCGTCTCGCCGCCGACCGCCGCCGCGTATTTCTCGCGCGGGCACTTCGCAAACAGCCGCTCGGTATAGCCGTTGTCCATCGCGAAAAACGCGACTCCCTTCTCCGGCAGGCCCTCGATCAATTCGTATTTCGTGTCCAGAATGTTCGCATAGGACTTGAACGTGTCGATATGCTGCTGGCCGATCGACGTAATCAGCCCGTACTGCGGGTGCGTCAGGCGCACGAGATTCTGAATGTCGCCGCGCTTCTGCGCGCCCATTTCGGCGATGAACACCTGATGCTCCTTCGAAAGCGAATCGTTCACCACGCGCGAAATGCCCATCGCGGTGTTGAAGCTCGCCGGAGTGGCCAGCACGCGATAGCGCCGGGAGAGCAGCTCCTTTAATATGAATTTCGTCTGGGTTTTGCCAAAACTCCCGGTGATTCCGATCACAATCAGATCGCTGCGCGCGCGGATTTTGCGGCGCGCCTGATCGTAAAACGCGGCGTTGATGCGCGTTTCCACCGGGTCCATGATCGTCCCGGCCAACCACACCAGATACGGAATCGCCGCGTACACCACGTAGCACGGAATCGTCATCAGCTTCAGAATCAGCGCGATTCCCAGCGTAATTCCCGCCAGCGCGCCGATCAGCCTTCTTACGCGCATCGTAATTGCAAACGGCCGGCGGCCCTGCGAGCGATAATCGCCCAGCGCGCACGCGCCCGCCGCCACGCAGAACATCAGCAGCGTCAGCCATCCCGCCACGCTGTTGCGCCGCTCCTCTTCAATAATGAATCGCGAAAGCAGCACCGGAAGATACCATTTCAGCCCCATCGCCGCCACGCCGATCACCACGTCGCGCGTAATGTGCTCGGGCGCTCTGGAAAGGCACTGCCTGTAGGCCGGCAGCTGATAGCGTTCCATCTGGAATCCGTGCAGCCAGTAAATCGAACCGGCAATGCTCCCCAGCACCGCCAGCGCAACCTCAATTCCCTCGAACATCCATCAACCCCCCTTGCGCAGGTATTTCCTTTAGGACGCGCATTCCGTCCCTTTTGTTCCCTGCCGGCTATTCGCGCACCAGCATCGGATCGTTTTCCGGGCGCCCCTCGGGCAGGCGCTCCAGCGCCATAATCAGCGCGTCCTCGCTGTTTTCATAATAGCGCTTGCGATAGCCCACGTCGATAAATCCCATTTTATGGTACAGATTCTGCGCGATCCTGTTCGACCGGCGCACCTCCAGCGTCATCCAGTTCATGCCGCTGTCCGCCGCCAGCTGAATCAGCGCGCGCGTGACCCTTTCGCCATAGCCCAGCCCGCGCCGGTCCGGACGCACCGCGATATTCGTAATGTGCCCCTCGTCCAGCACGAACCACACGCCCGCATACGCGATTGCGCGGCCGTTTTCGCGCAGCACCATATAGCGCGCGCACGCGTTTTCGGTCACTTCCCGCAGAAACGATTCGCGCGACCACGGCGTTTTAAAGCACAGCGTCTCGATTTCGTGAACCGCATCCACGTCCTCGAGCGTCATCAGACCCAACTCCAGCTCGCTCACTTTTCCGCCTCCCGCGCAAGGCGCGCGTTTCTCTCGCGCTCCGCCTGCGGCTTTCTCAAATACACCGGGCGCAGCTCGCACGCGGGAATCCATTCGCTTTTCTTGCGCTCCGCCAGCGCGCAGACCGCCTCGGGCTTTATATCCCGCAGGTTGACCGGCGCAATCAGCGCCCTTTCGCCCAATCGCGCACAAATCGCCGCCGCATGCTTTTCCACGCCGTCGCCCGCAAACAGTATCTTCCGATCCTCCGGCAGCCGATTCAGCAATTCGTCCAGCGCGATCGCGTCGTCCGCCATCACGCGCTCCGGAAATCCGGACGATACGTCGAACCCCGCGCAATACACCTGATCGCGGCGCGCGTCGAGAATCGGGCAGACCATTCCCGCAAATCCGGGGAAATTCATCGCCAGCGCCTCCAGCGCGTGAATCGGCACGCACGGCCTGTTCACCGCGTGCGCGAGGCCCTTGACCGTGCACACGCCGATGCGCACGCCGGTAAACGAGCCCGGGCCCGCGACCGCCGCAAACGCGTCGATTTCGCCGCACGCAAGGCCCGATTCCTCCATCGCGCGCTCCACCGCCGGCAGAATCGTTTCCGAATGCGTAAGCCCGTGCTGCATCGATACGGCATGCACGATTTTTCCGCCCGACAGAATCGCGCAGCCCGCCACGGGGCCGGAGGTGTCGATCGCCAAAATGTTCATTTGCAGCTCCATTCCCCGAGCGCCGCCGGGTTAAACCCGGCCACGCCCGCATTTGCAATTTCGATCCGCCGCTCATCGTCGGTTTCTCCGCGCGAGAGCGTCAGCTTCAGCGCCGGCCGCGGCTCGAGCTCGGCCATCTGCGGCCATTCAACCAGCGCGATTCCATCACCGCCGACGAATTCATCCAGCCCGGAGGCATAGAATTCGTCCGGGTCGGCCAACCGGTACAGATCGAAATGATACACCTTTTTGCTTCCCTGATACGGAATCAGGATCGTAAACGTCGGGCTCGGCATCGCGCCGGTCACGCCCAGCGCCCGCGCAATTCCGCGCGCAATCACCGATTTGCCCGTGCCCAGATCGCCCGTGAGCAGCACGGTGTCGCCCGCGTCCAGCATGCCCGCGAGGGCCGCCGAAAAGCGCATCGTATCCGCCTCCGAGCGGGTTTTGTATTCAAACGCTTCCATATAATATTTACCGGATGCAGACCACGCCCTCCGGACGGATCGCGAGCACCGTGGTCGCGTTTTCGCCGAACACGGCGTTCATGTTCTTTTTGTATTCCTCCAGCAGATCGTTCGGCACGAACGCGAGAATCGTTCCGGCAAATCCGCCGCCGTGAATGCGCCATGCGCCGCGGCCGGAAAGCATGCGCCGGCTCATCTCCAGCGCAAGCGGCATTTCCTGGTTGTCGCTCGCGGGCACATACAGATTCTGCAGAAGCTTCCAGCTGCTCTCGCCGGACGCGATCACCGTTTCAAAAAACGCCTTCAGATCGTCGCGCTTCAGCGCCTCGACCGCCTCGGTCACGCGCGCGGTCTCGTCCACGAAATGGAATGCGCGCAGAATCGCGCGATCGGAAACCCTGCCCTTGAGCTCGGGCAGCGCGTTCCAGAGCTGCTCCTTGCTGATCTCGCCGAGAACCTCCGCGCCCATCGCGTGGGCCACCTGCTTCATCTCGATCGGGATTGCGGCGTATTCGCTGGTGAGATTGCCGTGCTCTCCGCCCGCAGACACGACGCACACCGAGTAGCCCTTCGCGCCGAAATCATATCCGATTGCCTCGACCGCCGCGGGCGAAACGGCGAAATCCATCGTCACCAGACCGCCGACCGCGCTGGCCGTCTGATCCAGCAGTCCGCTGGGCTTTCCGAAATACACGTTTTCGGCATACTGCGAGATGCGCGCGTTGAGCTTGGCCTCGATCGTCCAGCCGTTGTACAGCGCGTCGAACGCCGCAACCAGCATCACCTCGAACGCCGCCGACGAGGAAAGGCCGCTGCCCTTGAATACCGTGCTCGTCACCGACGCGTTGAAGCCGCCAATCCGGTAGCCCAGCTCGGAAAGCCGCGCCGCCACGCCGCGAATCAGCGCAAACGTCGTCTCCTTTTCATTTTCGCGCACGGACAGATCGGCCAGCTCCACCCGGAACGGATGCGCATAGCCCTCCGAATACAGCTCGATCACGCCGTCCTCGCGCGGCGCAATCGCGGCCACGGTGTCGAGATTGACCGACGCGGCCAGCACGCGGCCGTTGTTGTGATCGGTGTGATTGCCCACGACCTCGGTTCTGCCCGGCGCGGAAACAAACATTTCCGGCTCGGCCGCGAAATGCGCGCGGAAATCGGCGGCGAGCTTTTCATAGCGCGCGGTCTGATCCCGGCCCGTGTAAAGGGCGTTCATTCTATCCTGATTGCGTTCCATGAGCGCACGAACATCCATCGATTCATTCCTCCCTAAATCCGGTAAATAGAATCCCACAGCATAATTTTACTCCATTTCTCCGAATTGTGCAAGCAAATTACGTAAAAGCCGATTGACATATCGAGGATTTTGCCGGATAATAAGGAATGAACGGCCCGCCGGGCCGCCTTCTTAAAACCAAGGGAGGGTGTTTTCATCATGGCCAACGCCACTCTGTCGATCTATCGTCTGGTTGACTTTGCGATTCAGAAAAACCTCGTGGAGGCGATCGACCGCGATTACGCGATCAACCGCCTGCTTGAAATCATGCATATGGACGCGCCCGAGGCGGTCGAATACACGCCCGAGCCCGCGCCCGAAACGGCGACCTCCTATCTTGCCGATCTGCTGGACTGCGCGGTGGAATCCGGAATTCTGGAGGATTCCGGCGAGCGGCGCGACCTGTTCTCGGCAAAGCTGATGGGCGCGCTCACGCCCTCGCCCGCCGAAACGCGCGCGCGCTTCTTTGCAACCCTGAAGGCCGACGGCCCCGCCGCCGCGATGCGCAGCTTCTATCAGGCCTGCCGCGATACGGACTACATCCGCGTGGACCGCATCGCCAAAAACGCGCGTTTCTTTGAGGAAACGCCCGCGGGCAGGCTGGAAATCACGATCAATCTCTCCAAGCCCGAAAAGGACCCGCGCGACATCGCCGCCGCGAAGAACGCGAAGCAGACCGGCTATCCCAAATGCATGCTCTGCCGCGAGAATCCCGGCTACGCGGGCCGCATCGGCTTCCCGGCGCGCCAGAACCACCGCGTGATTCCGCTGACGCTGGGCGGAAAGCAGTGGTTTTTGCAGTATTCGCCGTATCTGTATTACGACGAGCACTGCATCGTATTCAACGCGGAGCACACGCCCATGCGCATCTGCCGCGACACGTTCGTGCGCCAGTGCGATTTCGTGGATCAGTTCCCGGACTACATGCTCGGCTCGAACGCCGATCTGCCGATCGTGGGCGGCTCCATACTCTCGCACGACCATTTCCAGGGCGGCAATTACCATTTCCCGATGGATTTCGCCCCCGCGCGCATTCCGCTGACCGCGCCGGTGGACGGCGTAAGCGCGTACATCGCCGACTGGCCGATGAGCTGCGTGGTGCTGGAGAGCGCGGATCGCGAAAAGATCATCTCGCTGTCCGATCAGATTCTCGCCGCATGGCGCGAATACTCCGATCCGGAAAACGGGATTTACGCCTATACCGATCAGACGCCGCACAACACGATCACGCCGATTCTGCGCCGCGTGGACGATCATTACAAGATGTCGCTGGTGCTGCGCAACAATCGAACCAGCGACGAGCACCCGCTGGGCGTCTTCCACCCGCACGCGGATCTGCATCATATTAAAAAGGAAAACATCGGCCTGATCGAGGTCATGGGTCTGTTCATTCTGCCGGGCCGGCTGCTGGGGGAACTGAAATCGCTCGAGGGGTATCTCACGGGCGAAATCCCGCTCGATTCGGTTCCGGACGAGAGCTCGCCGCTTTACAAGCACTACGGCTGGATCTGCGCGATCGCGCAGCAGACCGGCACGCATTTAAACGCCCATCAGGCTGAAGCGGCGCTGCACAAGGCGCTCGGCGACAAGTGCGCGCGCGTACTTTCCGATGCGGGCGTATTCAAGAACACCGAAGCCGGCAATCGCGGCGCAATCCGCTTCATGGAAACGCTCGGCTTTAAGGCGTAAAAAGCACACATCGGGCGTAAAACCGATAACTCTTCTCTTTCTTAACCCGGCGGGCTTTCTCGCCGGGTTGACTTTTTGATTCGTTGCTGCTATAATATTGCCAAAACCAAAAAGGCTTACGGGGAATGATTTTTCCGCCCTGATGCGCTTTTGAAGAGAGCCGCCGGTTGGTGCGAGGCGGCGCGCGGGCGGAGAAGCGGCCCTCCCCGGCGGGCTTTCGCCCGGGCTTCGCGCAGGAAATGGCGCGGCGGTTCGCCACCGTTATCGGCGTCGAGTGGGTCTGCTTTGCAGGCCAATCAGGGTGGTACCGCGAACGGCGTCCTTTTCGTCCTTGAGGCCAAAGGGATGCGTTTACTATTTTTGGGAGGTAGATGGAACCATGAATATCACGAGCGCGAACGAGCTGCGCAGCATGTTTCTGAAGTTCTTTGAATCGAAGGGCCACAAGGTGATCCCCTCCGCGTCCGTCATTCCGGAAAACGACCCGACCGTGCTGTTCACGACCGCGGGCATGCATCCGCTGGTGCCGTATCTGATGGGCGAAAAGCACCCGATGGGCACGCGCCTGACCGACGTTCAGAAGTGCATCCGCACCGGCGATATCGACGACGTGGGCGATCCGAGCCATCTGACGTTCTTCGAAATGCTGGGCAACTGGTCGCTGGGCGACTATTTCAAGAAGGAAATGATTCCGTGGAGCTGGGAATTCCTGACCAGCGAGGACTATCTCGGCATTGAGCCGGATCGTCTGGCGTTTACCGTGTTCGCGGGCGACGAGGACTGCCCGCGCGACGAAGAGGCCGCGAATCTCTGGCGCGCGCAGGGCGTGAAGGACGATCACCTGTTCTATCTGCCCAAGAAGCACAACTGGTGGGGTCCCGCCGGCGTGACCGGCCCGTGCGGCCCGGACACCGAGATGTTCATCATCAAGGATCAGCCGCCGTGCGGCCCGGACTGCTCGCCCGCGTGCTCCTGCGGCCGCTATCTCGAGATCTGGAACGACGTATTCATGCAGTATGAAAAGCAGGCGGACGGCACGTTCATTCCGCTGAAGCAGAAGAACGTCGATACCGGCATGGGTCTGGAGCGCACGTTCTGCGTGCTGATGGGCGCGAGCACCGTGTATGAAACCGAGATCTTCGCGCGCATCATCGGCAAGATCGAGGAGCTGTCCGGCAGGAAATACGGCTCGGACGAGGAAACCACGAAGTCGATCCGCATCATCTCCGACCACATGCGCACCTCGACCTTCATCCTCGGCGACGACCGCGGCGTTACGCCGTCGAACGTCGATCAGGGCTATATCCTGCGCCGCCTGATTCGCCGCGCGGTGCGCCACGGCATGAAGCTCGGTATGCCCGAGGGCTTCACCTGCGAAATCGCAAAGGTCATTATCGACCAGTACAAGGAGAATTACCCGGAGCTCGAGCGCAATCAGGGTGTGATTCTCGAGCAGCTCAAGCTCGAGGAGGAGCGCTTCCAGCGCACGCTGAAGAAGGGCGAGGCCGAGTTTGCGAAGGTCTATGCGAACATGGCGAAAAAGCGCGCGGCGTTCGAGGCGCTGAAAGGCGATCGCAGCGAGGAAACGATTGCCGCGGCGCTTAAGCAGCTGCCGCCGTCGCCGGAAAATCTGCCGGTGATCGAAAAGATCAAGGCCGGCGAAATCACCGACGAGCTGATCGATTCGCTGCTCAAAACCGCCGAAAAGATCGACGGCCGCAGCGCGTTCAAGCTCTACGACACCTACGGCTTCCCGATTGAAATCACCTGCGAGCTCGCGCGCGAAAAGGGCGTCGAGGTCGACGTTCATGGCTTCGAGGAGCGCTTTAAGAAGCATCAGGAAAACAGCCATGCCGGTGCGGAGCAGCGCTTTAAGGGCGGTCTGGCCGACAACAGCGAGGCCACCGCAAAGCTGCACACCGCGACGCATCTGCTGCAGGCGGCGCTGAGAAAGGTACTGGGCGACGAGGTGCATCAGAAGGGCTCGAACATCACTGCGGAGCGCCTGCGCTTCGACTTCTCGTTCGGCCGCAAGATGACCGAGGAAGAAAAGGCCGAGGTCGAGCGCCTGGTGAACGAAGCCATTCAGGCGAAGGCGCCGGTCGTATGCGAGGAAATGACCGTGGACGAGGCGAAGGCGCAGGGCGCAATGGGCCTGTTCACGGCGAAGTACGGCGAGCGCGTCAAGGTGTACACGATGGGCGAATACTCCAAGGAAATCTGCGGAGGCCCGCACGCCGCGAACACAGGCGATTTGAAGTCGTTCAAGATCAAGAAGGAAGAGGCCTCGAGCGCCGGCGTGCGCCGCATTAAGGCCGTAATCGGAGAATAAATTCTTTACAGGGGGAAGCGATTGCTTCCCCCTGTTTTTTATTGGGCGCATTGCATATCGCCCGCTATTTTTCGCATTGCGTTTTGGTTTTTGATGCGGTATAATGGTTTTAGGCAGACGGGGAAGGAGGGTATCGGCAATGAGGGAACGGACGGAATTGATTCGCTGTCTGGACTGGGAGGATACCGAAAAGAAGCGCTACGCGCATTTCGAGCGGCTTCCGGTGGACACGAACCTCCAGCTGATTCAGGCCGGCTACCACCAGACCGACGCGAACTATTCCTACGGCCCGATGATCCGCGACCATTACCTGATTCACTTCATTCGCCGCGGCAGCGGCATGATGATCGACATGCAGAACGAATACAGCATCCACGAAAACCAGTGCTTTCTGATTTGTCCGGGCCGAATGGCGCTGTATCGCGCGGCGCAGGATTCGCCGTGGGAATACTACTGGCTGGGCTTCAGCGGGCCTTGGGGCGAAAGCGTGCTCTCCGAAATGCAGTTGGACGCAGCGCACCCGATCGCGGATCTGCGCAATTCCGATGTGCTGTTTGCGCTGCTCGACCGCATGGTGGGCGCGATTCAGCCGCACAGCGGGTATCTGACGCTGACGGGACTGCTGTTTGAGCTGATGGACGTTCTGCGCGATTCGCGGGGAAGCAGCGAGGGCGCGCGGCCGGCCGCCACACGGCGCAATCTGCAGGAGAAAAACGTGCAGCTGGTCGAAAACATCAAAATCATGGTGGAGAATTCCTTCGGCGAAAAGCTGAACATCAGCGAAATCGCCCGCAATCTCGGCTATTCGCGCTCGTACATGACCGAGGTGTTCCATCGCGAAACCGGCCTGTCGATCAGCCAGTACATCACTGAATTCCGCCTGCAGCGCGCGGAATTGATGATGCGCGATCCCTCCCACTCCGTGCAGCAGATTGCGTATCTGTGCGGATATTCTGATCCGCTGTTCTTCTCGCGAATGTTCAAGAAACGCTTCGGCGTAAGTCCCCGCTCGTTCCGCGAAAGCTGGAAGCAGGGCGGAATCGCGTCCGAGGATCGTTAACCAGGATCGTCTTTCAGGCGATCCTTTTTTAATGATGCTGCCAAAATCCGTTTCCCGCCGTAAGTCCATCTGCAGTCCGCCAAAAATCCATGTTTTTGTTGCAATAATCCATTCCAAAATCTGTCTTATCGTATATTATATAAGTAGAAATGCGTGAATTCATCACGTATAAAAGAATAGGAGGTTACCATTATGAAAAAGGCTCTTTCCCTGATCATGACGGTTGCGCTGATGCTGGGTCTGCTCGCAGCCGTTCCCGCCGGAGCGGAGCAG
Source organism: uncultured Clostridia bacterium (assembly GCA_934663595.1). Taxonomy (GTDB): domain Bacteria; phylum Bacillota; class Clostridia; order Christensenellales; family Aristaeellaceae; genus Faecivicinus. The sequence goes on along the minus strand of CAKUKM010000008.1, from coordinate 72,025 downwards.
AACGCCATCGCGGACGCATTCGGCTGGGAGGTTCCCGCGGAGCCGCTGAAGATCAGCGTGTTCTACTACAGCGACAACTTCTCCACCGGCGAAGAGCAGGTGCGCGGCATCGCGGCGATGCAGGCCTACCTGAAGGACTACTTCAACATTGATTTCGAATACACCACCACCGACGGCGACGCGCAGGAGGCGCTGAACCTCGCGCTGACCGGCAACGACTATCCGGACGTGATCGTCGGCGCTTCCACCACGCTGCGCCAGCGCTTCGTGGACCAGGGCCGCGTTGCGGAGATCACCGAATACATGAACGCCGAAACCTGCCCGAACCTGATGGGCCGTCTGGGCGACATGGCCGGCCTGTATGCGGACAGCGAGGGCAAGTACTACTACCTGCCCACCTCGTTCAGCAACCTGATGGACCTTCCGGACTACAGCGCGCACCTGCGCCTGGACGAGCTGAAGGCCGCCGGCATCGACTATTCCACCATCAAGACGCCTGAAGATTTCTTCAACGCGGCGATGACGATCTACAACGCCAACCCGACCACCGCGGACGGCGAAACCCGCTATTCTCTGGGCCTGTACAATCAGGGCATGCCGGAGTATCTGTCCGGCTACTGGGGACTGGAGCGCGGCTGGCAGATCAACGACGACAACACCCTGACCTACTGGACGCAGACCGAGGCCGGCAAGAAGATGGCGCAGTACTTCAACAACTGGTACCGCACCGGCACGATGGACCCCGACGCGTTCACCGACAAGTGGGCGGATCTGAAGACCAAGGTTTCCCAGAAGCGTGAAGTTGCGCTGATCGGCGGCTGGTGGATCGGCCTGAACGGCGGCTCCGAGGTCTGGAAGCTCACCGACGACAACTGGACGAAGGACGAAACCTACATCTGCGTGGGCTTCAAGGACGCCGATGCTGAAAACGCGTATGCGACCATGAAGAACAACGCCGGCAGCTCCTGGACGTTCATCACCGACAAGTGCGAAAACGTCGCGGGCGTCATGAAGTGGCTCGATTTCATCATGTCCGATAAGGGCATCGCGCTGGTCAACTGGGGCATGCCCGGCGAGGTCGAATCCTATAAGAATCCCGGCACCTACACCGAAATCTGGCACCTGAACGAGGACGGCACCTGGTACTTCAACGAGGACGCGAAGGCGCAGCTCGTGGCCGAAACCTGGGACTACAACGAAGAGGGCATCTACGGCGCGAACAGCGGCCTGTTCAACAACCTGCAGTATCAGGGCCGCTTCGAGGACGGCGAGCACTGCCTGTGGCCGAACCAGATGTGGTATTCCGAGAACGAATGGAAGAACATCATGTTCACCAACATGTCCGGCACCATCTTCGACGGCACCGACCTGCTGTTCGAGAGCCTGCCGATGTCCGAGGACGTGACGTTCGCCAAGACCGCCGTTGAAGACGCCTGGAAGCAGTACTATCCACTGGTCATCCGCTCCGAGTCCGACGAGGAATTCGAGCAGAACTGGCAGAACCTGCAGGCGGCGGTGGAGAGCGCGGGTCTGGAGACCTACGCGGCGTACCGCACCGCGAATTATCAGAACAACCTGTCTCTGATGAGCGCGAAATAAGGCATTTCAGCCAGCCTGAAGGGGGGCGGGGTTTCGGCCCTGCCCCCTATCATTTTAACGACGGGAGGAAAGCGAAATGCGTAAGCGCAATCAACCCGGGATCGCCGCGAACCGCCGGCATCCGTTTCTGAACAGTCTGATCGAGCAGCGCGAGATGTGGCTCTTGTGCGTGCCGATCATCGCGTGGGTGCTGCTGTTCTGCTATTATCCGATGTACGGCCTGCTGATGGCGTTTGTGAACTACACGCCGGGCAAGCAGATCTGGGAATGCGGCTTTGTGGGGCTTAAATACTTTAAACAATTCATCAACGGCAACGATTTCTGGCGCATCCTGCGCAATACTCTGGCGATGTCCGGCCTGAACATCACGGTGGGCTTCATCGCGCCGATCCTGTTTGCATTCATGCTCAACGAGCTGGGCAATCCGAAGGTCAAGAAGCTGGTTCAGACGGCCAGCTATCTGCCGCATTTCATCAGCTGGGTGGTCGCGGGCACCATGGTCACGACCGTGCTCGGCACCGACGGCGTCGTCAACGACGTGCTGATCGGCCTGGGCGCAACGAAAACGCGCATTCAATTTCTGCAGAAGGGCGAATGGTACTGGTGGATCATTACCATCGTCAACATCTGGAAGAGCCTCGGCTGGTCGGCGATCATCTATTTAAGCGCGATGGCCGGCGTGAGCGAGGAGCTGTGCGAGGCCGGCTCGATCGACGGCATGGGCCGTCTGGGCATCGCGATTCACATTACGCTCCCGGCAATTCTGCCCACGATCGTGCTTCTGTGGATCATGCAGGTGGGCAATGTGCTCTCCGCGGGCTTCGACCAGCATCTGATCATCGGCAATACCATTACCCAGCGCTACTGGGAGGTTATCGATACCTACACCTATCGCTACGGCGTGCAGAACGGCTATTATTCGCTGGGCACGTCGGTTTCGCTGATGAAATCGGTGATCGGCTTCGTGCTGGTGCTGATTACGAACGCGATCGCCCGCAAGGTCGGCGACGTGGGCCTGTTCTGACGGAAAGGAGGGCGCTCTCATGAGAAAGGCCTTTTATCTCAAGCAGACCAAGAGCGGCCGCGCATTCGATATCTTCAACGGAATCGCGCTGTTCGTGCTGCTGTTTATTACGATTTACCCCTTCTGGAACATGCTGGTGCTTTCCTTTAACGACGGAACCGACGCGCTGCTGGGCAATCTGTATTTCTGGCCGCGCGAATGGACGCTGGCCAACTACGAATACGTATTCAAAAACAGCAAGCTCCTGCATGGCGCGCTGGTCTCCGTGCTGCGCGTGCTGGTCGGCACGGCCACGGGCGTGGGCTGCAACGCGCTGCTGGGCTATATCTGCAGCAACAAGAATTTTTACGGCCGCAAATTCATGCGCATGCTGTTTTTGATTACGATGTATTTCGGCGGCGGACTGATCCCGACGTACCTGCTGATGGTGCAGCTGGGCTTCGTCAACAGCTTCGCGGTGTATATCGTTCCGGGGCTGTTCTCGGCGTATTACATGCTGCTGGCCTCGAGCTATATGGAATCGATTCCGTCGGCGCTGTTTGAATCCGCGCGCATCGATGGCGCGTCCGAAACCCGCACGTTCGCCAGCATCGCGCTGCCGCTGGCCAAGCCCATGCTCGCGTGCATCGCGGTGTATATCGGCGTGGGCCACTGGAACAGCTGGTTCGACGTATCGCTGTATTCCAAGAACGGAACCTGGGATACGCTGCAGATCATCCTGTATCGTCTTTTGAATCAGGCGAACGCGAAATCGGACATGTTCAACCAGCAGCAGCTCTACGCCTCCATGCGCACGATTCAGCCGGAAACCGTCCGCGCGGCGATCACGATTGTGGTTGTAGTGCCGATCCTATTCATCTATCCGTTCTTCCAGCGCTATTTCGTGGGCGGCATCACGCTCGGCGCGGTCAAGGGCTAATTAAGAAATGCGAGGACAGAAACGTGAACAAGAAAATTGAAACCGAAAGCTTTGTAACGCCCAGCCCGGCGATGGTTCCCCCGCCGGTGGAAAACATGCTCGCGCATCGCGATTATGTCGTTCGCCCGGACGCGCCCGCAACCCATGCGCGCCTCAGCGGCGATCCCGATACGGGCGTTTACCATCTCACGTTCAACGGCGTGGATCTGATCGAACTTGAATTCGACCGCGAGATCGCGCCCGGACTGCGCTATCATTCCGACGGCGATTTCCAGTCCACCCCGTTCATTCAGCAGTTCCTGATGTGGTCGAAGGTGGAAACGCAGGTGCGCGTGCGCTTCTGCGCGCCGGTTGAAATGTGGAATGTGCGCCCGCAGCGCGCTCAGCGCGGCCAGGCGATTCTCGGCCAGAGCGGGCGGCCGCTGCTGTTCGGCGCAAACGGAATGTATTTCCCGGATTGGGATCTGCTGCTTTCGTGGCACGGCTACGCCTTTAACTGGGACGGCGCGCGCGTGGAATGCGAAAGCGGCGCCTATTCCGCCAGCATGACCGTATCCCTCGGCACAAAGCCGTTTGTTCTGCTGATTCGCCCGCGGTATTACGGCGAGCATCTGGGCTATGCCCAGCACAAGCCGTGGCTCTTCCGCCCGAATCCGAAGGCGATCACCGGCTGGTGCTCTTGGGAGGCGTATCATTCCAAAATCACGCAGGCGGATCTCGAGCGCGACGCGCAGACGCTGAAGCCGCTGAAAAACTACGGCATGGAATACATGCAGGTCGACGACGGCTATCAGCAGGAGCTCGTGCCGACCGCGCCGGGCGAAAACGTGCCCGACAGCTGGATTCACATCAACGACAAATTCCCGGACGGCCATGCCGGCATCGTAAACGCCATTCACGCCGGCGGTTTTGAGGCGGGAATCTGGACGAACGCGACGCTGACCAATCGCGCGGCCGCCGAGGCGCTCGGCTGCTGCCTGACCAGCGCGGACGGCAGTCTGATTCGCGGCGACTGGATTCAGTACATCATCGATTGCACGCCCGAAACGCTCGAAAAGCAGGTCACGCCCTATTACCGCGCGTTCCGCGAGGCGGGCTACACCTATTGCAAGAGCGATTCGCTGCGCCATTTGCTGTTCGACGGCCTTCAGGAGGCGGTTCGTCTGGGCCGTCTGGAGCCGGAGGAAGCGCGCGCGCGGCAGATCGCCTATATGCGCGCGGCGCGCAAGGGCCTGGGCGAGGATGTGTATTACCTGTCCTGCTGGGGCGTGCTGAGCCAGTCGATCGGCGTGTGCGACGCAATGCGCGTGGCCACCGACGCCAATCCGCGCTGGGGCGCTTACAGCATGCAGCTTCGCGAAACGGCGCGCTGGTATTTCGCGCATCGCGTGTTGTTTACGCTGGACCCCGACCATGTGTGCGTGCGCGGCGAGCTGCCGTGGGTGCGGATGATGCTTTCGCTGGTATCGCTGACCGGCGGACTGATGATGATTTCCGACCGCCCCGAGGCGTACGACGATACGCGCCTTGAGTATTTGCACAAAACGCTGCCCGGACTGGCCGTTCGCACGGCGGAAACCGGCCCCGTGGATTACACCACCCCCGCCTGCGCGCCGATGGCCGCGCCGGTGGAGCAGGGCTGCATGGACATCAGCCACGAAACCGATTCCAAAACGCCGTTCGCGTCCCTGTGGTGCACGCATTTTGATGAATACGGCCGCAGCTGGTGCGTGCTGCAGCGCACGGCGGTGATTCCGCTGGAGGAAATCGAATTCCCGCTGGAAAACGCGGCGCTCGATCCGGCGCGCACGTATTACGCCTGGGATTTCTGGGCGGAAACGGGCGCCATCGTTTCGGAGGGCAAGCTGACGCTCTCTGCGCTGCCGCTGGGCGCGAACGAGGTGATCGGCCTTACCCCCATCGACGGCGAAACGCCCGCGCTGGTCGCCTCCGACCGCCACGTGAGCATGGATGCGGTGAGCGTAACTGGCTGCGAATGGAAGTCCGGCCGCTTCGCGCTCTCGCTCAAGGGCTTTAACGGCCTGACCGCGCGCTATTTCGTGTACGGCCCGGCTCTGAAGGGCGAAATCGCGCAGGCAAGCGGCGCGCAGGTAAATTGCGAGAAGCGCGGCGAGCTGGCCGTCGTCACCGTGCGCTATGAATCGGAAAACGCATTCGTTTCCATTTGCTGATCAAAGGAGGAATCGACATGGCGCTCAAAACCAACAGCCGCGTGGTGCTGTTTTCCAGCGATCGCGCGCTGGAAGAGGGCTTCGACCGCGTAAAGCAGCAGGCGCTCTACTGGGTGTTTGAGGATGGCGACGTCGGCCCGAGCTACGAGGCCGCGCTGCCCGGCCGCGAGGCGTTCTGCATGCGCGATGTGAGCCATCAGTGCATCGGCGCGGAGGTGCTGGGCCTGCAGGCGCACAACAAGAACATGATGCGCCGGTTCGCCGCCGTGCCCTGCGCGGAAACGGACTGGTGCTCCTGGTGGGAAATCGATCGCTACGGCCAGCCGTGCCCGGTGGATTTCACCAACAATCGCGATTTCTGGTACAATCTGCCCGCGAATTTCGACGTGATCGACGCGATTTACCGCCTCTTTCGCTTTTCCGGCGACGGCGATTATCTGAATCTGCCCGAGATTCGGCATTTTGTGGCCACCTCGCTGGAGAATTACGTCGCCCGCTGGGATCGCGATGGCGACGGCATTCCCGATCGCGTGTTTTCGGAGGGCCGCCGCGGGCTGACCAGCTACGATGAATCCGACTTCGCCAAATCGCGAGTCAAGGTCGGCGGCGATCTGATTGCCATTCAGGCGCGCGGCACGCTGAGCGCGGCGGAAATGTACGGTTTGCGCGGCCAGAAGGAGTTAAAGCGCATTTACGAGCGGCGCGGCGCCGGGCTGATTCAGCGCACGCTCGCGCTGCGCGATCCCGAGCGCGGCTTTGCGGAGGGCATCGGCTTTGAAAACGAGCGGATCTTCACCGGCCGCGGTCATCTGAAAACCATGCTGTATTACCACATTCTGCCCTGCGAGCTCGCGCGCGAGGCGGCGAAATCCGTCTGGGCGGAATTCCCGGAGATGATCATTGAGCGCGCGAGCCATGTGCCGGAGGCGCTGTTTGATTACGGCATGAAGGAAGAGGCGCTTCAGGCGCTGCGGGCCATGGTTTCGCCCTCGCTGCATCGCCGCGAATACCCCGAAGCGAGCTTTGCGACGGTGGGCGCGTTTGCAACGGGCCTGATGGGAATCGCACCCAACGCGGCGCTGAATGAAATCGCCACGCTGTCCGGCCTTCCGGACGATATGGAATGCGCGCTTCTGCACGTACCCGCCTGCGGCGCGGAGCTGACCGTGAACCATCGCGGCGCAAATGAAACGCTCGTTCGCAATGAATCCGGCGCGCCGTTTACTTGGAAGGCCTGCTTCCGCGGCGCGGGGCGCATCGAGGGCCGCGACAGCGAAGCGCAGCCGCACCCGTATACCGGCGAGGCGCTTACGTTCGCCAAAATCCCGCTGCAGCCGGGAGAGGAGGCCGTCTGCCGCTTCCTTCCCGCATAATTTCCGAACAAACGCGAAGAATCTGCCGCCGGCGATTGACTTTTGGCGCTTCTCCATGTAAAATAAAGGGAGATTAAAGGACCGAGGTGTGTTTTCATGAAGGAATATTATCCGATGACCATCGCCGGCTGCGCGCGCAAGCTGCCGCTCTGCCCGATCAGCGATAAACTGAATATCGGCGCGTTCGTCATTTTCGGCGATCCGGAGCTGACCACCGCGTGCGCCAAGGCGCTGAACGAGCGCTGCCCGGAGCACGACGTGCTGATCACCGCCGAATCCAAGGGCATTCCGCTGATCTGCGAAATGGCGCGCATGCTCGGCAACGAGCGCTATGTGCTCGCCCGCAAGGCGCCGAAGCTGTATATGCGCAATATTTTCTCCGCCGACGTGCGCTCCATCACCACCGATCATCAGCAGACGCTGTATCTCGACGGTGCGGACGCGGAATACATGCAAGGCAAGCGCGTGGTTCTGATTGACGACGTGGTTTCCACCGGCGAATCGATGCGCGCGCTGGAGGAGCTGGTTCAGAAGGCGGGCGGCAACATCGTGGGCCGCATGGCGATTCTGGCCGAGGGCGACGCGACGAAGCGCGACGACCTGATTTATTTGGAGAAGCTCCCGCTGTTCGACGCGGAGGGCAATCCGATCGACTGATTCCGTATGCAGTAATGCCCCGAGCCAAACGGTTCGGGGCATATTCATTCATTTAAACAGTCTGGCCTTCATCAGCGCCTTGCGCAGCAGCAGTCCGAGCACGACGCACACCACGAGCTCGCCGCCGGCAACGCTCGCCATCGTGCCCGCCAGCACGCCGCCCATGACCGGCGTGCCCGCCTTCCACACATAGCCGAAATACACGACCGGGCCGGTGATCAGGCCGTTCGTCAGCACCGGCATCAGCGATGCGGCGAGCGGATTTTTGCGCGCCTTATAGGTCAGGAATGCGCCGAGCAGCGTCGCGATCGTGCCAAATACCACGTCGAACCACGGCGCGCCCGCCAACCAGTTTGCGAGCAGGCATCCGATCGAAAGCCCGGGAATGGCGTCGATCGTCAGCGCCGGCAGAATCGTGAGCGCTTCAGAAATGCGGAATTGCACCGCGCCGAACGACAGCGGCTCCAAAATCAGCGTCAGTGCGGCATAAATGGCCGCGATCATCGCGGCGTAGGTCAGCTTGCGGGTGGCGTTTTTCATGATTTTTTTCCTCCTCATGGTTCACGCCCTCCCGCGCGCGGCGAAAAAAAGGACATGGCAAGCCATGTCCAATTCACGCTTTCGCGCAACCTGGTTTTATTTTTTCCGGGGAATTCCCCTTCAGACAGGAGGGCTTCGAACTGTCTTCGTATGAAGTTGCCTTGATTATAGCAGCCGCGCCGCCTTCCGACAAGCGCATCCGCGTTAAATATTGTGGCGATTTCGGTGCTCGGGATCGACATATTCAAATCGATCGAAGCGCGAAAAGCCCATTTGCCGCAACTGTTCGGCGCTGCGCTCCACATCCGCCTCCGCATTATAGCCGGGAATGCGCGGAATGCGGATGTTCGCCTTCTGCGGACAGTTTTCCGCAAGCAATCGCAGATTCGCATCGCGCTTTTCGGGACTCGCGCCGGTATATCGCGCATAAATATCCGGATTCATGTCCTTAATGTCCACAATCCATTCATCCACGCAATCGAGGCACAGGCGCGCGCTTTCCTCGCTTACATTCAGCGATGTTTCCACCGCGATTCGCCAGTCGGCCGGGCAGACCTCGCGAAACGCGCGAATGAACGCCGCATGCAGCAGCGCCTCGCCGCCGCCGAACGTCACGCCCCCGCCGGTCGCGGAAAAGTAAATCGAATCCTGCTCGAGCAGCTCGACCAGACGCTCGGGGCTCACCCGCGCATGCCGCGTGTCCGCGAGGCGCGCGTGCGGATTTAAGCACCATTTGCAATCGAGCGGGCAACCGAGACAGCCCACCAGCGTGGTAATTCCCGCGCCGTCGGTCGTCATGCGCAGGCGGCTCAGGCCGAATACCGGCAGCTCAATCGCCATTTTGAAGGATATCGCCGTCCGCCGAGATCTCGCCCTCCAGCTGAACCGGCTCCTGCGTGACCGCGACCTCGCCGGCAAGCTCGACCGGCTCTTCCGTCGGCGCGGCGCTTTCGATTTTCTGAATCACGCGCTCCACCGCCGCGCAGCCGACATTTGCCACCGCAATTCCCGCGCACAGTCCCGCCAGGATCACCTTTTTGCCGAGCGAACGTCGCTTGTTCAATTCGCTGGTCAGTCTCCGCGCCTGCGATTCGCAATAGGGACAGGTGCCCTTGCATTCGCCCGCGTGCGTGCACGGCTTTTCCGCATATTCGATCTCGTTAACCTCCGCAATGCGCTCGCGAATCGCGCGCAGCGCGCGGCATTTTTCCTTTCCGGTCATAGCTTCGCCTCCCCTTCTGCCCTATTAGACGAAGGAGAGGCGATTCAGGTTCATTATTTTTCCAGCCTTGCCAGGCGTTTTTTGCGCCGCTCGCCGCGCCAGACCACGCACACCATCATCACCACCGTGACCAGATACGGCGCAAGCGAGGTCAGATTCGAGGACACGTTAAACGACTGCACGCGCAGGCCGAGCGCATCGATAAAGCCGAACAGCAGCGCCGCCAGGAACACGCGCGGCGGATTCGACATACCGAAAATCACGCACGCCACCGCGATAAATCCGCGCGACGCGGACATGTTTTCGGTAAACATCGTAAGGTATCCCAGCGAAAGATGCGCGCCCGCGAGACCCGAAAACAGCCCGCACAAGATCGACGCGAGGTATTTCATCTTCTCCGGACTCTTGCCCGCCGCGCGAAGCGACCCGGGATGCTCGCCCGCCGCGCGCATCCAGAAGCCGAGCGGCGTTTTGTAAATCAGCACATACGAAACGGCCACCAGTATCCAGCTGACATACACCAGCTGCGTGTTTCCGCTCAGCAGCTCGCCCAGAATCTGGATATTCTCAATCAGCGGAATGCGAATCTTCGGCAGCGGCTGAATCGGCATCTGATCGTTTCCCGAAAACGCGCCCGCCACGCCGAAGATCGTGCGCAGCAGAAACACCGTAAGTCCGCCTGCGAAGATGTTCAGCGCCACGCCGATGATGTATTCATCCGATTTGAATTTCACCACGAACAGCCCGAAGAACGCGCCCATCAGCAGTCCAACCGCCACCGCCAGCGCAAGTCCGCCCAGCCATCCGCCGAGGAACACGCTGCCGAGCACGGCGAAGAACGCCGTCGTAAGCATCATGCCGTCCATGCCGATGTTCATAATGCCCACATGGTCGGTCATCAGTATGCCCAGCGCCGCCAGCACGACCGGCGTGGCGGTGCGCAGTGTATTCTGGAAAAGGCCGATCGAAAAGATGCTCAGAAAATCGCTCATCGCCCGTCTCCCCCCTTCGCGGCGCGCCTTCGCGCAATCCGGCGCACGCGGCGCGCGCGAATGGATTCCGAAATGCCGCGCTCCGCCGCCATGAAGAATATGATCACCGATTGCACAATCAGGATCGTCTCGCTCGGAATGCCGACCTTCTCCATGCCCGTTCCGCCGATCTTCAATATGCCGAAGAACGCGCTCATCAGGATGACGCCGAGCGGCTGATACCGCATGATCATCGCCACCAGCATGCCGTCCCAGAAAAAGCCGTTGGAGACCGAATCGGTGAATCGCTTATGCAGGCCGAACACCTCGAACATGCCGACCATGCCGCAGATCGCGCCGGAAATGATCATGCCCCACAGCATCAGCTTCTTCGACCGGATGCCCGTGTAATACGCAAATCGCTCGTTTTCGCCGGTCAGCTTCATCTCGTAGCCGATCGTCGTGCGCCGCATCAGATACCACAGAAACAGCGCGACCGCCGCGGAAACGAAGATCGAGGTCGTCAGATTCGACAGGTTAATCACGCGCGAAAACGCAAACGCGCTGTCGATCTTCGCCGTGCCCGACGCAATGCCGCGCTCGGCCGTCTTCAGCGGGCCGTTGGACAGATACGCGCAGAAATACGTGGCCACCGAATTCAGCATGATCGTGGTGATGACCTCGTTGACCTTGAGCTTTACCTTGAACCATGCCGGAATGAACGCCCATGCCGCGCCCGCCAGCATCGCCGCAATCAGGCACAGCGGAACGGCGATCACTGCCGGCGCGCCGTTTAATTTCGCGCCCAGCAGCGCCGAGGCCATCGCGCCGAAATAGAGCTGGCCCTCGCCGCCGCAATTGAATATGCCCGCCTGCGCCGCAATGGCGACCGACAGGCCCAGCAGGCACAGCGTGGCCGTCTTCGCCAGCGTATCGCCGATTGCGCGCTTGGAATTGAGCGCGCCGGTGATCATCGCGCCGTAGCCGCCGATCGGGTCGTGGCCGGACAGCGCCATGATGCCCGCGCCCACCAGCAGCGCCAGCAGTATGCTCACCAGCAGCGAAAGCAGATAGCCCGCGTTCGCCTTTGCGGCGCGCTTAAAGCCGAAGAGCTGTTTGAATGTCTCCTTCATGCGTTCTCCGCCTCCCTGCCGCCGGTCATGTAATAGCCGATATCCTGCTTTTCAATCTCGCCGGATTGGAACTCGCCGGTGATTTTGCCCTCGAACATCGTCACAATCCGGTCGGACAGCCGGAACAGCTCGTCCAGATCGGCGCTGACCAGCAAAATGGCGCAGCCGGCGTTGCGATGCTCAATAATCGCGCGGTGAATGAACTCCATTGCGCCGATATCCACGCCGCGCGTCGGCTGCGCGATGATCAGCTTGTCCGCGCCCAGCGAGAATTCGCGCGCGAGCACAACCTTCTGCATATTGCCGCCGGACAGCGAGCCCGCCGCGGTTTCCACGCCCGCGCCGCGGATATCGAATTTCTGAAACAGCTTTTTTGCGTATGCGCGAATCGCGCGCCTTTTCTGGTGAATGCCGAATAGCGCAAATTCCCGCTCGCGCTGCTTGCCCGCCAGCAGATTGTCCTCCACGCTCGCGGGGCCGGAAATGCCCGTGGCCAATCGATCCTCCGGGATGTGCGCAAGGCCGAGCGCGCGAATCTGGCCGGGCGTTTTGCCCGCGATATCGGTATTCTCAATCAAAACGCGCCCGCCGCGAATCGGGCGCAGGCCGGTGATCGCCTCGATCAGCTCGGATTGCCCGTTGCCCTCGATCGCCGCAATGCCCAGTATTTCGCCCGCGCGCACGGACAGGCTCACATTTCGCACCGCCGGCAGCATGCGCTCGGACAGCACCTGCAGCTTCTCCACGCGGATCTTTTCCTCTCCGCATTCGCCGCTTCGCTCGAGGCCCTCAAACAACATTTCGCGGCCGACCATCATGCTCGCGAGGCTGCGCTCGTTGACGTCGCAGGTATTGTGAACGCCCACGAGTTTGCCCGCGCGCATCACGCCCACGCGATCGGAAATCGCCATGACCTCGTAGAGCTTGTGCGTAATGATGATCACGGTCATGCCCTTGTTTTCCACGATGCCGCGAATGACCTTGAACAGCTCGTCGGTCTCCTGCGGCGTGAGCACCGCGGTCGGCTCGTCGAGAATCAGCACGTCCGCGCCGCGATGCAGCGTCTTTAAGATTTCCACGCGCTGCTGAAGGCCCACGCTGAGCGCGGACACCTTCGCATTCGGATCGATCGCCAGGCCGAATTCCTCCGAAAGCGCGCGCACGGTTTCCTCGGCGCGCTTGAAATCGTACAGGCCGAATCGCTTCGTCGGCTCGCAGCACAGCGCGATATTCTCCTTGACCGTAAACGACGGCACGAGCTTGAAATGCTGATGCACCATGCCCACGCCCATTGCAATCGCGTTCGCCGGCGATTGCCGCTCGACCCTTTTGCCCTTGACGTAGATTTCGCCGCTCGTCGGGTTATTCAGCCCGTACAGCACGTTCATCAGCGTGCTCTTGCCCGCGCCGTTTTCGCCGACCAGCGCAAATACCTCGCCGGGATAGATGTCGAGCGATACGTCGTCGTTCGCCAGCACGCCGGGAAACTGCATTGAAATGTGCTCAAGCCGGACAATCGGTTCCGCCATGCCCCTTCCCCCTTACTGATTTTCCTCCAGAATTCGCCAAATCTCCTTCAGCGAACGAATTTCATAATCCACGCGCGCGCCCGTGCCGTTTGCATTTCCGGCCGGATTGTACCAGCAGGTTCGAACGCCCGCGTTGTTGCCGCCCAGGATATCGCTCGTGAGCGAATCGCCGACGATCAGGCATTCCCCGCGCGCTTCGCCGATCTTTTCAAACACGCGATCAAAAAACGCCGCGGCCGGCTTTTCAAACCCGACCTCTTCGGACAGGAAAACGCCGTCCATCCTCTCGCCCAGCCCCGAAAGCGCCAGCTTTTTCGTCTGCGCAACGATCGTGCCGTTGGAAACGACGTACTGCTTCACGCGCCCGCGCAGGCTGTCCACCAGCTGCAGGCTGTCGTCGCAGTAAACGATCGTATCGCCCAGGGCCAGCTGATAGGCGTCGTTAAACGGCTCCGCGAGCGCCGGATTCAGCCGCATTGCTTCAAAGAATTCCCGAAACCGGCCGACCAGCACCTCCTGCTTGGTGATTTCGCCGCGCTCGAGCCTTTCCCAATAGCGCTTGTTGATTTCGGAATAGCGCTCGATTTCGCCGTCCGTAACCTCGCGCAATCTGAATTTGCGAAAGCACGCGCGAATCGCCGCCTTCTCCGCCGCGAGGAAATTCAAAAGCGTGCCGTCCACATCCCACAGGATCGCCGAAATCATAATACGACCTCCCCCGGGCGATAGCCGCGCGGCAGCTCCTCTTCTTCCTCAAACTCGATTTCCGGGTCCTGCAACGTCGGCAAAAACGCCGCGTAGGGGATTCCGTCGAATTCGCAGAAATAGCTGCTCGCGCCGAACCAGCCGCCCTCCTTCGCGCGCAGGTTCAGATCGCGGGCGAACTTCGTCTCGTTCGAGCAGTCGTGCACGACGATTCCCCAGTTTTCCTCGCTCGCCGCGCGCATGATTTTCTGCGTAATTACGCGGCTGAAGATCGGCGAAACATAGCCCAGGCGCGTCATGTACATGCTCTCGCCAAAGTAATTGCAGATGTTATTGGGGTTCAGGTGCAGCTCCGCGCAGTTCATGAAATCCACGCCTGTCGCCAGAATCCGCTCCTTTTTCCGAAAAAACGCCTCTTCAAACTCGCGCGTCATCGGCGTTTCGATTCCGACGCGCGGAATGTATTTCTTCGCAATCGCGATATTCTCAATCACCCTGTCCGCGCAGTTCGACGCGCCGAGGTTGAACCGCAGCTCGTCCAGCCCCGCCTCGCCCAGCGCGCGCAGGTTTTCCTCCGTCGCGAGCGTGCCGTTGGTGTACAGATGCTGGTGAATGCCCGCGCTCCTGAATTTGCGGATCACGGAATAATACTTCTCGATCTCCATAAACGGCTCGAGATACACATACGCCACGCCCGTCGGCCGATTGCCCATGCCGAGCAGCAGGTCGAGATCGCGCTCGTAAAACTTCGTTCCGCCGATCTCCCACAGGCCCTCGCCGATCGGCGGCTGGCAATCGAGCTCGCCGAAATTATAGCAGAACCGGCATTCGACATTGCATTTGTTCGTTTTGCGAATGGCTGAAAGGCCCGTGCCCAGCAGGCACGAGCGGCAGCCCTTCGGAAACGCGTCCGGATCGCCCACGAACCAGGTGCGCCCGTTCAGCGAATGCAGATTGGGAATCTCCCTTTGCATTTGCGCGATTCTTTTGTGCACTACGGTTTCGATCTGCGCAAGCGCCGCGTAGGCGATCTCCGTCTGATGCGGCGGCAGCATTTCGCCCTCGGGCAACTCCGCAAAGAATTCGAACCACGTCAGCGCGTCCCGTTTGGATATCTTCATATTCTTCCTCCGTAAATTTCCTTCGCCGGACGCGCTCGCTCCGGCAAAACCCGAGAAAGCGCGTCCGGCGGGGAAGGCGCGTCCTCCCCCGCCCGGTTGGATTAATTGAACGCCGTCGGAACAACGATGGTTCCGTCGATGATCTGCTGCTTGATCGATTCAACCTCGGCCTTCAGCTCGTCGGAGACCTGCTGGGTCATCGTGTCGTCGCCATAGCCCACGTCGACCAGGCCGGTGGACATATCCGCAACCCAGATCTGGCCGCCCTGCCAGGCGCCGTTGTCGATCAGATCGGTGATCGCCGTTTCGATCGAATCGCCGACCTTCTTGATCATCGAGCACGCGATATGCTCGGGATCGATGTACTTCTGATCGGAGTCCACGCCGATTGCGAGCAGATTGCGCTCCTTCGCGGCCTCGAACACGCCCTCGCCGGTCAGGCTCGCGACCTGGAACACGATATCGCAGCCCGCGTCGTACAGCGCCAGCGCCAGCTCCTTGCCCTTCGCCGGATCGTCGTAGGTGCCGGCATACTGAACCTGAACCTCGACATTCTCATTGGCGAGCTTCGCGCCGGCCTCGTAGCCGACGATGAAGTCGTTGATCGTCTCGCTGTCCTCGCCGCCGACCGCGCCGATCTTGCCGGTGGTCGAGAGCTTGCCGGCGATATAGCCGACCAGGAACGAACCCTCGTTCTGCGCATAGGTGATGCTCATCAGATTGTCGCCCACGCCGTCCAGGCCGTTATCGATGAAGATGAACTTCGTGTCGGGCAGCTGCGGCGCGTACTCGGCCAGCGCATCCCAGAATTCCCAGCCCACCGCGACGACCACGTCGTTGCTCTCGGCAGCGGAAATCAGGTTCGAGGTGAACATGGAAGCGTCGTTCTTGCACTCAATCAGCGTGCCTTCGACCTTGCCGTCGGCCACCAGCTTCTTCAGGCCCTCGTTCGCCGAATCGTAGAACGAGCGGTCGCCTGTCGCGCCGGACAGCACGACAGCCACCTTCAGCGCCGGCTCCGCAAACGCGCAGACGGACAGGCTCGCAATCATCGCGACCGCGAGCAGCAGGCAAAACAGTTTCTTCATGGGAATTTCCTCCTTTTATTTGATTGCGGTTGACCCGCGAATCATCATGCCATTTCCAGCGCGATTCGGATCATTCGATCCAGCGCCGTTTCCCTTTCCTCTGCTGTCGCTTCCTCGCCGGTATAGGGATTTTCCACGATCGTGCACAGGCACAGCGCGTTCCTGCCGGTGCGCATGCCCTCCAGATACAGTCCCGCGGACTCCATCTCCGCCGCCAGCACATGCATCTTTTTCATGATCGGATCGTAATCGATGTCGTCGTCATACAGCGTATCGGAGCAATACAGCGGCCCGATGTGCAGCGGATACCCGAGCCTTTCCGCCGCCTGATGCGCCTTGAGCAGCAGCGAAAAGCTCGCCGTGGGCGCGAGCGTGAACGGGAATCCGAAGTGCGCGCCGAAATTGGAATCCGTGCTCGCCGACGTGCCCGCCACGACGTCCATCATACCCAGCTTCTCGCTGATGGCGCCCGCGGTTCCGATGCGGATGATATTGTCCACGTCGTAGGCCTCGAACAGCTCGCGCGCATAGATCGAAACGGTGGGAATGCCCATGCCGCTCGCCATTACGGAAACCGGCCGGCCATTGTACAGCCCCGTATAGCCCTGCACGCCGCGCACGTCGTTGACCAGCCGCGCGTCCGTAAGATACGTCTCCGCGATCCATTTCGAGCGCTTCGGATCGCCGGGCATCAGCACCGTCTTTGCAAAATCACCCTTCCGGGCGCTGTTGTGCCATGTGGGCGCGGTAATTTTCATATTGGAATTGCACCTCCCGTATTTTTGCGCTATAATGGCAATCAAAGGAGTGAACGCCATTGAAAGCGCTGCTGATCGACGCCTGTCCGCGCGCGAATTCCCGCTCGCGCCAAATCGGACTGGCCTTCCTCTCCGCATGGCAGGCGCGCCATCCGGAGGCGGAAATGGAAATGGTAAACCTGGATGCACTGGGCCTTGCGCCGCTGACCGGAAAAACGCTCGAGGCGCGCGAGGCATTGATTGCCGCCGGCCGGCTGGATGATCCGCTGTTTGCGCCCGCGCGCGCGTTTGCCGCGGCCGATACGATCGTCGTCTGCGCGCCCTATTGGGATTTCCAGTTCCCGGCGAGCCTGAAGACCTATATCGAGCACATCTGCATTCGCACGCTCACGTTCGTCTATCAGGGCTCCGAGCCCGTCGGCCTGTGCCGCGCGCGCGATCTGGTGTACTGCACCACGTCGGGCAGCGCGATCGGCCCGGACAACTGGGGCGGCGACTATCTGTGCGCCGTAACGGGCAAGCTGCTGGGCGTAAAGCGCTTCCATCAGATTTCCGCCGAGGGACTGGATCTTCCGGAAACGAACGTCGATCGCGCGCTCGCAGACGCGTTCGCCCGGGCCGCAGCGCTCGCAAACGCGCTGTAACGGCCCGAATATGCATTCAAACCGCCGCCGCGAAACAGACGCGGCAGCGGCTTTTTTATTTCGCCGCAGGAGACACGCAAACCGGGAACTGCGCAATCCGCAGGCAGGTATCGCCAAACGGCACCAGCTCCATGACCTGCGCGCGCGGGCCCGCCTTCGGCGCCATCGGCACCGCGCCGGCGTCCGCGCCGTCCATCGGCCAATCCACCTGCGTGGCCTTTACCAGCACGTGCACGCCGTGCTCGCCCTTGCCGAACGCCTCCGTGCGCTCCTCTTCCTCGCGAACGACCTTCATCGGCTCGTCGCGCAGCAGCGCCCAATTCCAGCTGTCCCCGGTGGTCACTTCCCAATCGCCGTTGTCCAGCTGATTCCAATCCTCGCGCGGCTGATACGCCATCAGCAGCGGCCCCAGCTCGATCGCTCCGGACTGATGATACCAGCGCGTCAGGCGCGGAATCGCGGGCAGCTCAAGCTTGACCACGTCGCCCGTGCGCCACTTTCTGCGCACGCAGGTCACGTCGTCGGCGCGGACGCGCATGATTTCGCCGTCCGGCAAATACACCATCGGCTGGCGCGCCCAGCCCGGCACGCGCAGATACAGCGGGAATTCCACCGGCTGCTTGACCGCGACCGCGATTTCAACCGTTTCGGAGAACGGATAGCCGCCGGACACGGTGATGCGCCCCGGCACGCCGCCGAGCATCGCGCGAACGGTGCACGGCGCATAGCTGACCGCCGAAAGGCCGCCGTCCTTCGTGGCCATCCAGAGGCTGGAAACGAACTTCGGCCAGCCCTGATGATAATTCGCGGTGCAGCAGCCGAAATTCGGCGCAAAGCCGAACACGTTGGAATCGTCGCCATTGTTGTACCAGTGATGCTTTTCCTTCGTGGCGCGGATCTGGTTGACCTGCTCGTCGTACTGATGCTGGTTCATATCCGGCGAAAACGCCGCCGGCAGCGCGTTGTAGGCGAGCTTTTCCAGCACGTCGTAGGGCTGCGAACCGTAATCGCCGGCCGCAATCAGCGTTTCCATGGAATACATGGCCTCGACGATCGCGCACAGCTCGGTGCCCTGCGTGGGGTTCGCGCCGTTTAAGTGTTCGTCGCAGGTGAATATGCCGGTGGCCACGCCGTGGTACTTCATCAGCTTTTCCCAGCCGAACCGGAAGCCGCCCTGCTCCTTGAAGCCGGATTTGAACAGATTGATCACGCCCGGCGTCTTCAAACCCATCGCGACGTTCACGCCATGCGAGAAATGGAACTGGCTCTGGAAATACGGGCGCGATTCGCCCACCAGATATTCGCCCTCGCTGCGTTCCTCCTTCTGGCCCTCGACCAGGCGCTCCCATTTCAGCGACCGCGACATCGGCGAGGCGTTCGGGAACGTATGGAAGTAATTGGCCCAATCGAGCGTCTGCGCGCGCAGCTTCTGCGCAAGCTTCAAAAGGTATTCCTGGCCCGTCAGGTTATACAGCCACAGCACCAGCTCGATATTCTCGCCGCCGCGGGCGACCGCCCAATCGCGCATCGGCTTTTCCGCCAGCGAGCGATATTCATATTTGAAGAAATTGTCCATCAGCACCAGCACGCGCTTGTCGTTCGCGGCGGTGAAATACTGCCTGAGCGCCTTCAGCGCCACCATCAGCGGCCAGTAATCGTCGTTCTTTTCGGGGCCGAACCAGCCGTCCTCGCGCGCGCTTGCGAGAATCCATTCGATATAGCGCATGCAGACCGCCTTCAGATTCTCGTCGTCCAGCTCCCACGCGAGCGGAATCAGGCCGTCCAGATAATACGGCGCGCGCTCCCAGCCGTCGCCGTCGCCGCCCAGCCATGCGGATTTTTCATTCACGTCGTCCCAGATCTGATAGAGCTTTCCCGAAAGCCCCTCCGCCTGCGTGCGCAGCTGATCGAGCAGCCAGCCCTCGGGCTTAATGGCGCCCAGCGACAGCGGGGACAGGAAATTCGCGTTCAGCGGCGCGCGATTGTATATCGGCTTCATCTAGATTCACCTCGCGTAGATTGTTCAAAAATATGGTATTCGCACTCGATGCGGCCGTTGTAATACCGTCTGCGGCGCGTGGCCCGGCGGCCGTATTCGCGCTCAAAGCCCATGTCCGACGAGAACGCGCAGAGCGTCCAGCCGGGATGCCGCGCCTGCAGAAGGCCCAGCTGCTTTGCAATCGCGTGGGCCGCGCGCGAGCTGTCCAGGCGCTCGCCATACGGCGGATTTGCAATGAACACGCCCGGCTCGCCCGCGACGTTCAAATCGCGCAGATCCCGAACCTGCAGATGAATCCGGCCCTCGAGGCCCGCCTGCTTTACATGGCGGCGCGCCAGCTCGATCGCCTCGGGGTTGATATCGGAGCCGGAAATGTTGATCGGGCGCTTCAGACCCTCTTCAAATTTCAGGCGCGCCTCGCGGCGAATCTCCTCGATCTTTTCATAATCGTGGTTCACCACCGGCCATGCCTCCATCGCGAACCGGCGCGTCAGTCCCGGCGCGCGCGAGGTCGCGATAAACGCCGCCTCAATCAGCACCGTGCCCGTTCCGCAGCAAGGGTCTACCAGCGGCTGCCACGGATGCCATCCGCTCTGCAAAACCAGCGCGGCCGCGAGCGTTTCGCGCAGCGGCGCTTCGCCGTTCCACGTGCGATATCCGCGCTTGGACAGCGGCTCGCCCGACGAATCCACGCACACGGTCACGATATCGTCGCGAATGGAAATGTCCACCTGGAACAGCGCGCCGGTTTCCGAAAACCAGTCCGCGCCGTACGCGCCCTTCAGCCGCTCGACCATCGCGCGCTTGGCGATTTTCTGAACGTCCGACGGGCTCATCAGCTGGGATTTGACGCATTTGGCGCGAATCGGAAACCGCGCGTCCTCCGGCAGCATCTTCTCCCATTCAATCTTCTTAACGCCCTGAAACAGCTCTTCAAACGAGCGCGCCTCGAACTGCGCCATCACGCGCATGATCCGATCGCACGTCCGCAGCCACAAATTGGCGCGAAACGCGTCCTGATAGCTGCCCTCAAAGGTTGCGCCGCCCACATCCAGCACGCGGACGTTCTGCATGCCCATTCGTTTCAAATCGCGCCCGGTCATGCCTTCCATTCCGAAGGCGGCGCTGGCAATCCACTTCATTTGTTTCTCCTGCTTATAATTTCTTTTTCAGCGCATCCAGCGCCTGACGCTCGATGCGCGATACCGTCATTTGCGATAAATCCAGCCTCTCCGCAACCTGCCGCTGCGACAGGCTTTCGAAAAAGCGCAATCGGATCACTTCGCGCTGCCGCCCGTCCAGCGCGCTCATCGCGCTTCTGAGCTGCTCGTCGCGCTCGAACGCCTCCAGATTCGCGTCCGTTTCGCCTAAGTAACTCTCCAGCGGCGTTTCCTCCTCCGCGTCCGAGCCGCTGTCGAGCGATAGCATGCGATGGCCCGAGATTTCCAGCGCCTGCAGCACGTCGTCGAGGCTCGCGTGCAGCCGCTGCGCCAATTCGTCCGCGCGCGGCGAACGCCCGAGCTCCTGCTCCAGCTCGCTTCTCGCCTTCGCCGCCTGCGCCGAGAGCTGAACGCCCCTTCGCGGCAGGCGAATCATCCGCGCGGAATCGCGAAAGTAATTGCGCACCTCGCCCACCATGCTCGGAACTACGAAGCTGATAAATTTCACGCCCTTCTCCGGATCAAAGCGCTCCAGCGCCTTCACCATCGCCAGCGAGGCCACCTGAAACAGATCGTCCTCGTCCACGCCGCGGCCTGTGAATTTTCGCGCCACGCTCCGCGCTGCGGGCAGATACGCCTCCACCGCCGCGTCCCGCAATTCGGGCGTGCGCCGGCGCGCATATTCCGCCGCGAGCGTCTCCCTGCCCAGCCCGTTCATAATTCAGCTCAGCGCCGCGCGTATCTCTACGCCGCGCAGCCAGCCGTCCCGGACGTCCAGGCGCACCTCGTCGGCCACCGATTCAAGAATGCACTTCACGACCTCGCGCTCGGTTTCGTCCATATCGCCCACGGGCGAATCCGCATTCACGCCCTCCGCGGCAAACACCAGGCAGTCGCCCTCGCACGAGAATTTGAGCGCCATGCGCTCTGGCGGGTTCTTCTGGCGCACCAGGCAGGTGCACGCCTCTTCGACCGCCGATTTGAGCGCGTCCATCTGGTCGAGCGTCGAGCCCGCGCGAGCGAGCACGCCCGCCGCAGTCAGGCGAACGATCAGCATTGATTCCGCGTCCGCCGCCACCACCAGCTCCACCGGCGTCTTGAGTCGCATCATGATCCCTCCAGCCAATTATCCATTCTTTATTATAATCGATTCAGCGCGTTTCATCAAGAGAAAAAACGGCAAAAAACGCGTCCTGCGCGCAAAATCACTCGATCCATGCGCCGCAGACCACCCGGTCGCCCTGATAGATCGCCAGCGCCTGTCCGCGCGCCGGCGCACGCACCGGCGTATCGCAGGTCACGATCACATTTTCGCCGTCCGCAACCACCGTGCAATCCGGATTTTCCCATTTGGTATGGCGCACGCGCACGCTTCCGCGAATCGGCCCCTCCGGGCGGTCGATCAGCCAGTTCGCATTCCGGCCGCGCACGCTCGTTTTGAACAGGTCGTCCCAGTAAACGGCGATGATCCGGTTCCGCTCCGGATCGATTGCGGATACGTAATACTTCCGCTCGTTGTGCAGTCCCGGCAGCCGCTGACCGACGGTATAGCGATGAAAGCCCTCGTGCGTGCCGATTACCTCGCCGTTCAGCACGATTTCGCCCGGCCCCGGCAGCTCCGCGCGCGCGGACAGCCAGCCGATATAGTCCTTGTCCGGAATAAAGCAGATCTCCATGCTGTCCGGCTTGTGCGCCACGGGAATGCCCATTTCCTCCGCCAGCGCGCGCACCTCCGTCTTTTCATACCCGCCCAGCGGCAGGAGCATGCGCGCCACCTGATCGCGGCGCAGGCGGCAGAGCATATAGCTCTGGTCGTTCGCGGGCCGGCCCTTCATCAGCGCGCCGTTTTCCGTGCGCGCGTAATGCCCGGTGGCGACGAATTCCGCGCCGATCGCGTCGGCATGGGCGATCAGCGTCTTGAATTTGACCGCCGGATTGCACATCACGCACGGGTTCGGCGTTTCGCCCGAAAGATACGCCCGCGCAAACGGTGCGCAGACGCATTCCTCCATTTCGCGCGAAATGTCCGCAATCTTAAGCGGCACGCCCAGAAATTCAGCGGTTCTGATCGCGTCCGCGCGCGCCGCTTCGCCCGCGACGTCCATATACAGGCCGAACACCTCATGCCCGCTCTTCTGCAAAAGCCGCGCGCTCACGGCCGAATCCACGCCGCCGGACAGTCCCAGAACCACCTTCGCCATATTCAAAGCGCCCCTTTTCTTCCTCGGTTGTCCACCCATTATACCACAGCACCCGCCCGCGCGTCAAAAAAATGTCGCACCGATTTCCGCCGGATTCATAGGATGGCAGTGAGGGCGGCAAGCCCGCCCGAAAATCCTTCAGGGAGGAATGAATTATGTCGTTTTACTCTTACAAAAACGCCGATACCGCGTGCAGCCCCGGCGTGGTGAACGGAAACATCCTCACGGGTCTGAATCAGCGCGTGTGTCTGCAGGTCAAGAACGTCTACGACAGCTGCCTTTCCCAGGAGCAGCTCGACAAAAAGCAGATCACGATCACGAACATCGTGCCCGTGCTGCCCGGCAGCGACTGCCGCCCGACCGGCTCGAAGCAGTGCCGCTGCACCTGCGACGAGAACCGCTGCAAGTGCACCTGTCCGACCTGCGGCGCGGGCATCACGCACGAGGAAGCGGTCGAGAACGCCGAAAACAGCCCCTGCCCGCTGCCGCAGCCGTACGGCCAGTGGACGTTTGAATCCTGCCGCTCTTCGACCACGCGCGGCAACATCACGAACCTCAGCATCGAGCGCCTCTGCGACCGGCCGCAGTTCGCGCGCGTGAAATGCACGATCGACGTGCCGATCGACGTATTGTTCGTCGACCAGCGCTGTCAGGAATGGATGGGTCAGGCGACGCTCAGCGTCGATCGCGACGTGCTGCTCTGCATCCCGGACGATTCCATTCTGCCGTTCACCCTCGAGAGCCTTGCGAGCGCGATTTGCGTCTCCGGCAATTACATCGGCAACTGCACCTTTGAAATCACGGTCTGCGTAAGCATCGTTCTGAAGGTGCTGGCGGAAGTGGACATCATGGTGCCCACCTACGGCTTCTGCCAGGTGCCCCCCGCCGAAGAATTCGCAGAATCGGTATGCGATGAATTCTTCTCTCTGCCCCTGTTCCCGCAGTCGTCCTGCGCAAATGAGGAGGTGCCGCCCTGCGGCAACAACGCGTCCACCTCGACCGTTACCGGCGCGGTCGGCAAGACGCGCTACGCGTGCGGCAGCACGACCGCGGTTTCCGGAGCGTGCAGCACCTGCTCGAACTGCGGCACCACCTGCGCGTCCGACAGCAACCTCTGCCCGCGCTGCGGCTGCACGATGACGCAGACCCGCTGAACCGCCGTTGACCCGATGTTTTGAATAGAAAAGGCGGGGGATTCGCTCCCCCGCCGCGTTTATTGGCTTTCCTTCGATACAAATACGCTTGCCGTGCGCATGAACAGCATATTCGTGCTATCCTCAAACACGTACAAATCAAAATATTTCTCCGTGCCGTACCGCCCGCCGGCGCGCCACCAGCCGGACTGCGCATTCAGCATATGCGGCATATGCGCGTCATACTCGGCGTTGCACACCTCCTGCGCGAGCACTTCGTCCGGGAGGGGCAAGGGCCGCCATTCATCGCTCCTGGCGGCGAATTGACTCAGGCGCTCGGCGTCCAGCTCCTTCAGCAGGTACACATGCAGCGAATCATAATCCCTGCCATGGTCGATTGCGTTATAGTTGTAAATCCGCCTGGGCATCTGAATGCAGAAGAAACCGGTTTTCTGATGGATATAGGAGGTTGACGAGGCGAGCACGGCGACGGCGATTCCCAGCAGCCCTGCCAGCACCAACACCAACAGCACCATTTTCTGTATTTCCCAGCGCACTGCAAGGGCTAATCGCTTCATTCTTCCCATTCAGCGCCTCCGCTTTCTCCCTCAATCCGCAATCAGCTTCGCCATTTCTTCGGCGGTGATTCGGTAGATCGCGCCGTCGATTCCGCGCGCTTTCAGCGCGTTCAGCACCGATTCGCGATCATAGCGGCAGCCGATCAGCGCGCCCGTGATCGTCTCCGCGTCGAGCGTAGAGAAGAAATCGCCGTAAATGCTCGCCGATTCGATTCTGCCCTTGCGCACGTCGAGCTTGAACTGCATCTTGCCGCCCGCGAACCGCCCCGTGCGGTCAATATTGAATTTCGGATTCGCGCCGTAAATGCGCTCCCATGCGCGGAATTTTTCGTCCGCGATGGCGCGAATGCGCGCGTCGTCCTCGGGCGTGACCTCGTAAACGTCCGTCGATCCACCCATGATGTGGCGCACCATGATCTCCTTGAACCGCTCGGCGGACATCCTTTCGGGCAAATGCTCGGAGATGTTCGTGACCCGGTCGCGCACGGATTTGATCGCCTTGGACGTGATTTTGTAATCGTCCACCGTGGTGGAGGCCACCATTTGCCCGATATCGGTGTCAAACAGCAGCGAGCCATGGTGCACAATGCAGTCGCCCAGCCGGTACTGCGCGTTTCCGGAGAACTTTTTGCCGTCGATGGTCAGATCGTTCCGGCCGTTAAACGCAGCCGCAACGCCCATTTCGGCAAGCGCGTCCAGCACGGGGGAAATGTATTCGTGGAACTCGATCTGCTTTGCATCTCTGTGCTGGATGAACGTAAACTGCCAGCCGCCGAGGTCGGTATAGATCGTGCCGCCGCCGCTCATGCGGCGCACGAGGTGAATGCCGTGCGCGTCGGCATACGGCTTGTTGATTTCTTCGAGCACGTTCTGGTATTTGCCCACCATCAAAGTCGGCGTCGTCCGCCAGAACAGAAACACCGTGTCTGGCAGCCGCTTTTCCACCGTGAAATAGTTTTCCAGGCCGAAATTGTAGTAAACGTCACTGGAGCCGGTCTCAATATAGATCATGCGCGTCCTCCAGAACCTCCCACGCCTTGTACGAGCTGCGCGCAAGCGGCGCGGACGCGACATGGCGGAAGCCCTTTTGCAGCGCCATTTCCTTGTAGCGCGCGAAATCCTCGGGCGTGGCGTAGCGCGCGAGCGGATAGTGCTTCGCGCTCGGCTGCAGATACTGGCCGATCGTCAGGATATCGCAGCCGGTTTCCAGAATATCGTCCATCAGGCGGTCGATCTGTTCCTCCGTTTCGCCCAGGCCCACCATAAATCCGGTCTTTACCAGCAGCGTGGGGTCCTTTTCCTTGCAATACCGCAGCACCGAAAGCGACCGCTCATAGCCCGCCTGCGGGCGCACCGCATGCTGCAGCTCCCGAACGGTTTCGACATTGTGGTTCAGCACCTCCGGATGCACGGCGATCACCGTGTCCAACGCATCGGTATTCATCTTCATATCGGAAATCAGCGTTTCCACCGTCGTTCCCGGGCAGAGCTCGCGGATGGCGCGCACGGTCTTTGCAAACTGCTCCGCGCCGCCGTCCGGCAGATCGTCGCGCGTCGAGCACGTGAGCACCACATGGCGCAGCTTCAGCTTTTTCGCCGCGATGGCCACGTTCATCGGCTCGTCCGGGTCCAGTGGCTGCGGCTTTCCGGTGGTCACGTTGCAGAAGCGGCAATTGCGCGTGCACACGCTTCCGAGAATCAGGAAGGTCGACGTGTGCTTGCGATAGCATTCGCCCAGATTCGGGCAGTTCGCCTCGCGGCAAACGGTATTTAAATTCAATTCGCGCATCAGCTCGGCGACCTCATTGACCGCCTCCTGATTGTAGCGCACCTTCAGCCATTCCGGCTTTCTCTCCATCATGCGTCCGTCTCCATCTCGGCCACGGCCACATTGACCGGCACCGTGTCGCCCTCTTCAAACAGCTGCTTTTTGAGCACGCCCGCCTCGGTCGCCTCGATCTGGTTGACCACCTTGTCCGTTTCGATTTCGAACAGCGCGTCGCCAACCTCCACCGCGTCGCCCTCCTCCTTCAGCCACGCGCACAGCACGCCCGATTCCATTTCCGGGCTGAGTCTGGGCATATTCACATTCTTTTTCATCTTCTTCGTTCCTTTCCTTTTTTACATCAGCCAGTCCATCAATTCCTCCGCGCGTTCGCCCGCGAGCGTGCGGCAAATTTCCTCAAAGCCGTCCGGGTCGAGCCGCGCGCCCTCCAAAAGCGAAATCGATTTCGCAGCGTCCAGCACGTCCGACTCGATTCGAACGTCCGATACGATTCCCCGCTTCGCGCGATAGGAAACTGCAATCGGTTTATTCATATACATACCGTTTTTTTCATATTCAAACGCAGGCGTTTTCCCCCACGTCCATTCCCAGCTGCGGTATTTTTCGTTCTCGAGCGCGCGCACCTGTTCGCGCTGCGCGTCGCTCAATTCCATTCGCGCGCTTCCCGGCGGCAGTACCGCGTCCAGAAGCGCATTCTGGAATTCGCCGATTTCCATATCCGCCTTCAGGTGCGGGCGGATGTTGCCCACCGTGCAAATCGCCGAAACGGTGCCTTTTGTGCGGAAAGCGTCATTTTTGCGGTGCGTGGTGATGCGGTCGAGCGCCTCCAGATCGGAATCAAACAGCAGCGTTCCATGGTGCAGCACGCGATTTTTCACCATTCTGCCCGCGCTGCCGGAGATCTTGTTTTCGCCGATCGCAAGGTCGCACACGCGGCTGCGCTGCGCCGGAACGCCGATTTTATTCAGCGCCCCGACCATTCTGTCCAGCCCGCGCGCATAGCTCATTTCGCCGTTTTCCGTATAAATATACGTATAATTCAAATTGCCGAGGTCGTGATACACGGTGCCGCCGCCGGTCATGCGGCGCACGACGGGGATATTCGCCTCCCGCAGCGCGCGCACATGCACCTCGCGGCAGATATTCTGATAGCTGCCGACCACCACCGCCGGCGAATTGCGCCAGAGCAGGAAAATTTCCTTCTCCGGGAAATGCTCGTATACGTATTCCTCAAACGCCTGATTATAGAAAGGATTCGTTTCCGCATTCAAAACGGTAATCATCCCATCCCTCCGATCGCACGATCCTATTATATCGTTCGCAGCATGGCCTGTCAACCACTATACCTCCAGCGCAAGCCCCTTCGAAAGCAGGCACAGATACTTCTCCGCGACCGGAACACCGGTGATTCGCTCCAGCGCGAGCGCGTATACGTTCAGCTGCTTGCGATAGTGCTCGCGCAGCGCGTCGGGATCGTCGGCGCGGTCGGTCTTGTAATCGAGCAGCACCCATTTGCCGTCTTCCAGAAAACAGCAGTCGATCGTGCCCTGAACGAGAATTTCCTCCGTTCCGTAGCGGCCGGCTTCCTCCGCCGTGAGCGCCTCGTCCGCGCGCAGCAGCACGTTGAACGGCCATTCGCGGCGCACCGTTTCCGCGCTTCTCAGCCGAACGCCCAGCGGGCTTTCCAGAAAGCGCGCGATTGCCGACGGCGAAACCGCCTCTCGCTGCGCCGGCAGAAGCCTCCGCTTTTTTTCGGCGGCGTTCAATTGGCCGGCCACCGCGCTTGCCAGCTCGCGGCCGTGAAGCGCGCGCACCGCGTCCAGATTTACCAGTTGCATCGCGCGATGCACGGCCGTTCCGCGCTCCGCGGCGGTCATTCGCCCGGGCGCTTCCTCCGCCATAAACGCCGGCCGCTCAATCAGCGCCGGCAGCGCCTCCGGGCCCTCGACCTCGCGCAGCATGCCGGAAACCGTGAGCTTCAGCGGCTTGCCCGTGTCCTTTTCATGCGGATACGTCCATTCGAGCGCGCGATCGATTTCCGCGTCCGCGAACCTCTCGGGCTCGCGCAGAATCGCATCGAATTGCGCGCGCGGATCGGGCGCGTCCGCGCGAATGGCCGTAAGCTCGCCCGCCGAATGGAAAAACACCTCCGAAACCGGTGCCTTTCCCGCCTTTTCGGCGCTCTTTCGCGCGGCCATCATCCATTCCAGATAGCTTTCGCCCGCGCCCGGCGCGCGGGACAGCGCGTCGAACCGGCGCGACGCGCGCTTCAAATCGCGCACCGAGCCCACCAGAATCAGCTTCTCCTGCGCGCGCGTGAGCAGCACATAAAGTATGCGCATCTCCTCCGCCGCGTCCTCGCGCCGCGCGCGCTCGAGAATCGCGGATTGCGGAAGCGTGATTCGCCGCGTGCGCAATTCCGAATCGTATAAGTAAATCCCCAGGCCCAGATCGCGGTGCGCCAACAGATCCGCCGCGCGCGAGCCGCCGTGCTTTTTGCCCATCAGCGCGCCGAACACCACGCGGAACTCCAGGCCCTTGCTCTTGTGAATGGTCATCAGGCGCACCACGTCGTCGTTTTCGCCCAGCAGATGCGCCGCGTCGCCGTCGCCGCGCGCGCGCAGCTTCTCCGCATGCTTCAAATACCGCGAAAGCGAGCCGGAAATCTCGGCGTCAAACCGCGCCGCATCGCTCACCAGCCGGTCGAGATTCGCCTGCCGCTGCGCGCCGCCCGGCAGCGCGCCGGCATAAACGTAAAACCCGCTCTCATCCAGCACGCAGCGCACGAGCTCGCCCAGACTCGCCGCGCCCGCGAGCATCCTCCAGCGCGCGAGGCGATCGAAAAACGCGCGCAGGCGATTGCCGATTGCGTCATCCGTTCCCGCGACGCGCTCCGGCATGTCCGCGCCGTAGGCATAGCGCCACGCCGCGTCGATAAACGCCGCGTCTCGATTGGCAATGCGAATGCGCGCCAGCTCCTCGGCCGTCAGTCCCACCAGCGGCGAATGCAGCACGCCGATCAGCTCCACGTCGCTCCGGCGATTGTCAATCAGCTTCAGCAGCGCCATGGAAAGCGAAATCTCCAGCGATTCAAAATAGCCCGCCGCGCCGTCGGCATACGCGGGCACGTTTTCCGCCAGCAGCACCGGCAGCATCGGCGTGAACGCGCTGGACTTCGCGCGCGTAAGAATCGCAAAATCGCGGTATTGGAGCGCCGGATTTTCGTCCATCATCTGCCGAATCCGGCGCGCGATGAACAGTCCCTCGCGCTCTGCGGCCTTCATTTCGGCGATTTCCTCGTCGATCTCCGCGCCGGGCTGAGAGACGGTTTCCAGAATGTGAATCTCCGTCCTGTCATAGGTTCCGTCGTCCGGCGCGCCGGGATTCAGCCGCGCGAGCTCGTCGTAAACGATCTCCGAATCGCCGCCGGTCATGATTCTTTCAAACACGCCGTTGACGAAATCGAGAATCGCGCGCTTCGATCGGAAATTGCGCGTCAGCGGCAGCAGCGTTCCGCCGTCGCCCGCGCGATAGCGATTGAATTTCTCGATAAACAGCCGGGGCTCCGCCATTCGGAATCGATAGATCGACTGCTTGACGTCGCCCACCATGAACCGGTTGTCCGCGCGCGCAATGCGGGAAACGATCGCTTCCTGAATGTCGGACGTGTCCTGATATTCATCGATGAACACGTAATCAAACCGCTCGCGCACGCCCTCGGCCACGCCGTCGTCCTGCAGCGCGCGCAGCGTGCGCGTTTCCAGATCGGAATACGTAAGGCCCGACTGCTCGGCCTTCTTTTCCTCAAATCGCTCGCGCACGCGCACCGCAAGCGCGCCCAGCGCGCGAATCTGCTCCGAAAGCGCGCGGGCGTCGTCCAGCGCGCTCGCCAGCGGATGCTTGAGCATTCGCGCGCCCTTGATTCCCTCCTTGATCTGCGTGCGCAGCTGCTTTACGCGCTCAAGCGCGTCCGGGTCGGGTTCCTCCCTGCGCCTGCCGCCCCGCGCCGCCGCAGGCTTGAAATCCTGAATCGCGCGCATCAGCGGATCATAATCGTCGATCGCGCGCATTTCGGAAAGCGTCTGCAGATCCTTTTCGAGCGCCTGCGCGTAATTATCCGGGCATCCGGGCGTGTCCAGCGCCTCCTGAACATTCACGATTGCATTCGTAATCGCCCGCTGCGCGCCCTTTTTGAGCTCTTCGAGCCATTCGGGAATCAGCGCCTCGGCATTCTCCGCGCGCGCAAGCCAACCCTCCGGGTTCGGCCGCTCCTCCAGAATGGCCGAAAGCGCCTCCGCGAGCGCGCGCACGGTCTTCGGCCCGCGCCCATAATCCAGTCGCCTGAGCGCCTCGTCGGAGGCGAGAGACGCATACGCCTCCTCGAGCACCTCGTCCAGCGCCGCATCCATCAATTGGCGGCGAATGGAATCATCGAGAATGCGAAACGCCGGGTCCACGCCCGCGCGCTCGAAATTCGTTCGCAAAAAATCGGCGCAGAACGCATGCAGCGTGGTAATGCTCGCGCGCTCGAGCGCAATCATCTGCTCGCGGCACCGCGCGTCGCCCGCCGCGACCGCCTCCGCGAGCTTCTTCGAGAGCTTTGCGCGCATATCGGACGCGGCGGCGTTTGTAAACGTCACCACCAGCATTCGATCGATCCTCGCGCCTTCCTCAATCAGCTTCATCACGCGCGCGACCAGCACCGTGGTCTTGCCCGAGCCCGCCGCCGCGCTCAACAGGAGGTTGCCGCCGCGCGCGTCAATCGCCCGCGCCTGTTCGTCCGTCCACTGCATATTCATCGCTCCCTGGAAAAATACAATACGAGATCGTCGCCGTTGACGCACGGGGCGTACGGCTTCGCCGGCGCGTCCTCAAACCACACGCCGCTGCCATCCGGAATATAGCCGCGCCGGACATACATCCGCTGCGCGCTGCCATAGCCCGCATGCAGCCCCACGCCGATCGATATCACGCGCGACCGCGCAAACGCCAATTCCTCCGCCGCGTCCATCAGCGCGCTGCCCACGCCGCGCCGGCGGAATTTTTCCAACACCGCAAAATCCACCAGCTCGGGAATTCCCTGATCGCGAAACGGCCCGTGCTCCGCGGAAAAATACACGCTCAGATACCCCGCCGGCTCGCCGTTCAGCTCCGCGACCAGCGGCACGCACCTTCCCGCCGCCTGATCGCGCAGGCGCATTCTGAGTTTGTCCTCGCTCGAGTGCCAGCCCTGCGCGCATTCCCCGCGGGCGAAAACCTCCGCATCCGTCTCCCGCATCTGCCGAATCGCAATCATTTCTCTTCCCCCCGATCAGAATCATGATACCGCATTTTTCGCATCTTGACAAGACCCGGAAAAGCACGCATAATAGAACCATGAATACGATAGAAACCATTTCCGCCGGGCGCTTTTTGGTGCCCGTGCTGTACGAGGACAATCATCTGCTGGTCGTGGTCAAGCCGGCGAATCTGCCCACGCAGGCGGACGCTTCCGGCGACGACGATCTTTTAAGCATACTCAAGCGCCATATCGGGAATAAATACCAGAAGCCCGGCAACGTTTATATGGGGCTGGTGCACCGGCTGGACCGCCCGGTCGGCGGCGTGATGGTATTTGCGCGCACGTCGAAGGCGGCAGCGCGCCTTTCGGAGGCGTTCGCGCGGCATGATCAGAGCCGGCAATATCTCGCGGTGCTGCAGGGCGAGCTGAAGGAGGCGCGGACGCTCACGAATTACCTTCTGAAGGCCGAAACCGGCCGCCAGAAATTCACCGTGCGGGCCGTTGCCGAGGGCACGCCCGGCGCGAAGCGCGCGCAGCTGACCACCGAGCCGATCGCATTCAAAAACGGCCTGACGCTCACGCGGGCGACGCTGTATACCGGCCGCGCGCACCAGATTCGCGTGCAGCACGCCGCGGCGGGCCTTCCGCTGTGGGGCGACGCGCGCTATGGCGGCGGCCGTCCGGGCCAGCAGATCGCGCTGTGGGCGTATCGCCTGGCGTTCAGGCACCCGACGAAGGACGAGACGCTCTCGTTCCTCGCCCCGCCGCCGATCGCGGGCGTCTGGCGCGAATTTGAAGCTGAAATCGCCTCCATCGAATGCGCGCAGGTTTAAAAAAATTCGAATCCGGAGGAAATGCATGAAACGACGCAAAAGTCCCTTTCTGGTGTTTCTCTGCTGCGTGCTCGCCGTGCCCACCTGCGGCGTGCTCGTGGGCGATCTGGTTCTGCCCGGCGCATGGACGGAAGCCACGCTTTCTCTGCTGCGCCCGTGGCTGACGGTGGGCGTGCTGCTGGGCGCGGCGCATTTGCTGGTGCGGCCGATTCTCAGGCTGCTGTCCGCGCCGATCGGCTGTCTGACGCTCGGTCTGTTCGGGCTGGTGATCGATGTCGCGCTGATTTACGTCTGCGCCCATTTCGTCGAGGGCTTCGCCGTTTCGGGCCTGCTCTACGCCGTTCTCACCGCCGTTTTGATCAACACCATCTGCGCCATCGTCGGCAGCCGATAAATAAAAGGAGGAAATACAATGGACAAGCGATTTGAAGAGGTTTATTCGCAGGGCACTCTCACCGTTACGGAAATCTGGGTCGACCGGGAAACCGGTGTAAACTACCTTTTCCACGCCAGCGGCAACGCCGGCGGACTTACGCCGCTCCTGGACAAGGACGGCCACCCGGTCGTCACGCCGGTAAAGCCGTAAATCCATGCGCATTTGTGCCGTTCGGGAAAGAACGCCGCTTCTGATTCAGGCGCTTCTCGCGGTCTGGGAGGATTCCGTTCGCGCGACGCATCTGTTTCTGTCCGAAGCGGAAATTCAGGAAATCCGCAAATACGTTCCGCAGACGCTGAACGCCGTGGCGCAGCTCGTCGTCGCCGAGGATGAATCGGGCCGCGCAATCGGCTTCATGGGCGTCGAGGGCGATCGGCTGGAGATGCTGTTTCTCGCCGCCGATGCGCGCGGAAACGGGCTCGGCCGGCGGCTTTTGGAATATGGAATCCGCCGCTATGGTATTGCGCGGCTCACCGTGAACGAACAGAACCCTCAGGCGATCGGCTTTTACTGGCACATGGGCTTTGAGGTCTGCGGCCGAACCGAGCGCGACGAGCAGGGCAATCCCTATCCGCTTCTGTATATGCAGCGCGCCGAAAGGAGCGTTCCCATGAACGAGGCGATTTGCGCCCATTTGGAAGGCTGTCCCGCGGAGATTGCGGAGCTGTTTTTATCGCTGCGCGCGCTGGTATTCCGCGCGTGCGCCGCGGCGGAGGAAAAAATGTGGGCGAAGCTCCCGAGCTATTATTCCGGCGAGTGCTTCGTGCGCCTGATTCCGTTTCGGGATCACATCAACGTCGAGGCCCGGGCCATCGCCGCGCACAGCGCCGAGCTGACCGGCTACAAGCTCACGCCCAAGGGCATGCTGCAGATTTACATGCATCAGGAAATCCCTCGGGAGATCCTGCTCCAGAGCTTTTCCGAAACGCTGAATTCCTGAAAAAACGCGCGGGAACCCCGATTCAGGGCGTTCCCGCGCTCTTTTTACTTTAATTTCAGCCTCAGCCGGTTCAGCGCGTTCGACTTCGCCAGCGTGCGCACCCAGTCGCGGCTGCCGATGAAATGGAATTCAAACGCCTCCGTTCCATCCCGCCCGGACACGCCGATGAACACCGTGCCCACCGGGTGCGCGTCGTCTCCGCCGTCAGGGCCGGCATAGCCGGTGGCCGAAACGCCCCAGTCCGCGCCGCTCCTTTTCCGCGCGCCCTCGGCCATTTCGCGCGCGCATTCGGCGCTCACGGCCGTGCATTTTGCCAGCGTCTCCTCCGAAACGCCCAGCACGCGCGCCTTCGCCGAATCGCAATAGGTGACGTAGGACTCCTTCAGTACCTCGCTCGCGCCGGGGCAATCCACGACGCTCGCCGCAATGCGCCCGCCGGTCAGGCTTTCGGCAAAGCAGACCGTCTCGCCGCGCGCGCGAAGCAGATCGTAAACCGCATGCGGCAAATCGTAATCCACGCCGAGACCGTACACCGCGTCGCCCAGCCGCGCGCGAATCTCCTTCTCCAGCGGCTCGATCAGGCGAATCGCGCTTTCGCGATCCTCCGCGCGCGCCGTAATGCGCGCCATGACCTCGCCCGCGCCGCAATACAGCGCAAGCGTCGGGTTTTCCGTGTGGAACAGGTCGAGCAGCCGCGTTTCCAGCATCGATTCGCCGATTCCGAATTCATGCAGGAATCTGGATTCAATCACCACGCCGCTTCTCTTCGCCAGATACGGCGCAAGCTCGCGATCGAACATGTCCTTCAGCTCGTGCGGCGGGCCGGGCAGTACCGCGACCGTCTTTTCTCCCTCGGTCACGATGCAGCCGGGCGCGGTGCCGCACTGGTTCGGCATGATGATCGCGCCGTCCGGAAACATCGCCTGCTTTAAATTATTCCGGGTCATTTCGCGGCCGATGCGCTGCATATAGGCCGTAATCCGGTTCAGGCTTTCCTCGTCCAGCGCCATTTCGCGATTCAAAACCTCCGCGACCATTTCCTTGGTCAGGTCGTCCTCCGTCGGCCCCAGACCGCCGGTCGTGATCACGATATCGCACCGGGTGAGCGCCTGGCGAATCGCCTCCTTCACGCGCGCGGGATTGTCGCCCACCGTCACCTGGCGGTAAATCGTAATCCCCAGCTCCGAAAGCCGGCGCGAGATATACTGCGCGTCGGTATTGGCGATCTGTCCCATCAAAAGCTCGGTTCCCACCGACAGAATTTCCGCAATCATCGTCTGTTTCCCTCTTTCAATTCTGAAATCAGCCCCTCGCAGCCCGCGAGAATATCGGCGTACGCGCGATCAAAATCGCCCGTGTACCATGGATCGGCCACGTCGCCCGTCCGCCCGGCGCACTCCATGAGCAGACCGACCTTGCCCTCCGGATCGCCGCCCAAAATGCGCAGCATGGCGCGCAGATTCGCCCGATCCATGCCCAGTATCCGGTCGAACGTGGCGTAATCCGCCCGCGTCAGCAGCCGCGCGCGATGCATCTGAATGGAAACGCCCTCGCGCCGAAGCTTCTCCCGCGCGGCCGGATAAATGCCGTTTCCCAGTTCCTCGGCGCTCACCGCCGCGGAATCGGCAAACGCCTCGATTCCCGCGCGCCGGGCGCAATCGCGAAACACATTCTCCGCCATCGGCGACCGGCAAATGTTGCCGTGGCAAACAAAAAGCACCTTGATCATGATCAGGCTCCGATCTGTATAAATGATAGCTCCCCTATAGTATAGCACAGCTCAGCGCGAATTTCATCCTGTTTTTCGCTTCCGCGCAAAGGCAAATCGCCCGGCTTGACTTTTTTTCGATCTAGTATACAATGGAACAAACGGGCGAAATTGTATTAAGGAGCTTTCCTGCATGAAAAAGAGAATCCGGATGGTTGCGGCGATATGCATCGCCATAATTCTGTTCATCGCTGCAATTCTCTATGTTTTTCTTCGGTTCGGCGGCAACCGGGGTTATTCCGTCGCATTGAGCGCAAACTGGGGCGTCGGGCTTCCTCTTGACAGCGACGTCTGCGAGCTCTTCCAAATGGACAGCGGCGCGAGCTTTCATGGCGATGGCATTCGGTATCACGTCTTCGCCTCGCGCTCCGGCAGGGATTCCTTTGCGCAGATGCTTCCCTGGACGGATTCGTGCCCGAATACAATTCACGGTCTTGCCTGCTCATGGGCGCTGAACGAATATCTGGATGAATTGGAAGTTCCCGAATCCGATCGGCCGAGTCTGGAGGGCGGACGCTGGTGGTACGACAGCAAAAACCGCATGGACGAAATCATCGTCTGGCAGGACACAGCCAATCACAGAATCTATATCGTCGAATCCTTTATCTAAATGCGAAAACGGCAAATCGCCCGTCGCTTGACTTTTTTCGTTCCGAGATACAATGGAACAAGCGGGCGAAATTCCAGCAGGCGTCGGTTATCCGGAAGGAAGATCAAGGAGTGAAATCTATGGAAAAGCTTGAATTATACGTTCCCAAACCGGAAGATCTTTGGTTCTATCAACGGATGATGTCTGACCCGGAGACGATGTCCTACAATGCGGGCTGGGATGTTGACTATGAAGGATACCATCGGGACACCGGCTGCATCGACTGCCCGGACGAGGTTCTTGCCGATTGGTACGATCGATGGATAGGCAATGAGCCGGAGCGCTTCTATGCTTATATCAGGCGCAGCTCCGACGGCGCATGGATCGGCGATGTGAACTTCCACTATGCTCCCGAAAAGGATTGGTGGGATATGGGCATCGTGCTTTATGCCCCCTTCCGAGGGAAGGGGTATGCCGTTCCCGCCCTGAAGCTGATGCTGGATCACGCCTTCCGCGCTTGCGGCATCTCCAGAATCCATAACGACTTCGCGGTTGCCCGGAACGAAATTGCCGCTTGGGAAACCCATCGCAAGGCAGGCTTTAAGGAATCAGGGGTGAAAGACGGTTTTCTCCACATGATGATTACCAAAGAGGATTATCTGGGCACAGTGCAGAGCGGGAACATATAAAGCGGCATAAACTCAATGATACATTAAACTGCAGCGGGATTGTCCCACTAAAACAAAGTGCGGCAACCCCATTGCAGCTTTTAACGGGCTTTCCACGCTTGCCGGATCTCGTCTCCCCATTCTCCAGGACGTTCTCCTTGTTTGGCGGCGCGCCGGGCTTATCGCTGCGCCATTACGCGTTTCTTTCTCTTCCCGCCGATGCGTCCGGCAGCGTTACCGTGAAGCGGCAGCCGCAGACGGGCAGGTTTTCGACGGCGATTTCGCCGTTTTCAATCAGCAATATGCGCTTCACCAGCGCGAGCCCCAGGCCGTTTCCCTCCGATTTGTGCGACGTATCGCCCTGATAGAATTTGCCGAAGATCAGCGTCTGCTCGTCCTCCGGAATGCCGGGGCCGCTGTCCTCGATGGTGAATGCGATTTTACCCGCGCTCCGGCGCAGCCGCATCCGAATCAGGCCACGCTCCGGGCCGAATTTGATCGCGTTGCCGATCAGATTGTTCCACACGTGCAGCATCAGCGCCTCGTTTGCGCAGATCGAAATTTCGTCGAGGCTCACGTCGAACTCGTTTTCCTTTTTGCCCCAGTCCGGCTCGAGCAGCACGATCGACTGGCGAATCTGCTCGTCCAGCCGGTATTCGTTTCGCTTCAGCGGCAGCGCGTGGTTCTGCACCTTGGAAAGCAGCAGTATGCTGCCCACCAGATCGGAAAGCCTTCGCGTATTCAGGAGGATTTTTTCCACACACTTGTCCGCCTCGGCCGCGGGCGCGCCCTGCAGCAGCATCGCGTAGCCCTCGATCGCGTTGATCGGCGTTTTGAATTCGTGCGATACGTTCGAGATGAAATCGCTCTGCAGCGTCTCCGTCGCGCCGAGCTGGCGCGCCATGAGATTGAAATTGTGGTAAATATCCACGACCTCGCCGATGTTCCGCCCGCACTCGAGGCGCACAGAAAAATCGCCGTCCGCCACGCGCTGCATCGCCTTGCCCAGCCGCGTAATCGGCAAAAGGATCATGCGCGTGACCACCGTCATCACCAGCGCGATGATCAGCGCGACCGCCAACAGAATCCACAACAGCGCGAGGCTTCCCGTGGCGATATTCAGAACCCGCGCCGCCAGACCGCCAATCAGCGCCGCCAGCAGCGTTCCGCCCAGCGTGATCGTCGAAATCAGCAGCCAGAGATTGACCCTCCGCGTTTCCTTCATTTTTTCACCGCCTTGTAGCCCACGCCGCGCATGGTCACGATCTCGAAATCCGGATTGTCGCGGAAGCGCTCGCGCAGCCGGCCGATGTGCACGTCCACCGTGTGCAGATCGCTCTGCGAATCATAGCCCCAGATTTCGTCCATCAGCTGCTGGCGCGTAAAAATCCGCCCCGGGAACGAGGCCATCTTGTACAGCAGCATAAATTCCTTCTGCGGCAGCACCATCCGCCGGCCCGCGCTGGTCACGGTCAGCGAATCGCTCTCCATCACCGTATCTCCCAGCCGCAGCCGATGCTCGCTCACCATCCGCGCGCGCCGCAGCAGCGCGCCCACGCGCAGCACCATTTCATTGATGTTCACGGGCTTGACCATGTAATCGTCCGTGCCGGAAGCAAAGCCCGAGCGCATGTCGTCGAACGCGTCCTTGGCGGTAATCATCAATACCGGAATGTTGTTTCCGCTCTCGCGCAGCGCGCTCACCAGCTCCAGGCCGTCCATTTTCGGCATCATTACGTCCGATATGATCAAATCGTAATACGCATTGTCCAGCGCCCGCAGCGCCTCCGCGCCGTTTTCCACGCCCGTCGCCTCATAGCCGTTGCGCCGCAGCACGTGCTGAAACAGCTGGTTCAGCTCCGAATCGTCCTCCGCAATCAAAATGTGAAACATGTTCTCCCCCTCTTACGGCTTTTTCGCGTTCACGCCCGCGCGCATCAGCCGGACATTGCGCACCGCATACCCCGCGAGCGATCCCGCAATCAGCGCGCTGCAGAGATAAATGCTCGCGTCCGAAAGCCCCGCCGGCAGCTCGCGCCAGAACACGTGCGCCAGCATCACCGCATCCAGCACCACCGTCGCGATCTTGCCGTACCAGCGCGCGCCGTAGACATTGCCGGTTTTGCGAATCACCATCAGGCCCGTCACCCCGCCGAGCAGCTCCTTGACCGCCAGCAGCGAAAGCGGCAGCGCCATTTTGGGGAACACCGCGAGCAGGCAGAACAGTACGGCGCCCTGCGTGAGCTTGTCGGCAATCGGGTCCAGCGCCTTGCCGAGGTCGCTGATCTGGTGGAATCTGCGCGCGATGATGCCGTCGGCCATGTCGGTCAGCCCCGAAACCACAATCAGACAGCCCGCCAGCACGCCGTCCTCACGGTTCAAATAGCTCCAGACGATCGCGGGAATCAGCGCGATGCGCACGAGCGACAGCAGATTGGGAATCGTCCATATTTTGCTTTTGGAAGACGGTTGCATGCTTCTACCTCCGGTTGCCCTCTGTTCCTTCTGATTATAATATCTCTTTTTCAACAATCCTTCAATTCAAAATCAACGCCCGTTGAAGATGCGCGCGCCATCGAATTGAGCGCCTCCCGAAGCCGCGCCTTCGCGCGCTCGGAATAGAGGAAATGCCCGCTGTCCGGAAGCGTTTCCGCGCGAAAATGCCCCAGCCATTCCGCCGAACGCGCGGACACGATCTCGTCCCCGTCCGAGAAAAACGCGCTTCCCGACGCGCCGTCGCACGCATTTCGCGCCGCATGAATGATCTTCAGAAGCTCCCAATACGGCCGCAGCGCGCCCAGATAGGCGATCGGGCTCTCCGCGCGCACGCTCAGCGCGTCTCTTGCGGCCCGAACGCGCGGATCGCGCGGGCGCTCCTCCGCCGCGGCGCGCCAGCCCATGGAAAAGTATTGCGCGCTCAGCCGCAGTTTCAGCGGGCACGAAATCAGCAGCATATCGTCAAATCGCGTGCGCGCATTCTCAATCAATCCCAGCAGGCAGCCCATCGAATGGCCCACGTAAATCAGCCGGTCGTATCTCGCGCGCAGTTCCGCCGCCGTTTCGTGGATAAAATCCAGCCAGCTTTCCGCGCGCATGCACCGAAACGCGCGCATGGTTCCGCCGTGTCCGGGCAAAAGCGCGCAGCGATAGTCCACGCTTTCCGGAAGCGAATCCGCGAGAAACCGAAACTGCGCGGGGCTTCCGAGGATGCCGTGAACCATATAAACCATCGTATTCGAGCCGTTTTCGCGGCCATAGGCGGTATGCGCGCCGTTCATGCTCATCCCTCCCGCGCCTTTCCTCCAGATTATACCATGCGCTCGCCGGATTGTAAATCCATGCTTTGTCGCGCGGGCCTTCCCGGCGGCAAAATGTTTCAAAAATATCAAATAAGTCTAAAAAAAAGGCGCAGTGATTGAGAATTAACCGCAAGTGCGGTAAAATATAGGAAGATTGTCGGATATTGTCGATCAGGAGTGTGAATCCAATGCGGAATCGGAAGCGCGCGCGCCGGGAGCGCGGATGGGTCAGCGCCGTAACTGGGCTGCTGCTCGTCGCATGTCCGCCGGTGGGTTTGGTTCTGCTGTGGAAGCGCAAATGGCCGGTGCGTTTGAAATACGCATTATCGGCTGCGTCGATGCTGATTCTGGCGCTGGCGGTAATTCTGTTCCCGACCGGTTCGAAGCGCGTAAACGGCGGTGTAGAGCTGATCGGCGCGAAGAAACAGGCGGATGTTTACGGGCCCGCTCTGCCGACGGCGATGGTGAGCAGCTACACGGTTTCCGGTGCGGAAAGCGTACTTGCCGGCGACTCCGATATTGAGGAAATCGAATATGTTTACGCGGGCAAGGGGCAGAAGAACTACCACTCCGCCAACTGCAAATTCGCTTACGCGAGTTCCCAGAAGCTGACCCCCTACGAAGCCTTCTATCTCGGCTACACCCCCTGCAAAGCCTGCAACCCGCCCGTCTATAAGGCTGAGCCTTAACGCAGTTGCTGCCGCCCTTGGTCACGACGAAATCGAGTCGGGAAGCGACTCGATTTCTTGCTTTATTCGCGATGCTTTGTTATTTCCCATCTTATCGCAAATTGCACCGGGGCGGCAGTTCCGCCTTACAGTTGCTGCCGCGTTTGGTCATGACGAAATCGAGTCGGAAAGCGACTCGATTTCTTGCTTTATTCGCGATGCTTTGTTATTTCCCATCTTATCGCAAATTGCACCGGATAACGGCGCAATTTGCTTTGTTTTTCCCCTTTTTAGGCGGGATGGTCGGTTTGACCTTTTTTGAAAATCGCACTGCCGGTTTCGGCAATGCGATTTCTTTTTCTATTTCAGGAACAGTTTTATTTCAGGAACAGTTCTACCACGGGGATCAGGCTGTCGGGCTTGACTGCGGGCAGATAGAGCGTCAGGTCGTCGCGATTCTGCGGGAGGCCCTCGCCGAAGTGCTCGAGCTTGCCGTCCGAGAACATCACCTCGCTGCCGTCGTGCAGGAACTGCGCATACTCGACCTTGCCGGCGAGGCCCTTGAGCTGCAGGTGCGCGAACGGATAGGCGAACAAATGCAGATACAGGCGCTTGCCGTCGGTCGACTGCGTATAGCGGCAATCCGCGGGCGCGACGAATTCCGGCTCCGCCATGGTGCAGCCGTAGATCGAGCGGGAATTGAATTTCATCCAATCGGCATAGACCTTCAGCGCTGCCTGCGCGCGCGAATCAAAATAGCCGCGCGACGTGGGGCCGACGTTCATCAGCAGATTTCCGCCGAGCGATACGGTATTGATCAGCATGCGCAGCAGCATTTCCGGGCTCTTCCACGTCTGCTCGTCGCGATAATAGCCCCAGCTGCCGGAGAACGTCTGGCACGCCTCCCAGACCACCAGCTCGCCGGTTTCGGGATGGCGCACCCATTCGGTCGGCTGGAACTGCTCGGGCGTCCAGAGATCCTGCTCGATCTCGGTGCGATTGTCGATGATGATGCCCGGCTGCAGTCTGCGCGCCAGCGCGATCAGCTTTTCGGCCTCCCATTCGTTTTTGCCCTTGCCCTTCATCCACGGCTTTGCGTCCGCCGGAACGTCTGAATACGAAAAATCGAACCAGAGGATATCGATCTTGCCGTAATTCGTCAAAAGCTCGGTGACCTGATTGCGCATGTACTCGGCGTATTTGCGCATATCGCGGTGCTGATTCAGCTCCTCGGCGTTCGCGTCGTCGCGGCGCGGGTGCAGATGATCGATCGGGAACTCCGGATGATGCCAGTCGATCAGCGAATAGTAAAAGCCGATATGCAGGCCCTCCGCGCGGAACGCGTCCACGTATTCGCGCACCAGATCGCGGCCCGCGGGCGTATTCGTGCATTTGTAATCGGTATACTGCGTGTCCCACATGCAGAAGCCCTCGTGGTGCTTCGTGGTCAGAACGGCGTATTTCATGCCGGCCGCCTTCGCCTGCCGCGCCCATTCGCGCGCATCGAACAGATCGGGATCAAAGTGCGCGAAATACTTGTCGTATTTCTCCTCGGGGATGCGCTCGCGGGTCTTCACCCATTCGTGGCGCGCGGGCATCGCGTAGAGGCCCCAGTGAATGAACATGCCGAAGCGGTCGCGGGTGAACCATGCGGTGTCGCCGGGCGTTTTGCGGGTTACATAGCTGGTCATTGAATTTACCTCCCCTTGCATGACAAATTCGTCTATATCCAGTATAATGGATAAAACGG
The DNA here is from genome assembly GCA_934663595.1 of uncultured Clostridia bacterium. Lineage (GTDB taxonomy): Bacteria > Bacillota > Clostridia > Christensenellales > Aristaeellaceae > Faecivicinus. The sequence goes on along the minus strand of CAKUKM010000008.1, from coordinate 29,461 downwards.
TACAATAACATGGAGAAAAGCGCACCATACATGGAGAAAACGGCATGAATGTCCGCAGCTGCGACGCGTTCAGCCGCGCGGAGGCCGCCTCGGGGATTCGGATTCTCGATCACGGTCTCGCGCAGCTCGACGGCGAATGGAACCACCGCCACGTGCGGCCGTCGTATTCGCGATTGTATTATATTCTTTCCGGCGGGGGCTTTGTGGAAACGGAGCGCGAGACGGTCGCGCTCTGCGCGGGGCGCACCTATTTCATTCCCGCAGGGCTCACGCTGCGCTACGGCTGTCCGGACGCGATGCGGCAGCTGTATTTCCACGTATCGGTGCATGCGCCGGACGGCTATGATCTGTTCGGGCGGCTGGATCGAATTCTGGAAAGCGGCGATGCGCCCGGCGCGCTCGAGGCCGATTACGCGTCCGGCCAATTGCTGCGGGAGACGCTCGCGCGCTGCCGCGTGGAAGCGGACGTGGCGCGATTTGCGATTCGCGCGGGGCTGGATCGCGCGCTTTCGGAGAATCGGTCGGCGTTTCTGGGCTCGGTTTTCGCATGCATTTCGGAAAACCTGCGCGCGTCCCTGACGATAGCGGAGGTTGCGCGCCGGCTCAGCATGTCGGAAAGCGCGCTGGCGAAGCGGTTTCGGCGCGAATTCGGCGCGCCGCTCGGGCGCTATATCGATGAAATGGTGCTGCAGGATGTGATTCGGCGCTTGTCCGCGACGGAGGAAAGCGTGGGCGCGATTGCGGAGGCGATGGGCTTTTGCGATCCGTTTTATCTCTCGCGCTTCTTTTCGGAGCGGGTGGGCATGTCGCCGAGCGCCTATCGCGCGCATCAGCGCGGGCAGATTTAGGAGGAAAATTATGCCGGGAAAATACGCGGATCTTCACGTTCATTCCATTTATTCCGACGGCACCTATTCGCCGGAGGAAATCGTGCGCCAGGCCGTTCAAAACGAAGTCGGTCTGCTCGCGGTATGCGATCACAATGTGATCGAGGGTTCCCTCAAAACCGAGCCGCTGGCGCGCGCGGCGGGCATTCGCTTTGTGCGCGGCGTGGAGATCGATTCGATGCTGCTGGGCGTGGACGCGCACATTCTCTGCTACGGCGCGGATTTCTCCAACGTTCCGCTGCTTTCGGCGATTCGACATGCGCGCGCCCGGCTGGACTGGATGAGCGACGAGCTTTTAAACCGCATGCTTCCGGATTATCCGCAGCTGAGCGCGGAGGCATACTCGGCGTTTCCGATGGATTCCGCGCTGGGCGGCTGGAAGCTATTGCAATATTTATATCGCGCGGGCGTGACGGATTCGCTGCGCGGGGGCTTCCGCTTCTATGATGATTACGGCGTGACCTACGCGTCCGCGGGCTTTCAGTCCGCCGCGGAGATCGTCGCCCGCATTCACGCGGCAAACGGTCTGGCGGTACTCGCGCACCCGGGCGTGACCTTTTCCGCCGAAAGCATGGATCGCGGGCTGGCCGCGGCGCTCGAATGCGGAATCGACGGCATCGAATGCTACTACCCGAAGCACGCGCCGGAGCTCCGGGACACGCTGCTCAAATTCTGCGCCGCGCACGCCCTCCAAATCACCGCCGGCTCCGACTGCCACGGTGCCTTCAACACCTCCCCGGTCGGCGGGGCCGACAGCCAATTGCTGCCGCGCTTGGTCGCGGCGATTTTGAGTCGGGAAGCGACTCAAAATCTAGGCTGTGCGGAGTGAAATGTAGTACCCATCTTATCGGTCGCTGCGCCGCCGTGGTGGCGGCTTGCGCCCTGGCGGTTTATCGTTTTTTTCTATAGAAAATTGACCAGCTTGCTATTCACCGCAGCGGCTGGTCAATTTTTTACGAAGGCACTGAGCAAATTGCGCCGCTATCCGGTGCAATTTGCGGTAAATTGGGAACAACGAATCGCTTATCTCTCACCCAGATTTTGAGTCGCTTCCCGACTCAAAATCGCCCCGACCAAACGCGGCAGCGAGCGACGGGCGGTTCTACCGCCCGCCGAGGGGGACTTTTTCGGTGCCGAAATAGAATTCGGCGATCGGCGTGTCTTCGACTTCGTAGGAATCAACGTAGTAACCGCTTTCGGAATCGTATTCAGCGTCGCTGTTCACCGCATGATAGCAAACCACACCGTCGACGAGGCGAAGCGTGTTGTCCGTGTAGCTTATCATTCCGCTCTCATTGACGAGGCCGAGCGAATCCGACGCGCCGAAAAGCTGCTTCCATTGCGAGCGCTCCGGCCAAATGCGAACGACCTTGTGGTCCGCGCTGACCTCGCCGCTCCAGCCGAGGAAGCCATAGCCCTCCGGCGCCGGAATGGTGATGCGCAAAAAGCCGTCGTCCTCCTCGCGGAATTCGAATTTGCATTGATCGAGCGCCGGCGAATAGGGCGTGCTCCACACATACATCTTGCAGCGCGCAAACCATACGCCACCGCAGATCGTTACGCACGCGAGAATCGCAATCAGCGCGCCGAGAATTACGCGCCGCCAGCGGATTTCGCGCTCCAGCTTTTTGCAAAAGCGAATAAAGCCCGTATCCGACGCGACCGGCTTTTCAGGAATCGCCACGCGCATCTGGTTCATCATTTCGCGGCATTCCGCGCATTCGGAAACATGCTTTTCGACCAGCTCCGTCGATTCCCTGCCGGCGATCTGGTCGATCACCAGCGGCATGAGATCGCGCACGATCCCGCAATCACGCTTTTCCATCTTCTTCCTCCTTCATTGCCTGGCAAAGCATCTGCTTTGCGCGATAATAGGTCACGCGCGCCCAGCTTTCGGTCTTGCCGAACAGCGATGCGATCTGCGCATATTTCAATTCGCCGAACACGCGCAGCATGAACACCTCGCGATACGGCTCCTGCAATGCGTGCAAATGGCGATGGATGCGCATTGCTTCCTCCGTATGCTCGATCGCAAGCTCCATTTCCTCGTCCGTCTGGTTAAACGCGCTGCTGTCCGGCGCGCACGCCTGCTCGCGATTGCGCGCTGTATGGTTGAAAAATTCGTGCTTCGCGATGCTGCAAAGCCATGTGCCGGGGTCGCTGCGCCCCTCAAAGGTATCGATCTTCTTCAGCGCTTTATAAAAGGTTTGCTGCGTCAGCTCCTCGGCAGTCTGCTCGCTCCGCGTAAGCGAAAATGCAAATCGATACACGCTCGAAAAATACCGCGCAAACAGCGCTTCAAACGATTCCACCTCTCTCACCTCCTCACCCCTTAGACCCCCATTCCCCCAAAACGTTACATGGCGGCGGGGCCGCCGGCCAATTGCTGCCGCGGGCGGTAGAACCGCCTTTCGCTTGCTGCCGCGCTTTTCACGACGATTTTGAGTCGGGAAGCGACTCAAAATCTTGCTGAGTACTAGACAATACTTCTTCCCATCTTACCGGTCGCTGCGCCGCCGTGGTGGCGGCTTGCGCCCTGGCGGTTTATCGTTTTTTTCTATAGAAAATTGACCAGCTTGCTATTCACCGCAGCGGCTGGTCAATTTTTTACGAAGGCACTGAGCAAATTGCGCCGCTATCCGGTGCAATTTGCGGTAAATTGGGAACAACGAATCGCTTATCTCTCACCCAGATTTTGAGTCGCTTCCCGACTCAAAATCGATGTGACCAAGCGCGGCAGCAATTGACAGACGGTTCTACCGTCACCAGTTTACTTGCCAGCGGGGGGAGTAGGCGGACTCGGCGGAGGATTCGTTTTCGGCGGCATGGTATTTCGAGCGCAGCGCACGCGCATCCAGCTCGCAGTCGAAGCGATCTGCATCCAAAGGTAGCTCGATTTCGCGATTGCCCAGCCATTCGGATAAATAGGCCGCGTTCGTCAGCTCCAGCTGATTCAGTCCATCCGCACCGGGCGAAATCAGAGTCTCGCCGTTTAAAATCGCATTCGTGAAATTCTGCAGAATGCCCGCGTGCGCCGTCTCCGGCGCGTCGGGACGAATCTCCTGATAATCCATCGGAATCGCCGGCGAATTGGATTCAGACGCAAAGCGTATATCGCGCTCGCCTTCGCGCAGCTTCCACCACTTCAAAACGCCCTCCTCCAGAACGAGCTTGCCGCGCTCGCCCGCAATTTCCAGGCGATTCGTGCCCGGGTATTCGCCCGTCGTCGTGATGAACGTCCCTGCAGCGCCGTTTGCATAGCGCGCGTAAATCGTCGCATCATCCTCCACTTCAATCTCGTGGTACTTCGCAACATCGCAAAAGCCGACGACCGACTTCGGCATGCCGCAAATCCATTGCCAGAGATCCAGATTGTGCGGCGCCTGATTCAAAAGCACGCCGCCGCCTTCGCCCGCCCACGTCGCGCGCCACGAGCCGGAATCATAATACCGCTGCGAGCGATACCAGTTCGTGATGATCCATACCGAGCGCTTCAGCGCGCCCAGCTCGCCCGAGCGCACAATCTCCCGCGCGCGGCGAAATAGCGGATTCGTGCGCTGATTGAACATGATCGCAAATACCCGATCGCTCGCCTCCGCCGCGGATACCAGCTTTTTCGCCTGCGAAAGGCGCGCGTCCAGAGGCTTCTCGCTCAAAAGATGCAGCCCCGCCTGAATCGCCTGAATGCCGATCTCCGCATGCAGCCGGTGCGGAACCGCCACCAGCGCCGCATCCGCAAGCCCGGCGGCAAACATCTCGCGATAATCGGAATAAACGGGAATTTCCGGATACTTCTCGCGGCATAAATCGCGCCGCGCGGCGCTCACATCGCATACCGCCGCCAGCCGCAGCCCCTGAATTTTGCCCGAATGCACGCACGCCGCGTGCGCCGAGCCCATATTGCCAAAGCCCACAATCGCAAGCCGAACCTCTCTCATGGCCGCCTCCTATTTCGTTCCTGAATAGCTGCCGCGCGTGTCGGCGAATACGCTCTCGCCCACCTTCCGCCGCGAGACCGCCACGCGCTTCATCAGCTCGTCATAATACAGCTTTTCATCGAATGGAAGCTCGATCATCCTGCCCAGGAACTGCGACAGGTGCATCGCGTTGGACAGCGTAAGGCCGTTGATTCCCTCGCGGCCGTCCGCCACCAGCGGCGTTCCGCGCAGTATCGCGCCGCCCCACGCGTTCACAACGCCCACATGCTGCTCGTTTTTGCCGTCCAGCTCGAGCTCCAGCTCGTGCGCGCCCACGCTCGCAAACGGCGTTTTGTTCACGCGCGAGAATTCCGGCTCGCTCATGTCGTATTCCAGCGCGCTTAAATGATCGCCCTCGGCAATCAGGCGCGCGCCGTCCATCTGGATTTCGAAGCGATTCGTGCCGTGCGCATCGCCGGTGGTGGTGATGAACATGCCCGTCGCGCCGGATTCGTATTCCAGATAGGTCGTTACGTCGTCCTCCACCTCGATATCGTGCCACTGGCCGAACTTCATGTGCGATTCCACGCGCACCGGCATGCCGCAGATCCATTGCAGCAAATCCAGCTGATGCGGGCACTGATTCAGCAGCACGCCGCCGCCCTCGCCCGACCACGTCGCGCGCCACGCGCCCGAATCGTAATACGCCTGCGGGCGGTACCAGTTCGTGATCAGCCAGTTCACGCGGCGAATCCTGCCGTATTTCCCGGATTGCACCAGCTCGCGCATCTTCCGGTAAATGCAGTTCGTGCGCTGATTGAACATCATGCCGAACACCACCTCGGGATGCCGGTCCGCCGCGGCGTTCATCTCGCGCACCTGCAGCGTGTATACGCCCGCCGGCTTTTCGCACATTACGTGAATGCCGCGCTCCATGCATGCGATCACGTATTTCGCATGATCATAGTGCGGAACGCAGACCATCGCCGCGTCGATATGGCCGCTGTCCAGCATTTCGATCGCGTCCGAAAAGCATTCCACGTCCTTCGAAAGGTTCTCGCGCGCCCATTCGAGCCGCGCGGGATTGATATCCGCAATCGCAGCCAGCTCAAAATCCGGGCATTTGCCGTCCAATACGTTGCTCGCGTGGCCCGTTCCCATATTGCCCACGCCGATAATGCCGAGCCGAATCTTATTCATAGCCGTCCTCCCTCAATGAAAACCGCAGGCGGTCAGATAGTCGTAGCTGCGCTTCAGGCAGTCGAACGGATTTTCGCCGTTGCAGTCGTCCTGCTCGACGAGCATGAACTCCGTGCCGCCCGCCTCCGCCTTTTCAAACACGCGATCGAAATTGATGTTGCCCTCGCCGATCACCGCCATCTTCTGGCCATAGGCGCAATCCTTTAAATGAATGCACGGAATGCGGCCGGCGAGCCTCTCCAGCCATTGCGCCGGGTCCGCGCCGCCCACCTGCGCCCAATAGGTGTCGAACGTAATTCCCATGAATTCCGCGGGCATCGCTTCAATCAGCCGATCCAGAATCAGCCTGCCGCCCACGCGCCGGAATTCGCCGTTGTGGTTGTGGTACATGAAGTATTTGCCCTTTTCCTTCAGCGCCCGCGCCGCCGGGAGATAGGCGTTTACAAACGCCCGAATGGATTCCTCGTCGTCGCCGAACGCATAGTGGCCGAGACCCACGTATTTGCAGCCGAACGCGTCGTGCTCGCGCGCGACGAGCTCCGTCTCCTTCAGGATTCTCTCCCCCGGAATGTGCGTAATCACGCATTCCAGCCCGTTTTTCCTCAGCTCTGCATTCAGCCATTCCGGGTCGTACGCGCACGTTCCCGAAATCTGAACCGTCGTATAGCCGATCTCCGCCACGCGCGCGAGCGACTCCGCCAGTCCCTCGGGCGTCTTGCAGAAATCGCGCACCGTGTAAAACTGCGCGCCGATTCTCATTCCTTCTCCTCCTTAAAGCAGCTCTCTCAGCGCCGCGCACGCCGCGTCGAACGCCTGATCGTTGCTGTCGTACAGATAACCGCCCACCGCGCTGCGGGCATTGTCGCGCTCGAGCGCATTCAGGCCGTCGAACACCTTCAAATGCGGCTCGATCGTCAGATCCTCGCCGCCGCGGGCGATGAAATCGGAAAGAATGGCCTTCACATTTCCAATTCCCCGGCCCGCCGGAACCACCTGTCCGTTCGCAAGCGCATCCTTGATGTGCAGATAATGCACGCGCTCCTTCAGCATTTCCCAGGCCGAAAGCGTCTCCTGGCCGCACTGAATGAAATTCGCCGGATCGAACACCGCGCGCAGGCTCGGAAACGCCGCGTGAATCTCCGCGCAGCGCTCTGCCGTGTCGCCGTAAATGCCCTTTTCGTTTTCGTGGCACAGCGCAATATCCGCGCCTTTCGCCGCCTCGATCAGCGCGCCCAGGCGCTCGAACGCCGCGTCGCGAAACGCGCTTTTACCCATTTCCTCGCCCGGATAGAAGCTGAACAGGCGAATGTTCTTCGCATTCAGCGCGTCCGCCACCTCGAGCGTGTACAAAAAGCGATCGCGATGTGCGCCGAAATCGTCGGTCACGCGAATTTTGCCGATGGGCGAGCCGATCGACCACGTGATCAGTCCCGCGTCGTTCAGCCGTGCGCGCAGCTCCTTCGCGCGCGCAATCGGCAGATCGGACACGTTCGTGCCCTCCACATTGCGAATCTCCAAACCGTTTAAGCCGTTGCGCCGAAGCGCGTCCACCTGGCCGGCAATCGACGCGCTCGCCTCGTCGGCAAATGCATACAGCCGCATGCGAATTCCCCCTCAAAACGTAATCATCGCCTTCATTATACCGTCTCCGCGCGCGATTTTCAATAGAAAATCAAAATTTTCGTGAACGTTAACGGTCAAAGGGATTGAAAAGCGCGGCCGATGCGGGTATACTGATATTGGAAATCTGTTTATCGGGAGGCGGCGGCATGGACAGGCATCGCGTAACGCTCAAGGAGATCGCGCAGGCGGCGAACGTATCGATCGGCACCGTGGATCGCGCGCTCAACAATCGCCCGGGCGTGAATGCCGAAAGCAAGGCGCGCGTGCTGCAAATCGCCGCGTCCCTCGGCTATCGGCCGAATCGCTTTGCCAGCGCGCTCAGCCGGCGCAGCGAAATTCGCATTTGCCTGGCGTTTCCGCGCGATCCGGAGGCGTTTTATCGCGAAATCGAGGCCGGAATCGACCGCGCGGCCGCCGAGCTCGAGGATTACGGCGTGCGCGTGGAAAAGCTGCGCTTCGCGCTGAACGATTCAAAGGAGGCGCTCGATTGCATTCATCGCGCGCGGGAATTCGACGGCGCGGCTGTCAACGCCGCCGGATGCATGAACGCCGAATGCTTAAGCGAAATGGGAAGCACCCCGCTGATTACCTTCAACACCGACTGTCCCACCGCGCCGCGCGCGTTTTTCATCGGCGGAAACGCCCGGCAATCCGGCCGCGTCGCGGGCGAGCTGATGCAAATGCTCGTGAACGATAACGGCCCCGTGGCGGTGCTGGGCAATTTCGCGCGCGCAATGCCGTTTCTGGAGCGCTTCGGCGGCTTTTTCGAATACATGCACGCCTCCGGCGCGGGAATGCGCGTTGAGCGCTGCATCGAATGCCCTGGCGACGCCGAAAGCGCGCGAGAGAGTCTGATCGCGGCGCTCGAATCGAGCCCGGAGCTTCAGGGCGTATTCGCAACCGGCTATTCCTCCACGATCGGCGCGGTGCGCGCGCTGAAGGCGCTGAATCGCCGCGGCGTTCGCCTGATCGGCTATGATCTGACGAACGAAACCGCCGCGGCGCTCAGCGAGGGCTGGTGCGACCTGCTGCTGCATCAAAACCCGTTCGAGCAGGGCTATCAGGCGGCGCGGCTGCTGGCGCGGCGGCTGTTGGAGAGCTGGCTCCCGGAGGCGCGGGAGCTGTATCTGGACACACAAATCGTTGTTCGCGGCAATATGGACGGGCTTCTGAACCGCCGCGGCAATCCGTTTCTATAAGGAGGGAAAGCATGAAACCGTTTATGGATCGCGATTTTCTGCTGAGCACGCCCGCGGCGCGGACGCTGTATCACGATTACGCCGAGGGCATGCCGATCATCGATTACCACTGCCATTTAAGCCCCCGGGAGATCGCGGAGGACAAGCGCTTTGCCGATCTCGCCGAGGTCTGGCTGGGCGGCGACCACTACAAATGGCGGCTGATGCGCGCGTGCGGCGAGCCGGAGGCGCTGATTACCGGAAGCGGCACGCCGTATGAGAAATTTCTGGCCTTTGTGCGCACGCTTCAGCGCTGCCCGGGCAATCCGGTTTCGCAGTGGGCGCATCTGGAGCTGCGCCGGTATTTCGATTGCGAACAGGTTCTGAACGAGAAAAACGCGCCGGAGATCTGGGAGCGCTGCAACGCGATTCTCGCCGGCGGACTCACCGCGCGCGAAATGATTCGCCGCGCCAACGTGACCGACCTGATGACGACCGACGATCCGCTGGACGACCTTTCCGAGCACGAGAAAATCGCCGCGGACGCGAGCTTTTCCACGCGCGTCTATCCCGCCTGGCGGCCCGACCGCGCGCTCGCGATTGAAAAGCACGATTTTGCCGATTACATCGCCCGCCTCGGCAATCTCCGGAGCTTTTCGGAGCTGTGCGGCCTGCTGAACGCGCGCATGGACGTATTTGCCGCGCACGGCTGCCGCGCGTCCGACCACGGCATTGCGTCGCTTCCCGAGGCGCGCGCGACGGAGCGCGAGCTGGACGCGATTCTCGCCCGCGCGCTGGAAAGGCGCGAAATCTCGCCGGACGAGGCAAACAAATACCGCTTCGGCCTGATGGGCTTTCTCGCCCGCGCGTATGCCAAACGCGGCTGGGCCATGGAAATGCATTTCGGACCGATGCGAAACAACCATCGCGCGATGTTTGAACGAATCGGCCCGGATACCGGCTTCGACGCAATTGCCTCGCGAATTGACCTTTCCGGCCTCGCGCCGCTCCTGAGCGAGCTCGCGGGCGAGGATCTGCTGCCGAAGACGATTCTGTTCTCGCTTTCGCCGAACGACAGCGCGTTTTTAAACGCCCTGGCCGGATGCTTCCAGAAGGAGGGCGTGCGCGGCTGTGTGCAGCAGGGCGCTGCATGGTGGTTCAACGACACGCTTTCCGGCATGCGCGCGCAGCTTCAGGCGATGGCGGATACGTTCCCGATCGGCAATTTCCTCGGGATGGTCACGGATTCGCGGTCGTTTCTGTCCTATGCGCGGCATGAATATTTCCGCCGCGCGCTGTGCGGACTGTTCGGCGAATGGGCGGAAAACGGCCTGATTCCGGATCTGGACGCGCTGGGCAAAACCGTTCAGGATATCTGCTATGGCAACGCGCGCGAATTCTTTTCGCTGGGAGGAATGGAAAAATGAAAATGTCCATGCGCTGGTACGGAACCGGCTTCGACACGGTCACGCTTTCGCAGATTCGGCAGGTGCCCGGCGTAACCGGCGTGATCACCACGCTGTACGACGCGCTGCCCGGCGAAATCTGGTCGCGCGAGCGGATTCAGAAAATGATCGCCGAGGTGGAGGCGGCCGGTTTGCGCGTGCACGGCATTGAATCCGTCAACGTCCACGACAGCATCAAGGCTGGCTCCGCCGACCGCGACCGGCATATCGACGCTTACATTCAGACGATCCAGAACCTCGGCGAATCCGGCGTTCATCTCGTCTGCTACAATTTCATGCCCGTGTTCGACTGGACGCGCAGCGACCTCGCGAAGCCCCGCCCGGACGGCTCGACGGTACTGGCCTATGATCAGGCGAAGATCGATCAAATCGATCCGGAGCGGCTTTTGGAATCGGTGCAGGAAAGCGCGGGCGGCGCGATACTGCCCGGCTGGGAGCCGGAGCGGCTTTCCCGATTGCGCGAGCTGTTTCAGCTGTATGCGGACGTTTCCGAGGAAAAGCTGTTTGAAAACCTCGTGTATTTCCTGAAGGCGATCCTGCCCGCGTGCGAGAAATACGACGTGCGCATGGCGATTCACCCGGACGATCCCGCATGGCCGGTGTTCGACCTTCCGCGCATCGTAACGAACGGGCGGCAGCTCGACCGCCTGATGCGCGCTGTGGATTCGCCGTACAATTCCGTCACGCTCTGCACCGGCTCGCTTTCCTCGAATCCGGAAAACGACATTCCCGCGATCATCCGCTCGCTGAAGGGCCGCATTCCGTTCGCCCACGTGCGCAATACGCGGCAAAACGGCCATCGCTCGTTCGAGGAAGCCGCGCACCTGTCGAGCGACGGTTCGCTGGACATGTATGCAATCATGAAGGCACTCTATGAAATCGGCTTCGACGGCGTAATCCGGCCCGATCACGGGCGCATGGTCTGGGGCGAAAGGGCGATGCCGGGCTACGGACTCTACGACCGCGCGATGGGCATCTGCTATTTAAACGGCCTCTGGGAGGCCATCGACAAGCAGGCGAAGGGGGAATGACGCGTGCAGCTGAATCTTGAATCCATTCAAAGCCGCGAATGGTGGCGCGAGCGCGCTATCGCGCTGCCGGAATACGACCTTTCCGCAATGCGCGCCCGAACGCGCGCGAACCCGACCTGGATTCACTTCGGCGCGGGCAATCTCTTTCGCGCCTATATCGCGCGCATGGGCGACGCGCTGCTGAACGCCGGAATCGCCGAATGCGGAATCATCGCCGTGGATACGTCGGACGGCGCGCTCGCGAGGCGCGTTTACCGGCCGCACGATCTGCTTTCGCTCGCGGTCACGCTGCATTCCGACGGCCGCGCCGATCGCGCGGTGCTCGGAAGCATCGCCGAAATCGCGGAAAAGACCGATTGGGATCGCCTGGCCGAGCTCTTTCGCGCGCCGTCGCTTCAAATGGTCAGCCTCACGATCACCGAAAAGGGCTATGTTCCCGACGGCGTTCCGGGATTGCTGGCGCAATTGCTGCTCGAGCGCTTCCGCGCTGGAGCGCAGCCGATCGCGCTGGTCAGCATGGACAATTGCTCGCAAAACGGCGAAAAGCTCAAATCCGCCGTGCTCGCCGCCGCAGATCCCGATCCCACCTTCCGCGATTACCTCGAAAGCCGCGTCGCATTTCCGTGGACGATGATCGACAAAATTACGCCGCGGCCGGACGCGCGGGTGCTGGAATCGCTGTCCGCGCTCGGCGTCGAGGGCATGGACATTCTCTCCCGCGAGCACGGCGCGCCGATTGCGCCGTTCGTAAATGCCGAAAGCGCGGAATACCTCGTGATCGAGGATTCCTTCCCGAACGGCCGGCCCCCGCTCGAGCGCGCGGGCGCGCTGATGACGGATCGCGAAACGGTGCGCCTCTGCGAGCGCATGAAGGTCACGGCCTGTCTGAATCCGCTGCACACCGCGATGGCGGTGCTCGGCTGCGCGCTCGGGTACCGTCTGATTTGCGATGAAATGGCCGATTTCGAGCTCGTTTCCCTGATTCGCACCATCGGCCGCGAGGGGCTGCGGTTCGTTCAGGACCCGGGCGTGCTGAATCCGGAGCAGTTCCTCGAAAATCTGATTCGCGAGCGCCTGCCGAACCCGTATATTCCGGACACGCCGCAGCGCATTGCGTGCGACACCAGCCAGAAGGTTCCGATTCGCTATGGCGCAACGATTCGCGCCTGGCACGAGCGCGGCGAGGAGGGCGCGCTGACCGGCGTGGCGATCGCCATTGCCGGCTGGCTGCGGTATCTGCTCGGCGTGGACGATTCGTTGGAACCGTTTACCCCCAGCCCCGATCCGCGGCTGAAGGAGCTGCAGGCGCATTTGGCAAATGTAAAAATCGGCGCTCCCGTTCCGGAAAACGCGCTGGACGCGATTCTGGCCGACCGCTCGCTGTTCCCGATCGACCTGACGCAATCGCCGCTCGGCGCGAAAATCTGCCGCTATTTCGAAAAAATGTGCGCGGATCGGGGCGCGATTCGCAAAACGATTCGCTGGGCGCTGAACGGCGAACAGAGCGCGCTGGAGCGTCTGCACGCGTCGGGCGTGGTTCCGGTGGTCGTGCTCGATCGCGCGGAGGACGCGGTTCCGGTCGCGCGCGCAATGCTCGCCGGCGGAATCACCGTTATGGAAATCACCTTCCGCACCGATGCGGCCGAGGAATCGATTCGCCGCGTCGCGCTCGAATGCCCGGAAATGCTCGTCGGCGCGGGCACGGTCATTACGCAGGCGCAGTGTGCTCAGGCCATCGACGCGGGCGCACAATTCATCGTGTCGCCCGGCCTCGATCCGGAGGTCGCCGCCCTGTGTGCGGAGCGCCAGATCCCGATCACGCCCGGCTGCGTCACGCCTACGGAAATTATGCAGGCGCTGAAGCTCGGCGTTCAGGTGATCAAATTCTTCCCGGCCTCGGTCTATGGTGGCGTTTCGGCCATGAAGGCGCTGTCCGCGCCATTTGGCGGCGTCAAATTCATCCCGACCGGCGGCGTGGACGCGGGCAATCTGGCCGAATACCTCGCAAAGCCGTTTGTGCATGCCGTCGGCGGCAGCTGGCTCTGCCCCAAAAAGGAAATCGCCGCCGGCAATTACATCCAAATCACCCGGCTCTGCCGGGAGGCCACGGAAATCGTGCGCGCAGCGCGAAATCAATAATCAGGAGGTAGAAATATGAACAAGAAAACGCAGCTCATTGGAATCGCAATGCTCGCCGGCTTTCTGCTGCTGGGCGCAGCGCTGATGCTGTTCGTTCCCGTGGGAGCGGGCGGCGACCGGAAATTCGTACCGGCCGTGATGATCGGAATCGCGCTGGCCGTTTTGCTGATTCAGATTTTCGCCCGCTCGGCAAAGTGCAAGGAGGACGAATCGGGCGGTTCCGCCCGCGCGCTCCGCGTCGGCACCAGCGCCTTCTACGTCGTGCTGATCGCGCTGTCGATGATCGTCTCGCGCTCGAACATTGAATTTGCCAAGGCACTGGTCATTGCGGGCGCGCTCTCCGTGCTCTGCAATTCCGCCGCGCGCCTGTTTCTGGATCGCAAGGCGAAATAACAGCGCTTCCAAACTGTCAAAACCCCGGAGAGCTCGAGAGGGCCGAAGTCCTCTCGAACTTTCAATCGAGCCCAGCGGCGTGTACGGTGGCAAGGTTGCTTGCCTGAAGGCAAGCAAGTCGCTGCGCGACCGGCAAAGCTAAATCAAAGATTTAGGTTTGCCGCCTCGCGGGGCTATTTTATCGCAGGGAAATCCCATTTCCCGGAGAGAAAATAGCTACTTTGCAAATCCCGCGCCCGGGGATTCCGCAGGAATCCTAGCGGGATTTGGAGGGGGGTGGTAGTGGCGGGGGAGCTTGCTCCCCCGTCCACCAGCTTGTCAAAAAAACTTTTTTGACAAGCTGAAAAGCCGCATCGACATGATGCGGCTTCCCTTTTTATTCCATTTTCAGCTCGCGACGCCTTCGCGATTGGGCGCGTAGGTGCCCACGATATCGACCAGCAGATTTACCACGCGGTCGGCGTCGTCATCCTCGGCGGCCTTCTTCAGCGCGACCAGCTGGCGCTCAAACGCGTCCTCCTGAATCGCAATCGGCGGGGCCACGAAGATCTTGTCGTGCGCAGTGCGCGTCATTGCGTCGCGCTCGTTGTCCATCAGCAGCTCCTCATAGAGCTTTTCGCCCGGGCGCAGACCCGTAATCTTGATCGGGATGTCCACGTCCGGCTCATAGCCGTAAAAGCGAATCAGCTTCTTCGCCAGATCCATGATCTTCACCGGCTCGCCCATATCCAGCACGTAAATCGCGCCGGACTGCGCCAGACCGCCCGCCTGCAGCACCAGCTGCGCCGCCTCCGGAATGGTCATGAAATAGCGCGTGATGTCCGGGTGCGTCAGCGTCACCGGCCCGCCCTTGCGAATCTGCGATTCAAACAGCGGAATCACGCTGCCGTGCGAGCCGAGCACGTTTCCGAAGCGCACGGCCATGCATTTCATATCGGTATGTCGCGCGCACGACTGCAGCAGCATTTCGGTAATGCGCTTCGTCGCGCCCATGACGTTCGTGGGATTGACCGCCTTGTCCGTCGAAAGCTGCACGAGGCGCTCCACATGGTGCGCGCTCGCGGACTGCAGCAGATTACGCGTGCCGAAGATATTGTTCTTCACCGCCTCCGCCGGGCTGACCTCCATCAGCGGCACATGCTTGTGCGCCGCGGCATGGAACACGACCGTCGGATGATACGTCTCGAACACGTCATCGAGGCGCTTTTTATCGCGAATGGAGCCGATCAGCACCTCGATCGGGCAATCGGCGCCGTATTTCTGCTTGAGCTCGCATTCCAGCTCGTATGCGCAGTTTTCATATACGTCGAAAATGAGTAGCAGCTTCGGCGAATACTTCATGATCTGCCGGCAGATTTCGGAGCCGATGCTTCCGCCGCCGCCGGTCACGAGCACGACCCGGCCCTCGAGGTAGCCTCGAATCATGTCGTTATTCAGAACCACCTCCGGCCGCGAAAGGAAGTCCGAGGTGTTCAATTCGCGAAACGCCGCGGCGTTCGGCCGGCCCACGTCGTCCGGATCCGACAGCGTGCGCGTGCGGCAGCGCGTGGATTTGCACAGCGTCAAAATCTCGCCCAACCGGTCGCCCTTCGCGCTCGGCATGGCGATGATGATCTCGTCGATTTCCTTTTTCAATACAATCTGCGGAATTTCGCTGATCGCGCCGCAGACGGGAATGCCGTTGATGCGCATCTTGCGCTTGACCGGATCATCGTCCACAAACGCGACGGGCGTTCCGAATTTCGCGCGATTCTGCTGGCAAATGCGCGACGCATACACGCCGCCCTCGCCCGCGCCCACGATTAATACGCGCCGCGTCTTCTCCGGATTGCGATCCGAATGGAACCATTCGCGAAAGCCCTTCCATGCAAATCTCGACGCCACCACCAGCAGCAGCGAGATCATTCCGGTAATTACGAGAATCGGCCGGGACATTTTCCACGCGCAAAGGCGGTTCAGCGCGAGGTTCGTCGCCGTTGCCGCCACATATACGATGGCGAGCCGCGTCACCTCGCTCGACCCGGCATAGCGCCAGATCATGTCGTACACGCCGCCCAGCAGCCCGCACATCGAGAATACCAGCACGATAATCGGCGTCAGCGCGCGAATATGCGCGGCCATTTCCACGGAAATCTGCCCCTCATAGCGCAGCAGAATCGCGACCTGCAGCCCGCAATAGGCGATCGCAATATCCAGAAAGAACAAAACCACGCGCCGAAACCACTTTCCCGTATTCCCATAAAGCAGATGTTTCATTCAATCCCCCGCAATGTAAACTCAATTCCAAAAGCCCATACGAATCCACTCTACCTATTATAAATCCCAAATGGGGATGTGTCAAGTTCGGTTCTGTCCGCCTTTCGCGCGGGAGGCGGACAGCAAAAGCGCCCCCGTTTGCATTCGGGGGCGCGTCTCTAACGGATATTTGTGCTAATCGGCCTTTGTTTCCGCATGGATTCGATCGTTGTAGGCCTGTCTGGCGGCGGCGAGCATTTCACGAAGCATTTTGGCGGGGTCCGCCGCTTTGCAAATCGCACTGGAGGAACCGGTCGCGTCCGCGCCCGCGAAAATGGTGCGATACACGTCGTCGGCATTGGAAATTCCCGCGCCCTGCAAAACCTGAATCTCCGGATTGATCTCCTTTACGGCCCGCGTGGAAGCGGAAATCAGCTGTTCGTCGCTGGTCACGCCGGTTCCAATCAGCTCCGACGGCTCCACCACCAGAATATCCGGCGACATCGCCGCCACCGCCTGCGCTTCCGCAATGGAATCCGCGCAGGCAATGCTCCACAGGCCGACCTCGCGCGCCCGTTCGATTGCCGCGCGCAGCGCCGCCACCGTCATCGGATGCTCCGCATGATTCAGCATCACGCACGTCGCCCCGGCGGCGCGCACCGCCTCAGGCAGAATGCTTCCCTGTCCCTTTCCCGGGCGCAGCGCGTCCATGTGCTGCGCGCACAGATACAGATGCTGAACCTTTCGGGAAATCAGCGCCAGATCCGTCAATTGTGGCGTGTAAATTACGGAAACGCCGCTCTTCAGCGAGGCCTCCTCTGCAACCTGCGCCAACTCCAGCGCGTCCTGACCGTACAGATATGCTTTGGGCCCCACTTCAAAGAACGGAGCCTGAATCCGTTGCTTCAGCATAGGTTTTCTCCTCTTTCGCATGCATTCCGGGCAAAGAATGGTTTCAGTGCGTCATAGAGCGCGATATAGCGCCGATACGCCTCCTCGCCAGCGGACTGTCGCTCCATTTGGGGTGCGATTTTGTCCGCGCTCTCCCTGCTCTCCGGAATCCAGTCCACACTCTCATACTCTCCCGCTCCAACTCCGGCGAGAATTGCCGCGCCCAGACATGCGCTCTCCTGCGATCTGAGCGGAATCATCGTTTTGCCCGTCAAATCGGCCTTGATCTGAAGCCAGAGGCGGCTGTTCGCCCCTCCGCCCAGGCAATACACGGAATCCGTCTCCACGCCCACCGCGTCCAGCTGCTCCAGATTGCGGCGCAGCATGCAGGCGACCGCCTCCATGATTGCGCGCGCAAAGTGGCCGCGCCCGTGCTCCAGCGTCGCTCCAGAGAAAGCGCCTCTCGCGTAAGCGTCGTATTCCGGATTGGCCGCGCCGGTAAGATGCGGCAGCATCGTAAGACCGTTGCAGCCCATGTCCACCTCCGCCGCCTCGCGATTGATCTGGTCAAAGGCGTCTCCCAGCCGCTCGTATTCCGAATAGAACTTCTGCGCAAACCATTTCAGCGTCATTCCTGCGGATTGCGACCAGAGCAGTATCGCATAGCGCCCCGGCACCGCATAATTCTGGCAGGTGAGCTGCATTTCGGGGTGATAGGGAATGAATCGATCCACCACTGCGGTCACCGCAAGGCAGGAGCCCGTCGTCTCGCACACCATGCCGGGACGGGTCAGCCCGCAGCCCACGGCATTGCAGGTCTGATCCAGCGCGCCCATTACCGCCATCGTTCCCGCCGGCAATGCCGTTTGCGCTGCGGCGAACGGCGCAATTTCGCATAATGCGGAGCCGCACGGCCTCAGCTCGGGAAGCTGATTGGCGGAAATCCCCAGCGTATCCAGCATTTCCATCCACCATTGGCCGGTGTGAATGTCGAGCATGGCCGAGGAGGCCCACAGATTGGGCTCGCCGGCAAATTTGCCGGTCAGTCGGAACAGCAAATAGTCCTCCAGCAGCAGATACTTCGCCGTTCTCTCAAATTCCGCCGGGCGGTTTTTCTTCAGCCACAGAATCTTCGCCGCCGGCCAGGTCGCCAGCATATCCGCCTGCCCGGTCATATTGTAAACGCGTTCCACGCCAAAGCGATCCCGCAATTCGTCCGCCTCGCCAACGGCGCGATTGTCCAGCCAGACGATCGCATTTCCCAGCGGCTCGCCCTTCTCATCCAGACAAATCAGCGTTTCGCCCTGGCTGCTGATCGCAATGGCCAGCACCTCGCCATCCCGCGCGTCGACCTTTTCCAGCAATTCCCGCGTTATTTCGCAGAAAAGCCGCCAATAGGAATCCGTCGGGAATTCCACAATGCCCTCCTGCGGCGTGCACAGCGTGTAGTCCCTCTGCGCAGCGGCAACGAGCTGCCTGTCCGCCGTAAACAGCGCACCCTTGAAGGAGGTCGTTCCCGCGTCCAGGCCCAGCAGATATCGATTCACAGCTATCTTCTCCCCTCTCACCCGTTCCGCATTTGCAGGCGGGCTTCAGTCCAGAATCTCATTCAGCACATTGCTGGCAAGGTAGTGGTCGTAGTTTCGCTCGATGTAAATTTCGTGTCGAGAGAAAGCATCCACGAGCTTCTCCTTCGCGCGTCGGGCCTGTTCCACATCGCCCGCCGCCAGCGAAATTACAATATCGGCAAGCCCGCAGACGTATTCAAGATGATACCGGAGCACCTGCCAGCACACGGTAGACGCGCGATATCTCTGGCGCAAATTGCGCTCGACCACGGGCTTGAATGCCGCCGCGATCGCCGGAATTTCAGCGCACCTTTGCGCGTATTCCGGCGCATAGCGGCGCCCCTTTTCGGGATTGGTCGATTTAAGGCCCGCAAGATACGCATAGTCCAGCCTTGCGTCAATCTTCTGAAGATATTCCACCACGCTCTTCCACTCCGCGCCGAAGGCATGGCTGAAATAGTCCTCCGTCAATGCTTCCAGAGAAACCGCCGCGTCAAACAGCGTTTCTCCGTAGACGTAAAAGGCAAATCCGGTTGGAAAAAAGCTGCGCTGCGAGCCGTCCTCGATAATTCCGCTCAGGCCATGCTTCTTCAGCGCCGTGATATCGCTGTGGAGCAGCTTCGGCAGATACATTCCGCTGGGATCAAAGTACTGATGCCGCCAAAAGTGATATTCATAGCAGAAGCAGTCGCCGTGCCAGCTCTTTTTCCATTCCTTCAGATACGCAAGCGACTCCGCCATTCCCCGGGGCAGCCGATTGTGATTGAGCGCATAGGGCGTCATCCCGGAAGCATCGGCGTCCACTCCATAGGTTTCCGTGTACAGCCGAGTAATGGGCGCGTACAGCATGGAAAAGCGTCGTTCATTCCTGAGCTTCTGCGAAACCGGCGCCCAGAAGGTGTCGTAATAGGCGATGAATACGAGATGCGTATCCAGCCCGCGCCGGGTCAATTCCGCATCGATATCATTCAGCAGCATCACGTACCAGTCCGCAACGTTCCGCTTCCGGCATTCCTCGCATTCGCAGTGATTATTGCAATCGTCAGCCAGCCAGATATGCAGATAGTCCACATTGTTCTGCACCTCGGCATAATTGGCGATGTACTCCGCCATAATTCTCCGCGCCTCCGGATTGGAAAGGCAGATATTGGTATTGAGCGGTATACCGTTATGAAGCTGGCGCTTTCCGTTCGTTTCCGCCAGGTACTGCCGGCTTTCAGCGGGAACCGCCGCTTCCGACGATTTCGCCCAGCCGCCGGTCGAGCTGATGCCAAAGGGCTCGGCCGTCCAGCCATGTCCCATATCGTGGAATCGAAGGCCCCGCTTCTGGATTTCGACCTCGCACTGGCGCTTCCATTGCAGAACGGTTTCCGGGTCCACCGGCTCGGGCTCGCGAACGGTATTGTGCACATGATCGTAATAGGATCGATAATAGACATACGGATTATCGAATTCGATCATATATGTATTCATGCCGATCTTGGGCGTAAAATCGATGGATTCGATCATATCCGGCTGGTATTCCGCGCCCTCGTTGCACTGGCCGCGATAGCGATGATCCGCCAGCTTCCGATAGCGGACTTCAGGAAGGCGCTCGATGATCGGAATCCACTCGCCATCCACGCCCGGAAACAGCCAGCGGCAGCCGCAGAAGCGCAGATAGCGATACACCGCAATCAGCGCCGCTCCCGGATTGGAGCCGGCAATAACGCCGCCAGCTGCATCGGCAGCAATATAAACGATATCGTCCAGGTTCGGGTCCTGCGCATCCGAAACGTCCAGGCCGAAATCGCTCATCAGTCCAAGCCGGAATCCATCGCCCGCAGAACCATCGCTGAGAATGGGAATCTCCCCGCAGCGCGGCATCATCATTCGCAGATACTTCTTGAGCTCCTCGGCGGCAAAATCAATCGTCGGTTGGGCGCTGATTTTATGGATTGTATACATGACCTGTCCTCCTGCTCTTCTTCCAGCAATGGGCCTCATCGCTGCATATTTCCGATTGGAATCAATAGCCAACCTTCTCCCAGCACTCGAACGGCGCGGCAATTTCCTCGCTGACATAAACCTGCGTCTTCATCAGCTGCAGCATGGAGCTGGGCACCAGCGGCGTAACCGGGCCGTGCAGCACCAGGCGCGACGTCATGCGCTGCCAGGAGGAGAACGTATTGTTGGTCAGCAGCGCGTGAACCTCAATGCGCTCGCGGGCGTTCAGCACATCCACCGGACCAATGGTCGCAGCCTTCGGCGGCACATCCGCAACATAGCCCGACTGGCCAAATACGCCGTGAAGCGAGTTCTGCGCGACGGTCAGCGGATGCAGCGTAACAATCCGCGCCTCCTGCTGGAGGTATTCCTCCATCGTGGGCTTGATGAACTCGTCCACCGGATCGATGAACGCCATGTGGCCCGTCCAGCCGGGAGAGGATGAGCAGATGTCTGCGCCGCCCTCGCCGCATTCGGTAATCATCTTCGAATAAACGGAAATGTTTTTGTTGGTGGGATAGTGGACATTTTCCAGCGGCATGCGCAGCTTTTCGTCGATCTGATAAACCAGATACTTCAGCATCGAATGCGCAAAGCCCGCCTTGTAGGTCTCGGGCGCAATGTTTCCCTGATCGTCGGCCCATTCGTCCATGGCAAAGAGATGCACCTTGCGGCAATCGACTTTAAAGTAGTTGATGAGCTGGGCCAGCGGGATATAGGTCTCCGGCTCCGGATTGCCCAGAATCAACGTGATCTTCCGATCGTTCTCCGCCGCTTCCTTGATGCGGGAAAACAGCGTGGCAATGAGCACCGGATGCGGATTCATCATTACCTTAATGTGGAAATCCGGATTGGGATGCTTCTCCAGCTCCTTGCCGCTGAGCTTGCGCAGGCGCTCGCAAACCTCGCGATCCTTAAAGGGAACATAATCGCCGGGCTGAAACGCAAAATCGGTCGGGGGATCGAAAATAATGTTCTTCATCGCACAATTTCTCCTTTCAAAATAACGTGTTCAATGTTCATCCAGGAATCGGCAACGACCAGACTGGCTTCCGCGCCCCGGGCAATGCGTCCAAGCTTCGGCATTTTCAGCAGATTCGCCGGAGAGGTGGAAGCAAATTTGAATGCGTCGACCGGCGAGCACCCCGTATGCTTCATCATGTTTCGGCATACGGCGTCCAGAGTGAGTCGCGTTCCGGCAATTTCGCCGGAAAAATCGAAATTGATGTCCGTTACCCCGTCGTATCCCGGAGGAATGGGGCCGTTCGAGACAAACGCGTCCGAAATCAGTATAATCCGCGCATCGCCCTTGATCTTTCGAACCAGACGCAGCATGAACGGGTCTACGTGAATCCCGTGCGCATCCACAATCAGCTCGGCATAGATGCCGTCGTAGTAATTGACCGCCTCGTCCACGCACACGCCGCGGCACTCGGGATAGCGGTTCAGCGTGCCGGTGGCGTTGGTATGGTGCGTCGCCAAGCGCAGCCCATAGGGCATCAGCGCCGCAATCTGCCGCGGCGTCGCCTCGCTGTGCGCAACGGTGAATACGATATTGGGAATTCTCTGGCGAACATCCTTCACGAATTCTTCGATTCCCGCCCGCTCCGGCGCAACCGCCCACACTCTGGCGCTGTCGCGAACGCGCTCCACCAGATCCATGTAATCCTCGCGATCAATGTCGTCGCCCCATGCGTAATCCTCGCGATTGCAGCCATAGCTGGGATTCAGATAAGGGCCTTCCATGTAATATCCCAATATGTTGCCGCATTTCCCGCTTCGGCGCGCCGTATCGATTTTGTCAATCGCCTCGAAATAGCCCTGCTTGCTCAGGGTCATATACAGCGCGGGCAATACGCCGGTCACGCCATGATCCAAAAGCGCCTCCGAGGCCGTGACGGGATCCTCCTGGAAAAATACATTTCCTCCGGCATGCGTGTGAATGTCAATCAGGCCCGGGCCGACCAATGCGCCGCGCGCGTCCAGGCGTTTTGCATCCGTCGGGATATCCAGGGCGTTTTCCGGTCCGAAATCAGCGATTTGGCCATCGCGAATGAGCAGCGCCGCTTCCGGAATGTAGTGATCTTCCATCACCAAGGTTGCATTGGTAATGAGTGTCTGCATGATCGTGTGAACCTCCATCCGCGCGAGCCGGTCATTGCATTTTGTGCATCAGCGAAACCGCAGTATCCGCGAGATCATAGCCGGTTTCCGGCGACATCATGGTATCGCCGCTGATCGTGGTTTCATATCCGCCCTGATCAAACGCTTCCCGCACGGCCAGATAGCCGAAATGCGCGTTGGTCAATGTACTGATCATGGGATATTCAAATCCGCTGCGCGTCTTGATATCCAGACCAAATTCCACAAACAGCTCGCAGGGCAGGCCCGCAATGGCCGCTTTGCCGATGCGGGCAGCCTGCACCGGTATGCTGACCCGCTTTTCCCGGATTTCATTTACGGCAATCAACGAACGCGCATAATGGCGCGCAATGAGATTTTCCGGCCCCTCGTAGGGCTGATTTTCATATGTCCTGACCACCAGATAGGGGTTCTCCTTCAAAAAGGCCTTCGCCTGCGCCACCTCTTCCGGCGTGGGCGTGCGAATTTCCGCCGAAAAAGCGCCGTTTTCCACCGCCAGTGCCTCCGTCTCCTCCGTCTGGATAAATGCAAGCGCCCGCAGCACGTCGCCCGCCAGCGTCTGCCCCATCTTCTTGTAGTGAGGCGGATTGGCATTCGCATAAAACGCGCGCGTGCGATGCATAAAATCAAAATGATTGATATTGCCGCAGGCGCCGGTCAAAAAGAGGCTGACGAGCTCCTGTCCGTAAACGCGCTTGAGCACCCGGCCCAGCTCGCCGGGATAGTCCGGGGAATAGCGATTGCCGGATACGGTGTCCAGATGGCAGGCGAAATTGGTCACAACGCCGATGAGCTTCCCCGCCATGTCCTCGATCTTCAGAACGGTCACTTCGGGATCAATCGCTCCCACCGGGCGCAGAATTTTCTCTTTTCTAAATCCCGGGTTGGTCTGGAAGGAGCCGTCCTTCATCTCGTAGCGGCGATTGAAGGAAATCGCCGCCTCGCGCGCCGTTCCAAATCCCAGCTTCGCGGGCTGACGGCGATTCCAGGCGATTGCGGCAGCGTCCGCCGCGCGGTCGGCCATCCAGTCCATGTATTCGTAATTGGCTGTTCCCGGAACAAACTCATCCACCGGGCCGCCTGTGTGCGTATGCGTCGCGGACACCATCATGTTCGCTCCGGAAGCGCCGGTCAGCTGCTCGAAGCGTGCGCGGGCGCGGCTGGATGTGCGCGCATCGCAGGAAATCGTGTCCATATTTACCAGCACAAAGGCGGCTCCGGCCTCGTTGGAGCAGGCCAATGCGCGCGCAAAGAGGGGCTCTCGAATCCCGCACGCCGGCCGGGCTTCGAAATATCCGGGAATGTTTTCACCAAGCTTCGGGGTTATGTCGATTTCATACAGGCCACACCGCATCAAGATTGCCTCCTTTGATATTCATAAGCGCTTTGCTACTGAGTGGACATCCTTCGATATTCGCTGATGGTGATCCCATAGTATTTCTTGAAAATCCGGCTGACGTAATTCACGTCGTAAAAGCCCACGGCCTCGCTCGCCTTTTTGATGGAATAGTTGTATTTAACGATCAGCTCTCTCAGCCGGTTCAGCTTGACGCGATTGATATAATCGGAAAGCCGGTTCTTTTCGCAGCTGGAAAAGATGTTCGTCAGGTAATTCTTGTTGATTCCCAGATGCTCCGCGATTTCATTGATCGTAATCCGCTGATCGATGTGCTGCGCGATATACTCCTTCGCCTTCTGGCAATAGCGCCTGTAGGACGGCGGTACCGCGTCCTCGACGGTGTTCCGGCGCATCCGGGCCGCAATTGCGCTGAGGATAAACATAAACGCCTGGCATTCCTCGAAATAATTCTTCTCCACCATCAGCATTCTATCCCTCGCCATCTGGCGAATCAGCGCCACCAGGTCGTTGTTGTCCTTTCCCGCGGGAATCACATGCGGAAGAATCAGCGTCTGCCCCCGGATGCTGTCGCAATCCTCCGGAGAGAGGCCGTCCCGATCCAGGTATTCCGTGGTGCAGTCGATCAGGAACTCAACGGAGGTGTGCTTGTGGTTGCCGGGATAAAGCGTGGAGATGCTGACGCGGCAATTCGGCGGGATGATGAAAATATCATCTACATTAATAACCACCCGCTGCTTCAGCTCGGGAAACTCAAACACCAGCGGATTCTCCTCCACGAATCCAATTTCGAACACGCCGCCCAGCGGCGTTCCCGTTCCATAGCAGCCAAAGCCATAGCTGCTGAGGCTGAAATGATAATCGCTCTGCTGCATCGAATGCGAATGCGCGAGGCGATGAAATTGCAAAAAGGTCATTCTGGTATAACCCATAAGTTCCAAACCTCCTGCGGCTATTATATCGAAAACAGAAGCGCCGATAAATACATTATTGCCATATTGATGGATTTTTTACAGTTCAATTTTCGCAGGCCGTTCATAGCGCGCAGCGATCCTTCCAAATTCGGCGCTCCGTTTTTCGCCGCCGTCCACCGATTAACGCGCCCTTCGCCGCTCCTATGCGAAAAAAGCTTCCACATAAAGGGATATGCGCGAAAGAATTGCGACTCTCCATCTCCAAACGACGATGAATCGCTCGGCGATATTTTCTAAAATTACTTCGATTTAAATGGATGTATGCTGTATATTGTCCATAAACTTTTCTTTTGTGTATGGAAATTACAAATAGGAGCTGATATTATTATTCATAAGAGGAATTAAGAGGAGGCTACTGTATGCGGACCAATGCACCTGCAGCAAAAACAGCAGCGCTGCGAAAACCAAAATCCAGAACCACGCTGAAGAAGATCATCTCCTGCAAATGGCTGTATCTGATGCTTCTTCCCTGCATCCTGAATTTCATCATCTTTCATTATATCCCCATGTACGGCCTGCAGATCGCGTTTAAGCGCTACAACATCGTATTGGGCGCGGCGGCCAGCCCGTGGGTGGGCTTCAAGCATTTCGAAAGCTTCTTCGGCTCCTATTATTTCGCGGAGGTCATGGGCAACACGCTGCGGATCAGCATTCTGTCCATTCTGATCGGCTTTCCCGCCCCGATTCTGTTTGCGCTGATTCTCAACGAGGTAAGGAATCACCGGGCGAAAACGGTCTTCCAGACCATTTCCTACATGCCCTACTTTCTGTCCGTCGTCGTAGTCGTCGGCCTTGTGCGCATTTTTCTGGAGGATCGCGGCGTCGTCAACATGCTCGTCAAGGCAATGGGCGGCAAGTCGATTTACTTTCTCGGCGAGCCGAAATACTTCTTTGCCATTTACGAGGCGATGGGCCTGTGGCGCTGGATCGGCTACGACGCGATCCTGTATCTGGCCGCCATCAGCGCCGTCAATCAGGATCTGTACGAGGCGGCCGCCGTGGATGGAGCGGGAAATCTGTCGCGAATCTGGCATGTGACGCTTCCGGGCATTCGCTCCACGATCATCGTGCTGCTGATCATGCGCGTGGGCAATATTCTGAACGTCAGCTGGCAGGAAATTCTCCTTCTGCAAAACGAGCTGAACGAGGGCGTGTCCGAGGTTATTCAGACGTTTGTTTACAAGCGCGGCATCATCAAGGCGGACTACGGCTATTCGACGGCGGTTGGGCTGTTCCAGTCGGTCATTGGTTTCGCAATGGTGGTCACAGCCAATCAGCTCAGCAAGAAATTCTCCGATACCTACATTTTCTGAGGAAACGCAGCTTGACCAAAGGAGGGTTTTCATGTCAAATCGCATGATTCGCGGCCGCGCGGACGTCGCAATGGACATTGTCGTATACGTCATCATGATTCTCATGTCGATCATTTTTCTCTACCCCGTGGTCTACGCCATCGCCAATTCCTTCAGCGGCGCCGATGCGGTGCTTCGCCGCGAGGTCTGGCTGTGGCCCGTGGATTTCACCCTGCAGTCCTACAAACTGGTAATGGAGCACCAGTATGTGCTGCCCGCCTACTGGAACACGATTTTATACACCGTGCTGGGAACGGCCTATTCGCTGGCGCTGACCGTGCTGGGCGCATATCCCCTGTCGCGGCGCTATCTGCCGTTTCGCAACCTCTTTATGCTGATCATTGCGTTTACGATGATGTTCAGCGGCGGACTGATTCCGACCTACCTGCTGGTGCGCGATCTCGGCCTGGTGAATAGGATCTGGGCGCTGGTGCTGCCCTGCGCCGTAACGCCGTTTAACCTGATTCTGCTGCGCACCAGCATGCAGGAGATCCCGGCGGCCATTGAGGAAAGCGCGAAAATCGACGGCGCGAACGACTGGATCATATTGCTCCGGATCATTTTGCCGATGTGCATGGCCTCGCTGATGACGATCGCGCTGCTGTATTTCGTATCGAAATGGAACGACTGGTTCAACGCGCTGATTTACTTAAACGATCGCAGCATGTATCCCGTGCAGCTGATTCTGCGCGAAATTCTGATCAGCAACGACGACAAGATGCTCAATCAGGCGCTGCTGCGCGATGCAAAGAGCTCCGTTTCGTCGCTGGGCTTCAAATGCGCAATTATGGTCATCGCCATTGCGCCGCTAATTCTGCTCTATCCGTTCGTTCAAAAATTCTTCGTAAAGGGCATTTTGGTCGGCGCGGTAAAGGGCTGATTCCCGCTTCAATGAATGTGCGTGGCGGAAAGGAGGGAAATCGCGAGCTGCGCGCTGCAAATATCCTGTCAGGGACTCTGCACATGCCAATTTAGAAAAGGAAGGGATCATCAATCATGAAGAAAATCGCATTTCTGCTCGTTCTGATTCTCTCTCTGGCCGGACTGGGCACGGCCGCAGTCGCCGAGGAACCCGTGGTCATCCGATTTATGACCACCGAATTTGTCAACGCTGCATTGACCAGCGACACCTTCACCATTCAGACGCTGGAAGACAGGCTGGGCATCCAGCTTGACCTGAGCACTCCGGCCTCGGCCGCGGAGGATTATGCGGAAAAGTTCAACATCATGCTCTCCAGCGGCGACTATCCGGATATCATGTATGCAACGCCGGAGCTGGTCAACCAGTATCTGGACACCGGCATCTTCCTGGATCTGACGGAAATCATGCCCGAGCGCATGCCCAACGTATACCAGCAGGTTCAGGCCTATGGCGTTCTGAAGGACATCACCGACGACAGCGGCAAAATCTGGTTTATTCCCAAGCTGGAAGGCTCCGTAGCCATGTGGGAAATCGACTGGATCAACCAGAGCTGGCTGGACGAGCTCGATCTGGAAGTTCCCAAGACCACCGATGAACTCTACGAAGTCCTGAAGGCCTTCAAGGCCGCCAAGGGCGACGATTGCATTCCGATGACGATGGGTCCCTGGGCCGACAAGCTGCACAATTTCTATTACGCGTTCAACACGTGGAACGACTGGCAGATGTTCTCCGAGGAGACCGGCATGGAATACGGCCCCTATGATCATGCCGAGGAAATGCGCGCCTGCTTGACCTATCTGAACAAGCTCTACTCCGAAGGTCTGCTGGACAACGAATATCTGACGCGCGATGATGACGCCATCAACGCGATGATTTCGAACAATCAGACCGGATACTTCTACGCCTGGGCCGACGATGCTTCCCGCCTGATCGAGGGCGGCACGCTGGGCGTAAACTATTCCTATGTCAATCCTTTGAAGGGCCCGGAGGGCTACAGCGGCTGGTATGGCTGCAATCCCGTTACCATGCGCTTCTACATCAACGCCAACTCCAAGGTTCTGGACAAGGTGATCGAGATGTGCGACTACATCTTCAGCGAAGAGGGCCGCAATCTGTTCACTTGGGGCGTTGAAGGCGTAACCTACAAGGTCGTAGACGGCAAGAAGGAATTCGTCGCCGAAATCATGGATTATCCCGCTGGACCGCTGGATGGCCGTCGCAAATTCGGCGTAAATCCGGTTACGTTCCTTCATGTTTCCGAATGGGAAGGCTGGCTGGGTGTTCTTCCGGAGTATGTCACGATGATCGCGGCCAACACGGCCGACAGCGTCGCGCCCGCGCAGCCCCTTCTGTCCAGCACTGTAGACGAGGAAATTGAGCTGGCCAATCTCATGACGGACATCAAGAAGTATGTTGACAGTCAGCTTCCGCTGTTCATCAACGGCACGCTCAACACCGAATCTGATTTCGACGCCTTTATTGCGCAGCTTGAAAAAATGGGCATCAAGGATGCGAAGGCCATCAAAGACGCGCAGTTCCAGCGCTGGCAGAACCGTTAAGGCGGCGGTAGAACCGCCGGTCAGTTGCTGCCGCGTCTAATCATCCCAGGAATTGAGTCGGACAACGACTCAATTCCTTTCCTTAGTTCGAAAGCGAACTTACTTCCCTTTGCACCACAAATTGCGCCGGACAGCGGCACAATTTGTTTCCGGCAAGGTGCCGGTACCAATTGCTGCCACACGGCGGTAGAACCGCCGGTCAGTTGCTGCCGCGCCTGATCATCTCAGGAATTGAGTCGGACAACGACTCAATTCCTTTCCCTGGTTCAATAACAAACTTAGTTCCCTTTGCACCGCAAATTGCGCCGGACAGCGGCGCAATTTGTTTTCTTGCAGCATATTAAAAGGGACGCGGTTTTCGCGCCTCTTCTTCAAATCGCTGTTCCTCACGGGGTTGATTCGGGCATTTGTTTCCCCATTTTCCTTTAGGCGGCTCTTTAATGGTGATTATTCAAACGCGAACGCCCGCTCGTTTGCCTGATATACAGCAGTTTAGCGGCATTGCAGAGCAGTTACATCCAAAATATGCATAGAAAAGCGGACGCTATGGAAGCGTCCGCGATAGAATCCGGCGACGACCTACTCTCCCGGGCCGTTTCCAGCCAAGTACCATCAGCGTGCTGAGGCTTAACTTCTGTGTT
>CAKUKM010000007.1 GCA_934663595.1 uncultured Clostridia bacterium | reverse complement strand
GCCCCGCCGCCGACCCGATTCCGAGCGATATGCGCGGCAGCAACTGGCTGCGGCCCCGCCGCCGACCCGATTCCGAGTGATATGCGCGGCAGCAACTGGCTGCGGCCCCGCCGCCGACCCGATTCCGAGCGATATGCGCGGCAGCAACTGGCTGCTCAACCTGAGATGTTTGTCGGGGGATTGCAGTAGGGGCAGTGGAGATAGCCCAGATCCTTTGCGAATTCCAGAGTGACCTCCGTGCCATCCGTCATGCCAACGCCGGAGCAGCTCGAGCTCTTGTGATAATAGAACTGATCCGAGTACAAATCCACATATACGCCCGTGCTCGACGGCGCGGAGTATTCGCCCTCAGACGGCTGCGCCTGCCCGCCAATGCAGACCGGACATGCCTTCAGGCCCGCAATCAACGCCTGCGCAAACGTGCCCTGAACCGCATTCGCACCCGCGCAGTCCGCACTGATGTGATAATACGCATTGCCCGGCGCCGCATATACCGTCCGCGCCGCAATCGCGCAGCAGTCCATGCACGGGGTCTTGCCGTATTTCACCGCCGTCTCCAGCGTCACATACTGTACGCCTTCGCCCGCGTGCTCCGGATTCGTGTGGTAGTACGGGTTGCCCGCGCTCGCGTAAATCATGATGCCCGAATTGCCCTCTACCTGATCAATGGGCGACGTCGTGAGCACGCAGTACGGACACGGCTTTAAGCCCATGCCGACCGCCAGCGCCAGCGTGCCCTGTACCGAGCCGCCGCCCGCGCACGTCTGCGACGCATGATAGTATCTGCCGTTGGGCGTCGCGTATACCGTCGTTCCCGCCGCCGCCGCACAGCGCGTGCAGGGCGTCTTGCCGTAGTTCAGCGCCGTCTCCAGCGCCACATACGATAGCGACGCGCTCGCATTCGAACAGTTCTTGTTCAGATGGAAGTTCGGCTCCGACGGCGCGGCATAAACGCTGATGCCCGACGTGCCCACCGTGAGGTCGCCCACCTTCGTCAGCGTGCCGACGCCGGTGTCGCCCGGATCGCCTTCCTGATCGTCCACCTTCAGATCGATGCAGGTCCGGCATGCGGTCTGATCCAGCATCAGCGCCTCGGCCAGCGTGCGGCGCTCGGCGTTCTTCATGCCGCGGCAGTCCGCAATCGTGTGGTAATTCTCTCCGTCGTCGGTGGAATAGACCATCTGCGTGGCCGCCTGCGCGCAGTTCGGACACGGCTGCTTGCCCGCGTTCACCGCGACGCGCAGCGAAACATAGCTCGGATCGGTCAGCGTTCCGCAGTTCTTCCTCGTGTGATAATATGTGCCGTCCGCGCGCGCCCAGACCATGACGTTGTCCGCCGTGGCGTTAAAGGGCGTGAGATTGCTGCCATCGCCGGTCTGATCGCCGCCGGTTTCGCCGCCGCTGTTCGTGCCCCAGCACTTCGGGCAGCGCGACAGGCCGTAGGCCAGCGCCTCAGCCAGCGTGCCCTGCTGCGCGTTCGTCATGCCGCTGCAGGTCGCATAGGAATGATAGTACCTTCCGCCCTGCTGCGCATATACCGTCATGCTCGCGCCGGACGCGCAGTCCGGGCAGGGCTGGCGGCCTTCCTCCAGCATCGATCTGAGCGTGACCCGCTCGGCGCTGGTCATGCTGCCGCAGGTGCTGCGGGTGTGATAGTACTTCCCGCCGGGATTGGCGTAGACGTAGTATTCACCACTCGGCGACTGATTCGAGCCGTCCGGCGTCTGCGTCTGCGGCAGACAGCTCGTGCACGCGGTCTTGCCCAGCACCAGCGCCTCCGCCAGCGTGACCGCCGTGCCGTTCTTCATGCCCGTGCCGGAGCAGGTCGAGGATTTGTGATAGTATTTGCCGTCCTCGTGGCAGTAAACCACCGTTCCGGACGCGGCGCAGCACTTCGGACACGCGGTCTTGCCCGCATACAGCGCCACGCTCAGCGGAACGTTCTGCGCGCTCTTCATGTTCGAGCAGCTGCTGGTCACGTGATAATACTTGCCGTCCGGATTCGCCCAGACCGTAATTCCGCTGCGATCGGTCGTGTTCGGCGTAATAAACACCGCCGAATCGGCCGACTTGCTGCTCGTGTCGTCCTCGGTGCCGCCGTTGCAGGTCGGGCACGGCGTTTTGCCGGTGCCCTCGGCCGCTTCCTTCGAATAGACGATCGCGTTCTTCATGCCCTGGCAATTCGCATCCTTATGATACCATTTGCCGCCGGAACGGCCGTAGAAGATCTCCAGATTGTAGCATTCGGGGCAGGCGTATTTGCCGCGGCTGGTCGCGATTTCCATCGTGACCTGGCTGACCGCCTCGCTCGCGTCGATCAGCGAGCAATCCTTGTTGGAATGGTAATACATGCCCGTGGCCGAAAGCCAGACCAGATCGGAGGTCGTCTTTTCGCCGCTGCCGCCGGCAATCGGCGTGGCCGCCGGCTGCACCGACGCGCTCGGCGACGCGGACGGATCGCTGGTCGCATCCGGCTGAATCGTCGGAACCGCCGATTCGTCCGCCGCGAGCGTCGCCTGCACCGTCGGCTCCGCGCTGGGCAGCTGCAGATTCGGAGTCACCGGCGTATCCGCGCCCGGCGCGAAGATGCGCAGGCACAGCCACACCAGAATCACCACAAACCACAGTCCCGACGCGCCGGACGCGATATAGCGCGTGTTCAGCTCGTACTTCTGCCGCCGCCACAGCAGCCAGATGCCCGCCGGCGGAAGCAGCACCAGCAGCAGATAGGTCACCCAGTCGTTTTCATCCATATACCGGAGCGCCTTGCCCCAGAAATTGTCGGGATAGACGTATTCCTCCGCCGGGCCCTCGCCGAAGCGGCCGTCGTAGGAATCGCCGTCTTCGTACTGGCCATCATCCGCGTACTGATCGTCGCCTTCATACTGATCGTCGTACTGGCCGCCGTCGTCATACCGGCCGTCGTCCGCGTACGGATCGTCGTATTCGCCGCCGTCCGCATACGCGCCGTCCTCTTCATAGCGATCGTCGTACTGCTCGTCGGCATACGAATCGTCGTACTGGCCGTCGTCTTCATAGCGGTCGTCGTACTGCTCGTCGTCCGCATACTGGCCGTCGGCCTCATAGCGATCGTCGTAGGAATCGTCGTATTCGCCGTCCTCATACGCCTCGCCATCCTCATACGCGCCCTCGTACTGCTCGTCCGCCGGCTCTTCGTCGCCGCCGGACGCAAAGCGCCCGCTGTAGCCCGCGTCTACGCCCGTGCCGCTCTCCTGATAATTGTCGTAATCATTTTCAACCGGGTTTTCCGCCTTTTTGCGGAAGCTCAGCCGGCGCAGCGCTCCCTCGCCCCAGCCGAATTCCAGTCCGCCGTCGCGAAACCCGAGCTTCAGTTTTCCCAATTCATGCAACGCCATGTTGTACCCATCCTTTTTGTCGCATACGCGCTCTATCCTGTCTGCGTTCCATCGACGCTTTGCCCCTATTCGTCTCCACTACAAGCATACATCAACTGTGCGCCCCATGTCAACCGTATAATTCGAAGAAAAGTAGTCTTTTTTGCATTTTAAGTACAAAATCGCGTCGTTTACCCGGTGTGTGCGTAATATTTGAAATACTTTTGAAAAACTTTTGATTTCTCGCGCATAGCCGTTGAAAGCATCCGCCGCGTGTGTTATAATCAGAAGAGAAAACGAAAGCGCGTCAGGAGCGCGCGATGGAGGTTGTCGAAATGTCGAAGAGGACGTACAGAAAAGGCATAGAGATCGGTTCCTATCTGATCACGCCGCTGGGAATCGCCGCAGTGGTTGCGCTGGTGGTAGTCATCGCGCTGGCGGCGACGATGCTGCTGAAGCCGGGCTCGGATCGTCCGGCAACCGCAACCATAACGCCCGCTCCCTCAATTGCGCCGACCGAGGCTCCGATGACCCCCGAGCCGACGGAGGCGCCGGTTCCGACCGAAGCGCCCACCGAGGCGCCGACGGCGCTTCCCGCGCTGCGCTCGGCCACGATTCGCTCGCTGGGCGAAATTGCGATTGAAACGGATCTTTTGAATTCGGCGTTCGACGCGGCGACCAGCACGTTCGACTTCTCGCCGATGTTCTCCGAAATCTCCGCCGCGATCGGCAATGCGGACTACACGGTTGCGGACGTAGAGGGCACGCTGGGCGACAAATCCGCGATGAGCGGCAACGGCGCGACGATGCGCACGCCCTCGGCGCTGCTGACGGCGCTGAAGGATTGCGGCGTGGATATGCTCACGCTGGCGAACGACCACATTCTGGACGGCTCCGTGGAGGAATTGAACGCGACGATGGCGAACGTGACCGCGGCCGGCATGGATTATATCGGCGCGGCGACCTCGCAGGAGGAGCGCAATACGCCGATGATTAAGGAAATCAACGGCATCAAGGTGGGCTTCCTGGCCTATACCGAGAGCGTCAACGGCAACGAATCGAACCTCTCCGCCGAGCAGCGGCAGTACGCGGTCAGCATGATTACCAACAGCAACGCGCTGGAGGACGTGAACCGCCTGCGCAGCGCGGGCGCGGATGTGATCGTGGCCTACGTCAGCTGGGGCGAGATGCTCAACCGCTCGATCACGCAGTCCGAGCAGGCGATTGCGATGGCGCTGGCGCAGTGCGGCGTGGACGTAATCGTCGGCTACAATCCGCACACCATTCAGCCGATCGGCTGGCTGGATGCGACGCTCGCCGACGGCACCGCGCACCGCACGCTCGTGATCTGCGCGACCGGCAACATGCTGTCGAACCAGCGCACGCAGTACTTTGATTGCGGCGTGATCTTCCAGTTCACGATTCAGGAGCAGTCGGACGGCTCGTTTGCGATCGAAAGTCCGGCGTATCTGCCCACCTACGTATGGCGGAGCACCGATACCGAGCGCTCGACCGAGACCGAAACGGTATATCAGTATCGCGTGATGCCGATTTCGCAGTATGTCGGCAGCGACAACGCGCGCATCCCGACCGGCATGGACAATCAGGATTACCAGTACATGGCCGGCGTGCTCGCGGAGATCCAGGGCACGCTCGGAACGGACGTGGCCAAGATGATCAGCGAATAAAAGGGCTCTTTAAATAGTTTTTCGACAGATTCGGCCGCCCGCGCGCAGCGGGCGGCATTTTCATGGAGGACGGCATGCCCGCATTTTCCGATTTGCTTTTGCGCTGGTACGATTGCAATCGCCGCAGTCTGCCCTGGCGCGGCCAGACCGACCCGTATCGCATCTGGATTTCCGAAATCATGCTGCAGCAGACGCGCGCCGAGGCGGTTATTTCCTATTATATACGGTTTTTGAACGCGTTTCCGGACGTGGCCGCGCTGGCCTGCGCCGGGCAGGACGAGGTGCTCAAGCTCTGGGAGGGGCTGGGCTATTATTCCCGCGCGCGAAACCTGCATGCCGCGGCGCGGCGCGTGCATTTGGAATGGAGCGATCGCTTCCCCACCGACGCGGCGGGACTGCGCGCGCTTCCCGGAATCGGGCCGTATGCGGCGAACGCAATTGCATCGATCGCCTATGGCGAATGCGTTCCGGCGCTCGACGGCAATCAGGCGCGCGTGCTCTCGCGCGTACTGGCGCATGAAGCGTCGCTGAAAACGCCGTTTGATCTGGAGGCCGAGGCGCTTGCGCGCATGAGCCGCGCGCGGCCCGGCGATTACAATCAGGCGCTGATGGATCTGGGCTCAGCGATCTGCACGCCGCGCGCACCGAAATGCGCTTCCTGTCCCGTTTCGGAAATGTGCCGCGCGCGGGCCGAGGGCGATCCGGAGAGCTATCCGCGAAAGGCTCCGCCGATTGCGAAGCGCGAAGAGGACTGGGTGATTCTCATCGTTCAGGTGGGCGACGCCATCTGCGTGCGCCGGCGCGAAAGCGCAGGGCTGCTCGGCGGACTGTATGAATTTGCGAGCATCGAGGGCGCGCCCTCCGCGGAGGAAATACTGCAATTCCTGCGCGAATCGGGCTTTGAGCGCCCCGCAATTCAGCGCGAGCTGCCGCCGTCGAAGCACGTATTCACCCATCGAATCTGGCGCATGCGCGGTCTGCTGGTCGCGGCCGAGACCTGCGCGCCGGGCTTTGCGCCCGCAAAAACGCTGAAGCCGCTGGCCTTCCCCTCCGCGCTGCGCGTCTATCGCGAAATCGCGGCGGAGCTGCTGGGGGAAGTATAATGCAGTCTTTCTGAAACCCGCTTCTCCGGGCGGAATCTTTATTGAATCTTTTTCCGGAATCTGGTATAATAAATCATCACTTGAATCAGGAGGAACCGATTATGAATTGGGATCTTGGCAAGCTCTATGCCGGCTTTGACGACCCCGCGCTCGCCCGCGATGCGGAGGATGCGCGCAATAAGATTGCTTCCGCCTCCGCCGCCGTGGCCGCGCTGGCGCTGCCCGCCGATGCGAAGGCGCTCTCCGCGCTGATCGGCGATCTGAAGGAAATCATGACGCTGCTGACGAAGGTCGCGAGCTTTACGTTCCTGACGCTGGCCGTGGACGCGAACAACGAGGGTGCGCTGGCGTTTCACGACAAGGTCATGCATCTGGACATGGCGAACGAGCAGCTCTCCAGCGCGATCAGCCGCTATCTGGGCAAGGTCGACGATCTGGACGCGCTGATTGCCTCCGATCCGGTTTTGACCGAGCATGCGTTCATGCTGCGCGAAATGAAAAACAGCGCCGCGCACACGATCGACCCCGCTCTGGAGCCGACGGTGCTGAAAATGCAGATGACGGGCGGCAAGGCGTGGGAGCAGCTGCGCGATCAGCTGGATTCGAACCTGATGATTCCGTTTGAAAAAGACGGAAAGACCGAATCGCTTCCGCTTTCCACGATTCGCGGTCTGGCCTATTCCGCCGATGCGGACGTGCGCAAGCGCGCGTATGAGGCCGAAATCGCCGCGTATCCGCGCATGGAGATCCCGATGGCGGCGTGCCTGAACGGCATCAAGGGCGAGGCGCTGACGCTGGCCGAGCTGCGGCATTTTGATTCCGTGCTGGACACGGCATTGGACGTGAGCCGCATGGATCGCGAGACGCTGGACGCTTTGATTTCCGCATTGAAGGACAGCCTTCCGATGTTCCGCCGCTATTTCCGCGCGAAGGCGAAGCTGCTGGGCTATGAGGGCGGCCTCAAATTCTATGATCTTTTCGCGCCGGTGGGCGAGAGCCACCTGACCTACACGCTGGACGAGGCGCGCGCGACGCTGATTCAGGTCATGGGCAAATTCAGCAAAAAGATGGCGGATTTCATCAATCGCGCGTTTGAAGAGCGCTGGATCGACGCGTATCCGCGCGAGGGCAAGACCGGCGGCGCGTTCTGCTCCGGCATGCATCCGCTGGGCATCAGCTATGTGATGACGAATTTCGACGGCAGCTATTCCTCCGTGAGCACGATTGCGCACGAGCTGGGCCACGCGTATCACAACGACTGTCTGAAGAATGCATCGATCCTGATGAGCGATTACCCGATGCCGCTGGCCGAGACCGCGTCGATCTTCAACGAGACGCTTTTGATGGAGAAGATCCTCGAAACCGCCGACGATGCGACGAAGCTGACGCTGGTGGAGCAGCAGGTGGGCGACGCGGCGCAGGTGGTTGTGGATATTCTGAGCCGCTATCTGTTTGAAACCGAGGTGGTCGAGCGCCGCAAGGATCACACGATGACCGCGAAGGAGCTCTGCCAGATCATGCTGGACGCGCAGGCGCAGACCTATGGCGACGGTCTGGACCCCGAATGCATGCACCCGTACATGTGGGCCTGCAAGAGCCATTACTATTCCACCGGCGTGCACTTCTACAATTTCCCCTATGCGTTCGGCCTGCTGTTCGGTCTGGGCGTATATGCGCAGTATCTCGAAAAGGGCGACGCGTTCCTGCCGGAATACGATGCGCTGCTGCGCGCGACCGGCTCCGGCAATGTCCGCGAGGTCGCCGCGAGCGTAGGCATCGATGTAGCGTCGAAGGCCTTCTGGGAGTCGTCGCTGCAGGTACTGTACAAGAAGATCTCTTACCTGGAGACGGTGTGCTGAAAAAGAATATGAGGATCGGGCTGGCAACGGCCCGATCTTTTTTTGCCGGCAATGCAGGAAAGCCGCCAAGCTTGCAATTTGCCTTATTCTGGGGTATAATGTTGGAACAGGCGAAACAGCGTTTTGCCTTGGAATAGAATAGATCGAAGCGAAACCGCTACGGCGGGTTCTTTACAACAATCCGGAAAGGACTGATCGACATGAACAGCATGAATCCCGATATCGCCCGGAAGCTCTTGCAGGTGGGCGAGGTTTTCCGCATTCCCGGGCCGTTTTTCTCGTATGAGGAAATCAAGATGGGCAACGTGAACCACACGTACAAGGTCAATTACATTCGCGACGACGGCACCGGCATGGCGAAGATCAAATCGTATCTCGTGCAGCGCGTGAATACCTATGCGTTCCAGCACCCGGTGGAGCTGATGCAGAACATCGACCGCGTGACCGAATACATTCGCGAAAAGCGCCCGGACAGCCAGAGTCTGCACTTCCACCACACCGCCGACGGCACGAATTACCTGATGGACGCGGACGGCTTCTGGCGGCTGAGCAACTACGTGCCCTCGATCACGTTCGACACCTGCGACGATCTGGATGTGGTGCGCAGCGCGGGCGAGGCGTTCGGCGATTTCCAGATGGTGCTTGCCGATTTCGACGCGTCCCAGCTGTATTACACCATTCCCGATTTCCACGACACGCGCAAGCGCTATGCAAAGCTGAAGGCCGATGCGGCGGAGGACCCGTGCGGGCGCGTCAGCGAGGTGCGCGATTGCCTGGACTGGCTGCTGAGCGTCGAGGACGAGGCCTGCCGCCTGACGGATCTCTACAACGCCGGCGAGCTTCCGCTGCGCGTGACGCACAACGACACCAAGATCAACAACGTGCTCTTCGACGAAAGCACGCGCAAGGCGCTGGTCGTGATCGATCTGGACACGGTCATGCCCGGCCTGGTCGGCCATGATTTCGGCGACGCAATTCGCTTTGCGGCCAATTTCGTCGAGGAAGATTGCCCCGAATTCGACCGTGCCGGCGTGAATCTGAATATCTATTGGGCGTTCGCCGAGGGCTTTTTGAAGGAAACGGCGAAGACGCTGACCGAGCGCGAGGTCGAAACGCTGGGCGCGAGCTGCTTTGCGCTGGCGTGCGAGCTGGCAACGCGCTTCCTGGACGATTACATCATGGGCGACAAATATTTCAAGATCAAATATCCGAACCACAACCTCGTGCGCACGCGCTGCCAGGTTGCGCTCGCGAAGGATATGCAGAAAAAGATGAACGCGATGAACGCGATCGTTCGCGATTGCTGGCAGCGGTATCGCGGCGAATAATTGCTGACTCCGGGCTTCGCGCCCGGAGCTTTCTTATTATCAGCGCTTTTCGCAGCGATTTTGCGTTTTTCTCCAAATCGCGCTCATATTTTGCGCCTTCGCCGGGCAAAATACGCTCCGGAGGTGAGAAAAATGAGTTCCAAGGAATTGCTCTATCTCGAGGACGCGCTCGGCCACGAGGCGTTTCTGAAGACGCAGTGCCAGCAGGCGATTGACAATCTGACCGACCCGGAGCTGAAGAACTTCGTGCGCCAGATGCTGAACAAACATCAGGAACTGTTCGGCCAGCTCTATAATCTGATTTAAGGAGGGAATCGACGTGAACGACCGCGATATTATGGAAAATCTGCTTCTGACCACCAAGGGCGTATGCGATCTGTATA
This sequence comes from uncultured Clostridia bacterium, assembly GCA_934663595.1. Lineage (GTDB taxonomy): Bacteria > Bacillota > Clostridia > Christensenellales > Aristaeellaceae > Faecivicinus. The sequence goes on along the minus strand of CAKUKM010000007.1, from coordinate 73,288 downwards.
TGCATGGAACGATTGAATCGGCGACCGGGAACGTGCATTCGGCGTTCGACAACGCGCTGAACGCGTCCCTCTGCATGCAGGATCAGGTCTATCAGAAGATGACGGACAAGGGCTGGTACACGCTCCAGCCGGTAGAACAGACGAAGATCGACGCCGTGCGCCAGAAATTCGCCGGCCAATAAATCCATCCCCACGGGACGGAAAGGGGCGAGGAAATCTCCTCGCCCTGTTTTATTTGCCCATCTCCAGCATGCACGCAAGCTCCGCTTCGTCCAGCGGTTCGCGCGCATCCAGCGAGCCCTGCACCGAATCCGGCATGCCCGCGCATTCCCGATTCAGCCGGATCCGCTCGCTTCCGCCGTCCCATTCAATCTCGACGAGCATATCATAGAAATCCGAAACCGCGATATCCTCCAGCAGCGACAGATTATCGAGATTCACGAACGGATTCCACGTGTAAATCGCCGCGGACGGCAGCGCCGTCCGGTCGCGCGCGCCCAGATTCATCGGCTCGTTGTACCATTCGGGCGCGATCAGTGCAAGCTGCAGCGAATCGCGGAAATGCGCGGTAAAGCGCAGATTGGAAAGCGTCTGATCGGTCTTGTTCCGAAGCAGCAGGTCGTATTGAATCAGATGCACGCCCGGCTCCGTCTGTTCCTCGTCCGGAACCGCGCAGACGCGATAGCCGATCTCAAAATAGCGGCTTTCCTCCGGCAAAACGGCGCTTTCGAGGTTCTCGGCATAGAAGGAATCGCCGTTTTGGAGCGCAATCTTCGCCTCGGCCAGTCCCGCGGAGCCGGCGGCAAAAGCGGCGAGCAGCAGAATCAGCATGAGTCTTTTCATAACCTCACCCCCTTCCAATATACCACATTTTTAAGCAAATGTAAATACATACGCCAAATGAAAAAGAACGGCGGCCGTATTGACGAATGCGGCGGGGAAATGTATAATGATCTTAGCCTATTTGAAACAAAAGGAGTGTTATACTTGGCCGTATTTGAAATGCCCGTTGCGGAATTGTACCGCTACACCGGCGCGAACGAGCGCCCCGACGATTTTGACGCCTATTGGGATCGCGCGATCGCCGAAATGGAAGCGCTCGGCACGGACTGCACGCTCACGCCCGCGCGGTTCAGCTTTCCGAATGTCGAATGCTTTGATCTGACGTTCACCGGCGTGGGCGGCGCGCGCATTCACTGCCGCTATGCCCGGCCCGCGAAGCGGACGGAGCCGCTGCCCGCGGTTTGCATGTTCCACGGCTATTCGACCGATTGCGGCTCGTTTTCGGCGATGCTGCACTTCGTGGCGGCGGGCTTTGCGGTGGCCTCGATGTCGTGCCGCGGCCAGGGCGGCCTTTCGGAGGACCCGGCCAGCGTTCAGGGCAACACGCTGCACGGCCACATCATCCGCGGTCTGGCCGATCCCGACCCGGACAAGCTGTATTATCGAAACGTATTTCTGGATACCGCGCAGCTGGCGCGCATCGTAATGGCGATGCCGGAGGTGGATTCCTCGCGCGTGTGCGCGACCGGCGGCTCGCAAGGCGGCGGACTTACGCTCGCGTGCGCGGCGCTCACGCCGAATCTGTTCCGCGCCGCGCCGAGATGCCCGTTTTTGTGCGATTATCGCCGCGTGTGGGAAATGGATCTGGATGTAAACGCGTATGCCGAATTGCGCGAATTCTTCCGCCACACCGATCCGCGCCACGAGCGCGAAACCGAGATCTTCACCAAGCTCGGCTACATCGACAACCAGTTCCTCGCGCCGCGCATTCAGGCGGAGATCATCATGTTCACGGGCCTGATGGACCAGATCTGCCCGCCGAGCTCGCAGTTTGCGGCGTACAACCGGATCACCGCGCCGAAGCGCGCGATCCTCTACCCCGACTTTTTCCACGAGGATTACCCCGATCAGCACGACATTACGCTTGCGTTCTTCGCGGGCACAGCCTGGTGAAAAAACATTTGCCAGAAGCCGGCTTTACATGCTATAATGAGAGACAGCAACGCTCCCCCTCGGGAGCCAATCGACAGGAGGAACAACATGGACAGATTTGAAAGCGCAAAGGCAATTTATGCCGCGATGGGCGTGGACGTTGAGGCCGCTCTCGCCAAGGCGAAGGACAAGGCCATTTCGATTCACTGCTGGCAGGGCGACGACGTAGCGGGCTTCGATCAGAAGGACGGCCGCGCGGGCGACGGCATTCAGACCACCGGCAATTATCCGGGCCGCGCGCGCACGTTTGAAGAGCTCACCGCTGATTTCAAAAAGGCCGCGAGCCTGATTCCCGGCAAAAAGCGCATCAACCTGCACGCGAGCTACGCGGTGTTCGCCGACGGCGAATGGGTGGATCGCGACAAGATCGAATATCGCCATTTTGAAAAGTGGGTCGAGTTCGCGCGCGAAAACGGCTACGGCATCGACTTCAACCCCACGTGCTTTTCGCACCCGATGGTCACGGACGGCCTGACGCTCTCCAGCCCGATCGAGTCCGTGCGCCGCTTCTGGATTGAGCACTGCAAGGCGTGCCGCAAAATCTCGAATGAAATCGGCGCGCAGCTGGGCGACAAGGTGCTGAACAACATCTGGATTCCGGACGGCTTCAAGGATGTTCCCGCCGACCGCATGGGCCCGCGCATGCGCCTGAAGGCCTCGCTGGACGAGATTTTCGCCGAGAAATACGATCATGTAATCGATTCGGTCGAGAGCAAGGTGTTCGGCATCGGTCTGGAAAGCTGCACCGTCGGCTCGAACGAGTTTTACATGAGCTATGCCGGCACGCATCCGGGCGTTTACAACCTGCTCGACAACGGTCATTATCACCCGACCGAGGTCGTCAGCGACAAGATTCCCGCGCTGCTGTGCTTCTTCGACAAGATTCCGCTGCACGTCACGCGCCCGGTGCGCTGGGACTCCGACCATGTCGTCGCGTTCGACGACGAACTCAAGGAGATCATGAAGGAGATCGTGCGCAACGACGCGCTCGACCGCGTGCTGATTGGTCTGGACTTCTTCGACGCGTCGATCAACCGCGTGGCCGCGTGGGTCATCGGCACGCGCAACGCCGAAAAGGCGCTGCTGTGGGCGCTGCTGCAGCCGAACGCGCGCCTGAAGGAGCTGCAGGACACGGCGCAGTTTACCGAGAAATTCATGCTGATGGAGGAAGCGAAGACGCTGCCGTTCAGCGATATCTGGGCCGAATACTGCCGCCGCGAGGGCGTTCCCGCCGATGCGAGCTGGTTTAAGGAGATTCAGCAGTATGAAAAGGACGTTCAGCTGAAGCGCTGATCGCCCATACGAATTCAGCCCCCGCAATTCTGCGGGGGCTGCTTTGCTGTGTCAATCCTTCAATGCTTCCTCGATCGCGGCGAGCTCCTCCGGCGCGAGCTTCGGCATTTGCACGATCTGGACGTTTTCGCGAATCTGTTCCGGGCGGCTCGCGCCGATCAGCGCCGACGTGACCACCTCGTCCCGCAGCACCCATTTCAGCGCCAGCTGGCTGAGCGTTGCGCCGCGCGCATCGGCAATCGGCTTCAGCCGCGCGACCTTCGAAAGCATCGCGTCCGAAATGCGATCGGGCTTTAAATACCGCGGATCGCGCGCCGCGCGGGAGTCCTCCGGCACGCCGCGCAGGTATTTTCCGGTCAAAATGCCGTTCTGCAGCGGCGCAAACGCAATGCAGCCCACGCCGTTTTCGCGCAGAACGCCGGTGAGTCCCTGCTCGATCCAGCGATTCAGCATCGAATAGCTCGGCTGCTCGATCAGGCACGGCGTGCCCAGCCGGTTCAGTATCGCAATCGCCTTCGCCGCCTGCTCGGGCGGGTAATTGGAAATGCCCGCGTACAGCGCCTTGCCGCTGCGCACGATCGCGTCCAGCGCGCCCATCGTCTCTTCCAGCGGCGTGTCCGGATCGGGCCGGTGATGATAAAACACATCCACATATTCCACCCGCATCCGCTTCAGCGACTGATTCAGGCTCGAAATCAGGTATTTGCGGCTGCCGCCGTCGCCATACGGGCCGGGCCACATGTCGTAGCCCGCCTTCGTGGACAGAAACAGCTCGTCGCGGTGCGGCCGCCAGTCGCGCTCCATGTGCACGCCGAAATTGCGCTCTGCCTCGCCGTAGGGCGGGCCATAGTTGTTCGCCAGGTCAAAATGCGTGATTCCGCAATCAAATGCCGTGCGCAGCAGCTCGCGCTGCGTTTCAAACGGCGTAATCGCGCCGAAATTGTGCCACAGGCCCAGCGAAATCGCCGGCAGCATTACACCGCTGCGCCCGCAGCGCCGGTATTCCATTTGCCCATATCGCCCTTCAAACGGTGTATACATGCGCGCACCTCCGTGCCTTTTTTCTTAAATTTTACCATTTTGTCCCGCATTTGTCAATGAAAAGCTGATTTTGCGCCGCGGTTGAAATTTTCGCCCGATTGTGGTATACTGAAATTACCAAATCAAGGAGAACGAAAATGAAGCATTTTTCCGCGCTGCGGCGCGTTTTCAAGCGAAAAAAGGCCCTTGCCGCGTTGATTTGCGCGCTCGCGCTGTCCGCCTGCGCCCTTGCGGAGCCGCCGATTGAAACGGAGGCTCCCATCGTCGAAACGGAGGTCCCCTCTATGGAAACGGAGCTGCCCGAAACCGCCGCGCCGACGGAATCGCCCACCGAGCTTCCCACCGAATCCCCCACGGAAATCCCGACCGCTGCGCCCACCGAATCCCCGACGGAGGCTCCGACGGAAAATCCGACCGTCGCGCCGACGGAAACGCCGTTTGCGCTGTCCGACCCCGACTATTCGGGCGTTCTTGACGCGCGCGGCGAGCTGATACTGACCGCGTATCGCGGTTCGGCGCGCGAGCTGGTCGTTCCCGAATCGATCGACGGCTACGACGTTGCGGAGATCGGCGCGGAAATGTTTGCGAAAAACGACATGCTGGAATCGATCGAGCTGCCGAAAACGCTGCGCCGCATTGGAGATCGCGCGTTTGCCGACTGCGCGAAGCTGGAATCCGTCGCCGTTCCGGACGCAATCGAAACCGTGGGCGACGACATTTTTGAAAACTGCAAAAAGCTTCAGACGCTTCAGCTGATCGTCGAGCGGCGCGTTGCGCTCGTCTCCGCGCGCGCGTATCGGCACACGCGGGAGGAAGAATCGTTTGCGCCGGAATTCCCGATGGCGTTTACCGATTTTCAGATTCGCGGCGCGCTGTCGATCGAGACGGACTGCGCGATTCCGCGCGGCCACGCGATGCAGATTCGCGGGTCGATTTCCGTTTCCGCGGGCTGCACGCTTTCCAACCTCGGCAAAATTGAAAACGGCGGCGCGATTTCGCTGGGCGGCGCGCTGATTACCTGCGGCGGCGAATTTTCCGGAGACGTGCCGGACGGCGCGTTTCTGCGCGATCACAAAATCGAAAACGGCGTTTGCGCGCAGTGCGGCCAGAAGGTCGCTGTTCGCTTCACTTATATAGGAAGCGAAATTTCCAAGGTTTACGACGGAAGCACCGAAATCGCGCTCGATCCGGCCGATTTCCGCGCCTCCGATTCCGGCGTTCAGCTGCGCTCCGTGACCGCGCGGCTCGATTCCGCGGATGCAGGCGCGCGGACGGTGCGCGTTGAATTTGCGCTGGAGAACGCCGATCAATCGGCCGAGCCGCTGGAGCTTCCCGCGACGGTTTCGCGCCGCGCGCTGATTCTCACGCCCGCGTCCGGCCAGAGCAAGAGCTACGGCGCGGCGGACCCGGATTATTTCACCGGCAGCGTGCGCGGACTGATCAAGGGCGACACGCTCAGCGGCGCGCTCAGCCGCGAGCCCGGCGAAAATGCGGGCGAATACGCCATCACGCGCGGCACGCTGCGCGCGAGCGACAATTACGACCTGACGATCATGAGCGGCGTATTCACGATTCGCCCGCGGCTGATTGCGGACGCGTCCGTTTCCGGCATTTCCAACCAGAAATTTACCGGCAGCGCCCTCACGCCGGAATTCACCGTGCGCCTGGGCGATCACGCGCTCAAGCCCGGCGCGGATTACACCGCCGAATACGAAAACAACATTCAGCCCGGCACGGCCACGATTCGCTTGACCGGCGTGGGCAATTATTCCGGCACGCGCGAAATCGCGTTCCGCATTCTCAGCACCGGCTCGGGCCAGGAATTCACGGGCATTACGTCGCCGGACGTGCCGGGACTCGCCGATCCCGTGACCTCGCCGGAGGGCGATTCGTCCTCGGGCGGCGCGATTGACCGCACGAACGTGCAAATCGATCGCGAGGGACTGGGCAGCGTGCTGTTCGACGCGCAGGGCCGCGCGCTGAGCGTGGATTTCCACATTGATCCCGCGGAAAAGGCGCTGGTGCTCGCGCCGGCGGACGGCGTTTCGGGCGCGACGCTCGAGCTCTCGCGCGATCAGATTCGCCGTTTGCAGCAGGCGGACGTGGTGCAAATCGTGTATTCGGACGCGGGCGCGACGGTGCGCCTGCCGATCGACGCGCTGCTGGGCGCGCTGCCGAACGGACAATCCGCGTCGGTGCGCCTGCGCGAGGTTCCGCTGCCGCTGCACGAGGAGACCTCGGCGCTAGCGCTGACGATCACGGTTTCGGAAAAGCCGATTCAGCTGCTGGGCGCGACGCTCGAGCTGGCCGACTCCCCCGCGCTGCGCATTGCCCGCAATCAAACGCCGCGCTTGTTCCGCAATTCCGATCCGGCGCGGACGGGGTTGTATCTGCGATAATTCCAAAAATGATCCCGCGTTCAATTTGCGAACGCGGGATTTTTCTCACATTTTCTCGTTCAGCCGTTCGGCGAGCGATCCGTAAAAGCGGCTGAGGTGCAGGCCGTCCACCAGAGCGTGATGGCACAGCACGCTGAACGGCAGGATCGTTTTGCCGTCGCGCTCGAAGTATTTGCCCCAGGTCAGCCGCGGATTGCTGTCCGCCGGCGACGGCGTGGGCTGCACGAGCGCGGTATACGTAAGCCACGGCAAGCTCGAGCAGAAGAAATAGGAAATCGCCTCTTCCCCTTCCTCGATATCGCCGCCGCGGCACACCGCCTCCTGGCGCGCGATCGCATCGGGCAGGAATTCGCGCAGCGGCTTCTGATAATCCAGCGCGCAATAGGCGTAGGTGCCATCCGGCTTCGCGACCGTGTGCGAGGCGTCGCACCAGTCATATTCGCGAATGCCGCCGTCCACGATGCGCCTTCTGAATTCGGGCACGTCGTTCGCCGCGTGCACCGCGCGGTAAATCAGCGGCAGATAAAACGGAAGGCCGGCCTCCCGGCGCAGGCGCATGAACTGCGTGATGTCCACCTCCGCGGTCACGCCCATATACGGGTTCGCCATATCGCGGAAATACGCAAAATGCGCTGCGCGCGGGCAGGTTTTTAAATCAATCGTATGGTAATTCATGTCAGATCTCCACATACAGCAGCCCTTCGCGGCCCATTTGCAGCTCCGCGCGAATCGCGCCCGATTCAAAATCGCAGCAGCCACCGAAAGCTTCGTCGTCGTTCAGTGAATTGATCAAAAGCGCGCGCAGGCCGGTTTTCGCCGCCTGCTCGGCATATTCCAGCCGCGCCTCCGCCCATTCCGCGGGCGTATAATCGATATACACCGGCCAGATCAGCGCATCCGCCGCACCCGTGAATCGCTCCGGTCGCTCCCAGAGATCGCCGCACAGCGCAAACACCAGCTTTTTTCCGCGCCATTGCACGATCGAAACGGTATCGCCCTCGCGATAATGCGGGTGATTCCAGCACGCGCGCACCTTCCAGCCGACGGTGATTCGCCGATACGCATATGTGATCTCGCCGCCTTCCACGAGCGCGCAGGAGGAATACAGTTCCTCGCCGTCGCGCTCGATAAAGCCGAACGAAACGTCGATCCCCATTTCCCGCGAAAGCGCCGCGATTTTCTGAATCGGCGCGGAATTCATGCGCAGTCCGCGCGCGAGATCGGCCGAATAGTCCCAGGAAAGCGCGTCGAAGCCCTGCAGAAACGCCTCGCCAAAGCAGACGAGCTGCGCGCCGCCGCTTTGGGCCGCGCGCATTTGCCGCTCGATCTGCTTTAAATTGAATGCGATATCGCGGTTGCGAAACCGCGCCGCAGCGAGCGCGATTTTCATCCGCGATCGGGCCTGCCGCCGAGGGTAAAGCCCTCCTTTTCATAAACGGCCATCCAGCCCTTCAGGCGGCGGAAGAAATCGACGTTGTTTGCCGTCTTTTCCATCAGGCTGATCAGCTGCTCGGTGCTCTGCTGACCGCCGCCGGCGGTGAGCATCCTGCGCACCTGATATTCGCCCTCGCGCTCCTCGGGCTTGAGCAGCAGTTCCTCGCGCCGCGTGCCGGATTTCAGCAGGTCGATCGCCGGGAAGATGCGCTTGTCGGACAGTCTGCGGTCCAGATGCAATTCCATATTGCCCGTGCCCTTGAATTCCTCAAAGATGATATCGTCCATGCGGCTGCCGGTATCCACCAGCGCGGTGGCGATGATGGTGAGGCTGCCGCCGTTTTCGATATTGCGCGCCGCGCCGAAGAACTTCTTCGGCTTATACAGCGCTCCCGGGTCCAGACCGCCGGACAGCGATCTGCCCGTCGGCGGAATCGTGAGGTTGTACGCGCGGGCCAGTCGCGTGATCGAATCCAGGAGAATCACGACGTCCTTGCCGGATTCCACCAGCCGCTGCGCGTGCGCGAGCACCATTTCGGAAACGCGCGCATGGTTTTCCGGCGCGGAATCGAAGGTGGAATAGATCACGTCGCCGCGAATCGAGCGCTTCATATCGGTCACTTCCTCGGGGCGCTCGTCGATCAGCAGCACGATCAGCTTGACCTCGGGGTTGTTATCGGCGATGGAATTGGCGATCTTTTTCAGCAGCGTGGTCTTGCCGGCCTTCGGCTGCGACACGATCATGCCGCGCTGGCCCTTGCCGATCGGGGCCACGATATCGATCATGCGCATCGAAATATCGGACTTCAGCGGGTTTTCCATGCGCAGCCGCTCGGTCGGATACCACGGCACCAGCGATTCAAACGGCTTGCGCTGCGCTGCGAGCTCCGGCGGCTCGCCGTTGACGCGATTGATATACACCAGCGCGCTGTAGCGGTCGCCCTCGCGCTGCGGGCGCGTCTTGCCCTCCACGAAATCGCCCGGGCGCAGACCGAACCGGCGAATCTGCGCAATTGAAATGTACACGTCCTTGCTGCCCGGCAGGCAATTCTCCGCGCGCAGGAAGCCATAGCCGTCCGGCTGAATCTCGAGCAGGCCCGCGCCGTCGGCAAATTCGGCCGACTGCGGATTGAAGCTCTCGTTTTCCATGCGGCGCAGACCGTTTTCGTAATTCACCGCGCGCTGCGCCTGAAGCGTGCGCTGCACGGGATCGTCGCGATACACGAGATCGGAGCTCTGCGCCGTCGCGTCCTCGCGCCGGTCGGAATTGTAGCGGGGGGATTCGGCGCGCTGGTCGTTATAATTGCCGCGCGGGGATTCCGTGCGCTGGTCGCTATAATTGCCGCGCGGGGTTTCGGTGCGCTGGTCGCTATAATTGCCGCGCGGGGTTTCAGTGCGCTGGTCATTGTAATTGCCGCGCGGGGATTCGGCGCGCTGGTCTGAATTGTAGCGCGGGGTTTCGGTACGACGCTCCGGATTATAGCGGGAATTTTCGGCACGCTGGTCCGGATTATAGCGCGCATTTTCGGCGCGATGCTCCGGATTATAGCGGGAATTTTCTACGCGCTGTTCCGGATTATAGCGCGCATTTTCGAATCTCTGGCGCGGAAGCGAGGGACGGCGCACGCCGTCCGCCGAAGTGGATTGGCGATTCGCCCCATTCCCATTCAGAACGGCCGGGCAATACGTATCGCTATTTCCAAACGAGCGGCGCACATACCCGCCCGCAGCCCGTCCCTGCTGCGCAGCATTCTGCGTAGAATTGGAAGCAGCCGCTTCGACGGCAGACTTCGCAGCCGCTTCGCCACTCTGATGGGTGGGCGTTTCCGCGGCGGGCTTTGCAGTCGTTTCGACGCTCTGATGACCGATCACTTCGTCGCTCTGTTTGGCGGGGACTTCCGCAGCGGGTTTCGCAGCCGCTTCGTCGCTCTGATGGGCGGATGCTTCCGTAGCGAGTTTCGCAGCCGCTTCGGCGCTCTGATGGGCGGATGCTTCCGCAGCGGCTTTCGCAGCCGTTTCGTCGCTCTGATGAGCGGGTACTTCCGCGTCGGACTTTGCTGCCGCTTCCGCACTCTGACGGGCTGGCGTTTCAGCGTCGGGCTTCGCAGCCGCTTCCGTACTCTGATGGATGGGCATCTTGGCGGCGGACTTTGCAGATTCTTCCATGCTCTGACGGGCGGACGCTTCCGCGCTCTGATGAACAAGCTTTTCAGCGGTAGTCTTTTCATCCGTTTCGGCACTCTGATGTGCAGATACTTCCGCGGCGGGCTTCACAGGCTCTTCGACACTCTGATGAATAGGCGTTTCGGCAGCGGGCTTCGCATCCGCTTCGTCGCTCTGATGGATAGGCGTTTCAGCAACAGGCTTCGCATGTGCTTCGTCGCTCTGATGAACGGGCATTTCCGCGACAGGATTTACCGCCGTTTCGGCACTCTGATGAATAGGTATTTCGGCAACAGGCTTTGCATCCTCTTCCGCGCTCTGATAAACAGGCGTTTCTACATTATTTGCTTTGCTGGGCATTTCATTATTTATTTCGGCTTGCGTTTCGGCATTTACTTTGGCGGACGCTTCCGATTTGATCGCAACAGGCGCTTCGACGGGCGTTTTTACGAAATCCATCTCGCCCGCTGCTTCTGCATTCGCCTGGACGGGCGCGTTCTCCTGCGGTGCGGTGGCTTCCGGATTGGCGATTGCGGTTTCCGGCAGCGGCGTGCGGCGCGGACGGCCGCGCGGCCTCTTTACGACCGGTACCGGCGGCTCCGGCGATTCCTCGCGCACCTTTCTCGGGCGGCCGCGCTTTCTCGGCGCGGGCGACTCGGGCTGAGACACTTCCGCGCTCGGCGTTAGCACGCCCGCGGCGTACAGATCGTCCGCCTCGCCGTCCCACGTTTCGTTGCCGGATTCATAATCCTCGTAAAGGCGATCGCCGTTTGCGGACTGATTTCCGCGCATGCGCATGGCATAGCTCGACCGCACGGCCGGGCGCTCCTCCGGCATGACCTCGGGACGCCTTACGGAAAAGATGCCCTGTTCGATTTCCGCCGCCGTCGGGCCGCGCTGCACGCTCTCCTTCTTCATCGGCGGGCGACCGGGGCGGCCCATCGACGCGCGGCGCACCTCCTGATCGATCGATTTGGGCTTTACAACGGACGTATCGCCCTCGTGCTCCACGCCCTCGAGAATCAGCTGCACGATCATCGCCTTGCTGGTGCCCGCCGGAACGCGCACCCGATTCTCCTTCGCAATTTTTCGCAGCTCGAGAACGCTCTTCTGATACAGCGAATGATAATCCATAGTATTCCTCCAATCGATCAAACTCTGCGGCAGACCGCAATATCGCGCGTGACTGCCTGCTCCACCCAATGCGCAAATCCGTCCCACGCGCCGCCGGCCATCGGCTCCATGCCGGCCTCCTGCATCAGCTCGCGCACGCGATCGCGCTTGAGCGTCTGCGCGTTAAACGAAAGCGCAATCGTCCCGCCCGGAACGAGCGTCTTTTTCCAAATCGGCAGCGCGCGCGCGAGCAGGCCCTCGAGCTGGCCGCCCTTCGACGCGTGCTGCACGCCATACGGCAAATCGCACGCGATCAGATGAAACGTCTTCGCGCCGAACGCATTGCGCGCCTCGCACGCGTCGCAATTCACCAGCCGCACCGACGCGGTCTCGCCCGCCTTGTAGTGCGCGGGCGTATCGGCGAACGTGCACTGCACGCACGGCGCGTGGTTTTTGCCCGTGAGCGTCAGCGATTCGCGCTCAAACGCGTGCTTTATGCGATGATATTCCAAATAGCGCTTCAAAAACTGCTCGGCCTCGTTCAATCCGGCGCGATCCACATCCGAGCCCGTGCACTGCCAGCCGCGATTCGCGCCCACCAGCAGCGTCGTTCCGCGGCCGCACATTGGATCGTACAGCCGCACGGGAATCTCGGGCGCGCAAAAATCGCCCGCATACAGGCCTGCGTTGATCAGCAGCTGCGTAAACATCTCGTTTGTTTTGCCCTTGTATTTCAAAATACCCGGCAGGTCCTCGCCCAGATAGGCGTGTTCGCGGCCCGCGATCGGCAGCATGCTCCCGTCCGGGCGCGTTTCAAACAGGCAATACATCAGCGACGCCCGCCGAACCGCGTTCAGGCGCTCTCCCTCGAGCGGCGCCCCGGTTTCGATCGAAAGCATCGGCAAATCCGCGCTCCCGGCCGTTTCCACCCGCGCCTCCGCATCCGCGCGCGACAGAATGACCTCGAGCTCCGCCCTTGCGAGTCTTACCGTTTCGGCTCTATACCGCGCGTTCGCATGCGGCCAGAGCAATATCGTATATTTCATATTCGCCTCAATTAAAAAAACATGAGCGCTTTATCGCCGGAAAATGCGTTTTTTCCTTCGACAAAAGGATTCCTTCCGAGAATTCAGGAGCCTGCGCGGCCCGCTCCCGCGCCTTCTCCACCCCATTTGGGGACAGACGGTTATATTTTATGCGCGTTCTCAATTCAAATAGAACATAAACAGGGGGTATGAGAAAATAGCCCCTTTGCAGCTACAAAGGGGCTTCATTGGCATTAATACTTACGCTTGCGAGCGGCTTCAGCCTTCTTCTTGCGCTTTACGCTCGGCTTCTCGTAATGCTCTCTTTTTCTTGCCTCGGCAAGAATACCATCACGAGCGGTCTTACGCTTAAAACGACGCAGCGCGCTTTCCAATGATTCATTTTCCCGAATGCGTACCTCGGACATGTGCTTTCCCTCCCCTCGCGATTAAATGGCATACGCCAATGTAGCATGGGGTTCGCCACATCGGTTATTATACCGCATACTATAGTCTTCCGTCAAGTGAAATCCGCATGGATTTGCAAATTTCACATTTCGTTCGCTTTTGGTCGGCCCCAACCCTTTGCGGGCGATCGCGAACGGGTTCAGCTCATGGAATCGCTCAGTCGCCTTCCGCCCAGCAGATGCACATGCAGGTGGGGAACCGATTGCGCGCCGTTTTCGCCGCAATTGCTCACGATTCGGAAGCCGTCTTCCTCGACCTTTTCCAGCCGCGCGACCTCCTTGACCGCATGCAGCAGCGCCGCCGCCGTTTCCGAATCGCATTCCAGCACGTTCTTCATATGCTTTTTCGGCAGAATCAGCACATGCGTGGGCGCCTGGGGGTTGATGTCGCGAAACGCGAAGGTCTTTTCATCCTCGTATACCTTCGTGCACGGAATTTCTCCGGCAATGATTTTGCAGAACAGGCAATCCATCGTTCTTCACCTCCCGTCCTCCGCCAGCCTTTCTCCAATGGCGAGCGTGCCTTCCGTTCGCACGATGCGCACGCACGCCATCTCTCCCGGCGCGGCGTTTGCGCGAACGCGTATGTATTCTCCGGTGTAGCCCTCGGCCAGGCCCTCGCCCGCCGGCTGCTCAAACAGCACGCGCTGCACCGTTCCTACGCTATTATAGACGTACTCGGTTTCCATTTTGTTCCCGATTTGAATTAATTTTTGGCCTCTTTCGTGCTTTACCGATTCGGGCACCTGATTTTCCATCCGGTCCGCGCGCGTTCCCGAGCGCCGCGAATAGGGAAATACGTGAATCCGCGCAAAGCGAACCTTCTGAATAAACGCCTCGGTCTCTTCAAACTCCTGCTCGGTTTCGCCCGGGAAGCCGGCGATGATATCCGTGGTAATCGCGCATTCGGGCATGAATCTGCGCAGCGTTTCGCACGCGGCCAGATATTCCTCCGGCGAATACCTTCGGTTCATGCGCTTGAGCACGCCCGCGCTTCCGGACTGGAGCGAGAGATGGAACTGCCGCGCGAGCCCTGGCATTTCGGAAAGGCTCCTTGCAAACGCCTCGTCCGCGACCAGCGGCTCCAAGGAGCCCAGCCGCACGCGCTCCACGCCCGGCGTATCGTGAACGGCGGCGATCGCGTCGATCAGCCGGTCGTCCGTTCCGCGGCCGTAGCTGGCCAGGTGAATGCCGGTTACGACGATTTCGCGATAGCCCGCGTCCGCCAGCCGCCGCGCCTCCGCGCGCACCTCATTCATCGGCATCGACCGCACCGGCCCGCGCACCGCGGGAATGATGCAATACGCGCACCACCGGTCGCAGCCCTCCTGAATTTTCATCGTCGCGCGGGTTTTGCCCTCGTGGCGCGATACGGCGAGGCGCTCGAACGGCGCGTTTTTGAGCGTTTCCACCGCGCTGATGCGCGTATTGGCATTCAGCGCGCGCTCCAGCAGCTCCACGACCTCGCCGCGCCGCGTAACGCCCACCACCAGGCGCACATTGTCCATCTGCAGAATTTCGTCCGCCATGCGCTGCGCGAGGCAGCCGCAGACGATGATCGCGCAATCCGGATGCAGGCGCGCGACGCGGCGCACGGTCTTCAGCGATTTCTGATCGCCCGTGCCGGTCACGGTGCAGGTGTTGATCAAATACACGTCGGCCTCGGAATCAAACGGCACGGAAACATAGCCCGCCCGCTCGAACAGCTCGAGCATCGCCTCGGTATCGTATTGATTGACCTTGCAGCCGAGCGTATATACGGCAATCCTTGGCATAATTACTCCTCTTTATAATTCGCTTTCCCCCGCGGCGCGACAATCGCCGCAATGAAACGCGCTCGCGATTCCGGTATCCTTTGCAATTACAGATCGCCCCACAGCGTCATCGCCATGGCGACGGACGCAACCGCCGCGGTTTCCGCGCGCAGTATTCTCGGGCCCAGCGTAATCGCCTGCGCGCCGATTTGCCGCATTGCGTCCACCTCGGCTTCGGTCATGCCGCCCTCCGGGCCGATCACAATTCCGAGATCGCGCACATTCGGGCGCTTTTCGGCAACGTCCTTCATGCGCGCGCCGCGCGCGTCCTCCCAGGGAACGAGCACCAGCTCGTGCTCCCGCAGCCGCGCGAGCGTCTGCTTCCATGAAAGCGGCTCGACAATTTCCGGCGCGGACGCGCGGCGGCACTGCTTCGTGGCCTCGCGCGCAATCTTTTCCAGCCGTTCGCGGCGCTTGATTCCGTCCTTCGCGTCCGATTTCACGATCGAGCGCTCCATTTTGACCGGGCATACGCGCGCGCCGCCCAGCTCGGTGCATTTCTGAACGATGAAATCGAGCTTATCCGCCTTCGGAAGGCCCTGATAGAGCGTAATGCGAACGGCGGCTTCGTTGTCCGGCAGGCGATTCAGGAGCCTTACGCGCACCTCACCGCCCTCGACCGAATCGATTTCCGCGTCAAATCGGCCGCCGCAGCCGTCGATCGCGCAGAGCTCGTCGCCCACGCCCATTCGCAGCACCTTCAATACGTGCTTGCCTTCCTCCGCCGCCAGAAGCGCAATTTCGCCCGTCTCGCGCGGCTCGCTCAAATAGAACGAGGCCATTTCAGCGCTTCCTCGCGGCAAACGCCGCCCATTCGCCCTTCACGGGCTCGTCGAGAATTTCATAATCGTTTTCCAGCAGCGCGCGGCGCACGTCCTCGCGCCGGTCGATCGCGATGCCGGAGCAGATGAAAATGCCGCCGGGCACAATCCGCTCGCGCACGGGCTTCGCCAGCATCAGAATCACGTCCGCGATGATATTGGCGATGACCACGTCGCCCGACACGTCCACCACGTCCAGCAAATCGCCGCAGCGGCAATCGATCTTTTCGCCGAAGCCGTTCAAATGCGCATTTTCCGCCGCCACGCGCACCGCCACCGCGTCCAGATCGGTCGCGAGCACCTCGCCCGCGCCCATATGCGCCGCGACGATTGCGAGAATGCCGCTGCCGGTGCCGATGTCGATCACGCGCTGGCCGGGCTGAACGTATTTCTCGATCAGCGCCGCGCACATGCCGGTCGTTTCGTGCGTGCCGGTGCCGAACGCCATGCCGGGATCGATTTCGATCACCTTTTCGCCGGGCTGCTTTTCATAATTCAGCCAGCCGGGGCAGATCACGATATGCTCGCCCAAATGAATCGGCTTAAACGACTTCTTCCAGCTCTCCGACCAGTCCTCGTTTTCAAAGCCCTGCACCTGAATTTCCAGCTTGCCCAGATCGGTATCCGGCGAAAGCGCGCGCAGCCGGTCGAGCGCGCTCGCGACGCTCGAAAGCACGCGGTCGCGATTTTCATCGATCGGATAATAGCCCGTGACCTTCACGTCCTCGCCGATGCGGTCGGCAATCGCCGTATCGATGATGTCCCACTGTCCCTCGGGGCGCTGATTTTCGAACACGTCGTTTCTGTCCTCGATCATCGTGCCCTCGCTGCCCGCCTCGAGCAGTATTTCCGAAACCAGATCCGCGCCCGCGGTCGTGGTCAGTACCTTCACCTGCATCCAATCGTTCATGGTATTCTCCTTACATTTGATTTAGGATCGCCCGCGCGCGGCGCTCGATTTCGTCCTGGTCGAGCTTCTCGCCCGTCGCGCTCAGATTTTCCACGCAGATCGACGCCGCCGCGCACGCGAACGCGCCGCATTCCGCAATTCCGCGCCCCTCGAGCAGCGCCGCCTGAAACGCCGCGGAAAACGTGTCTCCCGCGCCGGTGGTATCCACGCAATTCGTTCGATAGGCCGGAACGGCGATTTGCCCCTCGGCATTGGCAATCAGGCAGCCCGCGCCGCCGCGCTTGATCACCGCGTTTTTCGCGCCCGCGCCGATCAAAAGCCGCGCCGCCTCCCGATCGTCCTGCGCGCCGGTCAGAAGCCGCGCTTCCTCCGCGTTCGGAAAGAAATAATCGAGCTGCGAAAGCGCGCCCGCCGCATCCGCAAGCGTTTCGCCGTTTTTGCACTGCGTCGCGTCCGCGCAGACGATCTTTCCCGCCGCGCGCGCATGGGCAAACAGCGCCTCCATATCGGCAAGCGACAATTCGGGCGAGACGAACATGCTGGCCAGGCACAGCATGCGGCATTCCGAAAACGCGTTATCATTCAAAACGGCGCGCGCGTCCGTAAGCGAGAAGCGGCGCAGACTGCCCTGCGGATTGGTGATGAACCGCCGCTCGCCGCTTTCCTCCACCAGCACCACGTTGACGCCCGTATCGATTTCGGGATTTACCCGCGCGATCAGGCGAACGCCCTCGCGCGCGCAGTGCGCCTCGATCAGCTTCGCCATGTCGTCCGCGCCGAGCACCGTTCCCAGCGCCGGCGCATGGCCCAGCCGCGCGAGCACCGTCGATTCATTCAGCGCGTCGCCGCCGGTGGAAACGCGCACGCGCGCCGCGCTGGACGGGCGATTCATCATCTCCGCGCGCGCCGGATACACCAGCACGTCGCCGATCGCCGCGCCGAGAATCAGGATCTCATTCACCGATTGCCTCCCGCTTCTGCTCGGCCTTCTCGCTGCGGATCTCCCAGCTCAAAAGGAACGTAAGCAATCCGCGAATTACGATGATCGCCGCCAGAATCGCGAGCTCGTCCCACGTATGCACGATCACGGTGCGCAGCACCTCGCCGCCCATCTTGAACAGCAGCGCCAGCGAAATGCCCTCCGCCAGACGCACGCGCAGCCCCTCCTTATGGCGGAAAAAGCCGATAAAGCAGGTCACGGCCGTGACCAGAATCACGATCATGCCCGCCGCCTCCATCAGCAGCGTGCTATAGCGAATCACCTGTTTGAATACCCCTTCGACCGCCTCGAACATGTGCGCAGCGCCCCTTCCCATGTATGCATTTCAGGCTCTAATTATACCATACATTCCTTCTCAGCTCAAGACCCAAGCTGTACCCAAAAAGACATTGAATTGCGCCCGGGAATCTGCTATACTGGCATCAGGAAAAACAAATGCAAAGCGCATGACAATGATAACAAAAACTATGGCAAAGGAGAAATGAATGATGGGCAAGCTTAAAATCGGCGTTTTCGGTCTCTGGCGCGGCATGGAATACGTTCGCCAGTTCCACGCGCTTCCGGACACGGAAATCTGGGCGGTCTGCGATTCGGATGAAGCGCGCGTCGCGGATGCGGTCAAGCACTGCGGATCTCAAATTCAGGTGTGCAAAACCTACGACGAGCTCCTTCAGAGCGGAATCGACGCGGTGGTGCTCTGCAATTACTTCTGCGAGCACGCGCCCGCCGCGATTCAGGCGATGGAGCGCGGCATCGACGTATTGAGCGAATGCACCGCGGCGATCACGCTGCGCGAATGCGTGGAGCTGGTCGAGGCGGTCGAGCGCACGGGCCGCAAATACATGCTGGCGGAGAATTACCCGTTCTCCCGCCCGATGCGCGAGATCACGAATCTGGTCCAGGGCGGATCGCTCGGCCGGATACTGTATGCCGAGGGCGAATACAACCACACCGCGACGCGCGAGGATCTGATCGCGCTCACGCCCGGCAAATATCACTGGCGCGCCTACATGCCGCGCACGTATTACTGCACCCACGCGCTGGGCCCGCTGATGTACGCGACCGGCGAAATGCCCGTTTCGGTCAGCGCCTATGCCGTGCATTCCGACGTGCTCTATCAATACAACGACGTGCGCCACAATTACGACGCGATCGGCATGATGACCTGCATCACCGACGACGGCGCGCTCTTCCGCTTCACCGGCTGCACCGCGATGGGCTCGCGCTCGGGCTATCGCATCGTGGGCGAAAACGGCTCGGCGGAAACCGGACGTGCGGCCGGCGAGAACGTGTACCTCACCTATCAGCCGTGGCTGATTCCGGAGGGCAAATCCGCAAGCCAGCTCTATGCGCCGAACGTTCCGGAGCCGGCCAACGGCGCGGGCCACGGCGGCGGCGACTATTTCGTCGCGACGCATTTTGCAAATTGCCTGAAGGGCGAGGAAGAGCCGTTCTTCAATGTCTATCGCGCCGTGGCGATGTCGGCGGCGGGCATTCTCGGCTGGCGCAGCTGCCTGGAAAACGGCAAGCCCTATCGCATTCCGGACTTCCGCGATCCCGCGCAGCGCGAGCCGCTTCGCGCCGACGATCTCTCCCCGTTCCCGGATGCGGATGGAAACGTGACGCTGCCCTGCGCGCTGCCGATTCAGAAATGAGGGAATGCATATGGAACAGAAAGCGATGATCATCGGCGAGGAGCTCGCGAAAAAGTATCTCACGCCGGAGGACGTCATTGATTGCGTGGAAAAAACCTGGCGCTGGTACGGCGAGGGCAAGGTCGTGATGCCGAACAAGATCACCACCGACCTGACCAGCCAGGGAATCGGCGGCTGGTTCAACGCCATGCCCGCCTACATTCAGCCGATGGACGTGGCCGGAATCAAGCTCGTCGGCGGCTACGACGCAAACCGCGCGCTGGGCCTTCCGTACATTATGGCGAACCTGATGATTACCGATTCGCGCACGGGCGTGCTGCGCGCGGTGATCAGCGGAAACTGGATCAACGATTTGCGCACCGGCGCGCAGCCGGCGATCATGGCAAAGCTGCTCGCGTCGTCGACGGACGTCGTGACCATCATCGGCACGGGCCTTCAGGGCTATATGAGTCTGCTGTGCATGAGCAAGGTGCTGCCGCTCAAGGAGGTGCGCCTGAGCGACATTTCGGATGCGGCGATGGATCGATTCATTCAGCGCTTCCCGGACGCGGGCTTTCGGTTCGTGAAGTGCGCGTCGAACGAAGCGGCCTGCCGCGGCGCGAACGTAATCATCACGGTCACGAACGCGAACGCGAATCTGGTGGAATACGACTGGATTCAGAAGGGCACGCTGGTGATGACGATGGGTTCGTTCCGCGAGACGAGCTTCGACTGCGTGCGCAAAGCCGATCGCATTGCGACCGATCATGTGGGCCAGTCGCTGCACCGCGGCAACGTCAAGGAGCTCGCGGAGATGGGCGAAATCACGGCCGAATCGTTTGACATTGTGATTCCGGACGTATTGGCGGGCAAGCAGCCGGCGCGCGTGAACCCGGACGATTACATTTACGCGCAGATTATCGGCACCGGCATGCTGGATGTGGCGGTCGGCGGGCTGCTTCTGGAAAAGCTGAAGGCGGCGGGCGAAGCGCCGGCGCTCTTCGACATGGCGCGATGAGTGCGGATCAGATCAGCCGCACCAAGCTCTACGAGGACGTATCGGAGCGGATCATGGAGATGATCCGCTCCGAGGAATATCCGGCCGGCGCGCGCATGCCGTCGGAACAGCAGCTGGCCGCGCGGTTTGACGTGAGCCGGAACACGATTCGCGGCGCGATACGGAGTCTTACGATTCTGGGCCTTTTGCGCCCGGTAAACGGTTCGGGCACTTTTGTGTCCGATCGCGCGAACGTAATTCTGGAGGCGCAGGCGCTTTCGGCGATCATGGCGCATCCGGACGCTTTATCCGAGCTGGTTCAGGCGCGATATGTGCTCGAGCCGCAGCTGGCGGCGATGGCGGCGCGCAATGCGACCCCTGAAGAGGTCAATCGGCTATTTGAAATCGTGGAGCGGATGCGCGGCATTGAGGACCGGACCACGCAGATCAACGTCGGTTTCAGCTTTCATCTGGAGCTGGCGCGGATGGCGCGCAATCGCGTACTCCTGAGCTTTTACACGTCCTCGGCCAAGCAGCTGCGCAACATGCGGCTGATGGGCTTTCCGACGATGCACGATTACGCGCAGAGCACGGAGGATCATCTCCAGATCGCCAAGGCGGTAGCCTCCGGCGACGCCGACCTAGCCTACACCCAAATGCGCCACCATCTTTTTAATTGTTACCACGTTTGATCGTATCGAAATCGGGTCGGGAAGCGACCCGATTTCTTCCTTGTTCCGGGCGGTTCCTTTGTTCCCATTATGACGCAAATCGAGCCGGGAAGCGGCTCGATTTGCTTGCTTTTTTGTTGTTCGTAATTGGATAAGAACGAAGCTTTTTTGTGGTTCGCAACCGGATAGGGCAAGGCCCTTTTTTCTCTCTTTTTATTCCACCATCACGCTCTTCTTTTTCCATTTGCCCCGCTTGTAGAAGATGCTGGTGATTACCGCGCCGGAGATCCAGGCGACCAGCAGCGAGATGAACAGCGCGTCCGGCGTGCCGTTCGGCTGCGCTTCGGAGCGCGTGAGATAGGCGATCAGGTAGGCAAGCGGCATGCGAATCACGACCGTCGTGACCAACGAAATCCACATGGGCGTGACCGTATCGCCCGCGCCGCGCATGACGCCCGACAGGCTCTGCGTAATCGCCATGGCGATATAGCCCACGGACAGGATCTTCATCATGTGCATGCTCGTGTCCACGACCGCCTGCGTTTCGGTAAACAGCCCCATCAGCGGCCGGCCGCCCAGCAGAATCAGCGCCACCAGTGCCGCCGCAATGGCGAGGCCCGCGCGCAAACCGGAGCGCACGCCCTCGTGGACGCGATCCATTCTGCCCGCGCCGACATTCTGGCCGACGAACGTGGTCAGCGCGATGCCGAACGTGAAATTGGGCAGCATTGCAAAGCCGTCCACGCGCATGACCACGACCGACACCGCCATGATCAGCTCGCCGAAGCTGTTCGTGAGCCGCTGCACCACGATCGAGGCCATCGAGAACACCGCCTGCGTAAGGCCGGACGGCAGGCCGAGGCGCACGATTTCCGCCGTGAGCAATCGATCGGGAATCAGCGATTTTTTTGTGATTCGAACGGTATCCTTCATGCGCAGCAGGCGAATTACGCACAGCGCGCCCGAGACCATCTGCGCGATGATCGTGGCCCACGCGACGCCCGGAACGCCCATTCGGAATTTGCACACGAACAGAAGATCCAGCGCGATATTCAGCAGACACGCGACAACCAGGAACACCAGCGGATAGAACGAATCGCCCATGCCGCGCAGGATGCCCGAGATGATATTGTATGCGCCGCCGCCGAGAATGCCCAAAAAGATGATCACCAGATAGTCCACCGCCATACCCGCCACGGTATCGGGCGTGCCGAGCAGCGTAATCAGCGGCCGCGCAATCAGCGGGCCCACCAGCATTACGATCGCGCTGGAAACCAGAATCAGCGTCATGCACGAGCCGATGGTCTTGGAGAGCTCCTCCTGCTTCTTTGCGCCGTAATACTGCGCCACCATGATGCCCGCGCCCGTCGAAATGCCGACGAACAGCAGAATCAGCAGATTCAGAATCGGGCCGCTCGCGCCGACCGCCGCCAGCGCATTATCGCCGACGTATTTGCCGACCACGATCGAATCGACCGTGTTGTACATCTGCTGGGCGAAATTGCCGATCAGCAGCGGGATCGAGAATGACGCGAGAT
This sequence comes from uncultured Clostridia bacterium, assembly GCA_934663595.1. Taxonomy (GTDB): domain Bacteria; phylum Bacillota; class Clostridia; order Christensenellales; family Aristaeellaceae; genus Faecivicinus. Next base: position 50,973 of record CAKUKM010000007.1, on the reverse strand, counting down.
TGGACAGCGGCTTGCCCACCGTCATATCCTGCGTGCCGAACATCTTCCGTAAACCTTCCATGCCAATAAACCTCTCTGTATTCTTTCTCTCCTTCCAGAATAACACGAAAACGCCCATCTTGCAAGCGTTTTGAAAAATTGATATAATAATAAGGAAAAAGCTCCCAGGAGGAACGGATTATGAAAACCATCGGCGTCGGCCTGATCGGCTGGGGATTCATGGGGCGCACGCACACCGAGGCGCTCCGCAACATCGCGCTGTTTTATCCGGGCGCGGACTTCCGCGTATCGCTCGAGCACGTCTGCTCGCGCCGCATCGAAATGGCGCGCGAGGCGGCGGAAACGTGCGGCTACAAGCGCTATACCGACGATTATCGCGTTCTGCTCGCCGATCCGGCGGTCGAGGTCGTTTCCATCTGCACGCCGAACGCGCAGCACGAGGAAATGGCGATCGCCGCGCTGAACGCCGGAAAGCACGTGTATATCGACAAGCCGCTTTCCGTAACCTATGAAAGCGCGAAGCGCATCGCGGACACGGCGGCAAATGCGCCCGGCAAGACGCGCATGGTATTCAACAATCGCTATACGCCCGCGACGCTGCGCGCGAAGGAGCTGGTGGACGAGGGCAAAATCGGCGAGATCCTGTCTTTCGAGGCGCGGTATCTGCATTCGGGCTCGATCGATCCGAATCGCCCGATCGGCTGGAAGCAGCAGATGCAGGGCGGCGTGCTGCTGGATCTGGGCAGCCACGCGCTGGATCTGCTCACGCATCTGATCGGCTATCCCGCGCGCGTAACCAGCCGCAGCCGCACGCTGTATGCCGAGCGGCCGACGAAATCCGGTTCGGCCGAGCGCGCGCTTTCCGAGGATCAGATTCTGGTTCTGATGGAAATGCCGAACGGCGCGCTGGGCACGGTCGAGGCCAGCAAGATCGCCACTGGCACGAACGACGAATTCACGATCGAGCTGCGCGGCACGAAGGGCGCGCTCAAATGGAACGCGATGGACCCCAATTACGTCTATTATTATGATCAGACTCTGCCGGAGCGCCCGCTGGGCGGTCTGCGCGGATGGACGCAGATTGAATCCGTGCAGCGCTATCCCGCGCCGGGCGGGAGCTTTCTGCCGCCGAAGAACGCAATCGGCTGGGATCGCGGGCATTTGCATTGCTATTTCACCTTCCTGAACGCGATTGCCCGCGGCGAAACGCCCGAAAACGGCGTGCTCGACGGCGCGCGGCTTCAGAAGCTGCTCGAAACCGTTCGCGCGGCAGAGGGAAAATGGCTGGAGGTATAATCTATTGAAGAAAAAACTGTTTTCCGCGCTGATTGCGGCGTGCCTCGCGCTGTGCGGCTGCGCGGCGGGCGAAACGGAACTCTACGCGGTCAGCGCCGGCAAGGCGGACGCGATTCTGATTCAGGCAGACGGCGCGGCCTGCCTGATCGACGCGGGCTATCTGCGCTCGCGCGGCAAAATCCTGTTCGCAATGCGGCAAATGGGAATCGATTCGCTGGACGCGGTGATTCTGACGCACACCGATTCCGACCATGCGGACGGTCTGGAATGGCTGGCCGAGAGCGATATTCCGGTCGGGACGTGGTATGCGTCCGGCTATTTCACCGGCGTTAAGGAAAAAAAGCACCCGGCCGTGCAGGCGGCGAAGGCGCGCGGCCAGGAGGTCGTATGGTTGCTCGCGGGCGATTCGATTTCGCTAGGTGGGGCGACGCTGAACGTGCTCGCGCCGAGCGTTGCGAGCGACGCGAAGGACAACGACAATTCGCTGGTGATGATGCTGGAATCCACAGATGGGCGAATCCTGCTCGCGGGCGATATGGAGCTTCCGGAGGAGGCGATTCTCCTAAATTCCGGGGCAAATCTGGCCTGCGACGTATTAAAGGTCGCCAATCACGCCGACGACGACACGACCAGCGAGGCGTTTGCGCGCGCAGCGAGCCCGCGCCTCGCGATCATCTCCACCGACAGCTATGAAAAGCCGTCCACGCCGGATATGGCGGTGCTCGCGCGATTGCAGGCCGTCGGCGCGGAGATTGCGGTCACGCAGGAGGCGACCGCGGGGCTGCGCGTGCGGCTGAACGAGGGCGCGCTTTCGATGGAGAGAGTCGAGCTGCCGGACGCGAATGCCGCCGTAGTCATTCAGAGCGCGGTTCCCGGCGAGGATATGATCACAATTGCCAATCGCGGAAGCGAGACGGTCGATTTGAGCGGCTGGTATCTGATTTCGAGCCGCGGCGGCGAATGGTACGTTCTCCCGGAGGGCGCGTCGATCGCGCCGGGCGCGACGCTCACCATCGGCACGGAATCGAGCGACGCCCCCGCCGACCTCCTCTGGCCGGAGAAAAAGGTGATCCACAAATCCAAAACGGACGTAATCACCCTCTACGACGCAAACGGCGCAACCGTTTCCGAAATGTCGAACGGGCTGTAAAACAAAAAGGAACCTTGTTGCTTTTCAGCGGCAAGGTTCCTTTTGTAGAATGATGCGTCGCATTGCATGTCAAAAATGCATATAGCTTCTTGGATCATCAAAATCGCGTATATACTCTACCTTTTCGAAGCCGGATTTCAGGCAAAAGTCCATGATTCCAGAGATCGTTTTCTCTTTTTTCGCGTATACTTCGTAAAAGCCGCCGTCATAAAAAAGCATCATCAGGTCGCAATCGCTTTTGGCGAAATCATCGTATTCATCAATGCAATCTACTTGCGCGGCTACGGGATATCGCCTTATGCGCGCAAAACTCAATTCTGATATCGAATTCAGCGCATCATTGAATTCCTTACCGCTGTATTTGCCGGGGCGGAAATAGAAGTAATTCAAATCCACATCGTCGATATACCAGTCATATGGCAAAATATCTATCGCCGTTGATAAATGGCAAAACACATTTTTTGCATTGCTCTCTTCAAAGCTCACGCCTCTTAGCAATTTGATCGCCCCTTTTCCGCGTCGGTTGACATGGTCGGCAAACTGCAGTGGCAGGGGAAACCCTCCCCTGCCACAAGCTGTTTACCCCAATCGAATCAGCCGGTCGATCGGCAGCGCGCAGAGCAGCGCCTGCTCCGGCGTGTGGACGCCGTGGCGCTCGGTGATCGCGTCCATGATCGCATTGCGCTTCTCCTTCAGACACGCGATGATCAGCACCTCCTTTTCATCCTGCAGCGTGATTCCATGAAACTGCTCGAGATGTTCCGCGCCAACCCAGCGGCTGCGCATCACCGTTCCGCCCGTCGCGCCCGCCTTGCACGCGGTCTGCATCACCAGGTCGGTCGAGCCCTGATTGACGGATACGATAATCAGACTGTGTTCCTTTTCGTTGTGCACGGGAATTCCTCCTTCCACGGGCGCGACGCCCGAAAGCGCTGTGGCGATAAAGTGCGATACGGCGGTCATGCAAATGCTGAATGCGATGCCGCGCACGCTCAGGATGCCGCGCAGATCGTCGTTCAGCTTTTCCAGAAGCCCTTCCACCGCGCTCTCGGGCGCGATGCTCAAAAGCAGATCCTTCTCCCGTTCCGAGAGCCCCAGCATATTCAGAATTTCCGAGCTCGCCGTTCCGCTTGCCGCCATCTGCAAATGCAGCGTCACGCCGTTCTGCTCATACAGCTTTGCCAGCGCCCAGCCGTCGCCGCGATTCACAATCGTAAGCAGCGCCTTCATCCGTCCGGTCATGCGTCTCCCCCCTCGCCGTCATAATACCACACGAAATCGTCCGGCGCAACCGCCTTCGGCTCAGGCGCATGGCTGCGGCGGCGCAGCTGATCGCGCAGGCCCAGCAGCTGAATCGTCACCAGCGGCGTCATCGCCACCATCGCGACGATGCCGAACGCCTCGGTCATCATATTGCCGCCGAGCGCCTCGCATGCGCCCATCGCCAGCGGACTCAAAAACGCCGCCGTCATCGGGCCGGACGCGACGCCGCCGGAGTCGAACGCCACGCCGGTAAACATCTGCGAAACGCGGAACGTCATCAAAAGCGCGATCGCATATCCCGGAATCAGGAACCACAAAATCGAAATGCCGGTCAGGATTCTCAGCATCGCCATGCCCACCGACAGCGCCACGCCCGCCGACAGGCCCAGCTGCATCTCGCGCGCGGTGATGTTGCCGTTCGTCAATTCCTCGACCTGCTTGTTCAGCACGTGCACCGCCGGCTCCGCCGCCACGATGAAATAGCCGATCACCATGCCGATCGGCACCAGCAGCCACGGGCTCGCGCTGCTCCCGATCGATTTGCCCAGCAGATAGCCCGCCGACATGAAGCCCTCGTTCACACCCGTCAGGAACAGGATCAGGCCGATCGTGGTGTACAGAAGGCCGACCACGATTCTGCGAATCTGCCCCGCGCGGAAACGCCTGCAGAACAGCTGGAACAGAAAAAATACCGCCGCAATCGGCACCAGCGCCACCAGCACCTCCGAGGCGTAGTGCGGAAGCGCGGCCAAAAACGCGCGCGCCGCGTCCTTCGTCGAGGCCACCTCCTGCACCTTGATCGTCGAGCCCGCAACCGATTCCGGCGAATAGAAGACACTCAGCACCAGCACCGCCATCACCGACCCCACGCTGCCCAGCGCGATCAGGCCGAACGAATCGGACTGCGAATTTTTGTCGCTTCGAAGCGAGGTCAGGCCGATGCCCATCGCCATGATGAACGGCACCGTGATCGGCCCGGTGGTCACGCCGCCGGAATCAAACGCCACGGGAATGAAATCCGCCGGCGCCAGCGCCGCCAGCGCGAACGTCAAAATGTAAAACAGCACCAGCACATGCGAAAGCTTGAACGCAAACAGCCTCTGCAGAAGCGCAATCGCCAGAAAAACGCCCACGCCCGCCGCGACCGACAGGATCAGCACGCGGTTCGGTATCGACGGCACCATCTGCGCCAGCAGCTGCAGATCCGGCTCCGCAATCGTAATCAGCGTTCCCAGCACGAAGCAGATGCCCGCCGGCAGCGCCAGGCGATGCGATTTGCTGATCTCCACGCCGATGCCCTCGCCCATCGGCATCATCGAAAGGTCCACGCCCAGCGTAAACAGCCCCATGCCCAATATCAGCATCAGCGCGCCGAACAGGAACATCACCGTCGTTCCCGTGCTCAGCGGCGAAATCGTGATGCTCAGCAGCAGCACCACTCCCGTAATGGGCAATACGGACGTGAGCGACTCGCGAACCTTCTCCCCGAGCGCGCGCATCCAGCTTCGATTCATCCCGTCAGCCTCCCTTTCCAATCACAATCAAACGTCTGTTAATAGGATAACATATGCGCATACGCCCGGTCAACCCAGAACAATGTAAAGAAATTGCACAAATTTCCCAGAGCGTATGCGGGGTAGAGCTTTATTATATTTATATTAATTATAAGGTTTATTAAAAGACTTTTTCGCACAGAATTTCCGATATATAAAAGAGCCTCCTGTTGCAGAATGGGAAGTACAACAGGAGGCCTTCTGTATGCGGATGGAGTATGTAAATGCGGCAAAAATGGCAGAACTTACCTGAATGCGGAAAGTTCCTCTCACCCCAGCCGGATCAGGGTGATTCCGTAGGGGGGCAGGGGGATTGTGAGGGGGGCTTCTTCGCTGAGATCGCCTTCCGCCGTCTTTTCCAGGTCGTGCGTTTCATCGATGGTTTCGGCGATCCAATGCTTTTTGTCGCCGAGGTTTTCGAAGGCGATGCGCACCTCGTCCTCGGAGGGCTTGCGGTTGACCACGAGCACGCAGGCCTTCGACGCACTGCCCGCGGCCAGCGCACAGAGGCCGTTTTCCGGTTCTCCCTGAACGCTGAGCTGCTTTTGCAGGTCGTACAGCGCATTGTATGCGGCGAATGCATAATACGTCTTCATTCGCATGGCGTAGAGATCGAACAGGCCGCAGAACAGCATGTGCGGCTGGCCGTCATAATAGCACGCCATGTCCATTTCCGAATTCTGCATTCGGATCATGCACGCCGCGACATACGCCGCGCCCTCGCGATTGCGCATGCGCTCAAACATCGCCTTTCTGCGCTCGTGAGAGGCCGCGGCATGCATGCATTCCCAATCCGACGGGCCGTCGATATAGTTCCACTCGTCGCAGGCGGAAATCGCATCCGGATAGCCGTAGCGCCTGAGATAGTCCCGCGCGATCGCCGCATCCTCCACAAGGCGCTCCGGATCGCCGGTATAGCAATGCCAAGTGAAGAAATCCAGCGGGCAATGATTCGCGCGAATGTGCTCGAAGAATCCGGTCATGAACGCCTCGTTGCGCACCGTGCATCCCGCATAGCCGCCCAGCAGCACGTTCGGACACGCCTCGCGAATTCTCTTCGTGGCGGTGGAATACAGCTCGTAGTAATCCTGCGCCGTTCCGCCCGTCCACATATTCTTGCCGCCATCCGCCTCGTTCCAGATTTCCCAGAAGCGGATATTATAGTGGAAGCCGTTGCACCAGCCCTCGTTGTAATGGCGGATGACGTGCACGCAGATCTCCGCCCATTTGTCAAAATCCTCGGGCTTGACGGCGTAAATCGTCTCGCGATAGTGCTCGATGGACACGCCCAGGCGGTACATCGGCTCCGCGCCGCATTCGTAAATCGCCTGAATCAGATCGTCCGTCTGCGAAAAGCGATAGGCCGACGGGTCCTCCGGGTCTGCATTGAAATCCGGAAACACCTTGGGAATATCCACATGATACGGGTTCGGCCAGTCCGGGTCGTGCAGGCGCACGATGGGAATGCCCGCTTCTCTGTAATCCTCGACCGTGCTGGTCAGGCCGCCATAGCTGATCGGGCCGTTGTTGATGCCGTGGAGCGGCTTGATCTTCCCGACCGTCTTCTGCAAATCAATCGTAAACGCTTTCATACTCATCTCTCCGCATCGAAATGTTCGTAATTGTGTTCATGCGCCGCAGCGATCTCTGTAGGCCTGCTGCGCCGCGAGCAGCATTTCGCGCAACATTTTCGCGGGATCTTCGGCCCTGCAGATCGCGCTGGAGGAGCCCGTCGCGTCCGCGCCGGCAAAGATCGTGCGGTAAACGTCCTCGGGGGTCGAAATGCCCGCGCCCTGCAGCACCTGAATCTCGGGATTGACGCGCTTAACTGCCTCGGTGGAGGCCCTGACCAGCTCCACATCGCTGGTTACACCCGTGCCAATCAGCTCCGTCGGCTCCACCACCAGAATGTCGGGATTCAGCTCCGCCAGCATCGCCGCTTCCGCGCAGGACGACGCGCACACGACGCTCATCAGCCCGATCTCCCGCGCGCGGCCGACCGCTTTGCACAGGTTTTCCAGCGTCATGGGCCGCTCGGCATGATTCAGCATCACGCAGCGCGCGCCGGCCGCCTTTACCGCCTCCGGAAGAATGCTGCCCTGGCCCTTGCCCATCGGAATGGGGTCCATGTGCTGCGCGCACAGATACAGGCCCTTCACCTCCCGCGAAACCAGCGCCAGATCGGTCAGCTGCGGCGTGTAAATTACGGAAACGCCCGTTTCCTCGGAGGCCGCCTGCGCCACCCTTCCCAGCTCGACGGCCCGTTCGCCGCAGAAATACGCCTTCGGCCCCACCTCAAAGAAAGGAGGCTTGATCTTCATGTTCTTCATTCTCATCTCCTTACACTCTATTCTCCGCGCTGAACCGGAACCACGGCTTCAGCGCGCGATACAGCTCCCCATATTTTCGGTACACGATCTCCGCCGCCGCTTTGTTTTCGGGATTGGCGCAAACGGGCCGCGCGCTTTCCAGTTCCTCCGGCTTCCAATCGACGCTTTCGTAAACGCCGATCGCCTTGCCCGCCAGTATCGCCGCGCCCAGACACGCGCTCTCCCTCGCGCGCAGCGGTATCATATCCTTTCCGGCGATATCCGCCTTGATCTGCAGCCAAAGCGGGCTCTTCGCGCCGCCGCCCATGCAGTAAACCGAATCAAACCGCGCGCCCAGCCGCTCCAGCTGCTCGATATTGCTGCGCAGCATGCACGCCACTGCCTCGAAAATCGCCCTGCCGAACTGCGCGCGACCGACGCCGGGCGTAATTCCGCAGAAAACGCCGCGCGCGTTGGAATCGTATTCGGGATTGGCCGCGCCCGTGATATGCGGAAGCATCGTCACGCCGCCGCAGCCCATCGGCACCGTTTCCATCTCGCCGTTCATGCGCTCGAACGCCTCGTCCAGATCGGCGCATTCGGGATAAAACTCCCGCGCAAACCATTTGTGCGTCATGCCCGCCGACTGCGACCACAGCAGCACGGTGTATCGGCCCGGCACGGCGTGGTTCTGGCAGGTGATCTGCATGGTTTCATCGAAGGGCACGAAGGAATCGAGAATTGCGCTCACCGCGAGGCAGGAGCCCGTGGTTTCGCAGATCATGCCCGGCAGAGTCAGTCCGCAGCCGATCGCATTGCAGGTCTGATCCAGCGCGCCCGTCGCGACCTGCGTCTCGGTCGAAAGCCCGCATTCCGCCGCGGCTTCCGGCAGCACGGCACCGACATGGGTTCCGCAATTCTTCAGCTCTGGCAGGCGATCCGGGGAAATCTCCAGCTCCCGCAGCATTTCGCCCCACCATTCGCCCTTATGAATATCCAGCATCGCGGAGGACGCCCAAAGATTCGGCTCGCCCACGCATCGGCCCGTCAGGCGATACAGAAGATAATCCTCCAGCTGTAAAAACTTCGCCGTGCGGCGGTAATCCCCGGCGCGATTCCTCTTCAGCCAGAGAATCTTCGCCGCGGGCCACGTCGCCAGCATGTCCGCCTGCCCCGTCATGCAATAGATCGCTTCGCGCCCGAATCGCTTGCGGAGCTCGTCCGCCTCCCGGCTCGCCCGATTGTCGAGCCACACAATGGCGTTTCCAACGGGCCGGCCGAGCGCGTCCAGCGCAATCAGCGTTTCGCCCTGGCTGCTCAGCGCGAAGGCCTCCACCTGCTCGCCCCGGACGTTCGCCTTCTCGAGCAGGCGCTTGGTCGTGTCGCAGAAGATTTGCCAATAGGCTTCGGCGGGAAACTCCACGATGTTTTCGTCGGGCGTCAAAAGATCGTAATCCGTGGTTACGGAAGCCGCGAGATTCCTCTCTTCGTCAAACAGCGCCGCCTTGAACGACGTCGTGCCGGCGTCCAGCCCCATCAAATACCGCTTCATCGCGCTTTCTCCATCAGTAAATCACATGCACGCCCAGCATCTCGCACAGCTCCTTCAGGGGCTTTGCATGATTGCCATAGCAGATAATGACGTGCTGGCCGGACACGCGCTGCGCAAATTCCGGCACCGTGCAGGAATCCGGGAATACCTCCAGACTCGGCAGCTGCGGCGCGGGCGGCGCCCAGCCGTATTCCTCCCATTTGGGCGGCTGCTTGGCTTCGCCGGTATAAATATGCATGTAATACTCGCCCTTTTTGTAATACAGCCGCGCGCAGGTCACGTAGCCCGTCTTCACCCTGCTCACATTCAGAAGCGAGGTATCCAGCAGGCCGAACGCCGTGGGCAGCAATTCAACCTCGCCCTCGACAGCCGGCGTCGGGATGTAATCGGGCACGCCGATGAGCATGCTCTCCCTGAAGAACTCATAGTATTCCATATAATGGGCGACCTGGCCCGTAATATAGCGAACCATCAGCTGCGTGACATTGCCCATTACGTCGTTTTCCGGCGTGGTGGATACGCCGCAGAGGCGCTCCAGCAGCATAAATACAGTAGCCGGCGGGAACCCCAGCAGCTTCTTCATGCCGTCCACGTCGATGAGCGTCAGCGCGTCATAGCCACGCTCCCGGACGCGCCCGGCAATGGCCAGCGAGCAGCGCGCCGCCTTTCGAAGAATTGCGTCGTCGCAGGGCTTCAGGATCTTCCAGTTCTGCTTCATCCACGCGACCTGCCGCTCCACCTCCGCGGGGTCCAGCTTCTCAATCGCCTGCACCATTTCCAGCATTTCAAACGGCTCGACCTCCACGCCGATCTGGCCGCGCAGGGAATTGCCCTCATATTGCGTGCCGTACAGCAGCATGTCGCGATAGCCCATCGTGCCCACGCGCGCCGAGCGCAGCTTTTTCGCCGCATACGCCGCGCGGACATAGGAATCGATTTCGTCGATCGGCTCCGCTTCGCCGATAATGTCATAAATATATTTGAAGGTATAATCCATCGCCTCCAGCGCGGGGCGCAGCGCGGTCGTGCCCGCCTGCTCGGCGGTGGTGACGATATGCCCGTTTTCGATCCAGCCGCACAGCCCCCACAGCACCATCGGCAGCGTCCGGAATACGTCCGCCACGCGAATCACCGCATGCGTCGGCACCCAGCCTGCCACGCAGAGAATCACGCTGGACAGATCCAGCCCCCGAAGCTTCGCGATCGCCGCATCCGCGGTCTCGTAAGCGGGATCGTCGATCACGATTCCCGCATCGACAATCTCCGCCTCCAGTCCTCCCAGCGCCGCCAGCGCCGCATCATGCTTAATCTGCAGGCGGGCAAAGGGGGTATTGATTTCGCCGAAGCAAACAAATCCTACGGTATTTTTCATTTCAATCCTCCGCTTTTCGTTTATAGATCGCCGCCGCGAGCTTCCAATACAGCGTCGCGGGTAAGCGGGCTTACGACGTAATACGCGTTTTCCGCATGATAGATGCGCGTCAATTCCTCCATGCATTCCTCAAACCGCGGCGAAAGGGCCATATGATTTTTTGCCAGTTCAAGATCCGCGATCGCCCGCAGCCGAAGCACGCGCCAGCGCCAGCTGCTCCGAATCGTCTCGGGAAGCGCGGCGTCAAGCTTTGCCGACAGCGCCTCGACCTCTTCCGCATCCGCAGGATTGCGAATCGTAAACCGCACATCCTCGTATCGAACGTCCGACTTAACGCGGCCGATTTGCTTGCGGCCGTCCGCATATTCCTGCCGGCGCGGCAGCAGCGCTTCCATGCCGCGGCACATCCGAACGAAATCCTCAATCAGCGCTTCGTCCTGAATGCACAGTTCAAAATGCGCATATGTGCGCAGCACTTCCTCGGCGCTTTCCGTCTTTCCCGAATAGAAGGCCAGCATCATGCACTTGTTGATATCCTCAAAAATGCCCTCCGAATAGGGAAGCGCGCCGCAATAGAGTCCTCCATTTTCGCGGAAATTGCTCTCCATGCGCTCCGGCATCGGATTTGCGCCAAAGCCGCCCCACGGCTCCGCACCCCACATGCTGATCTCCGGGAACGCAACCATGCGCTTTCCGCCCGGCATGTCCCCATTGCGGATATAATCGGGCACGAATTCGTCGTTGGCAAAGTAGCCGAACAGGAAATCGACATATCCGCAGCGCCCCGCGTTGAGCTGCGCATTGAATGCATCCCATTCGCCCTTATAAAATCGCTCAAAATACCAGGTGGACAGTAATATCTTCGCGTCCGGCAGAATTTCCCGATAGAGCTCGTGCAGCGCATCCACCGTCTTTAAAAGCCCGTTTCCGCCCCACGGCGCGCACTTTTCACACGTGCAGCCACCCTGATCATACGGCCATTCTACGATATAATCCAGCTTGACGTCCGCAAAAGCCTCCATAACGATTCTGCGCTGGCGCAGGATTTCCGCAAGTCCGCCCTCCTTATTCGGGCAGATTTCAAGGTGATAATGGCCGTACGGAGCCTGAACATAGCCGTTCTGGGCTGTCCATTCGGCGCGAATCGCCGGATCAGAGCCGGAGAACGTTTCGTTGGCCAATTTCAAAAACACCGTTTTCATTCCGCAGATCGACGCATACCGCATAAAGCTCTTCAGCCTGGCGATCATTTCCACGGACTGAGGATCGTCCACTCCCGTATACTGATGCATGTCGTACCAGATCATCAGCGCATTGCTGCCGCGCAGCGCAAGATCGCCGATGATTGCAAGCACTTCGTCCACGGGCGCGGATTCATAGAAATTCCTGAAATGGGTGGCAAAATACATTCCGTGAATCGGATTGACGGGTTTCAAATGCTTTTCGCCCACAAACGGCCGACAGCGGCCGCGCCCATCAAACGCGCTGCTTTCTAAAAACGCTCCAATGCCGGCAAACGCACCGGAAACGCCTCCGGCACGCACCTGAACGCACTCCGGCTCCGCGGACACGAAATATTCATCCTCCTGAAGCGACGCGTCGAGCGTTACGCAAATTATTTCGCCGTTTTCCGCGAGCGCGCAGCCACGCTCCTGAAGTCGCCGCGACGTTACATCGCACAGCGCCGAAAAGCTCTGCGCCTCCAAACCGTTGTTTTGAATCGTAAAACTATCCATACCTTTGTTCCTTTCCCATTTCGCCCCACTCGGCGATGGGGAGAAAGTTCATTCTCCCCATCGATCAGCCGCGCAGCTTGAGCTTCTCCAGTACGCCGTTCAGATAATCGCGGCCGAATGCAAGCCGCTCCTCCATCTGCTCGAGATACGGAATCGCTTCGTATTCCTCCACCGGCGGAATCTCGCTGGCAAACAGCTTTTTCTGCGCGTTCCACGCAAGCTGAACGAAGCGTCCAAGCTCCTCCGTCGTCAGATACGGATTCTTTTCCATCCATTCGGAATCAAAGATTTCCGCCGTAAACAGCCATTTATGATCCTCGATGGACAGCGGAAGGCCTGGTTCATATTTTCCGAGCTCCGAAAGCACGCCCTCGAAATCCACGCTGCCCTGCCCGGGCGCCTTTCCCTGGCGGAGAATCCCCTTATCGCTGAAGCAGACGAGTCCGTCCTTGGTATGCGTCAGATGGCAATACGGCGCGACACGCCTGGCCGCCATGACCGGGTCTTCGGCATTGCAGAGCGTATTCGCCGTATCCAAGCACACGCCCACGAAATGTTCCCCCGTCGCTTCAATGACCTTCAGAATATCGAACGTGGTCTCGCCATGATCCTCAAGGTTGATACGGCTACCATGCTTTTCCAGCGTCGGGCGCAGCTGATTGAGCAGCTTGATCGCCTGCTGGATATGCGTTCTCCACGGAATTGGATGCGTGTAATTCTCGCTGCCAACATTGATCACGCTGTGCAGCTCGTGCCAGCCCGCCTCCGCCGCCGCCGCAATTTCGCGCTCAAGGCTCGCCTTCAGGCCGTCGAACCCCAGCGGACTGGTAATGGGATTGACCGTAGAGACGGAAACATGCGAATACACGCCGTTTGCATCGCAGTTTGCATGAATCTCGCGCAGCTTGCCCACATCCAGCGTCTCGCTCAGCGAATGGACGCCTCCATACTGCAGGCCCTCAAAGCCGCGCTTTTTGACAAACTCAACCTGCTGAAACGGATCCAGATTGAGCTCGCGAATCGTAAATACGTCAATTCCTACGCGCATGTGATTTCTCTCCTTGCAATTAGCGATAGTACACGCGATCCTCCCACGGCACCTGCGGAACCGGGAGCTTAACGGTAGTGTCCTCGGCCGCAGCGATATACGCCGCCTCTGCGACCTCAACGGTTCTGATCGTATCCTCGCCGGCGGTCAAAATCTCAGCCGGCTCGCCGCGAACGGCCTTTATGAACTCCTCGATGCACTTTTCGTGTCCGGTAATCGTGCTTTCCTCTTCCACCTTCACGAAATTGCGATGCGCTTCGTCAAGATCCAGCTCTTTTTCACCGTCGCGAATGGCGTATTCGTTGTCGTTGTCCGTATCGCTGCGCAGCTTCATGAACGTGCCCCTGTCGTGCATGTAATAGGCCTCGCCATCCGTGCCGCACACGTGAATGAATTCGTACCACAGGCGGTTCTGCGTCTTGCGCGCCCAGTCGTGCGACTGCGTATACCAGTTGATGGACAGAAGCGCCAGCGCGCCGGATTCCATCTTCGCCGTAATCACGCCCGCGCACTCGCCCTGCATGCGGCTGGGCTCAACAACGGTCATGCAGTTTACCTTGTTCACCTCGCCGCCCATCCAGCGCAGCGCGTCGATCTGGTGCGTAAGGCAGCTCATGATCGCGCCGCCGCCAAGTCCATCAGGATTGCGCACCCAGCTGCCCTCCGGGAAAATTACGTCCTGATTGTGCTCGAGCCGCCAATACAGGATTCGCCCCAGCACGCCGGAATCCACGATTCTCTTCAGCGCCACCCAGTCGCCCGCATACCTGCGATCGTGCGATACCATCAGGATAACGCCGTTCTTCTTCGCCGCGTCGATCATTCGCTGGCATTCCCAGGTATTGCGCGCCATGACCTTCTCGGTCAGCACGTGCCAGCCCTTGTTCGCAGCCTTTACCGCGGCGTCCATATGCAAAAAGTGCGGCAGGATGATATCAACCGCATCGATATCGTCGCGTGCAAACACTTCGTTGTAGTCCGAATAAATCGGAAGCTCCGGATTGTTCAAAAGCTCGCGAATTCTCTGATGACGCGTCTGATCCGCCTCCGCCGCGCACACGACTTCGACCTTATCCTTGAGGCGAAGATATCCCGGCGCATGCGCCTTCAGGATTCCGCCGCCGCCCAGCAGCGCGATTCTGACCTTTCGATTCATTCTTTTTTATCGCGCGCCCGGAATTGCTTTCCGGGCGCGCTCTCCTTTCTATCTCGCTCAGCGCGCTTTCAGCTCTTCGATGCGCTCGCCCATTCCCTTATACTGCTCGTTGTACTTCGCAATCAGCTGCTCTTCGCCCATTTCGTCGCACTTTGCGCACATCTCGGCATACATCGCCTCGAAGGCCTCGTCGGATTCACAGGTGTAGAGCTTCGGGATATTTGCGTTCAGGTAATTATCGATCTGAACCTCGATCTTGCCCTCCTCGGACTCCGGATCCAGCGCGACGGCCGCCTGCAGAATCGAAAGATCAAAGGGAACGAACTCAAAATTCGCATTCTCCGTCCAGCCGGACACATTGCTCTTCCAGCCGAGCTTCTCGTACGCTTCCTTCTGGCGCTCGGTCGCAGTCTGCATCTTGTATTCCGGATCGCGATCATAGCTCGTGGACTGACCGTCGTACAGGCCCATACTGCGCAGCGGGAAAATGTCGTTATACGTGACCTTAATGCCGTGCGTCCAGCGATAGGTCTCCGCCTCGCTGCTGGAGACGATCTTCGCGAATTCCTCGGTGACGTGGCGAACGCCGTTTTCATCCACCGTGTAGTCCACGCCCTCAACGCCCCAGCCGCAGCGAATCATCATTTCCGGAGTCGACATGAAATCCAGCAGCTGGCAGATGCGCTCAACGTTCTTCGAGGTCTTCAGGATGCCCCACGTCTGGTCGGCGCGGTAGCTGGTGTAAATCTCATAGCGCTTATTGCGACCTTCGTCCTTCGCGAGCTGCAGGCGAACGGGTGTTACGATATACTGCATATCCTCCTGGCCGCGTTCGATAGCGGCGTTATTGGCCGCCTCCACGCACCAGTTCATGAACCAGATGCTCAGCGGCGTTCCGCTGGTTGCCTTGGCCTGGCATTCGCTCATGCCGTCGCTCCACGCCTCGGGATCGAGAATTCCCTCGCGATACAGCGTGTTGAAGAACTTCGCCGCAGCGTAATAATAGGGATGATCAATCTTGGAAACGATCGTATCGTTCTCCACATCGACCAGGCAGCTGAGCTTATACACATCCGAGAATCCGGAATGGCGCGGCAGATACGTGCTCACCAGCGTGCCGACCGCATCGCCGAAGAAGCAGGACATGCCGATCGTGGGCATACCGTTGCTTTCCGGGAACATCTCCATGCCCTTCTTCAGGAATTCAATGTAATCGTCGGTGGTATCCAGATCCGGCCAGCCAAGCGCCTCGAGCACGTCCGTACGCACCACGATGTCCAGGCAGGGAGAGGTCATCTGAATCTGATCGGGGCCATTCTGCCATACGTACAGGCCGCCGTTGACGGTATCCAGGTTGCGCCAATACGGAATCAAATCCGAAAGGTTGTCATAGAAGTTCGGCAGCAGCTCGCGATAATCGTCCAGATTGACGAACGCATCCGCGGCAATATACTGCGCGGTCACTTCATTCAGAGCGGTATTGACCATGTCGACGTCGCCCCAGTTCTGACCGGCGAGCATCATCTGCGCCTTTTCATATTGGCTGTCGTTGTAGGGAATAAACTGGATCTCTACCTTGAGCGCGTCCCAGATCATCTGGCCCACTTCATCGTCCAGCGAGCTGCGCTCGGTGTCGCCCTTGATCATCACCTTGATGGTAACGGGCTCGAGTTCCTCCGCGAGAGTTGCGGACCACGCGCCGAGCGCGAGCAGAAGAACCAGAGCAAGTGACAGGAATCTCTTCATAGGGGAATACCTCCTTCTTAATATCAAGCCGGAAGCCGGCGTGATTTTGCGTTCATTCAGCCCTTGATGGAGCCGACCATGATGCCCTTGATGAAATACCGCTGCAGGAACGGATACACAATCAGAATCGGAATGCAGGTCACGATCGTCATCGCCATGCGCAGCGAATCGAGATTGAAGTTCTGCTGCGCCGCCTTATCCACGAAATCGGTCGGCGAGAAGCTCATCTGCTTGGCCAGATAATTGGAAAGGGAATACTGCAGCGTGTGCAAATGCGACTGATGCGCGTTGTAGAGCATCGTGTCGGTATACATATTCCACTGGTTCACGAATTCAAACAGCGCCACCGCCGCCAGCACCGGCACGCACAGCGGCAGCACAATGCTGAACGCAATGCGGACGTCGTTCGCGCCGTCGATCAGCGCCGCTTCCTCCAGCCCGCGCGGGATACTCTGAATATACGTGCGAATCAGAATCAACTCGTAGGCGCTGCACAGATACGGCAGAATATACACCCAATAGCTGCCGATCAGATTCAGATTCGAGATGTTCAGATAGACCGGTAGCAGTCCTGCAGAAAAATACATGGAAAACACCACAAACCGGTTAAAGAACTTATGTCCCATCACGCGCCTGAACGAAAGCACATACGCGCCCATATAGATCACCACCAGCGTGCACAGCGGCCCGAAGATGGCGCGCGACAGTGATATTTTTGCGCCGGACAGGAACTTGACCTTGTTGATCATCAGATCATAGGCCGTCAGCGAAAAGTTGCTCGGCCACAAAAGCACCTTTCCATAAGTGCCTCCGCTGCTCAGCGAAAGCATCACCATATAAATGAAGGGATAAACCGTCATGATCAATACGGCAGCAATGAGAACGGTGCTCACGACATGAAATACAATCTCGCCGATTTCGATTTTCTTCTTAGCCACGTCGCCTTTCCCTCCTTAATAAATGCTGTTTCCGGTCAGCTTCTTATTGGCCGCATTGGTAATCAGCAGCACGATCAAACTGACAAACGACTTGAATACGCCGACCGCCGTCGCATACGAAAGACGGCCGTTCTTCAAACCGAAGCGATAGACGTAGGTATCAAACACATCGGTGCGATCCATATTGGTGGCGTTTGAGAACTGATAAAACTGATCGAAATTCGAATTGAAAATCCAGCCGGAATTCATTACCAGCAGCACCGCCAGCGTCCCGGCCAGGCACGGAACCGTGATGTAGAGGATTTTCTGCATCCGCGTCGCGCCGTCGATATCCGCCGCCTCGTACTGCTCCTGATCAATGCCCGCTATCGTGGACAGGAAGATGACCGAATTGTAGCCCAGCGACTTCCACAGGTTGGAACCGATAATCAATTGCCAGCCGTATTTGGGCGAGCCCAGAATGTTCAATCCCTTGTCGATAACGCCCATCTGCCGCAGCAGCGCGTTAAAAAGGCCGGAATTGACATTGAAGAACACCCGGCAGAACGAATACGTAATGACCCACGAAACAAAGAACGGGAAAATGGAGACCGTCTGAACCACCTTGCGCAGCTTCTTCATTCGAATCTCATTCAGCACAATCGAAAACACCATTGCGCTGAACAGATTAATCACCAGACTGCTCAGGTTGATCACCAGCGTATTGCGAATGACGTATACCGCGTCCTGCCCGTTTTGAAAGAACTCCTTAAAATACTTCAGGCCAACCCAATCGCACGCGAACATGTTCTGTCCCGGACGGTAGTCCTTAAACGCCACAATCCAGTACATCAGCGGCTTGTAGGAAAAAATCGCCACCGCAATCAGCGTGGGCAGCAGCATCAGATAGAGCAGACGCTGCTGACGCAGCCGCGAAAAGAATCCTGGTTGTTGAGCACTTATGGGTACAGCTTTACGCATTTCGCGATTCATGGGCGCAGCCTCCAACGCATTTATTTCGAAACAAATATCGTTCGTTTCGATTATAGATATATCATAAAATGCGTTCTTTGTCAATACTACATCTCGAATTTATACATTTTATCTTATTTTGTTTTGATCATTTCCGTTCTTCATTTTCAAATTCAGCCTGTTCGCCTATTTATCGCGCCGATTTTGCATTTAAAAAATTTCGAAATATTAGCTCATTCCATTGACATAGTTGCGCAACTCTGTTACAATGGCATCAGAAGAGGCGGTCACGGCTTTTTCGCCGCAAAATTCGCTTAAACGCAATACCGACTTGAAAGGAATGTTCTGAATATGTCTCAAATTCGAATTGGCTGGGCCCAGACAAGCATAACGCCGGATCGCCCCGTATACAACGGCGGCCAGATTTACCCTCGCATCTCCAAATACGTCCACGACCCGCTGACAGCCACCGCGCTGGCGCTGGACAACGGAAGCGCGCAGGCGATTCTCGTATCGCTCGATCTGATGTGCTGCCCCACGCCTGAGGTCACGAATCGCATTCGCGAGCGTCTTTCCGCGCTGGAGGGCTTTGATCCGAAATATCTTTCCCTCTCCGTGACCCACACGCACAATTCGCTGCATCCGGTTCCCTTTCTGTTTCAGGAGGATGCGCTGAACCTGCTGGGCGAGGAGCGCATTCAAATGCCGGAAACGCCGGAGGATCTGCTGGCCGGCGAAGAAATGAACGCATTTCTGATCGACCGCGTCGCCCGCGCCGCCGAAGAGGCCTGGAATTCGCGCAAGCCCGGCGGCGTCAGCACCGCTTCAGACTATGCCGCGATCGCATTTAACCGCCGTCCCGTATTTGAAAAAGACGGCGTTCGTGAAACGAAAATGTACGGCGTTGCATCGCGCGATGATTTTATGGGCTATGAAGCCGGCAGCGATCACAGCGCGGACATGATTTATACCTGGGACGAACGCGGCGCGCTGACCGGAATCGCCGTATGCATCCCCTGCCCTTCGCAGGTATTTGAACTGCATTCGTTCATAACCGCAGATTATTGGGCCTACACCCGCGACGCGCTGCGCGAACGCCTGGGAAATGTATATGTGCTTCCGCTTTGCGGTGCGGCAGGAGATCAGAATCCGCTGGATCTGACCCGAATCAGCAAAACGAATGCGCACGAATTGGAGGCATGGGGCGCACAGGCCGGCGAAGTGCTACGCAATTTCGATATGGCAGACGAATGCCGCGACATCGCCGATCGCATAACCGACGCCGTAGCGCGCGGCCTGAAAAAGGCCCGCAACCACATCGACACGCAGCCCGATTTCCGCCATTGCACTGAAACGCTCCAGATGCCGATTCGCCAGGTATCGCAGGCCGATTACCTGGAAGCGCGCGCCGCAATAGACGCTGCAAAGGAACGCTTCTCCCCGGAGCATCCGATGCAGGGCGCGGATCTGGTTGCCATATTCGAGCCGATGGGCGTTGTCGGCCGCTGGATTGAACAGAACCGCAGCGCCATGGTCAACGTGCCGATGCACTTTTTCAGAATCGGCGCGGCGAGCATGATCACCTGCCCGTTCGAGCTGTTCATCGAGTTCTCTCTGCGCATCAAGGCGCGGGCGCGTTCGCCTCAGACGATCGTCGTTCAAATGACCGACGATTATCTCGACTATCTGCCCACGCGGACCGCAATTGAGGGCGGCTCCTATTCCAGCGCGCCCGCCTCTACGACCTGCGGCCCCGAAAGCGGCGAAGCGCTCGTTGAACATGCGCTGGCTGCAATCGAAAAAATGTGGCGGGCGTGACGCAGAATCTCCGGAATGCTTCGACACTTTTTACATTAAAATGGTAATATAAGGAAGATTAGAAGAGAGGAGGCGCGCGTTTGGCTACATTGATGGACATTGCAGCGGCGCTGGATCTGAACAAAACCACCGTATCAAAGGCACTGAACAACTCCTCCGATATCAGCCGCGAGACAAAGGAGCGCGTACTTGCTGAAGCAGAGCGCATCGGATATGTCAAGCACAGGCGCAAAAGGGTTCAATCGGATCAAAATGCACTGATCGGCATCATCTGTCCGGAGATCGTGAGCTATTATTACGCCCAACTTGTAACCTCTCTGAATGCCTGTCTGCAGAAAAAAGGCTTTACGACGCTGGTTCTCCTGAGCGCCTTTTCTCCGGAAATGGAAAAAAAGCATCTGGAGCAGCTGATTAAGCTGAACGTTTCCGGCATCATCATGATCACCGAGCAGACGAACGTCGCCCCCACGATTCATTCGGTTCCCGGTGCAAAGAACACTCCCACCGTAATCATGGGGCTGAATTACGAATCCCGCGAGCACGACGTGATCTCCGTAGATGAAGAATACGGCATTCGATCGATCGTCGAGCATCTCGTTTCAAAGGGGCACCGAAGATTTGCCTTTCTGGGCGACGATCTGGTCGGCAACCGACTGAAATACCTGCGCCGATACCTGGAGCAAAAGGGTATCGAATTGAAGGATGAATACGTCGTTCTTTCCGACAAGCGCAACGGCGAATGCGGATATGAATGCATGCAGCGGCTGCTCGCGCTCGACCCTCGGCCCACCGCCGTACTCACCGGCTACGACACCATCGCCCTGGGCGCATACCGCGCCATCACGGAGCATGGTCTTCGCGTTCCCGAGGATATTGTGCTGACCGGCTTCGACGACGCGGACTTCTGCGAATTTCTCCCGCAATCGCTTACCTCCGTCAACTGTGATCCCGAGGCGCAATGCCGGGTTGCGGCGGCAATTCTGCTCAGCCGCATCCATGAACCCGGCGAAAAATTCACGCAGGTCGCCGCCATCACGCCTCGCCTGATGGTGCGCGAAAGCACCGCCGGCCGCGATTGATTTCCGCCCGGCAACGCGCGAAAGCGCCGCCCGTTAATCCGTTTTTTGCCCGGACGCCTTGGAGCGTCCGGGCATGATTTGTGACAAATATTCTCTATTTTTGTATGAATAGTATGAATTTGCCCCCGTGGGCGGGGTTTTATGGTATACTGGAGGCAGGATTTTGTATCCCGATTCAACCTACGACATTCAGGAGGACTGTTATGGCAAATACGAACAACCCCTCCGGCGCCGCTCGCAGCGCCGTAAAGACTCCGCAGCAGCGCCGCCGTTCGCGCCGCCCTCAGGGCGTGCCCGCCGCGCTGATTGCGCTGATGGTCGTGGTTGCGCTGTTCTTCGGCGGACTCGCCGGCTATGCGATCGGCGTTAGAAACAACAGCTATCGCAAGCAGTTGGACGCGGCCAACGAGCGCATCACCACGATGGAAAATCAGATGAAGCTGATCGGCTTCTCCACCGACAGCTCCGACCCGAACGCCTGGACGTTCGACGCCTCCGGAAACGGCGGCGAGCTGAGCGACCTGAGCGGCGCGACGAGCGACGCCAGCGCGTTCTGGAGCGAGGCCAACGGCATCTCGCAGGCGCTTTCGAAGGACGCGACCCCGGTGGTCGTGGCCGAATTCGACGGCGGCGAGCTGATGAGCAACGAAATCGCCGACGCTTACAACGACGCGATGGGCATGCTGATGCTGAACTTCGGCGATCCGGACAGCGACGCGGACACGGTGCTGAACCGCGTGCTCAAGGAGGAACTGACGAAAAAGGTGCTGCACAAGAAGGCGGAGGAGCTGGGTCTGACCGAGCTCAACAGCGCCGATCTGGCCACCATTGAAACCGACGCGCAGACCGAATTTAACGATCACCGCGCGTTCTATTCCGGTTCGGTCGACACCGCCGGCATGACGCAGACGGAGGCGGACGCGGCGATCGACAAGTACCTCGCCGACGAGGTGGGCATTACGCTCGACAGCCTGATTGAGCAGCGCAAGGCCGAATACTGGCAGGACAAGCTGCGCGACTACATCGGCGCGTCCATTACCGTGACCGACGAGGAAATCCAGGCCGCTTACGACGCGAAGCTCGCCGACCAGACCGCGACGTTCACCGAGAGCAGCGAGGACTTTGAATACGCGAACATGCTCGGCGAAACCATCGTGTTCAATCCCGAGGGCTATCGCTACGTCAAGCACATTCTGCTGGCGTTCACGGATGCGGACGCGAAGAACGACGCCTCCGCGCTGATCAGCACCATCGCCGCGCTCGATCCCGAGACGCAGCTTGCGCAGATTGAAGAAGCGCAGACGCAGCTCGACGCGCTGTACGCCGATCTCGACCAGCAGGCGAACGACCTGATTGAGCAGATCAACGCCGGCGCGGACTTCGACGCGCTCATTGCCCAGTACGGCCAGGACGACGCGATGAACTACGAGCCGACCAAGACGAAGGGCTATTGCATCTCCGCGAATTCCACGCAGTGGGAGTCCGCGTTCGTCGAGGGCGCGATGATGCTGGAAACGCCGGGCCAGATCTCCGTTCCGATTCACACGTCCAGCGGCGTGCACATCATTCGCTATGAGAGCGACGTAACGCCCGGCGCGGTGCCGCTGGCGGACGTTCGCGATCAGATCGCGGCCGAGGTGCGCGAGGAAAAGGAGGCCGACGCCTACGACGCGCAGGCCGAAGCCTGGCTCGCCGAAGCAAACCCGCGCTACTATCCGGAGCGCCTGCAGTAAAAGGGAAACAGTAAGGGGGCGACCGCAATTGCGGTCGCCCCTTTTTATTGGCCGTAGATGAAGTTTTTCAGCTCTGTCAGGTTCTTTTCTTCGTCGCGCATCGTCAGCGACGAGCCATCGTCGGAATAGGTGCCGTCCATCGGCAGGCGGAACGTATCGAACGAGCCGCCGAGCACCGCCTTTTCGCCCAGCGACACCATTTGCACCATCGAGAGATTCGTATCGATTCCCTCCAGTGCCGCGGAGACGAATTTGCCGACCAGAATCGGGTTCCACAGGTTTCTCTTCAGCTTCTGAAGCATCAGGTTGATCACCGTGCGCTGGCGGTTCGTGCGGCCGAAATCGCTGTCCACCTTGCGAATGCGCGCGTAACCCAGCGCCTGCAGGCCGTCCAGATGCGTTCCGGGGCCGTAGGTTTCCAGCTTCGTGGCGACATAGCCGAGCGGCACGAACGTGTCATAGGTGTCCAGCACATTTTTGTTGATGTGGTTCATTTCCTGCTCCGTGATGTCCACATCGACGCCGCCGAGCGCGTCCACGAGCTTCACCAGCGACGTAAAATCCACGACCACATATTTCGTGATGTTCATCTGGAACACCTGATTGACCGTCTTCATCGCGAGTTCCGCGCCACCGAACGCGAACGCGGCGTTGATCTTGTTCGCCTTATGGCCCTCGATCGGCACCTTCAGGTCGCGCTGAATCGACGTGAGCTTCACACCGCTGGAATCGATCGAGGCGATGATCATCGTATCGCTGCGCTGCCGGCCCTCGTTCAGCTTGTCCACGCCGAGAATCAGCAGGTTGTACGGCGAGCCCGGCAGCGACGTATTCAGCCCCAGATCGTCCGCCGGGTCCACCATAAACGTCGATACCGGCAGGAAATACAGTCCCGCGCACGCGACCAGCGCAATCACAATTACCCAGATCAGCAGCTTGCCGAGCAGCCGCCCCAGGCAGCCGCGCCGCCGCCGTCTTTTCTTTCCCCGCTTCTGATAAGGCTCATAATACATTTTCCCGCCCCCTCGCATCGCTTGTGTACTTCAATCAGTATACCATAATTCCCCCCTCCGCGAAAAGACCTTTTGCATAAAATCCGCCCTCCGCGCGGCATAATGATGCCAAAGGAGCGTGAAAAAAAGCGATGAACATTCAATCCGTGCGCGCATGGCGCATTCTCGATTCCCGCGGAAACCCGACCGTCGCCTGCGAGGTCGCTCTGGAGGACGGCAGCGTCGGCTATGGCGACGCGCCCGCCGGCGCGTCCACCGGCAGCCACGAGGCGCATGAAAGCCGCGACGGCGAAGCGGCGTTCGGCGGAAGGGACGTAACGCGCGCCATTCAGGGCGTGAATACCGAAATTGCCGCCGCGCTGACCGGCATGGACGCGTGCAATCAGCGCGATATTGATCTGGCGATGATCGATCTGGACGGCACGGAGGACAAGGCCCGCCTCGGCTCGAACGCGCTGCTGGCCGTTTCCATCGCCAATGCGGCCGCGGCGGCGCAATCGGCGCGCATGCCGCTGTATCGCTGGCTCGGCGGCATGGCCGCGGGCGAGCTGCCGTGCCCGATGATGAACGTATTAAACGGCGGCCGCCACGCGGACAACAATCTGGACATTCAGGAATTCATGCTCGTGCCCTCCGGCGCGGACGATTTTGCCGGCGCGATGCGCATGGGCGCGGAATGCTATCACGCGCTCAAATCGCTGCTGCTGGAGCAGGGACTGGCCACCGGCGTGGGCGACGAGGGCGGCTTTGCACCGAATCTGGACAGCGACGATCTGGCGCTGGAGCTGCTGGTAACGGCCATCGAGCGCGCGAAGTACGCTCCCGGCGAGGACGTTTGCATTGCAATCGACGCGGCGGCGGGCGAATGGCGCGCGCCGGAGGGCTATCTTCTGCCGAAGCGCAATCAGGCGCGCACGCGCGATGCGCTGATCGACGAATACGCTGCGCTGGCCGCGCGCTTTCCGCTGATTTCCATTGAAGACCCGCTCGGCGAGGACGATTTCGACGGCTTTCGCGAAATCACCGATCGACTCGGCGGCGAAATCATGATCGTCGGCGACGATCTGTTCACCACGCACGCCTCGCGGCTGATTCAGGGCGCGGCCGTCGGTGCGGCGAATGCGATTCTGATCAAGCCCAATCAGGTCGGCACGCTCACCGAAACACTGGACACGGTGTCGCTCGCGCGCCGCGCGGGGTATTCCGTGGTGCTTTCGCACCGCAGCGGCGATACGGAAAGCCCGTTTCTGGCCGATCTCGCGGTGGCCATCGGCGCGGATTATCTGAAATCCGGCGCGCCCGCGCGGTCGGAGCGGCTGGCCAAATACAATCGCCTCGCGCGAATCGAGCTGGATCTGGACTAAATCCGGGCGCAAAAACGCCGCCATCGCAAATGGCGGCGTTTTAATTACTTTTGGAGCAGGCGATTCAGGCTTTCGTCTTCCAGCTCGCTCATCAGGGCCAGCGCGGCCTTCATGCTCTCGGCGGGCGAAAGGCCGTAGGTTTCGGAAAAGAGCAGAATCAGATCGTCGCGCCGGCGTTCCAGCGCTCGCGCCTGACGCGCGCCCTCCTCGGTCAGGGAAATATCTCCGTAGGGCGCCTTCTGAATCAGCGCTCTGTCATTCAGCACGCCCAGCGCGCGGTGCGCCGTCGGCTTCTTGATGCCGAGCAGATAGGCGACGTCCTTGCTTCTGACCGTATCATAGGTCTCGGAAAGCGCCAGCACAGCCAGCAGGCAGCGAATCAGCGATGAGGACACGGCCGTTCCCTCCTTTCAAAAAAGGGGGATACGAGTCCGTATCCCCCCGGTGGATTTTTAGTGGCATCCCTTACAGCGTTCGCAATCGCCGCCGCAGGAGCAGCTCGATTTGCCGTTCTTTTTATCTCTGATCATCTTGAAGATGATCAGGCCGACGATGATTACCAGCGCGCCGCCAACGATTGCAGTTGCCATAATTTATACCCTCACTTTCTGCTCAAGGTGCTCCTCATTGTAGGGGTTCTTGCGGAACAGCAGGAAGAGCATCACAGCCAGAACCACGATTGCCGCCGCCGTCGCAACGGTGAAGCCGCAGCCCATGAACAGCAGGCCCAGCTGGTACACAACCAGCGCCACGCAGTACGCGAACACGCACTGATAGCCGATCGCGAACCAGGTCCACTTCGCATTGTTCATCTCGCGCTTGATCGCGCCCATCGCCGCGAAGCACGGCGCGCACAGGAGGTTGAACAGCATGAACGCGAACGCCGCGAGCTTGCCATGGCCGTTGCTGGTCTCGTTAAAGCCCTGCGCGATCGGGGACAGGCCCTCTTCGATCTGCGCTTCGTCGCCTTCGTCCAGCAGCGTTGCGGTATCCATTTCATCGGTATCGGTGCTGTACAGCACGCCGAATACGTTAACGACCTCTTCCTTTGCAACCAGACCCATGACGGTCGCAACGGTCGGCTTCCAGTCGCCGAAGCCCAGGGGCTTGAAGATGGGAGCCGCAAAGCTGCCGACGCGGCCCAGCATGGAATCGTCCATATCGTCTACAGCGCCGAATACCATCTTGCCGGTGGTCTCTTCCGCAGGAGCGGCTTCCTCGGCGGGCGCAGCTTCCTCAGCGGGAGCGGCCGCCTCGTCGGGCGCAACGGTTTCCGCCGCAACCGGCTCGTTGTCGGTGGGCTCAGCAGTGGCGGTTTCCGCCTGCCAGCCGTAGTTGGAGGTCAGCCAGATGAGGATCGAGGACAGCAGGATGACGGTGCCGGCGCGCTTGATGAAGCTCCAGCCGCGCTCCCACATGGAATGGAATACGTTCGTCCAAGCCGGCGCATGGTAGCTCGGAAGCTCCATGACGAACGGTGCGGGATCGCCCGCGAACATCTTGGTCTTCTTCAGAACGATGCCGCTGAAGATAACCGCCGCAACGCCGATGAAGTAAGCCGCCGTGGCGACCCAGCCCGCGTTGTGGAACAGCGCGCCGGCAATCAGCGCGATGATCGGCATCTTGGCACCGCAGGGGATGAACGTGGTGGTCATGATGGTCATCTTGCGGTCGCGGTCGTTTTCAATCGTGCGGGACGCCATGACGCCCGGAACGCCGCAGCCGGAGGAGATCAGCATCGGGATAAAGGACTTACCGGACAGGCCGAGCTTGCGGAAGATACGGTCCATGATGAACGCAACGCGCGCCATGTAGCCGACGTCCTCCAGAATGGCCAGCATGAAGAACAGAACCAGCATCTGCGGCACGAAGCCGAGCACCGCGCCGACGCCGCCGATGATGCCCTCGCCGATCAGGCCGACGAGCCATTCCGCACAGCCGATGTTTTCCAGCCATCCCATCACAGGCTCCTGAATCCAGGCCGCGACGAACGTGTCGTTCGTAAAGTCGGTGACGATCGAGCCGATGGTCGTGACCGAAATGTAGTAAACCACGAACATGACCAGCACGAAGATCGGCAGCGCGAGAATGCGGTTGGTCACGATGCGGTCGATCTTGTCGGACACGGTCAGAGAGCCCTTCTTGCGGCCCTTCTTGACGCAGGTGTCCATGAGCTTGGCGATGTAGGCATAGCGCTGATTGGTGATGATCGATTCGGAGTCGTCGTCCATTTCCTTTTCGCAGCCGACGATGATCTCTTCGATCGCCTTCTTGATATCGGCGGGAAGATTCAGCTCCGCAACCGCCTTTTCATCGCGCTCGAACAGCTTGATCGCATACCAGCGGGAGAGGTTTTCCGCCACGATGCCGCCCTGATGGACGCTGCCGTCCGCGTGATGATGGTGCTCCGCTTCCTGACCGTCGCGATGGGTGATCAGGTCTTCGATGTGCGCCAGCGCGTGCTCGACGCTGCCCTGGAATACGTGAGGCGGCGTGTGAACGCCTTCCTTCTTCGCCATCTTCGCGGCCAGCTTCGCGGCTTCCACGGAGCCCTCGCCCTTCAGCGCGCTCGTCTCGACCACTTCGCAGCCCAGCGCTGCGCCCAGCTTCTTCAGATCGATCTTGTCGCCGTTCTTGCGGGTGACGTCGATCATGTTCAGCGCGATCACCATCGGGATGCCCAGCTCGCTCAGCTGCGTCGTCAGATACAGGTTGCGCTCGATGTTGGTGGCGTCCACGATGTTCAGAATCGCGTCCGGCTTGTCGTTGACCAGATAGCTGCGTGCCACGACTTCTTCCAGCGTGTACGGAGACAGGCTGTAAATGCCCGGCAGGTCCTGAATGATAACGTCCTTTTCGCCCTTCAGGTGGCCTTCCTTCTTTTCAACGGTAACGCCCGGCCAGTTGCCGACGTACTGGTTCGATCCGGTCAGGTCGTTGAACATTGTGGTTTTGCCACAGTTCGGGTTGCCTGCCAGCGCAATCTTGATTGCCATTGATTGTTCCCCCTCTTCAAGTATCAGTCAGATCAGCGCACTTCGATGTTCTCGGCATCGCCCTTGCGAACGCTCAGCTCATAGCCGCGAACGGTCAGCTCCATCGGGTCGCCCAGCGGCGCGACCTTGCGGACGTACACCTCCGTGCCCTTCGTAAGCCCCATGTCCATGATGCGGCGCTTGAGCGCGCCCTCGCCATGCAGCTTCTCAATTACAGCGTGCTCTCCGACCTTGACATCTCTCAGCGTCTTCATTCGTCCCTCTCCCTTCTCATTTTAGACCATGATGCGCATCGCCATCGTCTTGTCCAGCGCGATTCGCGCGCCCTTGACGGACAGAATCAGATTTCCGCCCATCTCGTTAACGACCTGCACCTCTTCGCCAACCACGAATCCCAGTTCCGCCAAATGCTGGCGAACCTCGTCGCGGCCGCTGATCTTTTTAATGATGTTCACGTCTCCTACCTGCGCCATCGCCAGCGGCATTCCTAGCATCCCCCTCCGATTAGATTTCCCTAACCTTCGCGGTGAAAAATACGGTTAGCGAGCACTAACCTCTTTCAACCGTGGCTTAGTTTATCATCTCTAACCGATTCTGTCAATATGGAAAAGCGCAATTTCTATGTTAAATATCTCTAACGGCACATATGCGCATGGATTTAACATTCGGACGGGTTGACAAACGCCGCTGCGTCTGGTATGATAGCATCAGTTAGAGACATTTAACGCCGGGCTGACCGGCGATTTTCCGACCGGTCGGTTTGAGATATCTAACTAGCAGGAGGCACGCCATGTCGCAGTCATTTGAAGAAGCGATCATTCGCCATTGCGCGGCGACGCTGGCGGGCCACAAGTGCGGAAGTCTGTTTTTCCACGCTTCGTGCACGGCCGAGGACATTGATTCGGCCAATGCGGCAATGAATGGAAAGGGTGTGTGTGTAATCCCGCTGCGAACCTGCGCGCGGGGAACGCTGGTATACGTGCTGCGGCCGGGCATGCTGAACGAGCGGCTGGCGCGCGCGGACGTGCAGGCGTTTCTGAAGGAGCGCGGCTATGAGCGCACGGATCTGGAATCGTGCATCGCGATGCTGAAATCGCGGGCGTGTCCGGAATCGTTTCCGCATGAAATCGGCGTGTTTCTGGATTACCCGCTGGCGGACGTGATCGCATTCATCCGCAACAAGGGCGAAAATTGCCCGCTGACCGGATGCTGGAAGGCGTACACGAACGAAGCGGCGGCGAGAAAGACCTTTGCGCTGTATCGCAAGTGCCGGGATGTTTACCTGCGCTGCTATGCGCGCGGATATGGTGTTGCGCGGCTGACCGTAGCCGCTTGACATACAAATTGAATCGGAGGCTATCTAATATGAAGAAAGCAGTGATTTACTACAGTGGAACCGGCAATACGCAGGCCATGGCGGAGAAGATCGCAAGCGTCGCGGGCGCGGAGCTGATTACGTTCGATGAATTCACCCCCGCGAAGGCCGCGGATTACGACGTGCTCGCGCTCGGCTGCCCGGCGATGGGCGCGGAGGTGCTGGAGGAGGAGATCGTCCAGCCCGCGTTCGACGAAATGAAGCCGCTTTTGAAGGGCAAGCGCGTGGCGCTGTTCGGCTCCTACGGCTGGGGCGACGGCGAATGGATGCGCAGCTGGGAAGACGATTGCCGCGCGGCGGGCGCCGAGCTCATCTGCGACAGCGTCATCTGCCAGGAAGCGCCGGACGACGACGCGCTCAGTGCGTGCGAAAATCTCGCGAAGGCGATGTAACGCATGCGCCTGCTCGCTATGAGGCAGAGGCTGATTCATAAACTAGAGCTTCTCGGGTGGGTCGCGCTGATTCTGATCGCGTTTTCTCTGCTCTCCCGAGGATAAATTCAGCAAAACCAGTGCCGCGGACTCCCCGAACCACCTCCTTCTTCCTTACCAGAGATGCTCAAACTTACTTCCAACCTTTGAACGCTAAAAAAACCAATCCTGCGGGGATAAGCGCATACTGTTTGCCATTCGCCGGCTCGCATTCAGCCGGCGAATGTTTGATATCTCGGCTTGACTTTAAGCAAAGAGTGTGTTAATCTAAAAGGAGAAAGCAGGTGAATCAATGCGAATACTGGAATCGTCCGAGGATTATCTCGAGGCAATGCTGATGATGAAGGAGCAGCACGGCTATATCCGCTCGATCGACATCGCTGCGGAGCTGGGCGTTACGAAGCCCAGCGTGAGCTACGCGACGAAGCGGCTGCGCGAAAACGGCTATATCACCATGGATAAAGAGGGCCTGATTACGCTGACCGACAAGGGCATGGAGGTGGCGAACCGCATTTACGAGCGGCACAAGACGCTGACCCACTATTTTATCTCTCTCGGCGTGGACGAAGAGACCGCGCGCGAGGATGCCTGCAAGGTGGAGCACGATTTAAGCGAGCAGACCTACGAGGCTCTCAAAAGGCATGTCGAAACCCATATCGAGCACAAATAGGCTTCAAAAGCGCCTCTCCTGCGGGAAGGGCGCTTTTAAAATGGAGAACCGGCGCGACCTGCCGATGGGCCGCGCTGGTTGCCTATTTACCTGTTTTCCACGAACGTGAACTTCTCCCACGGGATATTGACCGCCGCGTGGTTGGTGAGGATGTCGTCGATATGCATCAGCAGCGGGAATTCGCCCGCATCGAGCGTTCCGGCGGCTGCGCGGGCGCGCACGGCGCGCGCAACGCGTCCGGCCACGACCAGCGATTCCAGCGTCACGCCGTTCAATTCGGCCTTCGCCTCGTCCACGTCCAGGCCGCGGCCGAGCAGGATGCCCACCAGGCGCGTGCGGCCGCCGTATACGGTGACGTACAGATCGCCCGCGCCCACGCAGAGATTGTCCAGCGTGCCCGCGCCCTGAAGCTTGAGCAGCTTGTACATCTCGCGAACGCTCTGACCGAACACCGCCGCCTGCGAATTGAAATGCAGCTCGCTGTCGACGCCGAACGCGCGCTGATTCAGGCCGATCGTGAGCGCGATGCCCAGCGCGTAGCCGTTCTTGAGCGCGACGGCGCTTTCGATGCCGACCACGTCGGTCGACAGGCTGATGTGGTAGTAATCCGTCTGCATCAGCACCTTGATCTCTTCCAGATCCGCCATGTTCCAGCCGCAGAACGCGACCTCGGTCTGGTCGTGCGCGACGAGCTCGTAGCTGGTGCACGGGCCGCCGACGGCGTTCAGCGAAAGCTTCTTGCCGAGCGCCTCGACCTTTTCCTTCCACAGGTAGGGATACGGAATCAGCTTTCCGTCGGGCGTATCCTGAAGGCCCTTGGTCACGGTCAGCACCTTCGTGCCGTCTGCGATATGCGGAAGCACGTTCTCGCCGAACCATTCCACGCCGAAGCTGCTCACGCCGCCGATCACGAGATCCGCGCCCGCGAGCGCCTCGTCCAGCGCCTCAATCTGGTAAAACTCCACGCCCGCCGGGAAATCCTTCTTGAATTTGGGGTGGCGGTTCGTCTTCTGGCAGGCCGAAATGATCTCGCGGTCGAGATGCGTGCCCACCAGGCGCACGGTGTGGCCGTTTTCGCGGGCCGGGAAGGCCAGCGCGGAGCCCATCATGCCGGAGCCGACGATCGTAATAATTGCCATAACTGTTTCCTCCTTTTATTGATGCAGACCCTTTTCGCGCAAATAGCTCATCGCCCACGCGGGGTCGTTTGCGGTAAACAGGCGCGCGCCGTTCGCGATGGCCGCGTCGTACAATTCGGCGCTCTCTTTGGAATAGAACACCCACGGCTCCACGCCGTAGCTGCGCGCGAAATCGAACATCGATTTGTCCACCACCGGCTCGCTCTTCGTGCCGAACAGGCAGACGCAATAGGCGTAATCATACACGAAGCGCTTCTGATTCGCTCCCATGCGCTCCTGCGGCGAATAGGCGTGAATCTTGATTTCCTCGCCGTACTGCTCGCTGAGCCATTCGTTCAGCACGCCGCTCCACGTATTGATTACGCAGCGCGAAAGAATGCCGGCCTCGCGCAGCATGGCGATCGCCTTTTTCGCGGACTGATAGGCAAACGCGCCGCTGTCGGCAGGATAGTCCTTGAGCTCGATATTATACAACATGCCGGGAACGCCCGCGACCAGATCCAGGAATTCCTCAAACGTGGGCACCTTTTCGCCGCGGAACTCCTCACCCTTCCACGCGCCCGCGTCCAGCGCGCGCATTTCGGCGAGCGTCTTTTCGCGAACGAGGCCGGTTCCGTCGGTCGTGCGATCCACCAGATGATCGTGCATGATCACGAGATGGCCGTCGCTGGTCATGTGCAGGTCGGTTTCGAGCATATCGGGCTTCAGCTCCAGCGCGGAGCGGAATGCGGCGAGCGTATTCTCCGGAAAGAAGCGGGAATTGCCGCGATGCGCCGCGACGGGAATCGTGTTTTGATAGGGCAGCATGGTTTTCTCCTCCCTTTTGCGGTTGAATTTCGAAGGAAAATTTGCTAAAATAAATATAACGCGCGGCGGCAGCTCTGTCAATCCCCGGCGCGATTTTTGAAATTTACGCAGGTTTTTTGCCGAAAATGAGCAAAGGAGATTCGCCATGACCGAGCGTCAGCAGGAAATACTCGCGCGCCTCGAATCGCGCGGCGCAATGTCGATTCACGAGCTCGCGGCGGCGCTGTTCGTCAGCGAAGCGTCCATTCGGCGCGACGTGGCGCTTCTGGAAAAAGACGGCGCGCTGCGGCGCGTGCACGGCGGCGTATTGCCCGCGGGCGGCGAAAGCGTGGTGCCGCTGCTGGTGCGCGATGGCGAGCATTCGGCACAGAAGGAGCGCATTGCGTGCCGCGCGGCGGAGATGGTGCCGGACGGCGCGACGATTCTGCTGGATGCGTCGAGCACGGTGCGCCGGATGCTGAAATACCTCGCCCGCAAGCGGGGACTTACGATCATTACCAACAACGACCGGGTATTCGACGAGCTCGGCGCGAGCGACGCGGCGGTCTATTGCACCGGCGGGCGCTTCAATCGCGAAAACCACGCGTTTGTCGGCTCGGCGGCGGAGGCGTTCGTGCGCGGAATTTCGGCGGACATGCTGTTCTTTTCGAGCCAGGGCGTGTCGCTCGAGGGCGAAATCAGCGATCATTCGGAGGCGGAAACGGCGCTGCGGCGCTGCATGCTCGATTGCGCGGAGAAGCGCGTTTTCCTGATGGACGCGTCGAAGCTGGGCGTGAAATGCACGTTCCGCCTCTGCGGGCGCGAGCGGGTGAGCGATTTTCTCTGCGACGTTCCGCTGCCGTGGGAGGAGGAAGGGCATGATTGAGATTCGGTTTGCGCAGGAATCGGACCGCGCGCTCTGGATGAGCATCGACGGGCATTTGCCGGAGGGCGAATTTGCCAATAAGGTGCGCTCCCGGCAGGCGTATCTGCTGCTGGAGGACGGCGCGCCGGCCGCGCTGATGCGCTACAATCTCTTCTGGGACTGCGTGCCGTTCTGCACGCTGCTGTATGTGCTGGAGGGCTATCGCGGCCGCGGCTTCGGCCGAATGCTGATGGAGCGCTGGGCGGCGGACATGAAGGCGCTCGGCCACGGCATGCTGATGACCTCGACGCAGACGGACGAAACGGCGCAGCACTTCTATCGCAAGCTCGGCTATCGCGACGCAGGCGGCCTCATAATCGACGTCCCCCGCTACGCCCAGCCGATGGAGCTGTTTTTGATTCGGCAGATTTAAAGCGCTCTCCGCATAGGGGGAGCGCTTGAAAGGCATTTCCATCGCCGCAGCGTTTTTCGCGCCGCGGCAATGTTTTTTTACGTTCTTTGCACCCAGATCGGGCTCGTCCATGCATATCGGCCGTCCGCGAGGCGAATGCGCAGATAATACCAGTCCTCGTCCCGCTCGCGCGTATAATCGAACAGCGCCTTCTGCGCCGTTTTGCGGAAAAATACCACGCTTCGGCCGTTCTTGATCAGATCCACGCGCTCCACCGGCGTTTCTCCGCCAACGGAGAAGAAGATCGTGCGCTTGTCGGACGTATCCCGAATCACCTCGCCCATAAAGCAGCCGTTGATTCTGAAATCGACCGTCACGCGCTTTTCGCCCATAAACGCATAGCACCGCCGCGCGGCAAGCGCGTCAAAAATCGCCTCGCGCGTGTTTTCGGCGGCGTACACGCCGGTCATGCCCGTATAGCCATAGCCGCGATCGGAAACGTCTCTGCCGCCAAAGCCCGCATGGTCGTCGGAGCAGGCGATGCACGCCGGCTTCGCGCCGTTTTCGAGCGCATCCACATAATAGCAGCCGCGAACGCCCGTCGACGCGGGAAAGTCGCCGTCATAGAGCTCGTATGCGCCGCCGCGCGAATAGATTTCAAACGTGCGCGGCATCAGCTCCGCCGCCCGGCCGTTTAGATCCGTTCCCGGATTGATCGTTCCGCAGGTATGCGGGCCGTAGAGCACGTCGTCGCGATGGGCGAGCGCGCGCAGCTCGGCCTCGGTCAGCTCGCCATCGCGTTCGCCGCGAATCAGCTCCGCGTTCTCCGCCGATCGGAAATAGACCACCATATTGGAAAACCAGGGATACGAATCGCGCTCATAGGCCGGAATCGTCGTAAATTTTCCCGGCTCATAATAGCGATTCGCCACTTCAAGAATGCGGCGCCATTTGACTTTTCCCGTTTGCGGATCGATTCCCCACAGCGGAGGCTTGGCCACGCCGCCGTGATCGTGGTCCGACAGCGCGCAAAAATCCACCTTCGCCTTATCGCGCAGATTTTCAAAGAATGTTTCCGGCTCCACCACGCCGTCCGACAAATTGGTATGCCCATGCAGGTCTCCGAAAAAGAGCGCATAGGGATTCTTTTCCGGCTCAAACGCGCGCACGCTCTGAACAAGATCGGCGTCCACCTCGCCGCGGGTTCGCCCGTCGCACTGATAAACCAGATCCGTAAAACGCGCATTGCGTTCCGGGCTGTCAAAGCGCTTCGCCTGATTGCGATCCTGATGAATCACTTTTTCTTCCTCCCATTGCGATACAATAGCGGCCGGTCATGCCCTCGCCGTTTCCGCTATTGTATCGCAAATTTCGCTCGCCGTCAAATCGCGCCCAGATGCTTTTTCAGCTCCAGCAGGATCACGCCCGCATACGCCGCAAAGCCGTGGCAGCAGCTGCCGCGCGTGGAATCGAATTCCCACAGCGCGCCGTTTGCCTTCGCCATGAATCCGAAATAGCCGCGCACCTCCGAAAGCGCCTGTTCATAGCAGCCGTTGTCCATCAGCGCGATCATCCGGAGGTAATTGCCGATGAACGCATTCGAAAACGCCACGTTCGGATACCGGTTTTCGCGCTTGCGATCCGGGCCGAACGCCTCGATCATCGTTTGCCAGAGCGCCGGATGCGTTTCAGGCGTCGCGGTTCTCAGCGCAAACGCGTAATACTGGCAGGTTTCGGTGGTATTCGCAGTCTGAACGAGCCGGCCGTTTTCGCGAATCGCATTGTCGACAAAGAATTCGCCGTTAAAGGCGAGCTCCCGCACCGCCGCGCGCACCCTTTCCGCCTGCTGAATCAGCGCTTCGTCGCCATACATGCGTCCCGCCGCCTCGAGCGCGCCGGCATAAAGCATGTTCGACGGGAAGCTCACGCCGCAGGTCACGTCCTTGTCGTTCGCGCGCGACCATTCCACAAAAATCCAGCCGGGCATATTCTCGATCAGTCCAAATTCATTTTCAAACGGCTTTACCGCGCCCAGTATGCCGTATACGACGCTTCGGAGGTTCTCGACCACCTCCCGATCGCCGCTGCGCAGCCGCGCATACTCCGCCGTCTCGATAATCCCCCAGAAATTCCAGTTGATGATGTATTCGCTGCCGCCGATATAATTCGTATCGCCCGGATACAGCATCGGCACAATGCCCTTCGGCGCCTCGGGATTCATGATAAAGCGATCGGTTTTATAAAAATTCTCCAGATAGGACGTTTCCACGCGATTTTCGCCGGTAAACGCATACTCGCATCGCCCGGTAAAGAACGAATCACACAGCCATCCCGCGCGCTCGCGCGAGGGGCAATCCATGAAAATGTCCGTCGCATTCTGCCGATAGGAATTGACCGCCGCATCGAAGATCTCCTGCAGCTGGGAATCCTCAAACGCCGTATGTGGAATCTCAACGCCCGCCTGCTCGATCAGCGCGAGGCGGCGCACCTGAAGCTCGCCCTTGACCGCGCAGATTTTCAAATATTTAAAGCAGTTCGGCTCAAACGCCAGGAAATGCCGCTCGCCCGCCGGGAAATCCAGCCGCATCGCGCCCAGCACGTTCATTCGCCGCGGCACGACGTCGCCATCGGTGAGCACCTCGTCGTAAATCAAATAGACGCGCGCGTCGGTCTGCGCTGCGACCTCCAGCTCAATCAGGCCGGTGCGCACGCGATCCAGCGCGTACAGCCGGGCCTCGCCCTCTCGAATCGGGCCCGCGCCCGGCTCTCTTCGATCGGTAAAGTCGAGCGCGTGCGCTTCATAAAACAGGTTGCACTCTTCATGCTCGAAAATTTTCGCGTATCCGGGCTTCAGATAATGAATGTTGTTGTTAAACGGCGAGCGTCCGAACGGCATCAGTTTTTCGGGAACTTCCCTTTGGCCGATCGTAAATTCCGCAATCGCCTTTTCGGGCAGAATTTCCGTTCCGGAAAACGGCTCCACGCGGCGCGGAAGATACTGCGGGTCCGGCAGCGTTTCCAGCTCCTGCACTGCGCCCTCCGGGCGATGGAAATCATACACCTCGGTATACACGCGCTGGCGCGCCATTTTGTCCGTAAAGCGCACGCGCGGCGCGTATTCGCGGCAAACGACCACATCGCGCCCGGTGGCAAACAGCGCTTCGCCCTTTGCATTCAGGATTTCCAAATTCAAAAACGACGGATACAGCGTGTACTGAAAGCAGCTCGTGTAATACCCGGCGACCAGCGCGCGCAGCGTCTTTACGCCGCGCACCTTCCATTCGTCCACGCGAAAATGACCGTCGCCCGCGCGCGCAGGGCCATACGCAATCAGCGCTTCATCGCCATAAAGGTGATACGCCGTCGACGCGGTCAGCCGCACGGTTTCGCCGCCCTCGGGCACGGGAATTACAAATTCAAGGAACAGGTTTAATTCCTCGCCTCTGCCCTTCGCCCATATCGGCCTGGATTGGATAAACATGCATCGTCCTCCTTAAAAAAACGATCGGCGCGTTTTGGGTTGCGCGCCGATCGTGTGTAGTTGCAGATTATTTGCTGATCTGCGCCATGTAGTTGTCGTAAGCGGTCTGGCACATGGAGATTGCCTCTTCAATGCCCATGCCCTTCAGCGTTTCAATGTAGCTGTCCCATTCCGCGTCGATATCGCGCACGCCGGTGATGAAATCCACCGCGCTGGCCTTGTAATAGGTCTGGCATTCGGGCAGGATGAAGCTCAGCGTCTCGCTGTCTTCCACAGACCACTTGATCGTGGGCCAAAGCAGCACGCCGCAATCGGTCGCGGGCTTGCGGAAGCGGTCGGTATCCAGGCTCGCCTCAATCGGGTCCTCCTGGCGATCCCACATCTTGCTCTCGAACCAGATCGGATGCGCGGACGGATAGCCGACGCCGCCCTGGATCGCATAGCTGTGGCGGAACTGGTTCATGGTCAGATCCTCGGGCTTGAGCCAGTGCCAGGTCGTGTGCGTATCGTCGATCCACTCCCAGGAAACGCCTTCAACGCCCATCCACGCAAGCGTGGTGCCCTCTTCGCTGTAGAGGTAATCGACGTATCTCAGCGCCGCTTCGGGGTTCTTGCAATTCGCGGTGATCGCAAAGTGGTTGCCGCCGCAGGAGGCGCGCTTGTTCATCAGGCGATTGCCCTCGCTGTCCGGGAACGGCGCGAGACCCTGATAATCCCAGTGCAGATCATTGCCAACGTTTACAAACGCTCCGGCAACGGTCAAATAGCCCAGCGTGTCGGCAGTGCCCTTCGCGGTGTAGGTGTCGCCGTCCTGAGAGAACGTCTCGGCGTCGAGCAGGCCCTCGTCGTACAGCTTCTTCAGATACTTGAACGCATCCTTCAGATCGTCGGAGATATAGGAGTTCTTCACCTCGGACGTGCCGGGATAGACGAACATGCCGTAATAGTTGTCCGGATACACCTTGAACGCATGCATCAGGATATTCAGCTGATCCAGTCCGGCGGCGGACATCGGGATCTCGTCGTTCGGGTCGCCGTTGTTGTTCGCGTCCTTTTCCTTGAACGCCTTCAGCACGTCGTACAGCTCGTCGATCGTCTGCGGAATTTCAAGGCCGAGGTTGTCCAGCCAGCGGGTGTTGATGATCATGTGCGTGGTCAGAGAGTTCGTCGTGACCTGCGGCAGCGCGTAAATCGCGCCGGTGGAATCGCTGATCGCGAGGCGAATCGTCTCGTCGCGCTGCATCAGCGCGTAGAAGTTCGGCGCATATTCCTCCAGCATGCCGCTCAGATCGAGCAGCTGGCCCGCGCTCGCGAGGGAAGCCACTTCCTCGTCGGTCAGCGCCGCGCGGAAGAAGATGTCCGGAAGGTCGCCCTTGGCAAGGCGCAGCGCGCGCTTTTCAGCGGAGCCGTCCTCGGTCACGCATTCCCATTCCACATGGACGCCGGTGATCTTCTCCAGCTCCTGATACGCGGGATTGTCGTTGAAATTGTCCACCATGCTGCTGCCGGCAAGAATGCCCCAACCGGTCAGCGTCACGGGCGCGCCCTCAACGGGGTACGTGCCCAGCACGTCGGCGAGCGCGGTGCCCGTCAGAAACAGGCATGCGCAGAGCAGCATCGCAAATAGCTTTTTCATGAATACGTCCTCCTCTTTTTCTCTATTACATCGGCCCGGATCGAACCGATTATAACCTCTTTTGCATCAGCCCTTGATCGAGCCGATCATTACGCCCTTTACGAAATACTTCTGAATAAACGGATACAGAAGCATCATCGGAACCGTCGATACAATGATCACGCCATAGCGAATCAGCTGCGCAATGTACTGCTCCTCCTGCACCGACGCGGCGGAAATGTCCGCGCCCTGCATGTCGTTCTGCAAAAGGATCTGCCTTAAGAACAGCTGCAGCGGATACAGCTTCCGGTTCGTCAGGTAAATCATCGGGCCAAAGTAGCCGTTCCACAGGCTGCTGGCCACATATAGCGCAATGACCGCCGTCACCGCCTTGGAAAGCGGCAGAATGATGTGGATAAACGCCTTGAAGTTCGTGCAGCCATCGATCGCCGCCGCCTCGGTCAGCTCCTTGGGAATGCCCTGGAAGAACGTGCGAACGATAATCACATGGCTCGCCGTGATCGCGCCGGGCAGCACCACCGCCCAGATCGTATCCAGCAGGCCCATTTTGCTGATTACCAGATACGTCGGAATCATGCCGCCGGAGAAAAACATCGTGAATGTCACCAGCATCATCAGCGGCGTTCTCAGCATGAAATCCTTGCGCGAAAGCGGATAGGCGAGCGTCACGGTCAATACCAGCGAGATCACCGTTCCCAGAATCGCATAAAAGATCGTATTGCGATAGCCCAGCCAAATCTGATTGAACTTCAGGATTCGCTCATAGCCCGCCAGCGTAAATCCCATCGGCCGCCAGATGACCTTGCCCGAGGAAACCAGCTGCGGATCGCTGAACGACGCAATCACCACGAAATACAGCGGATATGCGATGATCAGAAACACCAGCGCCAGCAGCAGCGTGTCCACCACGCCGAAAATCCGATCGCTCCGTGTCTGACGAATGCTCGTCTGTCTGCGCATGTTCTCCCCTCCTCACCACAGGCTCGTTTCGCCAATGCGCTGGCTGATTTTGTTTACCGCAACCAGCATCACCAGCGAAATCACCGAATTGAACAATCCGATCGCCGCCGAATAGCTCGGCTGATTCTTCAGAAGGCCCATTTCGTACACATAGGTCGAAATCACCTGCGCGTAGCGGAGGTTCTGGTCATTCTGCATCAGGTATACCTTATCGAAGCCGACATTCAGCAGATGGCCGCTGTCCATGATCAGCAGAATCGTGATCGTCGGCAGAATATGCGGGAAATCGATGTAGCGAATGCGCTGCAGTCTCGACGCGCCTTCCACCGTCGCCGCCTCGTGCAGCTCCGGCGAAACGCCCGAAAGGGCGGAAATGTAAATGATCGCGTTCCAGCCCATGTTCTGCCACACGCCCGACCAGACGTACATGTGCCGGAAATACTGCGGCTTTCCGAGATACAGAATTCGATCCGCGCCCATCGCCGCGCGCAGATTGTTGATCAGGCCAAACGATTGGCCGAAGAATACATTCAGCAGCGAAACCAGCACGACCACGGAGATAAAATGCGGCGCGTAGGAAACCATCTGCACCGTCTTTTTAAACCGCGGATGCTCGTTTGCATTCAGCGCCAGCGCCAAAATGATCGGAATCGGGAAGCCCACCAGCATCGCATACAGCGCGATCAAAAACGTATTGCTCATCAGCGAGCCGAACTGGAACGAATGTATAAACTTGTCGAACCATTTCAGGCCCACCCAGGGGCTGCCGGTTATGCCCAGCGCCGAATTGAAATTGCGAAACGCAATCTGAACGCCGTACATCGGCCAATACTTGAACAGCACATAGAACAAAATTCCCGGAATCGCCATCAGGTACAGATCGTAGTTCCGGTGCATGTCCGCGCCCAGCCTTCTGAACCATCCATTCTTCTTTTGCATTTCGCACGCCTCCAGCCTTGGTCTTGATTTCATTATACGTGCGCTTTTCCAATTAACAAGCGAGTATCTCGCCGAAAAAACGTGATATTTTGCCGCTATGTGAATCTGTTTCAGGCTGTTTCGCCCCTGAAAATATAGCATTATACTACATTCCAGCGTTAACTTTTATCGCAATACATTACATTTTAAATATAGCGTTATTTACACTTCCGCTTGACGCTCCGAAAAAACGGCGTATAATGATCATGGATTCGTAAAGGAGGTGCGCGCGATGCAGATTTCCAATATGTACGTCCCCATTCCCGAGCTGGTGCAGCAGGTCGAGGAGGAAGACATCGTTACGCGCTTCACCGTGGCGCCGATTTCGGCGATTCATTCGCACAAATGCCTGGAGCTCGCCTATGTGCTCAAGGGCGAAATCCTGCACAACGTGGGCGGAATGACCTACAAAATTCACGAGGGCGAGTTCTTCATCGTCGATTACGACCAGTTTCATTCCTATCTCGTCGTTTCCGGCAATGATTTTCGCCTGATCAACGTAATGTTTCGCCCGCGGCTGTTCGGCTCGGAGCTGAGCGACGCAAACCATCTGAGCGACATTTACAACCATTATCTGATTTCGATCGACAAGCGCCGCATCGACAGAACGCCGATGCTGACCAAATTCAGCGACCCGACCGGACTGGTATGCCGCAGCATTCTCGCGATCGTAAAGGAGGTCAACGAGCGCGAGCTCGGCTGGAAGGAGGCGTCGCGCGGGCTTCTGATCAACATCATCATTCAGATGCTGCGCGAGGTCTGCACCGCCGACGCGCCGAAGGACGGCCGCGCGTTCGCCCCGCAGATGATGCGCTATGTCCGCGAAAACTATATGTCCACCCTGAAGATCACGGACAGCTATCCCGTCGGCAATTATTCCGCCGCCTATTTGAGCAAGCAGTTCAAATTGGAAACCGGCGTAACCTTCACGGAATATGTCAAGCGCGCGCGCATCGAGGCAAGCTGCCGCCTGCTTCTGAATACGGATATGGCGGTTTGGGAGATCGCGGGGCTGGTCGGCTATCGCGATTCCTCGTTTTTCCATAAAACCTTTCAGGAATTCATGAATTGCAGTCCCGCGAAATACCGGAAGTATTACGCCCGCACCCATCCCCACGCGCAGGAATAGCGCCTGAACACATAAACCAAAACCGCGCTGCACCTTCGCAGCGCGGTTTCTTGGGCAAAAGAATGCCCCCTGTCGTACTGGCAGGGGGCATTTGGTTTGCTTATTCCTCTTCCATCGCGGCCTTGCGGGTGTTGATGGCGCGGATGATTGCCGGATCGAACTTCGGCTTGCGGTCGTAGGTGTACAGGCCGTTCTGCTCCTGTTCAACGTCCGTCAGCTGCGTATAGCAGAACGCGAAGTGATCGGGATTGTCCAGAAGCGCGGTCGTAAGCCCGCGATAGCGCTCGATGAATTCCTCCTCGGTCTTCGGGCCCTCGCCATAGCCCCAGCCGGACTGATCGTCGGTCCAGCGGATTCCGCCGTACTCGCTGACGAATACCGGCAGGCCCGGAACGTACTGCTGGCGATTCGTGAACCGCTCGTAGATCGGCTCCGTGCCGCGGCCGTAGCGGCGCGCGAACTCCTCGGGGTTCTGCTCGTAATCGTGCACGTCGTAGATATCGGTCTCGACATGGTAATTGCCGGACGTATCGATCACCGGGCGGGTGATGTCCATCGCCTTGGTGATGCGATAGATCATGCGCAGCACGTCGTCGTTCTGGCGGCGGCCCGCATAGTCCCACGTCTCGTTGAACGGGCACCAGCCGATGATGCTGGGCGCGCTGTAATCGCGGCGCACCTCGTCGATCCATTCGCGCGCGAACGCATTCAGCGCGCCGATATCGGAATGATCCAGGCCCCAGTTGGCCATTTCGCCCCAGCACAGATAGCCCAGGCGATCCGCCCAATACAGGAACCGCGGCTCGAACACCTTTTCATGCAGGCGCGCGCCGTTGAAGCCCATCGCCATGCTCAGCTCGATATCGCGCTTGAGCGCCGCGTCGCTGGGCGCGGTGTAAATGCCGTCCGGATAGAAGCCTTGATCGAGCACGAGGCGCTGGAAGACGGGTTTGCCGTTAATCACGAACTTCATGCCGTCGAACCCGACGCTGCGCAGGCCGAAATAGCTCGAAAGCGCGTCGACCGGCTCGCCGTCCTTTTCCAGAAGCAGCTGCAGATCATAGAGCTTGCCATCGCCGACCGTCCACAGGTGCGTCTTCGTCAGCTGCACCGTCGCCTCGACCCAGCCGTTGTTGACCTTCGCCTCGGCGGTGCCGGTGTATTCGTCCTTATACGCGGTGGCGAGCTTCATCGTGCAGCCCTGGCCCGCGTGCACCTTCGCGCGCACGTGCAGCGTGGAATTCGCCGCGTCGGGCGTTAAGAACACCTGCTCGAAATGGCTGTCGTTCATCCACTCGAGCCAGACCGTCTGCCAGATGCCGGTCGTGCGGGTATACAGGCAGCCGTGCGACGCATACTGGCCGCTCTGCTTGCCGGTGGGCTGCATCGGGCTGCGCGTATCGTCCTCGGCGCAAACGGTAATGACGTTCTCGCCCGGCTTCAGCGCCTTGGTGATCTCGAGCGTGAACGAATTGTAGCCGCCGCTGTGCGTTCCGACGCTGATTCCGTTCACCCAGACCTCGCAATCATAATCCACCGCGCCGAAATTCACGAATACGCTCTTGCCCGCCGCCTCGTCCGGCAGCGTAAACGTGCGCTTATACCATACGCCGCGCATGAAATCCTTGTTGTTGACGCCGGACAGCTCGCTCTCCGGGCAGAACGGCACGATGATCTGGCCGTCGAGCTTCTCCTTCTCGACCAGACCGCGCGCGCGGCCGGAGCAGCCCTGATCGATCTCGAACTGCCACACGCCGTTCAGGTTCATCCAGTCGTCGCGGACGAACTGCGGGCGCGGATATTCGGGTCTCGGGATGTCCTTCGGAATCGGCGGCACGTCCGCAGGCTTGGAATAATCATCCGTCGCCGTGCGGATAATGTGGCGATCCTTCGTCCAATGGTCGCGATAATAGCTCGTGGCCTCGAAGGTATCGTTCACGCGCGCCATTTCGGCCTTCATTTCGGCCTTCATTTCGTCGCGAACCTGCGCATAGGCCGGATCGTCGATGAGATTGACCATCTGATACGGGTCCTTTTCGTGGTCGAACAGCATTTCCGCGCCGTCCACGCGATAGATCGCATACGTATACTGCTTGTTGCGCAGCGCGCGCCATTCATAGCCGTCGCCCCAATCCGCGACCGCGCCCATGCCCTGCATGAACTGGAATTTCGGCTCGCGATTGTTTTCGCCGGTGATCAGGCCC
The DNA here is from genome assembly GCA_934663595.1 of uncultured Clostridia bacterium. Lineage (GTDB taxonomy): Bacteria > Bacillota > Clostridia > Christensenellales > Aristaeellaceae > Faecivicinus. The sequence continues at coordinate 6,834 of CAKUKM010000007.1, read as the reverse complement.
GCGAGGCTCTGGCCCTGCGCGTCCGCCGGAATCGGCAAATGCATCAGATCCAGCAGCGTGGGCATCAGGTCGACCGAGTTCAGGCACGCGTCGGTCTCCTTCTTCGCCTGCGTTCCGTTCGGCATTCTCAGCATGAACGGCACGCGCACCGCCTCTTCATAGAAGATGTTCTTCGCGCGGCGGCCGTGCGCGCCGAAGCATTCGCCGTGGTCGGACGTAAAGACGATGATCGTGTTCTTATCCAGGCCCATTTCGCGCACGGCGCTCATCAGATTGCCGATCGCCTCGTCGAGGCAGCCGACCATCGCGTCGTACACGCGCATCCATTCGGGCAGTTCTTTGCGCTCTTCCTCGGACAGATGCGCCCACGCGTCGCCGTGCGGGTCGTCCTCAGGCAGGTAGTTCGGCGGATAATCATAGTTCTTCGGATCGAACTTATCCAGCATTTCCTTCGGCACGTTCTCCGGAACCCACGGATCGTGCGGCACGCCCAGCGACAGGAACATCGCAAACGGCTTGTCCGGATTCTCGCTCAGGCGCTTCAAATGGCGAATCGCCAGATCGACCTGCGCATACGGCTCGTATTTGTCCGCGTAAATCTTCTGGGGGCCGTCCTCATGATAATAGGCGTGCGGCGCGAAATACTCGTGATGGAAGCCGTAGGCCGCCCAGTAATCGTCGAAGCCCAGCCGATCGGGGCCCTTCGGCACAAACGAATTCTTGGGATCGAAATGGTTGCCCCATTCATCCGCATACAGATGCCATTTGCCGATATACGCCGTTTCATAGCCGCCCTCGGTCAGCACGTGGCCGATGCAGCGCTGATTGGGATTGAAGCGAATCTCATTGATGACCACGCCGGTGGAAGAGGTATACTTGCCGGTAAACAGCGTCGCGCGATACGGCGCGCACACCGGATGTCCGGAAACCGCCTGGGTAAAGTCCATGCTGCAATCGTGGAACGCGTCGATATTCGGCGTGCGGGCGTTTTTATACCCGGTGTATCCGCACGACGTGCGGCGCAGCTGATCGGCAAACACATACAAAAGATTGGGTCGATTGGCCATAATCTTTCCTCCTTCATATTAAAGGGCGGCATACGCCGCCCCTCAAATCATCAATTATCCCTTGACCGCCGCCTGAATCTTGATGCCGCGCAGGAAATACTTCTGGCACGTCAGATACAGCACGAACGGCAGCACCATCGAAACCACCGTGCTCGCCAGCAGGCTTGCAAACTGCGGCGTGCCCAGCTGGCTCTGCAGCTGCGCAAGGCCGGAGGTCAGCGTCTGGTTGTTCGGGTCGGTCATGATGATGCTCGGCCAATAGTAATCGTTCCAGCCGCCCTGGAACGCGCTCAGCGCCACGATCATCAATACCGGCTTGATCGACGGGCAAATGATCGAATAGAAGATTCTGAAGCTGCCCGCGCCGTCGATGCGCGCCGCCTCGTCCATCTCCTTCGGAATGCCCACCAGGAAGTTGCGCATCAGGAATGTGCTCATGATGCTCACGCAGCCCGGCCAGATCAGGGCGTTGATATCGTTGACCCAGTTGAACGCATTGCAGATCTTAAACAGCGGCAGCGTCGAGGCCGACGACGGAATCAGCGAAATGAAGAACAGGCCCCAGAAGATCTTGTCGCCCGCCGGGAAGTGCAGGCGCTCGTAGGCATACGCCGCCATCGAGCAGGTCAGCACCACCATGATCGTGCGCGTGATCGAAATGATCAGCGAATTCGAGATCATCCGCGGAATGCCCGTCTGCGTGGACATGCCCTCGCCGGTAAACAGCGAGATGTACGTCTGGAGGCTGAATTTCTTCGGGAACATCGCCTGAATGTATTCCATCCGCGTGCTGAAGTTCGTATAGCTCGTCTGGAATTCCAGGTTCGTCTTAAAGGAGTTCGTGATGACCCACACAATCGGGATCAACCAGAATACGGCAATGATCGCCAGCACCGTCGTGCACGCGATGCGGGAAATTTTCTCGCTCTTTCTTACGTCCTTGCTCATTTCTGTCGCCCCCTTTCTCAAACCTTGGCCTTGCGCGTCTTCTTGTTGTCGCCGCGCATCAGGCGAATCTGCAGGAAGGAAACGCACATGATCGTAAGGCCCAGAATCAGCGCCATCGCCGACGAGATGCCCGCCACCTGCTGCTTGAACGCCGCATCGCGGATGTACATCAGCAGCACCGCGTTCGCGCCGTTGTAGGAGTACTCGGTCAACAGGTTCGGCTGGCCGTATACGTTGAACTGCGCAATCAGCGTCGTGACCAGCGTATACATCAGCGGATACGACATGTTCGGCAGCGTGATATACTTGAACTTCTGCCATGCGCCCGCACCGTCGATCGACGCGGCCTCATACTGATCCGCCGGCACGCTCGCCAGCGCGCTCTGGTAAATGACCATCGTTCCGCCGCAGCACCACCAGACCGTTACGATCACCAGCATGACCCAGCTGTACGGCGGCGAGAACCAGTTCCACGTCGAGCCCAGCAGGTTGTTCGCCATGCCGTAGGTGTTGTTGAAGAAGTATTTCCACGTCAGCATGACCGTCGTGGTCGACATCAGGGACGGCAGATAGTAAATCGCCTGCAGCAGCTTGCTGCCCTTCGTGACCTGGCGCGTCGCCAGCGCGATCGAGAACGGCACCAGTATGCACAGGGGGGTTACATAGATTACGAACTTGAACGTATTGCCGAGACCTTTGCGCAGCTGCGCGTAATACGTATTCGACGAATCAAACAGGATCGTCTTGAAGTTCGCAAGGCCGGTAAAGATCGGGTCGTTGTAGAGGTCCCATTTGGTAAACGCCGCGTACAGACCATAGATGATCGGCACCAGCGAGAACGTTACGAACAGAATGACCTGCGGCGCGATGAACAGATACGGTTCCAGCTCCGCCTTCAGGTAATAGCGCGTCAGGCGCGTTTTGAAATTTGGCAGCGAAACCACCGTGGTCAGCACGCCCAGCGCCGCCGTCAGATAGCAAACCCAGGTGGGCGTCATCTGAATGTGGAAATCGCGCTTTTTGACCTTTACGCCCAGTTCTCCGAACTGCGCGTTCAGAATATTGTAGACCGAATTGTTGCGATCCTCCGCGCAGTACGTGATCAAAAACACGATATACAGCGCCGCCATGATCGCCACAAACAAAAATCCCACGTTGGGCTGCTTGTTCAGATAGGAAATCAGGGCGACCACAGCCAGCATCACGATCAGCGGCAGCAGCATTACCGCGGCGCTGCTCAGCGAATACAGCGTATAATAATGGGAAACATAGGTGCTCACCGTCGTATCCTTCGCCGTGCAAACCGCGTTTACGCCGGAAAAGGAGAACGCCACAATGAAGCACAAAAGCAGGATCGTTGCTAAGGTCGTCCTCTTCATGTTTCTAGTGCCTCCGAAAAATGGATTGCGCGAGCCCGCCGCCCGCATGGAAAGCGCAAACAAATGCGCTCAATAACGTCCAATGAGGAAGGAAGGTTTCCCTTCCTTCCTCAAATGCCATTCCGTTGCTTTCAGCGATTAGACGCCAGCGGCGATCGCGTCGTCAACTTCCTGCTGGATGCCCGCGCCAACGGTCGCGGAATCGATGGTCTCGTCATAAACGACGTCCTTCGCGGTGCGGCCGATCACGTCGGTCAGGGTGTTCCAGTAGTAGTACTGGAAGATCTTGATGTTGTCAGACAGGCCCGCCTGCGCCAGGAAGGTCTGCTTGCACGCCTTGAACTCGTCCATTTCGGTAACGGACTTGTACAGCGGAACCTGACCGGCCTTGGTCGCCCAGGTCAGGGAGTGCGCGCCCATCCAGTTGATGAAGGTCGCAACGGCCATATCGGTCTCTTCGGTGCGATCCTCATTCTCGGGCTGCATCCAGGTGTGAGAGCCGGAGCGAACCAGCGCGGTCTCGGGGCTGTAAACGGTTACCGGCACGCAATCGTAGTTCAGGCCTTCCACCTGCATCAGGGTCGCGTTCGTCCAGGTGCCCGCCTCGAAGAACATCAGGCTGCCGCCGAGGAACATCGCGCTCGCATCGTCCTCACGGGCGATCGCATAGCCCAGATCGTTCAGCTCGCGGAACACGTCGATGACCTTGCCCCACTGCACGGTATCGATCGCAAGCTTGCCGTCCTGAATCAGCTCCTTCTGAGCCATTTCTTCGTAACGCGCGACATACTGGTTGAAGTTGCCGTAGTAGTTGTTGATCTTGACGGTCTCGAGATCGCCGGCCGCCTTAACGGCTTCGCCCGCCTGCTTCAGCTCGTCGAAGGTGACCATGCGGTCTTCCAGAATGGACTCCAGGCCGTACCTCGCGATCAGGTCGAGGTTGACGTACAGAACGGGAGCATTGAAGTCCCACGGAATGCCGTACTGCACGCCGTCGATGTTGGAACGCGCCAGAACGTGCTCCGGATAGTTCGCGAGATCAACGTCGCCCTCGGTGAGGTACTCAACATCGGTCAGGATGCCGTCGGCAGCCATCTTCGGGATCTGCTCGATGTGGCCGATCATGACGTCCGGGATATCGGTGCTGGACTGCACGGCCAGGTAGAGGTTCGTGTAGGGATCAGACAGCGGGGAATGAACCACATTGATCTTGCCTTCGTATTCAGTGTTGAACTCGTCAACCAGCGCCTGCAGAACAGCGCCGTCGTCGCCCGTGAATACGGACCAGAACTGGATGGTGACAGGCTCGTCCGCCAGCGCGGTGCAGGAAACGCCCAGCACGAGCGCCAGAGCGACGAGAATTGCCAGGAACTTCTTCATGATGTTGTCCTCCTTGTATTTTGCCGATGCTTTGCATCGTGCAAGTTCCCAGATATATTTCCTCTATCAGGGAATCTGAATGTATTTTATCACGAACATGGTCATCTGTCAACGCTTTCTCCATATTTTTTGGCATATTGCTAATTTTTATCTAATTTGCGCAATTTTTATGTTGAACAAAACGCGCCTATTCATCCAGATATTCTGTATCATTCGGTTTTCGATTGACGTTTGCGCGCGAAAAGAGTATAATAAACGCGTTGTTTGGGCGCGTTCGCGCCGGAATACTGATTATAATGGAGGAAACTGCAATGCGCGGTACCAAGCTTTGTCTCGGACTCAGTGAAACCTATCGCCTGCCCTACGATCAGCAGGTGCGCACCCTTAAAAAAATCGGCTTCGAGGGCTTCTTCTCCGGCTGGCAGGAGGGCGCGGACATCGCGTCGCTCCGCAAGGTCGCGGACGAGGAGGGCATGATTTACCAGTCGATTCACGCGCCGTTCGGCCGGATCGACCGCATGTGGGAGCCGACCGACGAAACGCCGGGCGTGATCGAGGAGCAGCTGCACTGCCTGCGCGCGTGCGCGGACAACGGCGTGCCGATCATGGTCGCGCACACGTTCATCGGCTTTACGAAGCACAACCCCACGCAGGAGGGCCTGGACAATTTCGCCATCGTCGTGCGCGAGGCGGAAAAGCTGGGCGTCAAGCTGTCGCTTGAAAACACCGAGGGCGAGGAATACCTCGCCGCGCTGATGGCGCACTTCAAGAGCAATCCGTTCGTCGGCTTCTGCTGGGACACCGGCCACGAGATGTGCTACAACCGCTCGCAGGACATGCTCGCCCTCTACGGCGACCGCCTGTTCTCCACGCACATCAACGACAACCTCGGCATTCGCGATTACAACGGCGAAATCACGTTCTTCGACGACCTGCACCTGCTGCCGTTCGACGGCGTGGGCGACTGGAACGGCATCGTCGATCGCCTGAATCGCTGCGGCTACGACGGCATTCTGACCTTCGAGCTGAACAACGTCGGCCGCAAGGACCGCCACGAGAACGACATTTACGCGCGCATGGAGCCGGAGGAGTATCTCACCCACGCCTACATCCGCGCCTGCCGCGTCGCCACGCTGAAGGCCCAGCGCAAGGCGCTGCTGTAAACCGCCGGGCGCAGGAGGGTTCGCCTTCCGCGCCCCTTTTTTCGGCAAAATCGCCGCAGAAAGCAAAAATTTACATCCTCAGGCTTGACAATTCAGCCCCTGTACGGTATAATATCTATTGTTCGCGCGGTCGTGGCGGAATTGGCATACGCGCACGTTTGAGGGGCGTGTGGGAGACCGTACGGGTTCAAGTCCCGTCGACCGCACTTGCAAAACCACCGAGAAATAGGCACTTTCTCGGTGGTTTATTTTTTTCTCCCACCCACTTTCCCACCCATAGTAGAAACGCGTTTCTTCCTATTAATAAGCGCATCGCTGCAGCCAAATTCACTTGCAGCGATGCGCGTTTCATTCGCTCTTCAATTGTGAAATTTCTGCCGGCAGCCCGACCGGCCACAGCCTTCCAATCACGATATACCTTGCGTTTTCGAAGGCGTAGGCACAGGTGGAAAGGGTAATCAGCTTGTCGCCGGGGTTGATTTCGACGGGAGACTGGAAATCCGATTTGGCTTTCGCCTCGTCGATGAATTTCTGCTTGTCGTTTTCATCGCTGATCGCGATGTCGTAGCAATGATCCTTCTTCGAGGTCGTATAGCCTGCGAGAACCTCCACCAGATACGTTTCGTCCCGCGCGATTGCCAGCATCCACGGGTGCGAATCGTAATAGCCGGGCTGCTCGTAATGATCGAGCGTGCCGAACATGCTGTCGTTGCGCATATGGTGGCCGTAAATCAGCGTGTTCGGGTCCTGAAAATCGGGAAGATTCCGATAATCGATAAACAGTGTGCCCGCCGCGTTGCGCGAGCCGTCGAACAGCCGATGCAGCCAATATTCGTTGTCCGCGCCGTGCACGATCGGGTAATCGATCGGCGAATCCGGCGCGTAAATCCAGCACGA